>NZ_JACVED010000012.1:0-315475 GCF_015355715.1 Nocardia sp. XZ_19_369 | reverse complement strand
ATCAGCACCGAGTTTGACCAGCACCTGCGCGGCCACGCCCTCACCCTCACGGATGAGCCCGAGCAGGATGTGCTCGGTACCGATGTAGTTATGGCCGAGCTGCAACGCTTCACGCAGACTCAACTCCAAGACTTTCTTGGCACGCGGGGTGAACGGGATATGACCCGACGGAGCCTGCTGGCCCTGCCCGATGATCTCCTCCACCTGACTACGCACGCCCTCCAACGAAATGCCGAGCGACTCCAGCGACTTCGCCGCGACACCCTCACCCTCATGAATCAGCCCCAGCAGGATGTGCTCGGTACCGATGTAGTTGTGGTTGAGCATCCGGGCCTCTTCTTGGGCCAGGACAACGACACGCCTCGCGCGGTCGGTGAACCTCTCGAACATGCCGCGCTCCTCACCACCGTGCAGGTAGGTATATAAACCTATAGTAACTGTGAACATGGCGGAGGCAACCCCGAGTTCGCGGTTCTCTCGCGCGCTCGACGCCCGTGCTCTACCGTGACCAGCGGCAGGTTCACTATCCGAAACCAAAGGAGATCAACCCGTCATGGGCGAAGTGGATGCCGCAACGATGGAGCCGATGTGGCCCGAGGGCGCGAGCGCGGAGTACATCGCTGCCCGTATCGAACTGGCGAAGGCCGAGCGCACGCTGCGCGATCAAATCGAGAACGTGGCCGCCGCGCGCCGACGAGTACCCCAGGGGCTCCTCGTCGACGACTACTCCTTCGCCGAGGGCCCGGCCGACCTCGGTCAGCCGGAACCGATCCGGACCACGAAACTGCGAGACCTGTTCGGGCAGCACGAAACTCTGGTCGTCTACCACCTGATGTTCCATCCGGACGACGACGAAGCCTGCCCGATGTGCTCGCTGTGGGTCGACGGATTCCAGGGCGTCGCCCATCATCTGGGCCAGCGCACCAGCTTCGCCGTCATCGCCAAGGCGCCGCTGCCGAAGCTGCGCGGATGGGCCTTGCGGCGCGGATGGGACGGGCTGCGCATCCTCTCCAGCCACGACACGACCTTCAACGCCGACCTGAACGCCGAGCGGCCCAACGGTGATCAGCGCCCGATGATCAGCGTCTTCACCACCGAGGGCGACCGGGTGCGGCACTTTTACACACTGCCCGCAAACTTTCACGACGACGCCCAACGCGGCATCGATCTGTTGTCCCCGGTGTGGAACGTCCTCGATCTACTGCCCGCAGGCCGCGGCGAGTGGTACGCCGAGAACCACTACGCCGGCCGTGAGCGCCGGGCCTGATCGGTACCCGCGCCGAAACTTATGCGGCACGCGCGAACTCAGCGCGCCGAGGCCGCCGCGCAGGAGGCGTAATTCGGCACAGGCGACCCGCCGGACCGGAGTGGTAGGCAGCTCCGATCCGGCGCTACCGTAAGCGAGTGGCAGCAAAGGCGATATCCACGGCGCAGGCCATCATCGATGTAGTGCTCGAGCTGCTGGACTCCGAGGGGTACGACGCCGTTCAGCTCCGGGAGGTCGCCCGTCGCGCGCACGTCTCCCTCGCCACGGTCTACAAGCATTTCCCTGATCGCGACACGTTGCTGATCGCCGCCGTCGAGCGTTGGATGGCGACCAACAGTTACGCGGGCATGGAACAGCCGGCCGCGCACGAAAGTTTGTACGACGGATTGATGCGCACCCTGGGGTACGTCTTCGAACCGTGGGAACGCAATCCACGGATGCTCGAGGCCTACCACCGGGCCCGGGCCACCGAAAACGGACACCGGCTCGACAATCAAGGCATCAACGCGATCCTGCCGGTCGCCTCACCGCTGTTCGAGCGCGCCGATCCCTCCTACCTCGAGGACGTCGCGTTGATCCTGGCCAATATGGCCTACGCGCTGATCGGGCGGTACGCCGACGGCAGTCTCGAAATCACCGAGATCCTGCCCATTCTCGAACGCACTGTTCGCCGCCTGACCAGTGATAACAGCGCAGAGGCTGCGGCGGCGACCGGTCCCGCTCCCGGCAACGACGCACCCCGCTGGAGCGTGAATCCGGCTCTCGCGGCGCCCTTCCTGCCGAGCCCGCAACCCGGCAGCGAAACCCACGGTGTGTCCGCCACCTGAGACCGGGGCGCCGCCGAGACGGCGTGAACTTCAACAGTTTCCGGCGGTTCCCCGTCGGCCAGTAACCGTGTTACTGTTCCGGGCATCGCACCGCTGTGACCCGAGTCATACGTCATAGCTATCGCGACTCAGTTCAGCGGCGACGAGGCCGGGCAGGAAGCGGAGAGCCATCACATGTACGAGCAGCACAGGTTGCGCACGCGGGCGAAGGCACTGTCTCGGGTGGCAGCGGGTGCGATGGCAGCGGCGTGCGCCGTCGCCATCGGCGGAGTCGGCATCAATACACAGCAGGCGGCGGCCGCCCCGGTGAGCGCGTTCTACACACCGCCCGCGCAGATTCCGGCCACCCCGGGCGCGATCATCA
This sequence comes from Nocardia sp. XZ_19_369, assembly GCF_015355715.1. NCBI lineage: Bacteria > Bacillati > Actinomycetota > Actinomycetes > Mycobacteriales > Nocardiaceae > Nocardia > Nocardia sp. XZ_19_369. Next base: position 313,017 of record NZ_JACVED010000012.1, on the reverse strand, counting down.
AAGCCGAGCCCATGACCATCCTCGCGACTCCGCCCACCGCAGCAGGCTGGCCGGTCAAGGCACAGCACGTCATGTATGCGAGCCGACTACAGGACGGCACGCCGACTGCGATCACCGGAACCTACATCGAGGCGTCGGGCCCATGGCGCGGCGCGGGGCCGCGCCCCACCGTCGTCATCGGTCCCGGCACCGCGGGTCAAGCCGACCACTGCGCCATGTCGGTGGCCTTCGCCAGCGGCGTGACCCTCTCCGCCGACCCGTCGGTGTCCCTATCAGCCAACCAAGAACTGCCCTCCTCTGCCGTATGGAGTGCACTCGGCGCGCGCGTCCTTGTCACCGATTACATCGGACTCGGCACGCCGGGAATGCACACCTTCGCCAATCGCATCGAAGGCGGGCACGCGATCCTCGACGGCGCCCGCGCCGCCAACAACCTCGGCGGCGTCGGCCCCGACACTCCGCTCGTCTTCTGGGGTTACTCCCAAGGCGGCGGCGCCACCGCGGGCGCCGCGGAACTGCTCCCCTCCTACGCGCCCGAGTTGAACCTCAAAGGAACTTGGGCCGGCGGACCCGTCGCCGACCTGACGGCCGTCCTCGAGCGCATCGACGGTGCATTGATCGGCGGCGCCATCGGTTTCGCGATCAACGGCCTGCTCGCCCGCTACCCCGAGCTGAACGCAGCGGTCGGCCGGGTCACCAGCCCCGCCGGGCGCGACATGCTGCACACCCTCAGCACCGAGTGCATCGGCGACGTGATCGTCAAGCAGCCGTTCCTGAAAACCAGCTCGCTGACCATCGACGGCCGCCCCCTCATCGAGCATCTGCACGACATCCCCGAGGCCGCCCCCGCACTCGCCGAACTCCGCGCGGGCGGCATCGCACCCACCACCCCGATGCTGATCACCAGCGGGCTCAACGACGACACCGTCCCCTACAACCAGGCCCGCAGGCTCGCCGAAGACTGGTGCGCCAAGGGCGGCACCGTCACCTTCCGCACCAACAACCTGCCGCCGATCTTCTCCGGCGCCACCATCCCCAATCATTTCGGGCCCGAAATGATCGACGGATTCGGGCCGGACAATGCGATCACCTACCTGCTGGATCGCCTCGCCGACAAACCGGTCGCCGGCTGCACCATCGACTGAAACACCGTGCGCCGCTGACGAATCGGCGCTCACCGACGCTCGAGCCGCCAGTAACGGCTCGTGCCTAACCATGCCCTGATCCGCTCCGGCTAGAAATTCAGCGCTCAGTCTCGACGCCACCATCAACGGCTCATGCCTCGCCATGCCCTCATCCGCTCCGGGGTAGAGGTTCAGCGCTCGGTTTCGACCGACGACTACCACCGAAAGCTTTGTTATGACAGCGATTTCGCGCCGGTCACTGTTGACCGGTATCGCCGCGACCGGCGCCGCCGCCATGGTCCGGGCGCCGCACGCCGCCGCCCAGGTGAACCACATCCCGCTGACCCACGAGGACCACCGGGTAGTGATCGTCGGCTCCGGCTTCGGTGGCGGCGTCAGCGCGCTGCGGCTGGCCCAGGCGGGCGTGCCCGTGACCGTACTCGAGCGCGGGCTCCGCTGGCCGACCGGACCGAACGCCGAAACCTTCCCTCGGGCACTGGCGCCGGACAAGCGGTTCCTGTGGTACCGCTCCAGCCCCAACGTTTTCGGGCGGCCGATGGTGTTCGACCCCTACACCGGTCTGGTGGAGGCGGTGCCCGGCGAGAACATGACCGCACTGTGCGCGGCCGGCGTCGGCGGCGGTTCCCTTGTCTATCAAGGGATGTCGCTGCAACCCGCCGAGACGGTGTTCAATACCCATTTCCCGCAGGAGCTGGATTGGGCGCTGATGAACCGAGTCCACTACCCGAGGGTCGCGAAGATGCTCGGCCTGGCCGAAGCACCCGATGAACTAATCGCCTCCGAGAATTACCGGGCCGCAAGGGTATTCGCCGACCGAGTCCGCAACGCGGGCCTGCCGCTGTCGAAGATTCCCATGCCCATCGACTGGGATTTCTCCCTCGCCGAACTGCGCGGAGAAATGAAGCCGTCCTACACCAACGGCGACGGAGCCATGGGCGTCAACAACGGCGGCAAACACTCGGTCGACGTCACCTACATCGCCGCCGCCGAAGCCACCGGCCTGGCGCGGGTCGAAACCCTGCACGAGGTAACCGATGTCGAGCGGGCCGCCGACGGACGCTGGAAAGTCCACGTGCAACGACTCGACACCACCGGCACCGTGCTCGAACACAAGGTGCTGACCACCGGCGCACTAATCATGGCCGCCGGCAGCCTGAACACCACCCGACTACTGATGCGAGCAGGCGGCAAGGACCTGATCCCCGACCTACCCGACGCCCTCGGCCAGAACTGGGGCTCCAACGCCGACCGCATCTACGTCTGGACCGACCCCTCCGCGGAATTCGTTGCGCCACAAGGCGGCCCGGTGGTCTTCGGCAGTCTCAACTGGACTGACCCGAACACCGCCCACACCGTCATCCAAGCCTCCATCCCCCCACTCTCCCTCGACCCCCGCAGCACCATGCTGGTCGGTTACGGCGTCAGCGAAAGCCGCGGCACCTTCACCTACGACCCCGGCCGCGACGACGCCATCCTGCGCTGGCCCGCCAACGGCGACAACCACATCCAGCACCACCACATCGGCCCGGCAGTACACAAAATCGCCGGCCCCGACAGCACGCTCATCGACACCAACACCCTCTTCCCCACCACCTGGCACCCACTAGGCGGCGCAAGCATGGGCGCAGTCTGCGACCTCGAAGGCCGAGTCCACGGCCACCCCGGCCTCTACGTCCTCGACGGCGCACTGATGCCCGGCAACACCGCCGCCTGCAACCCCTCCATGACCATCGCCGCCGTCGCCGAACGTGCACTCGACCAGATCGTCGCCCAGGACATCGGCTCGCTGATCTGAGAGGGCGATAGCGAAACTCACAGGTGCCGACGAGGATTCAGTCCAGGTTATTACCGCGCGATGGTCGCCTCGATCAGCCGGGTCGAGGCGGACGCCGTCGGGATTGCTCAAACCTTTTGTCCGCATATCAGGATTCGTCGGCCTCCGGGTGCGGACCGCTCACCCGTGGTTCGGCTCAGACGAGCAGGACTCGGCGACCGCGAGTGTATCCGGCCTGGCTGTCCGCGTGCGCGGCGGCGGCTTCGGTGAGCGAGTATGCCTGTGCGACCGGAATATAAAGTCTCCCGCGGGTGATGAGGTCGACGGCTTCGTCGAGTGCCTCGGGCATGTTGTCGCCGACGCCGGCGAAGCGGATGCCGAGCATCGGGGCCTCAGGTCGGCGATGGTGATCACCTTGTCCGGGTCTCCGGTCAGGTCGAGCAGTCCGCTGAGCACGCCGGCGCCGTTGTGATTCGGGGCAGCATCGACCCGGCCGAGCGCACGTACCCGCTCGCCCCAGCCCGGGACGTAGGTGGTGGCGCGGGCGCAGAGGCTGCGCACGTAGTCCTGGTTGGCGGGCCCGGCAGTGCCGATAACCGCGATGCCTCGGTAGCGAGCGATCTGCAACACCGCCGACCCGACCCCGCCGGCCGCGCCACTGACCAGCAGTGTCTGGCCGGGTTGGACGCCGACGAGGCGAAGGATCCGCACGCTCAGCCCATTACGTTCGGAGTCCACCTCCGGCCGACAATCGCTGGGACGACCCCGCCCACGCCGGACGCCGTGGGAAAGACCTCCCCGTTATGCTCACAGGCGTGTGGGCCGAGGAAGGGGCGGTTATGCGAACAGTTCGAATTTTACTGCCGGCGTTGCTGGCGATACTGGTGGGGGGATGCTCGCAGGTCATGCCCGGGACGGCCGAACCCTCCCGGGGGTCAGAATTATCGGAAGTCTTTGGTGTGCAGGTGCCGCCGGGAGATCGCCAGAAGCTCGACCTTGCTGAACAGATCAGGTCGGTCGACCCGTGCGGGTTCTTCGATCAGGCCAAGATCGCGACCTATGGTCAGATCTCCACAGTGGGGCCGTGGCAGAGGATCGGCGAATGCAGGCTCGGATTCCTGCAGAATGACCGCAATCAGTATCACTCAGCCGTTCTGGTCGAGCTCGAGTCCAGCCCACCCCGAAGCAGTGAGACGACGACCAAACAGATCGCAGGCGAAGCCGTGACAGTGAGCCCTGATCGAGCCTTCAGCGGTGAGTGCGCCTACACGGTGCCGCTACGTTTTCCAGCAGTATCCGGTGGGGGGCAGTCGAATCCGGATATTGTCGAGGTTCCGGCCGTCGCCTACGCCCTCGTTCGCACGATGGGATTCACCCCGAAATCCTTCGGCTGCACAGTGGCCGAGGAAACCGTCGCCAATGTAGTCACCGCATTCCGCGAGCAACGAATCCCGAGGCGAGCTCGCCCACTGGTCGCGGTCCCGCTCACGCAGCGCAGTCCCTGCGAGATCATGGCGCATCTTCCGCCGAACCATCACGTGATCAGGTTCGACGCCGAGGTCACACCGTACGAGTGCAAGTTCACCGTCAATCTGCCCAACGCGACCGGTCCACGCACCGACGACCTCGTCGGGGTGTCCTTCAAAGCGTCCAGCGCCGGAAGCGCAATGGCGCCGGTCTCCGGATATCAAGTCGAACAGATCAACGGCAAACCCGCTTTGACCAAACGCGACCAGAATTCAGCCGGTCCGCTGTGCTACGTCGAATTTCCGGTGGGGCCCGTCGTCGACGGCTACCTGCCGGGTACTCCCGCGACCGACGGCGCTATCAAATCGGCTCGGATTCAGGTGATGGTCAAACTAACCGGGAACTGCACGGTGACCGACCGGCTGGTGCCGCCCGCCATGGATCTTTTCGGAGCCAACCGATGACCCGCAGATTCCGGAACCACCTGTCCGCTCTGATATGTGCCACGGTGACGGTACTGTCCCTAGCCGGTTGCAGTACGACTATCGACGGTGTCGGGACACCCGTCGGGATGCGGTATCGCGGCACGCTCACCTCCGACGACGCCGCGGCCAAACTCGCCGAACGCGACGAGATCCGCAGGCTAGACCCGTGCGGGATGCTCGATGAGCGGGCCGTGAACACTCTGGGCCGTCCGCTGCATTTCGGCATAGGTATCGATCTCGACAGGTGCGTGGTCCGGTTGGACCGCGCCACCCTCACCACGCCACTGAACAGCGTCGAGGTGTCGATGTCGGTATCGCTCGACTTCGCAGGGTCCAGATTCCAGCTCGGCAATAGAAAGGCATCCGAAATACACTCGGGCGATCAATGTTTCGTCGCCGTGGAGTACAACGACCGCCGAGCCCTCTTCTACAGTGGAATCGCAAGCGGGGGGGCCGACCCGTGCCCAGCTCTTCGCACTGTGGTCGCGGCCTCAGCACCACTACTGGACAAGCCCGCGCTTCGGCGAAACTCCACCAAGATTCCGAAAACTAAAGGCGCCGACGTAGATCTATGCGCCGCTCTCGATACCGCCTACCCCTCTGGGCAGGCCTTCTATCTTACCGGGCTCAACCCGTACGAGTGCGACTTCTGGCTTGGCGACCACCAACGCGACGACAGCAATCGGTTCACCATCCAGCTCTTCAACGCCAACAAATCTTTGGTCGGATACGTCCCTGCCGACGCCCGAAAACTTCAGATCGCCGGTGTCGACGCGGTAGAGCAAAGCTTCCAGAAGAACTACTGCACTATCCAAGCCTATATCGGGGCTAGCCAACCGATCTCGGCGCGCGACTGGGAGGGCAAGCCCGATGACCGTGTCGAGGCCTTGAAGGTGTCCGGCCGCGGTTGCGACAAGACCCGCACTCTTGCGCTCGCCGCAGTCAAGACCTATCAGCAGAACTAGCTCACGCGGACGCATCAACGCCCGATATCCCGCGTTGTGCAGACGACCTCATCCACATCAATCGCATTGTTTACCTGGGCAAACAGAGAAGCAATGCGGCACAACGAGGAACGCTGGGAGACCAACACCTCGGATGCCGACTACAGGTATCTACCGTCCTGCAGCCGCCACGACTACAGGAGCGAGGCGCTCGGTTTCGGCGCACGAATCGAACGGGCCTTTTCGACCGAGCGGACTCAATGGGGACACATCGGGCGCGGCACCTTTAGCGACGAAATGCAGCTGGAACTCGATGAGGTGGGCATTCAGGGCTTTCGGCGCCGACGCCGACTTGAACGTGAGAACGATCGTGCACCCGGCATCGGGCATGCCTGCTAACCCCATTCTGGGCTCAATCGAAGTGTGTAGTTCTATGCCGGACAACCCCGCCGAGGTCAGGTGCCGCCCGTCAGGTCCAGGAACCTGCTCGGCGTCGCGGTCATAGCTCAACCGCACCTGCACATCGGTGCCAGCGGAGGGGTCACTGAGCACACTGATGCAGTAGTAAGGGCCGAGCCAAGTGATCGGTCCGCTACGCCAGGACCCAGGCAGGGCCTGGACAATCTGGTCGAGTGGGCCGCAGGGATCCTTGCCGTATAGAACCGGATCCCTATCTTTCGGTGCGGCAGGGTCGAGCCGGTCGAGTGTGGGCACCATCGCCACGAGCATGGCTTCGGCGGCGTCGCACGCTGCCTGCGGCCCCGAAACGGGTACCTGCCCAGCCGGGGTATCGAGCCTGCCCTCGAGCTTGTGAACAAACTTGTCGACAGGGGAGGGAACGCGGGCCGAGCAGGTATCCAGAGTGCCACCCGACGAGACGGTCCGACGTTCAGCCTGACCGACCTCTACGCTACCGCCGCTGACACGATGATCGAAAAAGTCACCCAGAGTGACCCGAAACCGAGCGTGCATAGTGTCGTCCACGTCGCCGACTTGCAGAGTGCAGGAGCTGAGAGTGTCCAGGTCTAGCCGACCGGCAACAGCCTTCGGCCCGTACCGCTTCGCCACAGTCAGGTCGAAAACCGAGCAGGGATCAACCGCACGAAGTTTGGCCATCAGCTCGGACACCGACAGCGATGCCGGCGCACTCGCCCCCTTTCCCGACGAGACGGGGGTCGCGGTGCCGGTCGTGGTGCGTGAGCAACCAACCATGCCGCCAAAAGCACCAACCACGGCCACAATTCCCACCACACGTACTGCCCAACGATTCTTGTTACACCACAGCAGCATCAGACGCACACCTTCCCTCCCGTCCAGGAGCCCGCCGAAGGCACCCGCCCACGATCCCCCGCGACGATCAACATACTAAACCGCCATAGCGACCTGATCTTTGGTCGCAGACGAAACCTCTACATGCGGTTGCGAGGTCTGGACCACGCGCGCCAACCTACGACATCCTGAACTACCAAGCCCGCAACTACGCGGCCATGGCGCCCACCTTCACTGGCACCAAACCTCGACCATCACGAGGCATCGCAAATGATTCATATTTGGGCGACCAGTCCGACACCTGAGGGCGCGACGGCGCGGGAGACGATCTACCGAGCGATCCGGCCCTAACAGCTGGCCGTTTTCCGAACTAGCGACTGGCCACCTTGCGATAGCGGAGCAATGCCAACGGCACCGCTACCGCCAGGATCGCGACAGAACAACCGATGGCGTAACCGACGCAATGATCGGCGGCCCAACCGGTGGCGGGGGCGAAGGTGGGGGGTGCGTCGTTGTCGAAGAGTTTGCGGCCTGCGGCTGAGACCGCGGTGATCGGGTTCCACTCGGCGATCGTGCGCAGCGGGCCGGGGAGGGTTTCGGCGGAGATGAAGGCCGAGGAGATGAAGGACAGGGGGAACAGCCAGATCAGGCCTGCACTCTGGGCTACTTCGACGGTGGGTGACAGCAGGCCGGTGAGTGCGCCGACCCAGGACATGGCGAAGGCGAACAGGAGAATTATTCCGAAAGCCAGTGCGGCGTCGGCGATTCCGCCGTTGATCCGCCAGCCGACCACGTAACCGCAACCAACCATCACCGCGACGCTGAGCACATTGACGACCAGGTCGGACAGCGTGCGACCCATCAGCACGGCCAGCCGCGACATCGGCAGCGTCCGCATCCGATCGATGATGCCCTTCTGCAAGTCACCGGCCAGCCCGACGGTGGTGAAGGCCGCATTGAAAGCGACTGTCTGCGTGAAGATTCCAGCGAGCAGGAACTCGCGGTACTGACTGCCGCCCAGCGATGCTCCGAAGATGTAGGCGAACAGGAACACGAACATGAGCGGCTGGATCGTCGCGGTCACCAGCAACGTCGGCACTCGCAGGATGGTGAGCAGATTGCGGTAGGCGACGATGGCGCTGTCCCGGAAGATCCGCATCCGCGGCCCCGAATCGAGCTGCACCGCGGGCATTTTCGGGGTATCGACCACCGCAGTCACGACAGAATCTCCTCTTGTACGTCATCGGTTTCTGGCTGGCGGTCGGCCCCGTCGCGGGCCGGTGTGCCGGTGAGAGAAAGGAATACGTCGTCCAGGCTGGGACGGTGCACGTTGGCATCGACCACGCACACGCCCGCGTCGTCGAGCCTGCGCAGCGCCTCGACCATGGTGCGCGAGCCGTCGCCGACCACGATCGACGCCTCGTCGGTGCCCGCCTCGTGGCTGGGCTCGCCGATGCCTACCTGCGCGAGCACGGTCAAGGCAGGCTTGGCGTCCTGACCGGCGGCGAGGGTGACGGTGAGCCGGTCGCCGCCGATGGACATCTTCAACTCGTCCGCGGAGCCGCGCGCGATCACCCGTCCGCGATCGATGACGGTGATCCGGTCCGCGAGCAGATCGGCCTCTTCCAGGTACTGGGTGGTGAGCAGCACGGTGGTGCCGTCGTCGACGAGATCGCCGATGACGCGCCACATGTCGAGCCTGCCGCGCGGATCGAGTCCGGTGGTCGGTTCGTCGAGCACCACCACCGCGGGCCGGGCGACGAGCGCACCGGCCAGGTCGAGTCGCCGCGCCATACCGCCGGAGTAGGTGCCTGCCCGGCGGTGCGCGGCGTGGTCCAACCCGAACGCGCTCAACAGCTCCTCCGCGCGGCTGGTGGCCGCACTGTGCGACATGCCGTAGAGCCGGGCGACCATGCGCAGGTTCTCGTACCCGGACAGATTCGCGTCGACCGCGGCGTACTGACCGGACAACCCGATCCGACGCCGTGCCGCACCCGGATTGCGCAGCACGTCCACCCCGGCCACCCGCACCGACCCGTTGTCCGGGCGCAGCAGAGTGGTGACGATGCGGACCGTCGTCGTCTTGCCCGCGCCGTTCGGCCCGAGCAGCCCCATCACGGTGCCCGCCGGAATCTGCAGGTCGATGTTGTCCAGCACGCGAATCTTGCCGTAGCTCTTCACCAAGCCGAGGACTTCGACTGCCAGACTCACGACTCCACCTCGCTAGCGCTCGGCTCCGTCGTGCGCCTAGACGCCCTGTGCCCGCGGCTCACTCGCTGACGCTCGCTCACGACTCCCCCTCCACCAGCAACTCCCCCACCATCCAGTCCGGTCTACTCACCTTTGCTTCTCCTTCTTTCGGATCCCGATGGCAGGTTTCTCGGATCGTGAGCCGTTCTTGCCCCGCTTCGCATCCCCGTTAACCCCATGCAACCCGTTGGCGGACGGGTGCTCGGGCTCGCCGTCCAGCCGGCGCCGCAGCACCGGCCCGATCGCGGCGAGCGATTCGGGTGCGGTCATCGCCGAGTGCCTGCACGGGAGTTCGTGGTCGTGCACGTCGCCGGTGACGAACGGCTGCCAGGCGAGAGCGCGGCGCTCCGGGTCGGCCCGGTTGATCTCGTCCGCGGCGGCGGTGAAGAACAGCAGGTCGCCGTCGAAGACACGAGGCCGGAAGCTGTGCGCGAGCAGGGTGCCGTTGGTGTAGCCGGCGTAGAGCCGTTCGAGGTGCTCGACGGTGAGCGCCGCGAACGGTCCCGGCCGCGTGCGCAGCAGCTCCGCCGCGTCGCGCAGGTTCATCGCCGGATCGATCGGTGTATCGAGCTGATCGCTGCCGAACTCCTCGATGATCTCGGCCACGCTGGGGATCGCGTGTTCGAGCCAGGCATCGGAGAGCCGGTAGCTGTCCATCATCGACAGCAGCGCGACCTGATCACCGGACTCCTGCAACCCCACCGCCACTTCGTGCGCGATGAGGCCGCCGAGCGACCAACCGAGCAGATGGTACGGCCCGGTCGGCTGGATCGACTTGATATGTGCCACATACTGTCCCGCGGCCTCGGCGATCGAGGCGAACCCGTCCTCGCCCGCGACGTGCGGCGCCTGCAACCCGTACACCGGACGGTCCGGCCCGAGGTGCGCGAGCAGCCCCGAGTAGCACCAGGCCAGCCCGATCGCCGGGTGGATGCAGAACAGCGGTGCCGCAGTGCCGGTCGGCCGGATCGGCAACACCGGCCCGAGCGCCGCCGCGATACCCGCACCCGAACCGTCGAGCCGCGCGGCGATGGCCGCCGGCGTCGCCTCGCCGAACATCAGCTGCACCGGCAGATCCAGGCCGTTCGCCCGCACCTGCGCAACAACTTTGGTGGCCAGCAGCGAGTTGCCGCCGAGCTCGAAGAACCCGTCGTCGGCGCCCACCACTTCCAAACCGAGCACCGCCGCGAACGCAGCACACAGCGCGACCTCCGTCGGCGTAGCTGGTGCCCGGTACCCCTCGGCGGCGGTGAACACCGGTTCCGGCAACGCTTTTCGGTCCAGCTTGCCGACCGGGCTGAGCGGTACCTCGTCGAGCAGCATGATCGATTGCGGCACCATGTAATTCGGCACCAGCCCGGCGACGTGGTCGGTGAGCTCGACCGCCGTCACTTCGACCCCGTTGCGCGCCTTGACATATGACACCAGCGCGGTGGTACCCGCGGGCGTGCGATGCCCGATGGTGGTGGCGAACTCCACCGCCTCGTGCCGCGCCAGCGCCGCGTCGATCTCGCCGAGTTCGATCCGGAAACCGCGGATCTTGACCTGATGATCGGTGCGGCCGACATACTCGATCTCCCGGCCCGAGCCCGTGCTGCGCCCCGCCGACAGCGAGGCCTGCCCGGCGCACCAGCGCACGAGATCGCCGGTCCGATACATCCGCTCCCCCGGCTTGCCATACGGGTTCGCGACGAACCGCTGCGCCGTGAGCCCCGGCCGATTCAGATAGCCACGCGCCAGCGCGGCGCCGGCCAGATGCAGCTCACCGGTGACACCCACCGGCGCGGGATGCAGGCGCGTGTCCAGGATCGTCGCATTGACCCCGCGGATCGGACCACCGATGGTGATCGGCCCACCCGGCGTCAACGGCTGCCCGATCACCGTGACGATGGTCGTCTCGGTGGGCCCGTACACGTTGTACAGGTTGCGGTTCGGCGCCCACCGCGTCACCAGGTCCGGCGGCAGCGCCTCGCCGCCGACCAGCACGTGCCGCAGCGAGGTGACCCCGGTCGGGTCCACCGTGCCCAGCGCCGAGGTGGTGATGAACGCGTGGGTGATCGCTTCCTCGATGAACACCGTGGCCAAGTCTTCCCCGCCGACCACACCGGGCGGCGTGATCACCAGCGTGGCCGCACCGCCGAGCGCGAACAGCAGATCGAGCATCGCCGCATCGAAGCTGGGCGTCGCGAAATGCAGTACACGGCAACCGGGTTGGACCTCGAACCGCTGCGCGGTCTCGGCGGCGAAGTTGGACAGACCACCGTGGGTGACCACCACGCCCTTCGGGGTCCCGGTGGAACCGGACGTGTAGATCACGTACGCCGGATTGTCCACCCGCAGCGGCGCAGTGCGCTCCGCCGCGGCGATCGGCGCATCCGACGTGTCGAGCACGACCCCGCGGAAGTGCGCGTCGTCCAGCACGATCCAGTCCACACCGTCGGGCAACTCGTCCCGATAGTCGCCGAGCGTGATGCCCAGTGCCGCATCGGAATCCGCCAGCATGTGCTCTATCCGATGCGCCGGGTACAGCGGATCGACGGGCACGAACGCGGCACCGGCCTTCGCGACCGCGAGCACCGTGGCCACCGACTCGACCGACCGTGGAATACCCAGCGCCACCAGCGTTTCCGGGCCGACGCCCTGCCGGATGAGCACCCGCGCCAACCGGTTCGTCCACCGGTCGAGCGCGTCATAGCTCACCTGAGTGTCCTCGGCGCGCAACGCGATCGCCTTGCGGTCGACGTTCACGGCCGCCTCGAACACCTCCGGGAAGGTGATCGGCCGGTCCGGCTCCGCACCGCGGACCGGAGCGAGCCCGGACCATTCGGCGGGATCCAGCAGCTCCAGATCACCCACGGCCGTAGTCGGATTCGCGGCGACGGCGGCGAGCAGCCTGGTCAGACGCTTGCCGAGCCGCAACGCCGTCTGCTCGTCGAACAGATCGCTCGCGTAGTTCACCGACAGCGTGATGCCCGCCGGATCCCGTTCCGGCGTCTGCGTTTCGGTGAGCGTGAACTGCAGATCGAACTTGGCGATACCGGTGTCCACATCGGCCGCCTCGATCCGCAGATCCGGCAGGTCGAGCCCGCGCACCGGCTGGTTCTGCACCGAGAGCATCACCTGGAACAGCGGGTGATGGGCCTGGGACCTGGCCGGATTCAGCACCTCGACCAGCCGCTCGAACGGCACGTCGGCGTGCGCGAACGCGTCGAGATCGGTGTCGCGGACGGTGTGCAGCAGATCGGTGAACCTGGCATCCGGATCGATCCGGGTACGCAGCACCAGCGTGTTGACGAACATGCCGATCAACCGGTCCAGCGCGGGGTGGCCGCGCCCGGCGATGGGCGTGCCGACGGTGATGTCGTCGCTGGCCGTCATCCGGTGCAGCAGCACCGCGAGCGCGGCGTGCAGCACCATGAACATGCTGACGTTGTTGCTGGTCGCCACGGTCCGCAGGGCCCGGTGCAGGTCCGCGTCGACCGCGCATTCGACCAGCCCGCCGCGGTAGGACGGCACCGGCGGGCGCCGCCGATCCGCAGGCACGGTCAACAGCTCGGGGCTGCCGTCCAGGGTGCGCCGCCAATAGTCCAGCTGGCGGCTCAGCACCGAGCCGGGATCGTGCTCGGCACCGAGCGCATCCTGTTGCCACAGTGTGTAATCCGCGTACTGCACCGTGAGCTCGGCCCACTCGGGCGTCCGGCCGGCGCAGGCCGCCCGGTAGGCGGTCGCCACATCGAGCGCCAACGGCTCGAGCGACCAGCCGTCCATCGCGATGTGGTGCACCACCAGCACAAGGACGTGCTCGTCGGACACCTCGGCCGGGTTCTGCACGCCGGTGTCACCGTAGGGCGACACCGAGATCAGCGCGGCCCGCATCGGCACCATGCCCGCCAGGTCGAATCCCGGTGCCGCGAAACGCCGTACCGCATCGTCGACCTCGCCCGGCGTGACCGTCGCGACGAACAGCGTGATCGCGGCGGCCGCCAGATCGAGCACCTGCTGGGCCGGCTCGCCGTTGGTCTCGGGGAACACGGTGCGCAGCGTCTCGTGCCTGGCCTGCACCGCGTGCAGCGCCATGACCAGCGCGTCCACGTCGAGCTTGCCGTTCATCCTGAGCACGACCGGCACGTTGTATGCACCCGCCGTCCCCTCGGCCGCCTCGCCGGATCCGTTGAACCTGTTGAGGAACCACAGCCGGCGCTGCGCCGCCGACAACGGAATCCGCTCGGGACGATGGCGACGCACCAAGGCCGGGCGCGCCTCCGCGCCACCGGGACCCGAGTCGAGCAGTGCCGCCAGCTCCGCCACCCGCGGCGCGGCGAACACGGTGCGCACCTCGAGCCGGATGTTCGTCGCCGCGGCCAGCCGCGCGACGAGTTGCGTTGCCAGCAGCGAGTTTCCGCCGATGTCGAAGAAGCTGTCGTCGGCGTGCACCGCGTCGACGCCGACCAGCTCCGCCATCACCTCGGCGACCAGCAGCTCCGATGCGGTCTCCGGCGCACGCGACGCGACGTCCGCGACGAGGCGGGGTTCGGGCAGCGCGGCGGTATCCAGCTTGCCCACCGGGGTCAGCGGGATGTGTTCCAGCACAGTGATACTCGCGGGCACCATGTGCGACGGCAACAGCGCGCCCACATGGGCGCGCACCGCCTCCACATCCACACCTGCGTGCTCGTCGGAGGGCTGCACGAACGATACGATCCGATCCACGCCCGCGATCTGCCGCACCTCGGTGTGCGCGAACCGCACGCCGGGATGCTCGCCGAGCGCGGCGGTGATCTCGCCGAGCTCGATGCGGAAACCGCGCACCTTCACCTGATGGTCGCTGCGGCCGAGGTAGCAGAGCTCGCCCGCGTTGTTCCAGCGCACCACGTCGCCGGTGCGGTACATCCGCGCGCCGGCCGGGCCGAACGGGTCGGCGACGAAACGTGCTGCGGTGAGGCCGAATCGGTCGAAGTAGCCGCGGGCCACGCCGTAGCCGCCGAGGTACAGCTCGCCGGGAACGCCGACCGGCACCGGCCGCAGCCGCTCATCGAGGACCAGTGCGCGGGCTCCGCGCACCGGCGTACCGATGGTGATGGGCCGATCGACCGTCATCGGGTCGGAGATGGTGATGACGATCGTCGTCTCTGTCGGCCCATATACGTTGTGCAGGTGGCGGTTCGGCGCCCACCGAGCCACCAGATCGGGTGCACACGCCTCACCGCCGACCATCAGCGAACGCAGATGCGACAGCGGCCAGCGGTCGTGGTCGATGGTGGACAGGGCAGCCGGGGTGATGAAGGCGTGGGTGATCCGCTCGCGTTCCAGCAGCGCGCCGAGTTCGTCGCCGCCGTAGATATCGGGCGGGCAGATCACCATCGTGGCACCGGATCCGATGGCCATCAGCAGCTCGAGCACTGCGGCGTCGAAGCTGGGAGAGGCGAAGTGCAGCGTGCGCGACTCGCGATCAACACGCATCCGGTCGCGCAGCTCGTCCGCGAAATTCGACAGCCCCGCGTGGGTGACCGCGACGCCCTTGGGCTTTCCGGTCGAACCCGAGGTGTAGATCAGGTAGGCCAGATCGTCCACCTCGATGGTGCACAGCCGGTCGAGGTCATCGACCAGCGCGTCGTCGTGGCTGTCCAGTTCAGCGGCGAAGTCGGGGTCGTCCAGCAGCACCCAGTCGGTGACCGGGCCGTCCGAGGCGGCCGCGTGCAGCTGCTCGGCATGCGCGGCGACGGTGACGCCGACCCAGCAGCCCGCGTCGGTGAGCATGTGCCGGATCCGGTCCGTCGGGTAGGTCGGATCGACCGGAACGAACGCGGCACCGGTCTTGACCACGGCGAGCACGGTGAGGACGGACTCGATCGAGCGGGTGAGCCCGAGCGCGACCCGGTCACCCGAGCCGATGTCCCGCGCGATGAGGGCGCGCGCCAACCGGTTCGAGCGGCGGTCCACCTCGGCATAGGTCAGCGTGGTGGTGCCCGACCGCAGGGCGGTGCGATGCGGGTGCATGTGCGCGGTCGCCGTGAAGTACGCGGGCAGCGTGCACTGCGGCATGGTCGCGCCGCCGGTCGCCGGGGCGAACAGGCGCCGTTCCCGCTCGGTGCGAGTGTCGATGTCGCGCACCAGGACTCGCGGATCGGCGGTGACCGCCGCGAGCACCCGCAGGAACCGGTCGGCCAGCGTGTGGATCGTCGATTCGTCGAACAGCTCTGCGGCGTAGACGAATTCGAAGGCCTGACCGGGCTCGCCGGGCCCCGCGTCACAGCCGATGTGGGCGACCCGCAACTCCAGGTCGAACTTGGCCAGCGCGATGTCGAGTTCCTCGGCGCGCAATGCGAGACCGGGCAACTCCAGCGTCGGGACGGGCCCGTCCTGCACGCTCAGCGCCACCTGGAACAGCGGGTGCCGTCCCGAACTGCGTGTCTCGCCGCCCAACTCCTCCACGATGCGCTCGAACGGAATATCGGCGTGCGCCATCGCGGCCAGCTCGGTGTCCCGATCGGCGCGCAGCAGTCCGGCGAAGGTGCGGTCCGGGTCGACATCGGAGCGCAGCACCAGCGTGTTCACGAACATGCCGACCAGCTCATCGAGTTTGGTGTCGGTACGGCCCGCGACCGGCGTGCCGATCACGATGTCGCGGCCACCGGTCACCGCGCGCAGCAGCACGGCGAGCGCAGAGCGCAGCACCATGAACATGCTGACGCCCTGGTCCCTGCCCAGTTCGGCGAGGGCGTGCTGAACCGGTTCCGGCACGGTGAATTTCACCGCGCCCGCCTGCTGGGTCGGTTCCGCGGGCCGTGGCCGGTCGTAGGGCAGCGGCAGTTCCGCGGGCAGGTCGGCCAGCGCGGTCCGCCAGTACTCGAGCTGGTTGCCCGCGAGGCTGCCCGGATCGTTCTCGTCGCCGAGGCAGGCACGCTGCCACAGCCCGAAGTCGGCGTACTGCACCGGAAGTGGCGCCCAGCCGGGGGCGGAGCCCTCGTGCCTTGCCACATACGCGGCGGCCAGGTCCCTGGTCAGCGGGCCGAGCGACCAGCCGTCGGCGGCGATGTGATGCACCACGATGCCGAGCAGGTAGCGCTCGGAACCCGTGCGCAGCAACGTCGTTCGCAGCGGGGTGTCGCGGACCAGATCGAAGCCGGTGTGCGCGAGGGCGCGCAACGCGGCCACCCCGCCCGCGTCGTCGGTGTCGATCGGCTCGACCGTCGGCAGCGCGCGGGCGGTCGCTAGCACCGACTGCTGGGCCCCGCCGTTGTCCTCCGGGAACACCGTGCGCAGCACCTCGTGCCGCTCCACCAGGTCGGTGAGCGCCGCACGCAGCGCGGGCACATCCAAATCGCCGGAGATTCGGATAACGAAAGCGATGTTATATGCGCTCGATTCGGGAGAATATCGATTGAGGAACCACAGTCGCTGCTGCGGCAGCGACAATGGAATGCGTCCCGGACGCGTGGTCTGCACAGCCAGCGCCAACCGCTGCGTCCGGGGCGCTTCCGTGAGCCGCTCGGCGACGCCCGCGACGGTCGGCGCCTCGAAGATCGCCCGCACCGGCAGGTCGACCCCGAATTCCGCGTGCAGTGCCGCGGCCAATCGGGTGGCCAGCAGCGAGTTGCCGCCGACATCGAAGAAGCTGTCCTCGGCGCCGGTGACCGGGCGCCCGAGGATGTCGCCGAACACCGCCGCGACACGCAACTCCAGCTCCGTGCTCGGCGCCCGGGTGGAGCCGATGGCCGCGAAAACGGGTTCCGGGAACGCCTTTCGGTCCAGCTTGCCCGCCGGGGTGACCGGCAGCTCGTCCAGCACGGTGACCGAAGCCGGCACCATGTATCCGGGCAACCGCTGACGCGCGGTCTCGATCACCTCCGCCGCCGTCACCGGCTCGTCCGCGGTCACATACGACGCCAGCCGCGGCTGACCCTGCTCGTCGGTGTGCACCACGGTGAGCGCGAAACTCACCCCGGGATGGGCGCGCAGCACGTGGTCGATCTCGCGCAGCTCGATGCGGAAGCCGCGGATCTTGATCTGGTCGTCGGCGCGGCCGAGGAAGCGCAGCTGTCCACCGGGCTCGACGACCACCAGATCGCCGGTGCGGTACATGCGCTCGCCCCGCCTGCCGTGCGGGTTGGCCGGGAAGCGTTGCGCGGTCAGGCTGTAGCGGCCGTGGTAGCCGCGCGCCAGGCCGGGGCCGGACAGGTACAGCTCGCCCGGCGTCCCCGGTGGCACCGGGTGCAGGCGGCCGTCCAGCACGAACAACCGCATGCCGCGGATCGGCCTGCCCAGCGGCACCGGACGACCCGGCACCAGCGGCCCGGTCGCGGTGGCCGCGACGGTCGCCTCGGACGGCCCGTACATGTTGTGCATGCGGTGCTCGACCGACCAGGTCTCCACCAGTTCCTCGGCGCACGCCTCACCGCCGACGATGACCGCCTCGAGCTCGTCGAGGCCCTCGGTGGGCACGGTGGCCAGCGCGGCGGGGGTGATGAAGGCGTGGGTGACCCGCTCCGCCCGCAGGAACGCGGCGAGCTCGCTGCCGCCGTACAGGTCGGCCGGGGCGACGACGATGGTCGCGCCCGCGGCGAACCCGAGCAGCAGCTCCAGCACCGACGCGTCGAAGCTAGGCGACGAGAAGTGCAGTGTCCGTGCCGAATCCGAGACGCCGAACAGATGCATCTGCTCGTTCGCCAGCGAGGCGAGCCCGGCGTGGGTGATCACCACGGCCTTCGGCGTGCCGGTCGAACCCGAGGTGTAGATCAGATAGGCCGGATGCACCGTGCACAGCGGGAGATGCCGATCGGCGTCGGTGATCGGCGCGCTGGTGTAGTTCAGGGATTCTTCGGCCAGCTCCGCGGAGCCGAGCACCAGCCAATCGACCGAGTGCTTGCGGTGCTTACCGCGCGGCGCGGGCCATTCGGGCATGGCCGCAAGGGATTTCGCGTCGGTCAGGCCAAGCATGGCGCCGGAGTCGCTGATCATGTGCGCGATCCGCTCGCCGGGGTAGCCCGGATCGATCGGCACATACGCCGCACCGGTTTTCGCGACGGCCCACACCGCGGTGATGGCGTCCAAGCCACGCGGCAGCGCGATCGCGACGACCACCTCGGGGCCCGCGCCGTGCTCGATCAGGGCGCGCGCCAGCGTGTTCGACGTCTCGTCGAGCTCGCGGTAGGTGGTGTCGGTGCCGAGGTAGCGCACCGCCACCGCATCCGGCAGCCGTTCGGCGGTGTCGGTGAGCAGCTGGGCCAGCGTGCTGAACGGCTCGGCGGGCGAGCCCGCGATCGGCACCAGGTTGGCGAGTTCGCGGCGGTCCAGGATGCTGAGGTCGCCGATCGGCAGGCTCGGCGCCGCGACCACGGTGTTGAGCACGGCAACGAAGCGGCGGGCGAAGGACTCGACCGTCGCCTTGTCGAAAATGTCGGTCGCATAACCGAATTCGGCGGTGAGCGGCCCGTCGGAGATGTCGTCGTGCACCACCAGTTGCAGGTCGAACTTGGCGATGTCGGAGACGATCGGCAGCACCTCGGCGCGCAGGCCGGACAGCTCGACACGCAGGTCCGGCGCGCGGTCGTAGGACAGCATCACCTGGAACAGCGGATGCCTGGCGGCGGAGCGCTCCGGGTTGACGACCTCGACCAGCCGCTCGAACGGCACGTCGGCGTTGGCGAAGGCGTTGAGGTCGGCCTCGCGCACCACGTCGAGCATGCGGTCGAAGCCCGCGGCGGGGTCCACCTCGGTGCGCAGCACCAGCGTGTTCACGAACATGCCGACCAGCTCGTCGAGCGCCGGATCAGAGCGGCCCGCGATCGGCGTGCCGATGGCGATGTCGGTGCTCGCGCACAGCCGCGAGAGCAGCGTCGCCAGCGCGGCGTGCAACACCATGAACATGCTCACGCCGCGGGAGGCCGCGAGTTCGCCTGCGGCACGCCGGATGTCCGGGGCGATGGTGAATTCGACCCGGGCGCCGGTGGTGGAGCGGCGCAGCGGGCGCGGGCGGTCCAGTGGCAGGTCGAGCTGGTCCGGCAGCCCGGCCAGCGCCGAACGCCAGTGGGTCAGTTGGGCACTCAGCGCACTGGCCGGATCCGCTTCGTTGCCGAGCAACTCGCGCTGCCACAGCGCGAAGTCGGCGTACTGCACGGGCAGCGGTGTCCACTGCGGCGCAACACCTTCGCTTCGCGCCGAGACCGCGGTCATCAGATCCCGGGCCAGCGGCGCGATCGACCAGCCGTCGCCGCAGATGTGGTGCAGCACAAGGAGAAACACCCACTGGTCCGGCCCGGTGGTGTAGAGCGCCACCCGGATCGGCGCCTGGATGCGCAGATCGAAGCCGTAGCCGGCGAACTCGGTGGCCAGCGCCGCGACGTCGGCGCCGGTGGCGTCGATCGGGTCGAGGGTGAGCGGGATCTCGGCGGCCGGATGGATCAGCTGGCACGGCCCGCCCGCCACCTCCGGGAAGGTGGTGCGCAGGCTCTCGTGCCGTTCGATCACGTCGATCAGCGCGGCGCGCAATGCGTCGACGTCGAGTGCGCCCTCGATCCGGACGGCCAACGGCATGTTGTACGCCGCGGCATGTTCGGCGAACCTGTTCAGGATCCACAGCCGCTGCTGGGCGAGCGACAGCGGAATCCGTTCCGGCCGTTCGCCCGCAACCAGCTTCGGCGAGGCGACGTCGGTGGTGTGCGTGGCGAAGCACTCGGTGAGCGCGGCGATGGTCGAGGCCTCGAACAGGTCGCGGATGGTGAGACCGGTGCCGAGCGCGGCATTGATCCTGGCCACCGCGCGGGCGGCGATCAGCGAGTTGCCGCCGAGGTCGAAGAAACTGTCCTCGACACCGAAGTCGTCGGTGCCGAGCACTTCGGCGAAGATGCCTGCGAGTACCCGCTCCACCTCGGTGCGCGGCTCCGCGGTGGACCTGCTTGCCGAGCGCGAGCCCACCACCGGGGCGGGCAGCGCCTTGCGATCGATCTTGCCGTTGGCGCTGAGCGGCAGCTCGTCGAGCTCCATCAGCGCGGACGGCACCATGTACGCGGGCAGGGTGCGACGCAGCGCGGTCAGCAGCGCGGCCGTGTCGATCCGGGACACCGGATGCGGTGCGCTGGCCGACGGGGTCGGCGGCCGGTACTCCTCGGCGTCCGGGGTCGCGACGACGTAGGCGACCAGTTCGTCGCCGTTGCGCCCGGTATGTGCCACGCAGACCGCCCTGGCCACTCGGTCGTCGGCGAGCAGTGCCGCCTCGATCTCGCCGAGTTCGATACGCAGGCCGCGGATCTTCACCTGGAAGTCGCTGCGGCCCATGTACTCCAGCACGCCGGGGCGCTCGGCCGAGAGCTGCCAGCGGGCCAGGTCGCCGGTGCGATACATGCGGGCACCCGGGGTGAACGGGTTGGCCACGAAGCGGTCGGCGGTGAGCCGTGGCTGGCCGAGATAGCCGCGGGCCAGCTGCACGCCGGCCAGATACAGCTCGCCGACGACGCCGGGCGGCACCGGTCGCAGCCGGGCGTCGAGCACGTAGGTCTGGGTGTTCCAGACCGGCGAGCCGATCGGCACGCTCGCCGGGTCGGCGGGGCACGGCCAGTAGGTGACGTCGACCGCGGCTTCCGTTGGGCCGTAGAGGTTGTGCAGCGCTGGGTGGTGCCTGGGGGCGGCAGCCTGCGCGGTGTGCGATGGGCTGGGGACGGTAGCCGTCGGGATCGGTGAGCGCAGCGCGGCGTAGAAGTCGCGGACTGTCGCTGCGGGCAGCGCCTCACCGCTGCAGAACACCTGACGCAGCGCCGTGCAACCGCGCACATCGGTGTCGGTGACGAACACCGACAGCATGGACGGCACGAAATGCGCAGTGGTGATGTGCTTTTCGGTGATGAGCCGGGCCAGATAGCCGGGGTCCCGATGCCCGTCGTGCTCGGCGACGACGAGCCGCGCGCCGATCTGCAAGGGCCAGAAGAACTCCCACACCGAGACGTCGAAAGTCGCCGGGGTCTTCTGCAATACCGCGTCGGTGTGGTCGAGCGGGTACTCGTGCTGCATCCAGCGCAGCCGGTTGACGATCGCGGCGTGAGTTACGCCGACGCCCTTGGGTTTTCCGGTCGACCCGGAGGTGAAGATGACGTAGGCCAGGTGGTCGGCCCGCAACGCGGCGATGCGGTCCGCGTCGGCGATCGGGGCACCGTCGAAGCCCGACAGGTCGACCGCGTCGATGGCCAGGCTGCCCACGGACAGGGTCAGCGCGTCGCGGTCCGCGGTCAGCACGCAGACCGGTGCGGCCTGTCGCACGATCTGCTCGATGCGCTCGGCCGGGTGCTCGGGGTCCAGCGGCAGGTAGGCCGCGCCGGACTTGACGATCGCGTACATGCCGACGACGAGTTCGATGCTGCGCCGCAGGCACAGCGCGACCACCGTCTCTGGGCCCGCGCCGCGGGTGATGAGCAGCCGGGCCAGCCGGTTGGCGCGGTCGTCGAGCTCGGCGTAGGTGACCGACTCGTCGCCGAATTCGAGGGCGACGGCGTCGGGGCAGCTCGCGGCCCGCTCGGCGAACAGGCTCGCGAGCGTGCCGAGGTGCGGCGGGGTCTCGGTGGCGTTCCAGTCGTAGAGGACCCGGCTGCGTTCGGCCGCGGTGATCGCGGTGAGCGTCTCCGCGAGGGTGTCCGGCGCGGCGGTGAGGAAGCGGGTGAGGAAATCGAGGTAGCGGTCGTGGTGGGTGGCCACCTCGGTCTCGCTGTAGAGCCGCGCGTTGGCCTCGAAGTCGACGTGGATGCGGTTGCCGACACCGTTGTACAGGTTGATCGACAGGTCCTCGACCGGGCCGGTGGCCAGCACGTTCAGCGAGCCGACCAGGCTGCCGAACTTCAGCTCGTTGTGGAACAACATGATGTTGACCATCGGGCCGAAGAAGCCGCGCGCGTCGCGGGAGTAGCCGCAGTCGCGGCGGATGTCGTCGTGGCGGTAGCGCTGATGTCTCAACGCGCCGGTGATCTGCAGTTCGGTGGCCTTGACCACGTCGGCGACGGTGGTGTCGGCGGTGAACTTCAGCCGGATGGGCACCACATTGGACACCACACCGGCCGAGCGCCGCAGCGACACGGTGGTGCGCGCGGAGACCGGCAGGCTCAGCACCACATCCGGATTGCCGGTCACCGACCGCACGTACGCGCCGAGGGCGGCAACGAACAGCGCCGAGTTGGCGGTGCCGAAGGATGCGGTCGCCTCGTTCATCGCGGACTGGCACCGGTCGTCGAGCACACCGGTGGCGGTGCGCCTGCCCGCCTCGTGCGTCGCGGCGGTGACGGTGGCGCCGCTGAGGCTCATCGGCTCGCCCGCGCCCGCCAGCTGCTCGAGCCAGTAGTCCCGGTCGGCGCGGAACCGGCTGGAATCGCGGTAGCGCAGCTCGTCGGCGTACATCTCGACCAGCGGGGTGGCCCGCGAGGCCACCGGCTCGGTGTGGTTCTCCACCGCGGTGTAGATCTCGGCGGTGCGGGTGAGCGCGTTCATCGCGCCGTAGCCGTCGATCACGATGTGATGGGCACGGGCGTACCAGATGTAGTCCGAGTCTCCGGTCCGCAGCACCACATTGGTGGTGAGCGGATCGTGCTCCAGATCGATCGGCGAGCTGGCGTGCTCGTTCATCCAGCGCAGCGCCGCCGCCTTCGGATCGGCCTCGGCGCGCAGGTCGAGCCGGGCCCAGCCGGGGCGGCGCGCGGTGTCGACGCGCTGATGCGGGATGCCGTCGATCTCCAGCAGCCGCACGTGCCCGACCTGAGTCTCGGCGCCGAAACGCTCGATCGCGTAGAGCAGCCGCCCGACATCCAGGTCACCGTGGATCTCCACATACTGGGCGATGGTCAGCGGCACATCCGGGCGGATTCGCTGCGCGTACCAGAGCGCCGTTTGCGCCGGCGACAAAGCGAACGGTTGTGCCGAAAATTCGCCGGATGAACATTGGTCGACGCGGTCCGTGGCCAATGAACTCATCAATCACTCCGTTCTGCCTCTGTTGACGCAACTCCCCTAGCAACCGCCGCACGACAGGCGCGCAGGCGCCGATCATGGACGGGATCCACGACAGATGATTCGGAGCGTCGGAACGGGCGGATTGCCGCCGTGTTGGATTTGTTTCACATCCAACGCCGTTGGCACACCGTGACTTTGACCAGCTACATCCTCGCGAACCGGGCGATTGGGGCACGCGCCTCGGAAAAAGGCCAGGAAGATAGGTGACGCGACAAGAAAACGGCCGCGTACCCCATCGGTTTCGGCGAATGATGCGCTACATCACAATATGGCTACAGCTGCCACAGAAAATACCGAGTGTTCGGTCCGTATTCGGGCCGGTCAGGAAACGGGCTGCCCGATCTCGGGGCGCGGGGCAGCCGCGGTGTGCGCCCGCCGCCGCCGAACCACGGCGGTCACGAGGGCGGCGGCGGTCAGCACGACGAAGACGACCTCCGGCGCGGGACCGACGCGAGTCGCGAGTGTGTTGCTGGTGCGCAACGGTAGATCGGCGACCAAGGCGGCGGGCACGAACTGCGGGGTCTCCTGCCGCACGCTGCCGTCGGCGGCGATGATCGCGCTCACCCCGGAGGTCGCCGCGACAACAAGGGCGCGGCCGTGCTCGACGGCGCGGATGCGCGACATGGCCAGCTGCTGGTAGGTCATCTCGCTGTCGCCGAAGGTCGCGTTGTTCGTCGGCACGGTGAGCAGCTGGGCGCCCGCGCGCATCGCGTCCTCGAAGGCGCGGTCGAAGGCAACCTCGTAGCAGGTCGCGACGCCGATATCGATGCCCGCGGCGTGCACCACGCCGTCGCCGTGGCCGGGCACGAAATATCCGGCGCGGTCGGCGTATTCGGAGAACAGGCGGAAGAACGAGCGCATCGGCAGGTACTCACCGAACGGCTGGATGATCTTCTTGTCGTGCCGCTCCCCCGGGCCCGCCACACCGTTCCACACGATCACCGAGTTGGTCGTGGTGCGATCGCCGTTCACCAGCACCGCCCCGACCAGAATCGGCGCGCCGATCTGCTCGGACGCCTCGGTGATCAATGTCGCGGCGTCGGCATTGCGCAGCGGGTCGATATCGGAGGAGTTCTCCGGCCAGATCACCACATCCGGCTTCTTCGCCTGGCCCGCCTCCACCGCACGCGCCAGTTCTTTGGTGCGGCGCACGTGGTTGTCCAGGACGGCGCGGCGTTGCGCGTTGAAGTCGAGTCCGAGGCGCGGGACGCTGCCCTGGATCGCGGCCACCGTGATGGTGCGGTCGCCGCGATCCGGGTCGGGTAGTGCGGAGCTGAGGAGCAGGCCGGCGACCGGCATGAGGACCACCGTGACCGCGGCGGTGATCAGTGCGGTGCGAGCGCTAGGAGTGTCCGCTATCTTCGGGGTCTGGTCGGGGGTATGGCTCGCGATGTCAGAGCTGCGCGCGGTAACGCCTTCGGTCGACGCGGCGTTATTCGACTCCAGGGGAACATCATCCGAACCAGCCGTGGAATGGTGCGCTTGCCGTGTCGACCACGCAGCCGAAATCAGCGCCGCGGCACCGGTTCCGGTGAGGGCTACGGCGAAGCTGACCAGCGGTGCGCCGCCGAGCGAGGCGAGCGATAGGAACCATCCGTCGGCCTGGCCGAATGCCAAACGGCCCCACGGGAACCCACCGAACGGAAAGCTGGACCGAGCCCACTCCGCGGTCGCCCACGCCAGCGCCACCCACAGCGGCCAGCCGGGCATTCTGCCCAAAAGCCGCGCCATCAGCCCGAATAACCCGACGTACACCGCGCACACCGTCGAAAGCGCCAGCCACGGCAGCGGTCCGACGTAGATCCCGGTCCACGGCAACAGCGGGACGAAAAACGCGAGACCGGCCAGCAGCCCGTACCCGAACCCGCCGCGCAGCCGTCCGCTGCCGCGCACCGTCAGCGTGAGCACCGTAATGCCCAGCGGCGCAAGGAACCACCACGGTCGGGGCGGAAAGCTGCCGAACAGCAACAGTCCGGCCAGTATCGCCGCCACCGACCGCCACAGCACGGGGTACCGGTCCAGCGCGGCCGATAGTCGTTCACCGGAGGACAACCCCGCTGCGTTACCTCGATGGTCTGATGTCATCCCGGGCACGGCGCGTTCACGCCTCATGGATGACGACTCCGCGGTGCACGGTGCGCAGGCAGTTCGGCAGGGGCGCGTCCGGTGCCAAGCGTGGTAGGCCGGGGACGCGGGATCTGGGGTCGGTGGACCAGCGTTGGACGGTGTCGGCGGCGGCCGCGACGACGAGTTCGTCGGCGTCCCAGACCGCGTAGGAGGCGGGGGCGCCGGGGACGAGGGTGCCTGCGATGCCGTCGCGGACGCCGCCCGCGCGCCAGGCGCCCCGGGTGGCGGCGGCGAAGGCGGCGCGGGGAGACAGGCCGTGACCGGGGGTGCGGTGGTTGACCGCGGCACGGATGGCGGACCAGGGGTCCATGGCGGTGACGGGTGCGTCCGAGCCGATGGCGAGGGAGATGCCCGCGGCGGCCATGGCGGCGAACGGGTTCAGTGCGGCGGCGCGTTCGGCACCGAGGCGGGCGGCGTACATGCCGGCGGTGCCGCCCCATGCCGCGTCGAAACCTGGTTGCACGCTGGCGATTACGCCCCAGGAGGCCAGTTTGGCGATCTGGTCGGCGTCGAGGAGTTCGGCGTGTTCGACGCGGTGGCCGCGGGCGGCGACGGCGGGGCCGCCGAATTCGCTGACCACGCGGTCGAATCCGGTGATGATCGCGTCCATGGCGGCGTCGCCGATCACGTGGAAACCGGCTTGGATGCCCGCCTCGGTGCAGGCGCGCAGGTGGGCGGTGATGGTGTCGGCGTCGAGGTAGGCGCGGCCGGTGCCCGGGTCGTCGGCGTAGGGGTCGCGCAACCAGGCGGTGTGGGATCCGAAAGAGCCGTCTACGAACAGATCTCCGCCGAGGGCGTGCACACCGAGTTCGGCGACCAGCGCGCGAGCCTCGTCCGCGCTGGCGACGGCTTCACCCCAGTACGCCCGCACCTCCACGCCGTGCTGGAAGTCGAGCAGTTCGCGAATGTCGGTGCGGCCCGCGATTTCCGGTCCGCCGCATTCGTGTACCGCGACGATGCCGTGCGCGGCGGCGTGGTCCAGCGCCGCGGTCCTGGCCCGATCTCGTTGTGCCCGATCGAGTTCCGCGAGCACCGCGGTACGCACCAGGTGGTGGGCGGTGGCTCGCACCGGTTCGCCGCGGGTGAAGCCGTCGGCGGCGGTGACCTGCGGCAGGGTGTCGAGCAGGGCCGAGGACACCACGGCCGAGTGCGCGTCCACCCGGGACAGGTACACAGGCCGTGCGCCCGCGGCCTTATCGATCTCCGCGATGGTGGGCGGGCGCCCCTCCGGCCAGGTGGTTTCGTCCCAGCCGTCGCCGAGGATCGCACCGGTGGGCTGCGCGGCCGCGAAGTCGCTCAGCAGTGTCAGGCACTGCTCGAGCGAACGGGCCGCAGACAAGTCGAGTCCGGTGAGCTTCAGTCCCAGCGCGGTGACGTGCACGTGCGGGTCGACGAAGGCCGGCGCCACGAACGCCCCGTCCAGGTCGATGACCTCGGCGTCCGGGTGCAGTGCCCGGCCGGGCTGTTCGGCGCCAAGCCAGACCACGGTTCCGTCGGTGACCGCCATCGCGGTCGCGTCCGGGGAACTGGAGCTGTAGAAGCGGCCGCCGATCAGCAACTGGGTATGCACGAGGCACCAGTCTGCCGTATGCCTGTTTCAGGCGTTCAGGTCAGCCGTTCAGTACGGGGTGCGGCACCGTGTCCTCGGGGCACGCCAGCACCGTCATCACTTCGGCGAAGCGCGACGGTCCCGGATTCGAGCCGGATCGACACCCCGCTTCGATGGCGATCAGTTCCAGCCGCAGCGCGGCGGCGGTGAATCCGGAGATCGACTGTCCGGCAGCAGCCGCAGCTTTCTTGACCGCTGCGGCTAGCTCCTCGCTCACCGTGATGGTGAGTTGCTCGGTGGCCATCGCGCCACCATAGCCCTGTTTCGCGCGGATCCCTAGCGCGCTGGCGTGCCTTTACTACCCGTTGGTAATCGCGAGACTAGGACTTGGTAATCGCGCGGTGCGCGTTGCCTTGTCCGTCGTCGTACCACTGCTGCACCACAACGCCGTCGACCACCTGATCACCGTCGATCACCACACCGCGATACGGAGCCGCGGCCGCCAGCTTGGCGAACCGTCGTGCCGCGAACGCGGTAAGCAGCGGACGCGCCAGCATCCGGGTCGGCGGCAACAGCAGCAGCAGGCCGAACAGCGAGGTGACCAGTCCGGGCACGAACATCAGCACCCCGCCCGTCGCGACGAGCGCGCCGTCGGCGACCGCGGTACCCGGCGCGATCTCGCCGCGCCCGGCCCGGCGGAACTGTTCGAACACCCGCCGTCCCTGCGCGCCGACGAGCAGCATGCCCGCCGTCGATCCGGCGATCAGCAGCAGGATGGCGGGAATCACGCCGAGCCACTGGCCGACGGCGACCAGCGCGGCGATCTCGGTGACCACGTAGAGCACGAATACCAGGACGGGCATGGCGATCCTTTCGGACGATCTACTGGTTGCAACGTCCGGCGGCTCAATTTTTCTCCCGAATCCGCCTGAGAGCCCGCTGAGATCCGGTTCGGGTCAGCCCGGGCCGACCGTCGACTTGCGCATCCCGGTGTCGTAGATGTCGTTGGCGATGTCGAGTCCGAGGGCCAGGCCGCCGATGCCGAACAGCCTCGGCGCGAAATCGAATTCCCAGTGCACACCGAGCCAGACCCGGCTGCGTCCGTTCTCCACGATCATCTGCCAGAGCCCCTCGGGGAAGCTGCGGACGTGGCGCGGGCGCACGGTGCCGGTGTTGTCGGTGGTGACGCCGTTCAATTCGTCGGACACGAACGTGAGGCCGTCGGCGAGATCGTCCGGATTCCGGTCGTCCTCGGCGATGCCGTAGAACCGCCGCACGATGTGCAGCGCCGCCGCGCCGAATGTCGCATGCCCGGAGGGATAGGCAGGGAAATTCGGTGTGAAGTTCCGATTGGTCGAATTCGACGCCGGTGCGCCCATCGGCAACCAATCCAGCTGGGTATCGGTCCCGATGCCGTTGTCGCCTGCGCTGGCACCCGGTCCCATCGCCGGGGCGTGTTCCCGAATACCGACCACGGGGCGCCACAGGTCGTGCAGGTATTTCTGTTCCCAGGAAAGGATTCCCGCGTCGGCCATGGCGACATTGATCAGCGCGAACAACCGCGCGTTCTCCTGCGTCGAATTGTTCCGGTTTTCGGCCACCGTGCGCACGATCTGGTTGTAGAGACGCGGCGGTGTGCCGATACCGTTCGCTCCGTCGTAGGCCCAGAACAGGCCGATCAGCGTCCGTTCCTCGGTGCGGCGCTGACGGTCCGGCGGCAGACCCTCGATGAGGAACGAGGGCAGCGTGCCCAGCAGGTCGGGGGCGATTCCGGTGACGCGGACGATCCGTTGCGTCTCGAGGTACTCCGCGCCGTCGCCGTCGGGTGGCGGCGCGTTCCGGTGCCGTTCGGAGGCGGAGAACAGCTTGGATCGTGCGCCGTAGAACGGGCCGTGGAAGCCCTGACCAGGATTGAACGGGTCCACCCGGTGGTGGAAGCGCTCGGGCGAGGGCTGGTATCCGGCGCCGCTCGCATCCGGGTCGTCGGCACGGTCGGCCAGGATCCGTTCGGCGACGAGGCGGCCGAACGCCAGTCCTTCGGCGACCCCCGGACCGCTCAGTCCCGCCTCCTCCAGCGCCTGATCGAACGCCGCGCGCTGACTCGGGAACAACGACGTCAACGTCGAATGCGCCGCACCGGCCACCGCGGCATCGGCGTTCGCGCCCGGTGGCGCCGGCGGGAGATCCGGGAGGTACGGCGGGTACTGCGCGCTGTCGCCGAGTACTCCGATGTAGCCGTCGTACATTGCCAGGTGCACGATCCCCAACGCCCGCGCACTGAGCGGCGGGCCCGTCTGTTCGTTGAAGCCGTTGCTGTGGCTGATTCGATTCGCTTCCAGCGCGACGGCATTCCAATAGAAAATAGAATCCATGACTTCCCCCTGAAGTTTGTACTGTTCAGTCCAGCACTCGAGTACTTCCGGGGACAGCCCGAAATGGTCGGGGCATCGTGCGTTTTGCTACGGAGTTGTGGGCATCAGCCGCCGGGGCGTACCAATCCGGTCTCGTAAGCCAGCACCACAGCCTGAACCCGATCGCGCAGACCGAGTTTCGTGAGCACCCGGCCGACATGAGTTTTCACCGTGGCCTCGGAAAGGAAGAGCTGCTCGGCGATTTCGGCATTCGAACGGCCCGCGGCGATCTGCTCGAGCACCTCGCGTTCGCGCGCGGTGAGCACCTCCAGGACACCGGGGTCGCGCATGCGTGCCGGATCCTCGGCAATCAGCCGATCCAGCAGGCGCTTGGTCACTTTCGGCGACACCACCGCGTCGCCCGCGGCGACACTGCGGATGGCGGAGATGAGATCCTCCGGCGGCGTGTCTTTCAGCAGGAAGCCGCTGGCCCCCGCGCGCAACGCACCGAGGGCGTGTTCGTCGAGATCGAAGGTGGTCATCACCAGCACCCGGCAGCCGTGGCCCGCGTCGACGATCCGCGCGGTCGCGGTCACCCCGTCCACTACGGGCATCCGCACATCCATCAGCACCACATCGGGCCGCAGCTCCGCCGCCCGGCTCACCGCGGCCGCCCCGTTCGCCGCCTCCCCGATCACCTCGATGTCGGGGTGCGCACCGAGCACCATCTTCAGCCCCATACGCATGAGTTCCTGGTCATCCACAACGAGAACGGTGATCGGCACGCCCCCAATCTAACGTGCCACGACGACGCACCCGCTCGCCCGCCGCGCACGGTTCCGGCCGGCACACCCGAATCTGCTGGCAGTGTCATGCGCGGCGGGCAATCGTGCGCCCGAGGGCGCGGCGGCCCGGCTGGTCGCGCGACGAGCGGAAGGCAGCGCGGCGCAACTACTCCGGGAGGCCGGGCTCCAGCGGGATGGTCGCGTGCACCCGCCAGGCACCGTCGGCGGCGCGGCCGGTTTCCAAGGTGCCGCCGAGGACCGCGATACGTTCGCGCATGCCGACCAACCCCATGCCGCCGCCTTTGAACCGCATGGACGGCTCGTCGAGCGGGACACCGCCGGTGTCGCTGATGTCGATGGTCACGTCGGCGTCGCGGCGGCGGATCTGCACCCAGGCCTTGGGGTGCGGGCCGGCGTGCCGCAGCGTGTTGGTCAGTGATTCCTGCACGATGCGATGAACGCCGAGGCTGACTTCGGGTGCGATGTCGTCGAGTTCACCGGTCAGCTCGAGTTCCACGGCCAGGCCGGTGCCGCGCATCATCTCGACCACCCGCGCCAGGCCCGCGGTCCCGTGCTGCGGCAACTGGTCGGGGGCGTGCTCGGTGCGCAAAAGCGCGACGGTTCTGCGTAATTCGCGCAGTGCCTCCCGCCCGGTGCTCGCGATCGTGCTGAGCGCCTGCTCGGCCGCGTCGGGATCGCGGCGCAACGCGTAGCGGGCACCGTCCGCCTGCACGATGATCACACTCACCGCGTGCGCGACGACGTCGTGCAGTTCCCGCGCGATCCGGGTGCGCTCGGCGGAGACTGCGTCGTGGGCGCGCCGCTCCTTGTCGTAGTCGGCGACCGCCAGCCGTGCCGCGACTTCGGTGTCGTAAGCGTGCCGGGCCCCGATGAATTCGGCCAGCGTCCAGCACAACGCGAAGAACATGATGGTGAAGATGACGTCGCTGCCGGACCTGACGACCTCCGCCGCGTACGACAGCGCAGTGTCCGCGACCAGACCCGCCGCAAACCACAGACCCTCCCGCCGCCCGACATAGGCGACCAGCGTGTACAGCATGATGCCGAGGCTGAACAACGTGATGTGCTCGACCTTTTCGTCGCCCACCACGTACTGCACCGCGCTCGCGGTGAACGACAGCAGCAACGACGCCACCGCCATCGCCCGCGGATACACCCGCCGGAACACCACCGGAACCGGCAACCACAACCCGATGGCGAGCGAAGCGACCTTGTGCTCCGCATTGGCGGCACCGAGGATCTCGAGCGCCAACAGGACAATCGCCAGCATCGAATCCGCAACGATGGGCTTGCCACGAAGCCACAGACTGAACCGGCGCACGCCCTCAGCCTAGGTCGACCGAGCGGTTTCGCCTGGCACCCGCCCCGCGCGACGCCGTCGACCATGCCGCTCGAGGCCGGGCGGAACCGCCCGAGCGACGCGGTCGGTCCGAGTCCGCCGCCGCACTGGACTGCTCACTGGACTTGGATATCCGATCTGGTTGGCTCACCGACGTGCAGATCGGTGATTGGGCAGTTCTTTTGACGGCGGCGACGGCCGCCGGCTGGGTGGACGCGGTGGTCGGTGGCGGCGGATTGATCATCCTGCCGACGCTGTTCCTGGTCGCGCCGACGATCACACCGCAGACCGCGCTCGGCACCAACAAGCTGGCGGCGGTCGCGGGCACCGGCGCGTCGGTGGTGACCTTCGCTCGGAAGGTGCCGTTGCGCTGGCGAGTGCTGCTGCCCGCGGCCATGATCGCCGCCGTCACCGCCGTGATCGGCGCGGCCGCGGTGTCGTTGATCGACCGCGAGCTGTTCATCCCCATCGTGATGGTGGTGCTCGTCGCCGCCGCGGTGTTCGTCACGCTGCGCCCGTCGATCGGCGTCACACTCGCGACGCATCCGCCGACGCGCCGCAAGTTCATCCTCACCATCGCGGTGGCCGCAGGCCTGGTCGGCCTCTACGACGGCCTGCTCGGTCCCGGCACCGGCACCTTCCTCATCATCACCTTCGCCACCCTGCTCGGCACCGAGTTCGTCCGGGCCGCCGCGATGGCGAAGGTGATCAACTGCGGGTCCAACGTCGGCGCGCTGATCTTCTTCGGCGCCACCGGCAACATCCTGTGGGCGCTCGGCGCGGCCATGGCGGTCGGCAATGTGGCCGGCGCGATCGTCGGCTCGCACATGGCGTTGCGCAACGGCGCGAAGTTCGTCCGCGTCGTGCTGCTCGTGGTGGTCGTCGGGATGGTGATCCGGTTGGGGTGGCAGCAGTTCGGTTGATCAGCCCCTGGTTTCGACCTGGGAGGCCAGCCACGGCTTGAGCACCCGCGAGGTCGTCTCGTGGATGCGCCGGTGCAGCCGCTCGCCGTCCTCGGCGCCGTTCAACGGCTGCTGGAACAGCACGGTGAGCGCACCCGAGACAGCACCGACTACCGCACCGACCAGCGCCGCGGCCCCGACCTCGTCCAGTTCGGCCGGAAACGCCACGTGTAGCTGGCGGGCGATCTCGCGCTGCGCGACCAGCTGCGCGTGCGCGGCCCGCCCGCTCACCGAGGGCACCGTGCGCGACACCTGCGCGCGCAGCGCGGCGATCCGGGCGTTCAGGTCGTCGACGAGATGCTCGCCGGGATTGTCACCGGCCGCACGCAAGGCCCGTAGCAGCACCTCGACCGGTCGCTCCCCCGGCCGCCTGCTGCCGATCGCAGCCACCGCGGCCCGCACGCGCTCGTCCGTCTCCGGGAAAAGTAGCTCTTCCTTGCTGGCGAAGTAGTTGAAGAAGGTGCGGGTCCCGACATCGGCTACCGCAGCGATGTCGGCCACCGTAGTTTCTTCATAGCCTCTCGTCTCGAACAGCTGTACGGCTGCCTCGAGCAGCGCTCGGCGGGTACGTTCGCGTTTACGGTCACGAAGGGCGGATGGCGGCACGCGGGCACAGTACGGCATTTCGCGAGGCAGACGCGGTAGGCGCTGGTTTCGCGCGTGCCGTTCCCGCCGCCCACCCTCCGTTCTTTCACGCTGCGCCACTGTGCATTACGTGCTGGTTTGCAGGCGCTGCAAACTCGCACGGCGTGTAATCCGGGTAGGCGCAAGTCCTCTCGGATGGAACCGACTAGGTTGGACCGGGTGAGCATCGCGACTTCCAAGGATGTGGACGCCGAGTTCCTCGACCTCCCACTGGCCGCGCTGGCCGAGGCCGCGTTGACCGCGGCGAAGGCGGCCGGCGCCCACCATGCCGATCTGCGGGTGCATCGGCTGGTCACCCAGTCGATCCGGCTGCGCGACGGGCGGGTCGAGTCGATTACCGACAACGCCGAGCTCGGCTTGGCGGTCCGGGTGATCGTCGACGGCACGTGGGGCTTCGCCTCCCACGCCGCGCTGACCCCCGCGACGGCGGTGGAGGTGGCCCGCCGCGCGGTGACGGTCGCGACGACCTTGCGCGCGCTCAACCGCGAGCGAGTCGAGCTCGCCGACGAGCCGATCTACGACAACGTGCGCTGGGTATCGGCCTACGACCTGGATCCGTTCACCGTGTCGACCGCCGACAAGGTCGATCTGCTGCAAGACTATTCGGGCCGCCTGTCCAGCGCGGACGGCGTCGACCACGTCACCGCGTCGGTGCTGCAGGTGAAGGAACAGACCTTCTACGCCGACACCGCGGGCTCGTCCATCACCCAGCAGCGGGTCCGGCTGCACCCGCAGTTGGAGGCGACCACCGTCGATTCCTCGGCGGGCGTGTTCGAGACCATGCGCACGCTGGCGGCACCGGTGGGTCGCGGCTGGGAGTACGTCACGGGCGCCGACGGCACCTGGGACTGGGCCGACGAACTCGCGCACATCCCGGAGTGGCTCGCCGAGAAGGTGAAGGCGCCGACGGTCACCCCCGGCCCGACCGATCTCGTGATCGACCCGACCAATCTGTGGCTGACCATCCACGAATCCATCGGCCACGCCACCGAATACGACCGGGCCATCGGCTACGAATCCGCCTACGCGGGCACCTCGTTCGCCACACCGGACAAGCTCGGCAAGCTCCAGTACGGCACGCCGATCATGCACGTCACCGGCGACCGCACCGAGGCGCACGGCCTGGCCAGCATCGGCTACGACGACGAAGGCGTCGCCGGGCAACGCTGGGACCTGGTGCGCGACGGCATCCTGGTCGGCTATCAGCTGGACCGGGTCTTCGCGCCGCGCCTGGGCCTGGACCGTTCCAACGGCTGCTCCTACGCCGACTCCGCGCACCACGTGCCGATCCAGCGGATGGCGAACGTCTCGCTGCAACCCGACCCCGAGCACGACACCAGCACCGCCGAACTCATCTCCCGGGTCGACAACGGCATCTACATCGTCGGCGACAAGTCGTGGTCGATCGACATGCAGCGCTACAACTTCCAGTTCACCGGCCAGCGCTTCTTCCGCATCCGCGACGGCAAGCTCGACGGCCAGCTGCGCGACGT
The DNA here is from genome assembly GCF_015355715.1 of Nocardia sp. XZ_19_369. Classification (NCBI taxonomy): domain Bacteria; kingdom Bacillati; phylum Actinomycetota; class Actinomycetes; order Mycobacteriales; family Nocardiaceae; genus Nocardia; species Nocardia sp. XZ_19_369. The sequence goes on along the minus strand of NZ_JACVED010000012.1, from coordinate 278,428 downwards.
CGCCTACCAGGCCACCACGACCGACTTCTGGGGTGCCATGGAAGCCGTCGGCGGACCGTCCACCTGGCAGCTCGGCGGCGCCTCCAATTGCGGTAAGGCCCAGCCCGGCCAGGTCGCGGCGGTGAGCCACGGCTGCCCGTCGGTGCTGGTGCGCGGCATCAACATTCTCAATACCCGGACGGAGGCGGGCCAATGACCGCGCTTATTCCTGCGGGCGAGGTCGTCGAACGCGCGCTCGCCCTGTCCCAGGCCGACGAGGCGATCGTGCTCGTCACCGATTCGCACGACGCGTCGCTGCGCTGGGCCGGAAACTCGATGACCACCAACGGATCCTCGGTGTCGCGCGGATGGTCCGTTGTTTCGATCTTCCGCGACGAGGCCGGCGCGGCGCGCGTCGGCACCATCGGCTCGACCAGCGTCGACCCGGCCGAGATCGAAGCGGTGGTGCGCAAGAGCGAGGCGGCGGCACGCACCGCCGAACCCGCCCGCGACGCGATGCCGCTGCTGGATTCGGACGTGCCCGCCGACGACTGGGCGGCCGCCCCCGGTAGCACCGACATCGAGGCGTTCACCGATCTCGCGCGCGGCCTGTCCGCCGGTTTCGACGGCAGCGACCGCCTCTACGGGTTCGCCCACCACACGGTGCAGACGATCTGGCTGGGTTCCTCGACCGGTCTCCGGCGCCGCTTCGTGCAGCCCACCGGTTCGGTGGAGATCAACGGAAAGCGCGGCACGGGAAGCGATCTCGCCAGCGCCTGGGTCGGCGTCGGCACCCCCGACTTCACCGATGTCGACGTGCCGGGCCTGCTCACCGAGCTGTCCCGGCGACTGGACTGGGCCAAGCGCAAGGTCGAACTGCCCGCCGGCCGCTACGAGACCCTGCTGCCGCCCTCGGCCGTCGCCGATCTGATGATCTATATGAACTGGGAGATGGAAGGTCGCGGTGCGCACGAAGGCCACACCGCCTTCTCCCGGGCCGGCGGCACCCGAATCGGCGAGCGGCTCACCGACATTCCGCTGACGCTGTACTCCGATCCGAAGGCCACCGGACTCGAGTACTGCCCGTTCGTCGCGACATCCTCGTCGTCCCAAGCGGTGTCGGTGTTCGACAACGGCCTGTCCGCCGACCGGGTCGACTGGGTGCGCGAGGGCGTCATCGAATCGCTGGTCTACCCGCGCGCCGCCGCCACCGAATTCGGTACCGCCCCTACGGTTCCCGGCGACAACCTGCTACTCACCGGCGGTTCCGGCGCCACCCTCGACGAGATGATCGCGGGTACCGAGCGCGGCTTACTGCTCACCACGCTCTGGTACATCCGCGAGGTCGACCCGGCCAGTCTGCTGCTCACCGGGCTGACCCGTGACGGTGTCTACCTCGTCGAGAACGGTGCAGTGACCGCCGCGGTCAACAACTTCCGGTTCAACGAGAGTCCGCTGGATCTGCTGCGCCGGGTCACCGAAGCGGGCGCCACCGAGGTCACGTTGCCGCGCGAGTGGAAGGACTGGTTCACCCGAACGGCCATGCCGCCGTTGCGGATTCCAGACTTCCACATGTCCTCGGTCAGTCAAGCGACCTGACTCGGGTGCCGACGAGGAGGGTCATATGGTCGCTGAAGATCTCGCGCAGCAGCCATTCGACTCTCCTCGATTTCCGCGAATGATCAACCAGGGAAGGTGATCTCGACGGCGACGGTGCCCTTCTTGCCGCGGCGCAGGTTGCTGCCGAAGATGGTGATCGGGCCCATCAGCCAGTACTTGCGCATGAGCAACTTGCGCACGCGATCGGTGCCGTCCTGGTCGAGGATGCGCCCGGTGCCGGTGACCACCTCGCCGTGCGGCTTGCCGCGCACGTTGCACGGCTGCACGGTGACGTCGGGGTTGCGGCGCAGGCGCTTCACCTTCCAGCTGTCGGTGACCGTCCAGACGTAGAGCTTGTCGCCGTCGGCGACCGCCCACACCGGCGTGCCGACCGGCGTGCCGTCCTTGCGGAACGTGGTCAGCAGAACGTAATCGGATGTGCCGACGGCTCCGAGCGTGTTGGTCATGCACGCAGCGTAGGCGTTCTATTCGGACATTCGGTATTCGCCTGCTTCGAGGCGGGCCACCATACCGTCGGTCCAGCCCGCGAGGTTGCCGAAGACGCTGCTCCACAGTTCGAGCAGGTCCGTCGCGTGCGGCGGCTCGCCGCGGCCTGGGAAGTCGGGGATCATCTCGAGCAGGTCGGCGCGGACCTCCTCGCTGCGGCGGCGCTGCTCGCGCAGCTTCTCGATGACGTGCGCGCGGGGCAGCGCGTCCATGAACGCGATGCCCGCGCCGAGTTCCTCCATGTCGATGCTCACCAACGCCTCGTCCATCAGCTTGCGGAACTCGGCTTCACCCTGGTCGGTCAGCCGGAACAGCGTGCGGCCCGGGCCTTGGCTGCTGCCCTCGGTGCCGTAGGCGCTCAGCTTGCCTTCCTGGGTCAGCTGTTTCAGCGCGTGATAGATCGAGCCCGGCTTCACGTTCGTCCACGTTTCCGCACGCCACGACAGCAATTCGCGCCGCACCGCGTAGCCGTAGGTGGGCTGACGCAGGCGCATCACCCCCAGCACCAACAGGCGCACAGCCGACATCGGCGACCTCCTTCAGATAGGAATTTTCTACAGTAGTCAAACTTGACTTCCGGTTCGCGACCGCCCTAACCTTTAGTAGTCAAAATTGATTACCGCAGGTAGTGGGAGGCTTTTCATGGGCGACACGGCAGTACCGGTGATGTGGGGCGGCAACTTGCCCGAGACGCTCGCGTTCTACCAGGCCCTGGGATACCAGGTGACCTACGAGCAGACCAAGCCCTACGCCTACGGCTCGGTAGAGCGCAACGGCTACGGGCTGGACTTCTACTGCGACGCGAGAGACACGCGGAGCGTGGCGGACATCGATGCGGGCTGCCTGGTCAGAGTCGACGAGGTAGCACCGCTGCACAAGCAGTTCAGCGCCGCGCTGCGTGCGCACCTCGGCCGCATCCCGGTCAACGGCGTGCCGCGCATCAGCCGGTTCCGCCACGGCCAGACGCGCTTCACCGTCACCGATCCGGGCGGCAACAGTGTCACCTATCTGCAACGCGACGAACCCGACTTCGAGTACGGCGGATCACGGGAACTACAAGGGCTGCAACGGGTTCTGGACAATGCACGGATCCTGCGATTCTCCAAGGAGGACGACGAGGCGGCCCGCAAGACCCTCGAATCCGGACTGCGCCGCTTCGCCGCTACTGCTTCGGTGCTCGACAAGGCGCACGCGTTGGCCGAGCTCACCGAACTCGCTGTGGCGATGGGTAATCCGGAGCGGGCGACCGAATTGCGTAGCGAGATAGCGGGACTCGAGTTGTCCGACGGGGAGCGTGCCGAGATCGCGGAGCATCTTCAGATCGCGAGCGACTTGGAGCAGTGGTTGGCTGACGCCGAGTAATCGGGGTCGGTGCCGGTGGTCGGCATGGCGTGCGCCGGCCACCGGGTGATGTCGAGCCACCGAGGCGTCACGGCACGGGGGGCGAGGTGCTGGGCCGCCAAAGTGTCGGGCCAGCGAACCGTGGGATTTGGATCACCGAGTCGTCGGGCTGGCGGGCCGGCGGGCCGCCGAGGGACCGCCGCGGCATCGGACCACTCAGTAGTCGCGCAGGCCATCGACGGTTGACAAGAGGTGCGACGCGGCCGTCGAGGGGTCGGGCGTCGAGCACCTCACCATCGGCCCGCCGGACCACCGATGGCTCACCCCCCGAACCATCGGATTGTCAGCCAACGAGCCGTCGGATTACCCATGTACTACAGCACCGTGGCTTGAACTCCCGGACAGTCGAGGCGAAAGTGTTGCGCAGCTTCATCTTTACTGCGCCAAGGTCAGCACCTTGGGCGCATCTTCGGTGATGGCGATGGTGTGTTCGGAGTGGGCGGTGCGGGAGCCGTCGGCGGAGCGCAGGGTCCAGCCGTCGGGGTCGGTGACGATGCGGTCGGTGGTGCGGGCGAACCAGGGTTCGATGGCGATGGTGAGGCCGGGGCGCAGGCGGTAGCCGCGGCCCGGCTTGCCGTGATTGGGGATGTGCGGGTCCTCGTGCATGGTGCGGCCCAGGCCGTGGCCGCCGAATTCGGTGTTCACCGGGTAGCCGTAGTCGCGGGCGACGGCGGAGATCGCGGCGGAGATGTCGCCGATGCGGTTGCCCGGCAGCGCGACGGCGATCGCGGCGGCGAGGGCCTCCTCCGTTGCGCGGATCAGGCGGAGGTCTTCCGGGGCGGCCGTGCCCACCACGATGGTGGTCGCCGAGTCGGCCACCCAGCCGTCGATGCCGACGGCGAGGTCCATGGTCAGCACATCGCCGTCGCGGAGCGCGTAATCGAACGGAAGTCCGTGCAGCACAGCATCGTTGACCGAGAGGCAGACGGTGTTGCGGAACGGGCCGCGGCCGAAGGACGGCGAGTAGTCCCAGTAGCAGGACTGCGCGCCGCGCAGCCAAATCTTCTCGCGCACATGAGCTTCCAGCTCCAGCAGGTTCACACCGACGCGGGCGCGCTCCCGCAACTCCCCCAGCACCTCGGCCACGAACTGGCCCGTCACCAGCATCCGTTCGATCTCACCCGGCGTCTTCAACTCCACCATCAACTAGCCCCAATCTCGGTATTTTAATACCACCCTAACGCATTCGGTATTTTAATACCAACCCTTCCGTCCTGGCCGTTCTTCCCACCCCGGGACTGGCCGCTCCCAAACTGGGTGAGAACATCGTTAGATGCGCATATCTACGTAGGAACATGCTTGTTTAAGTCTTGCGGTATTTAAATACCGTCTCTACCCTGTCCCCATGGTCCGTCTCCCGTTGACTCCGGCTCAAATCGACGCCGGCCGCCGCCTCGGCACCGCCCTGCGCGCTGCCCGCGCCGATCGCGACCTCACCGAAGTCGCCCGCACGGCAGGCATTTCCCCGGAAACCCTCCGCAAGATCGAGACCGGCCGCCTCCCCTCCCCCGCCTTCGGCACCGTCGTCGCCCTGAGCCTCGTCCTAGATCTTCCCCTCCAAGATCTGGCCGACACCTGGCGCGCCGCCGGACTAGCCGAATCCGCCTGACCCACGTCCCGTCCCCAGACGGGTTTCGTGATCAACGGGACACGGTGGCGACAAAGTGCGAGTGAACCCGCCCCCATGTCCCGTCGAGGCACGGTATCCAAGGGTTTACGGGACGTGGTGGCGGTAGATCCCCGCCGGGCCACGGGTCAAGCACTACTCGCCGGGTCGCGGGGTGATGGCGAGACCAATAGAGGCCTCGGCGCCGCGAAACAGCTTGTGCGCCTTGATGGCCAGCGTGCCGATGACGCCGTACTTGCGGGAGACCAGGTCACGTACGCGTTGAGTGCCCTCGGCGTCCAGAATCGTCGCGGTCCCACCGAGCACCTCGTCGCCTTTCGGACGACCACGACCGTCGGACTGCTGCAACGTCACGTCGGCATTGCGCCGGATGCGCTTGACCTTCCACGTCTTCGCGTTGGTCCATACGACGATCCGGTCACCATCCGGCGCCACCCACACCGGCGTCCCCACCGGCGTGCCGTCCTTCTTGAAGGTGGTCAGCAGCGCGAACCTGCTCGCCCCCAGCTCTTTCCATGTCATAGCGAAAACGGTAGGCCGCCGAGCCCGGCGCGACATCCGCCCACGGGCAGAATTCCGTCGTACGCGCGGCGACGTATAGCTGCGCCAGCAGCGCAACTACAACCACAGCCGGAGCGTCCGAGCCATCCCAACTCCTGGTGCCCGCCGACCGCCCGGATGGATGCCGCGGACCACCGCCGAACTCACCCGCGGCCATCTGCCACCACGCGCCCCATCGGCCGCCCCACTCGCCACCGCTGGCCCTGCTGGCCCCTACTGCCGCCGACCGTCCGGATGAATGCCGTGGACCACCGCCGAACTCGCCCGCCCGGCGGCGGGTCAGGTGCCGGTCGACTGGACCGGCCGTAGCGCCGCGGCCGACGCGCTCGCCGCCGCCACCCGCATGCGGCTCATTCGCCACCACGGGGCCCAACCGTCGCCCCACTCGCCCCCGCTCGCCCTGCAAGCCCCTACTGCCGCCGCCTCGCCGCCGCCGCCCGCCCGGATGGATGCCGCGGACCACCGCCGAACTCGCCCGCGGCCATCTGCCACCACGCGCCCCATCCGCCACCGCTGGTCCTGCAAGCCCCTACTGCCGCCGCCGCCTCGCTGCCGACCGCCCGGATGGATGCCGTGCACCGCCGCCGAACTCGCCAGAGCCATTTGCCGCACGCGCGCCTGCTCGCCATCCACCGCTCAGCCTCCGCAAACACCATCCGCTGCGCTCCCCCGAAGCTGACATCCGTTACCCCGGCTCGCCCGAAGCCATTTCCACACGCGCCCGCCCCATCATCCGCCGCCCAACTCGCGCTACCGCTATGACGGGCTGACGCATCTCGGCGCCGGGGCTTCTGGGCGCTTTACGCACCCGAGCCCACCGACACTGCACGCCAGCGGGGTGCACTGATCCGCGCACCCCACCCTGGCGACTCAGCTTCGATGCTTGCGGAAGAACGTCCGCACATCTTCGACGAACAGCTTCGGCTGTTCCAACGCCGCGAAATGTCCACCCTCCGCGTACTCGGTGAAGTGCTCGATGTTGCCCTCCGGGTTCATGACCCGGCGCATCAGCGGACTCGTGTTGAACACCGCCATACCCTGCGGAACGCCGGACGGCATCGCCCAGCCCGTCCCTGAATGTGCTGTCTCCCAGAGAAACTGGGCGGCCGAGGCACCGCTGCGGGTGAACCAGTAGATGCTGATGTTGGTCAGCAGGACATCGCGGTCGACCGCTTCGCCGGCCGGGCGCGCCGGATCAGTCCAGACCTGGAACTTCTCGGCGATCCACGCCAATTGCGCGATCGGCGAGTCGGTCAAAGCGGCGGCGATGGCGTTGGGCTGGGTCGATTGCAGCACCAGATAGCCCTTCTGCTCCGCCCATTGTGCCTGCGCGGCATGGATAGTCGACAGTTCCTCGTCGGTCAGGCCGTCCGGTATCGGCAGCTGCTCGCCGACCAACCCGAGCGAACCCTGGTCGCTGTTGACGTGCGTGGCGATCACCCGCTCCGGATAGAGAGCGGCCAGCCGCCCGGTCACCCCGGCACCCACATCCCCACCTTGCGCAACGAACTTTTCGTATCCGAGCCGAGTCATCAACTCCGCGAACGCCTCCGTGGTCCGCGCCAACTCCCACCCGGTCGCAGCCAGCGGCGTCGAAAACCCGAACCCGGGGAGCGACGGAATCACCACATGGAACGCGTCCGCCGAATCACCGCCGTGCGCAACAGGATCCGTCAACGGCCCGATCAGATCGAGGAACTCGACCACCGATCCCGGGTAACCATGCGTGATCAGCAGCGGCACCGCGCCCGCTTCCGCCGATCGCACATGAATGAAATGGATTGTCTGCCCTTCGATCTCGGTCGTGAACTGGTCGTGCGCGTTCAGCTTCGCCTCCTGCGCCCGCCAGTCGAAGTCATCGCGCCAATACTGCGCCAACTCCGCCAGGTAGGCGGGCGCGATGCCGCGGCGCCAATCGTTCTCGGTCCCCGGCACCGGATGCGGGATCCGTGCGTGTGCCAGCCGGTCACGCAGTTCATCGAGCTCAGCCTGCGGGATGTCGATACGGAAGGGGCGGATGTCTGTGTTCGTCATGAGAACCACTGTCGCGGGCATTGCGGAAGACTTACTTCCGCAATACAAAATTCGGTCAGATTTCGAGGTTCGGCCAAAGCGGAAACCTCACGAGCGACCGCCAACGGCTGCCCCCACAAATGGCGCTCCCAGGAGCACGGCCCCATCGATAGGCTCGGGCGACGGCCACAATTCGTTGCGCCTCGAAAGGACTCCGCATGCTCCGATCACATAGGTCCGCCGCGGTCGCGATATCGGCGATGGGCGCGATGGCGGCCGCGCTGGTGCTGACGAGTTCCGCCGCACCTGCCGCGACCACGGCTTTCACAGTGACGCCGGGGGATCCGCCGACCTTCGTCACGGACTGCGCTTACCCGGCGCGGGTGACGACCGAGCCCGGCGCCTACATCGTTTTCTTCGACAGCCAGAGCGGCCAGTTCGATCCACCCAACGCCATCAAAGCCGACGGCACCGGTGACGTCATCGCGAGGTGGACGCCGTACTACCCCGGTTTGCACATACTGCACGCCGTGGCGATCGGCGCCGACGCCGTGCCGATCGACGGCGGTGAGCGGACCATCGAGATCGAGGTCACCGACAGCGGGAGAGGGTGCGCCCAGACCTTTCCGATGATGTTGGATCACGAATAGTACTGGCCCCAACCGGCATTCCAGGGCCGCTGTCGGCGCGGGAGTCGCCTCAGCCCGACCTGCAGACCAGCATCTATTCGCCAATCATTAGCTGATCCCATCTCCCTGAGTCGGAAGAACCGCGCCCCTAGCCTGCCATCTGGGCAACCACCACAAATTTACCGGGCGGAACTCTAGGAATCTCACGCTAGCTACTATATGGTAATCCCTATTACCAAATAGCTGGAAGTTCTCCATAGGAGGAGACGCATGCATTTCGGTGGAATGACCCTGATGGTGAACGACGTGGACGCGACAGCGACCTTCTACGCGCAAGCTTTCGGTCTCGACAAGGTATTCGCCGACCCCGACGGCACCTTCATCGTGCTGGGCAAGGGTGTCTGGTCCCCGGGCCCGTCGACCGCGAGCCTCACCATCGAACACTGGAAGAAGATCGAGGACTTCGCGGAACCCGGCCCCGCCAACGCTTTTCGAGTATTTCTCGAGACCGCGGACGTGGACGACGCGTACCAGAACGCACTCGCCGCGGGCGGGCACAGCGCACTGGAGCCGACGACCCGCCCGTGGGGGCAGCGAGTCGCGGTGATCCGCGACCCCAACGGCGCGATCGTCGAGATCGGCGCGCCGGTCGAATACAGCTGAGCGCCGAGTACGGCTGTCAGCGAAAGGAAGTAAGCAGCTATGCGTCGACTGATGGTCCTCACCGCGGCGGTGGCCGCCGCCGTCCCCCTAGCCTTCGGCAACGCGTCCGCCGCCCCGCTGCCGGTGCCATATTCGTTGGCGGCCATGGTTACCGCGAGCCTGACCGCCGCGCCCCCGGGCGCACCACCCGGCGCGAACGACTGGGGCTGTGTCCCTTCGGCGGCGCACCCGACACCGGTCGTCCTGGTGCACGGCCTCAGCGGCAACGGCGAAAACAGTTGGCAGACTTTCGCTCCGCTGCTGGCGAACGAAGGGTACTGCGTCTACGCGCTGACCTACGGCGTCTATCCGCAGGATCGAGGCGTCGTGGCGGGCATCGGCGGTCGCGCGCCCATCGACGAATCCAGTTCCGAATTACAGCGATTCGTCGACCGGGTACGCACCGCGACGCGCACCGATCGCGTGGATCTGCTCAGCTGGTCCGAGGGCACGCTGGTCAGCGCGGGGTACCTGCAGTTCCTGGATGGTGCGGCGGCCGTCGACAAGGCGATCAATCTCGCGCCGATCTGGGCGGGCACCGCCATCACCGACCCCCTGGACTCACCGCTGACGTTGCTGGGCCTGCACGGCGATCTGTACCAGTCGCTGGATCCCACCTGCGCCGCCTGCGCGGAGCTGCGGACCGGATCCGATTTCATCAATCGGCTGCTAGCCAGTGGTGTCTACGCGCCGACAGTCCACTACACCAACATCGTGACTACCACCGATATCCAGGTGCAGCCGTACACCAGCGGCATACGCGTCGCACCGAACGCGACGAACATTGTGCTGCAAGACATCTGCCCGGTGAACTTGTCCGGTCATCTTTCCGTCTCGGTCGATCCCACGGTCACCGCATTGGCCCTACAAGCCCTCGACCCCAGCACCGCGCGTCAGATCCCTTGCGCGCCATCGCAGGCGCCACCCGGCGTCTAGCTCAGAAAGCACTGCGGGGGCCTCAGCACATCGCTGAGGCCCCTGCGGTCGTGCCGACCGGTGTCCGAGTGATTTCCTCTGGGCCCCGGCCTCGATACAGAAGGCTCTCATACTTGCGGGTATTCGGCGCACCGAGCGCGGGCGTGACCGGCGCAGATGCGTGCCCGTGCATCTGTACGAGCAATGCGGCGCCGAGCTTCCATACGAATCACCGCGCGAAAGCCGTTCGCAGGTAACGAAATAGCAACGACGCCCGGCAACCGTGCTCGAACTGTTCCGCTCGCCGTTACCCGCCGCCCCTCGAGAATTCGCCGGGGAGTCGCCCGGCGGCCATGGTCCGCCCGCCGGTGCCGAAAGGTCGCTCGGATAACCTGTCCCGATGTTCCTGGCCCAGATCGTCGCCGCTCGGGTACCGAGCCGGATGCTGTCCACGTTCGTCCGCAACGCCGAGTTGCTGAAGTTCCTGACCGTCGGCGCGATCGCCTTCGTGACCACCTCAGTGCTCTTCTTCGGCCTGAAATGGACTGTGCTGGAAGGCAAGCCGGTCACCGCGAACGTGGTCGCCGTGCTGATCGCGACCGTGGTCTCCTACGTGTTGAACAGCGAGTGGGCGTTCACCGCGCGCGGTGGACGTGCGCGCAGGCACGAAGCGGCCCTGTTCTTCCTGGTGGCCGGCGTCGGCATGGTGATCAACCAGCTGCCGCTGGCGGTATCGAGCTACCTCTTCCAGCTTCGCACGCCGCACGTCTCGATCCTGGTGGAGAACATCGCCGACTTCGTCAGCGCGTCCATCATCGGCACCCTGCTCGCCACGGTCTTCCGCTGGTGGGCCATGCGCAAATTCGTGTTCCTCGACCCGGTCCGACCCGAGCTGGAACTGGACGAGCCGGTCTCCGAGACACGAGCCTGACCGTGCTGGTTGCCATTCCGGCGGGCACGGCGACGCTGTCGGATCGGCGAACCCAGCGCAGCTGGCCGGTCGAGGTCGCGCCGTTCGAGCTGGCGGCGGTCCCGGTCACGCAGGCGGAGTACGAGCAGGTCACCGGGTTGCAACCGAGCGGTGAGCGCGGTGACCGACGGCCGGTCGACAGCGTCTCGTGGTGGGATGCGCTGCGGTACTGCAACGCGCGGTCGATCCGGGAAGAGCTGACACCCGCGTACCGGATCGATGACGAGAACGTCGACTGGAACACGGAAGCCGACGGCTACCGACTGCCGACCGAGGCCGAATGGGAGCACGCGTGCCGCGCGGGCAGCACCGGCCCGCGCTACGGCGAAATCGACGAAATCGCCTGGTACCGAGGCAATTCGGCCGAGCACATGCACGACGTCGGCGGCAAGTGCCCCAATGCGTGGGGCCTGTACGACATGCTCGGCAACACCTGGGACTGGTGCTGGGACATCTACGACGCCGAAATCTACGGCTCCTACCGGGTACTGCGCGGCGGTGGCTGGTTCGACGAACACTGGAGCTGCCGCGCCTCGGTGCGCCGCCGCAGTCACCCGTCCCTGCGGTTGGACGACGTCGGCTTCCGCGTCGCGCGCTCGCCGCGTTCCTGACCCACGGACTGCCGCGACCAGCGAAGCTGTTGTGGCCGTGGAGCATTCACCGACCCTGCCGCACCTCGGTCCGGTAACGTACCGAACAGGTCGGCGGCTTCGGTTGTCGAGTCGACCCACACTCGTGCGCCGGAACCGGATTCGAGGCCCCGAACCAGGCCGACCCCAGTGACGCTGTCGCGATTGAGGATTCACCCGTACTACAGAACGGTGGTGCGCGATGAGAAACACCGGCCCGATTGTCGTACTGACCGATCACAGCTCGACCGAGGGCAGTTCCGCTGTGCTCGCCCGCGCCGTCGAATTGGTCACCGACGCTGCACCACTGGTGCTGGACGCGAGACATTTCTACGACGGCGGCGAGGGAGTACTGCGGGTCGACGGACCACCGACGCTGACGGTGCCGTCCGAGCACATCGAGGTCCAGCCGAGCGCGCTCGTCGTCTATGAGATACCGCCGATCGATCGGCATCGATTCACCCGGTTCCAAGCGGCCGTCGCCGACAGCGGTATCCCCTGCCTCGGTGCCGACGCCCAGGCTTGGCGAAACGCGACCGACAAACGTCGCACGGTCGAACGATTCCGGGCCGGAGGTATCCCTCAGGAGGAGTCGCTGGTCCTGGACGATCCCACTCCGAGCGCCGCCGCGGCAGCCTTCGAACGGCTCGGGCGCGACGTCTGGACCCGGCCGGTCATCGGCTTCGGTGGACGCGATGTATTCCACGCGACCACCGAGGCGCAACTCCACGCCGCGCGCGAGCTCTACCGAAAGACCGGCACGAGTTGGCTGCTCACCCGCGACGCACAGAACTTCGACGAGCGCGGCCGACGCCACCAATACCGCGTGGTCGTGCTCGGCCGGCGGGTGCTGCGGGTCTGTGAGCACGTGCAGGCCGACCCGGACGCCCCGTGCAACGAGGCGCAGGGCGCGGTCTCGACCGTGCTCCCCCTCAACGCCCTGCCCCGGCGCCTGCACGAGCTCGCGATCCGGGCGACAGCATCGGTCGGGCTACCGTTCGGCGGTGTCGATCTGGTGCCCGAGAGCGGCGGCGTGGTCTTCGAGGTGAATGTGCATCCGGTGCTGGATGTTCCGCAAGGTTTCGAAACGGTGGCGGTTCCCTTCCTGCTCGCGCACCTTTCTGAGGCCGACGCGCCGTATTTGCGCCGATCCACAGCGGTGCACCCGCAGCACTGATCGGATATTTCGGACAGGTTTTTTCGTACGCTCCACGAAATCGTCAGCGCCGCACATACTGTCCGGTACAAGCATGGCTATCATCCAGACAACGCGCCCGTGGCGCCTACGGTAGGTGCCACGCCGACCCCGAAGCGAGCGTATCCATGGTCATCATCGCTGTGCACGACGCCCTCCTCGCGCAGATCGGCAATCCGACCCCGGAACCGCCGCCGGTCTCGGACAAGATTTTGCAGATGGTCCGCTACCTCACCTGGCTGGTGCTGCTGTCCGGGGTCTGCGGGATCACCTTCGCAGGTGGACGATTCGCCTGGGAGAAGTGGCAGGGCGGTCCGCTCGACTCGCCGAAGATGATCGCAGGCGGCATGATCGGCGGCGTTGTCGCCACCAGCGCGGGCACGATCATGAATGCGGTGGTCGGCTGAGCGGTAGCCGCTGGTCGACTTGATCGCGGAAGATAACCTTCCGCGATTCCTGCGATGATCGACCCATGTTGGAGACCTCCGCGCGGCTACTCCGCCTGCTGTCGCTGCTACAGCTGCACCGGGATTGGACCGGGCCGGTGCTCGCCGAGCGGCTCGGGGTGTCCACGCGCACGGTGCGCACCGACATCGAGCGGCTGCGGTCCCTGGGCTATCCCGTGCACGCCACGCCGGGTGTCGCGGGCGGCTACAGATTGGGCGCGGGTTCCGCACTGCCGCCGCTGCTACTCGATGACGAGGAGGCGGTGGCGGTCGCGGTCGGTTTGGCCACTGCGGCCAACGGGGCAGTCACCGGCATCGAGGAGACCTCGGTGCGGGCGCTGGCGAAGCTGCAGCAGGTGTTGCCCGCACGGCTGCGCGCCCGAGTGGCGGCACTGACCTCGGCCACCGTGCACGCACCGGATATCGGCCGGAGCACCGTCGACGCCGAGGTGCTCACCGCGGTGGCCGGCGCGATCCGGGCGAGCGAGCGGTTGCGCTTCGACTACGCAGCACATTCGGGTGCACCGTCGCGCCGCGATGTCGAGCCGCACCGACTGGTGCACTGGCGCGGGCGCTGGTATCTGGTCGCCTGGGATCCCGGCCGCGACGACTGGCGCACCTTCCGGGTCGACCGCATTGTGCCCAAGACTCCGAACGGCCCGCGGTTCACTCCGCGCGAGGTGTCCGAGGACGACATCGCCGAGCGCGTCCGTCGCGGGGTCGGCTCGGCGACCTGGCAGTATCGCGCGACGGTTCGCATGGCCGCGCCCGCCGAGCGCATGCGGGCTCAGCTGCCGCCCGCCGTGTCCGTCGAGCCGGACGGCCCGGATCACTGTGTGGTGCGGGCGGGTTCGGATTCACCGCGGATGCTCGCGTTCTATCTCGGTTCCGTCGACGTGGATTTCGAGATACTCGAGGGTGCCGAGCTCGCGGAGCAACTGCTGGCGACCGCCGAGCGATTCCGCAGGGCGGCCGGTCACCGATAAACGATTACGTACCGGAATTATGCGATAAACGGGTGAGCCCAGCCTGGTCGGCATAAAAGCACCGAACAGGCTGGGCTGTCACTGTTCTCGATTCCCGTCAGGGCTGGTTGGCACCCGCGATGCCACCGATGATTCCACCGATGATGCAGCCGGGGATGGCGCCGATAATGGCGAAGATCAAGCCGATCAAGAAGCCGATGGCGCACCCGATCAACACACCGGCGACGGTGGTGCCCGCATCACCGATGAACTGCGGCGCACCCGCCTCCGGGACCGCAGCCCCGACCGGCGTCAACGTCAAAGTGGTTGCGCCGGCGTCGACTTGCGGCGCGACCCGCACCTGCTGACCCGCCACCGACTGGAGGGTCGTCGGCACGTTGGCGACCACCGATCCGTCCGGCGCCAGCACAGAGATGCCCTGATCGGGCGTCAGTACGAACTTGCCGGAGGCGAGCGTGACCGTCGCGTTCGAGCGGTCCGGCGCGACGGCGGCCGTGTAGGCGACACCCTGATCGACCCCGCTGATCGCGTCGGCCACCTGCACTTCACCGTGTGCGGTTGCCGCGGCGACACCGGTCGCGGCCACGGTGAGCGCTGCGGTAGCGAGCATTTTCCTGATATTCATAAGGCTTTCCAATCATCTAGCCGATTCGATTGGCGTTTCCCGGAAACGGCCGTGGAACACCATCGATCATGCTCTCTCGACAACAGGATTGTCGAGAGAAACGGGCAGATTGAATTACCTTGCAAGATCACACATTTCGCGGTTCCCCATGAAATTGGGGGGTTGATTTTCGCGCTATTCCAATTCCCCTTCGGTCTCCAAGTAGACCTGGCGCAGTCGATCAAGTGTCGCCTGCTCCGGGTGCTCCCACAAGTCCCGTTCGGCGGCTTCCAGCAGCCGCTCGGCAATACCGTGCAGCGCCCACGGGTTGGACTGCTCCATGAACTTGCGGTTCACGTCATCGAAAACGTAGCTCTCCGCGAGCTTCTCGTACATCCAGTCGGCGACGACGTTGGTGGTGGCGTCGTAGCCGAACAGGTAGTCGACGGTCGCCGCCATCTCGAACGCGCCTTTGTACCCGTGCCTGCGCATCGCCTCGAGCCAGCGCGGGTTCACCACGCGAGCCCGGAACACCCGCGAGGTCTCCTCGGAGAGCGTGCGGGTGCGCACCGCGTCGGGCCGGGTGCTGTCGCCGATGTAGGCCTCCGGGTTCTTGCCCGTGAGCGCGCGCACGGTGGCGACCATGCCGCCGTGGAACTGGAAGTAGTCGTCGGAGTCGGCGATGTCGTGCTCGCGGGTGTCGGTGTTCTTGGCCGCCACCGCGATTCGGCGGTACGCGGTGCGCATGTCGTCGGCGGCCGGTGCGCCGTCGAGATCGCGCCCGTAGGCGTAGCCACCCCAGGTGGTGTACACCTGCGCCAGGTCGTCGTCGGTGCGCCAGCTCTTCGAATCGATCAGTTGCAGCAGGCCCGCGCCGTAGGTGCCCGGCTTGGAACCGAAGATGCGGGTGGTGGCGCGGCGGGCATCG
Organism: Nocardia sp. XZ_19_369; assembly: GCF_015355715.1. NCBI lineage: Bacteria > Bacillati > Actinomycetota > Actinomycetes > Mycobacteriales > Nocardiaceae > Nocardia > Nocardia sp. XZ_19_369. Next base: position 262,737 of record NZ_JACVED010000012.1, on the reverse strand, counting down.
CCGTGCTCGGCCAGGTCGGCTTCGGCATGCGCGCGAACGTAATTCGACTCCGCCGGCTCGTCGAGCTCGGCGACCATCCGCACCGCGTCGTCCAGCAGCGCGAGTACGTGCGGGAAGGCGTCACGGAAGAAGCCGCTGATGCGCACCGTCACATCGACACGGGGACGGGACAATTCGTCGAGCGAGATCACCTCGAGGGTGGTGACGCGGCGGCTCGCCTCGTCCCACACCGGCCGGACACCCAGCAGGGCAAGGACTTCGGCGATGTCGTCGCCGGAGGTGCGCATAGCCGAGGTACCCCACACCGAGAGGCCCACCGAGCGCGGGTACTCGCCGTGATCGGCCAGGTACCGCGCCAGCAGCGAATCCGCCATGGCCTGACCGGTTTCCCAGGCCAGCCGGGACGGGACGGCCTTCGGGTCGACGGAGTAGAAGTTGCGGCCGGTCGGCAAGACATTGATCAGGCCGCGCAGAGGTGAACCGCTGGGGCCCGCCGGGATGAAGCCGCCGTTGAGGGCGTGCAGGACGCGATCGATCTCGATGCCGGTTTGGCGCAGGCGCGGAACTACTTCGGTCGCGGCGAAGCGGAGCACGGAACGCACCGCGGTGAGCCGGGGGTCGGTGGTCAGGACTGCGGCCGCCTCGGCGAGGTCGGCGTGCGCGGCCGAACTGTCAGCAGCCAGTTGAGGACTGGATGCGGATGCCTCGGTGGGGCTGTCGGACTCCGTTGTCGCACCGGACCGCGAGCCATCCGCTGTCGCGAGCAGCGAAGCCGCGAACTCGTCGACGAGCCTGTCGACCGCGTCGGCCGACCAGTCGGCGCCCTGCAACGCTGCCACCAGCCCGCGAGCTTGGTTCTCCACCACGTCCACTCGACCGCGCACCTCGGTACCGGATTCGTCCAGCCCCAAGGCTTCCCGCAGCCCGGGCACATTGCGCTCGCCGCCCCAGAGCTGACGGGCGCGCAGCATGGCCAGCACCAGGTCGACCTCGCTCTCCCCCGCGGGCGCCTGACCGAGGATGTGCAGGCCGTCGCGGATCTGCACATCCTTGATCTCGCACAGCCAGCCGTCGACGTGCAGCAGCATGTCGTCGAAGACGTCCTCGTCGGGGCGTTCGGCGAGGCCGAGGTCGTGGTCCATCTTGGCCGCGCGCATCAACGTCCAGATCTGCTGGCGGATGGCGGGCAGTTTGGCCGGGTCGAGGGTGGAGATATTGGCGTGCTCGTCGAGCAGCTGCTCCAAACGTGAGATGTCGCCGTAACTTTCGGCGCGGGCCATCGGCGGGATCAGGTGATCGACCAGGGTCGCGTGCGCGCGCCGCTTGGCCTGGGTGCCTTCGCCCGGATCGTTGACGAGGAACGGGTAGATCAGCGGCAGGTCGCCGAGGGCGGCGTCGGTGCCGCAGGAGGCGGACATGCCGAGGGTCTTGCCGGGCAGCCACTCCAGGTTGCCGTGCTTGCCGAGGTGCACCATCGCATCGGCGCCGAAACCCTCGGTGGAGCTGAGCCATCGGTACGCGGCGAGGTAGTGGTGGCTGGGCGGCAGGTCGGGGTCGTGGTAGATGGCGACCGGGTTCTCACCGAAACCACGGGGCGGCTGCACCATCAGCACCACATTGCCGAAACGCAAGGCCGCGATGACGATCTCACCGTTCGGGTCGGCGGAGCGGTCGACGTAGAGCTCGCCGGGCGGCGGGCCCCACGCCTCGATGATGGCTTCGCGCAGGTCTGACGGAAGCGTGTCGAACCACGCGGTGTACGCCGCCGCGGTGATCCGAATCGGGTTGCCCTCCAGCTGTTCCGCGGTGAGCCAGTCCGGATCCTGGCCGCCCGCCGCGATCAGGGCGTGGATGAGGGTGTCGCCGTCTTGTTCTTCGAGCCCGGGGACCGCACCCGGCTCGCCGAGATCGTATCCGGCGCTGCGCATCTCGGTGAGCAGGCGAATCGCGCTCGCGGGCGTGTCCAGGCCGACCGCGTTGCCGATACGGGCGTGCTTGGTCGGGTAGGCGGACAGCATCAGCGCGACGCGCTTGCGCTCGGCCGGGATGTGCCGCAGCCGCGCGTAGCGCACCGCGATACCCGCGACCCTGGCCGCGCGTTCGGCGTCCGGGACGTAGGTGGACAGGCCGTCGGCGTCGAATTCCTTGAAGGAGAACGGAACCGTGATGATCCGGCCGTCGAACTCGGGGACGGCGACCTGGGTGGCGACATCCAGCGGGGAGAGCCCGTCGTCGTTGGCCGCCCACTGGGCCCGGCCGCTGGTCAGGCACAAGCCTTGCAGGATGGGCACATCCAGGTCGGCGAGCGCGCCGACGTCCCAGGACTCGTCCTCGCCGCCCGCCGAGGCGGTGGCCGGCTTCGTGCCACCGGCGGCCAGCACGGTGACGACCAGGGTGTCGGCCTGGCGCAGTGTCGCAAGTAGTTCGGGCTCCGCGGTGCGCAGCGAGGCACAGTACAGCGGCAGCGCGTGGGCGCCCGCGTCTTCGATCGCCCGGCAGAGTGCGTCGATGTAACCGGTGTTTCCGGCGAGATGCTGTGCGCGGTAATAGATCACCGCTACCGTCGGCCGTTCGTCACCGGCGTCGGCGGTCGAATCCCGTTCCAGCACACCCCAGCTCGGCAGCTGTACCGGCGGCTCGAAGCCGTGGCCGGTGAGCAGCACCGTGTCGGACAGGAAGTTGTGCAGCTGCCGCAGGTTTTCCGACCCGCCAGCGGCCAGGTAGTTGTGCGCGTCGGCGGCGACACCGCCGGGCACGGTCGAGCACTCCATCAGTTCCGCGTCCGGCGCGATCTCGCCGCCGAGCGCCACCATCGGGACGCCGCTGGCCCGGATCGCGTCGAGGCCGTCCTCCCAGGCGCGCTTGCCGCCGAGGATGCGCACGATCACCAGGTCGGCGCCGTCGAGCAGCGCGGGCAGGTCGTCCACCAGCAGCCGGGCGGGGTTGCCCCACCGGTACTCGGCGCCGCTCGCGCGGGCGCTCAGCAGATCGGTGTCGGACGTGGACAGCAGCAGAATCACAGGTGACGGCCTTCCTCGGGTTACGCGCCCATCGGTTGCTGCTCGCCGCCGGGGTCGGCGGCCAGCGGAGCCGGCGGGGTGGGTGAGCCCAGAGGGTCTGGCTATTCACAGTGGCGCGACCGCACCGGATTTCCACCGGTTTCCTCGTCACCCGCCGAGCACGGCAGATGCTACCTGCCGTACCACCGGGTTCGGCTCGGCGGTCGGCGTCAGCTCGCCGCGCGGGCGGCCAGGAAGTCGTCCACGATGCGCGCGCAGTCGGCCGGGGTGGCGTGCTCGATGCCGATCAGTTTCGCGAAGACGATCGGGCCGACGAGCTGGGTCAGCGCCAGCTCGAGGTCGAATTCACCGAGTTCGGCGCGGACTTCGGGGGTGTCGAGCAGTTCGTCGAACGGCTGGCGGTACTGCTGGAGCAGTCGATGCCGCAGCGATGACAGGGCGGGCGCGCCCTCTCCGTGCTCGGTGCCGGTGGCCAGCCAGGCGAGGGTGGACAGTTGCAGCGGGGCCTCGTTGACGACTTCGGCTTGCCTGGTGAGCAATTCGATCAGCCGGTCCCGCAGCGGGCCGGCCGGCGGCGCCTCGATGACCGGGGGCAGCAGGCGTTCGAGGGTGGCGGCGCGCAGGTGCACGGCATTGTCGAAATGCCGGTACAGCGTGGTCCGGGCGACCTTGGACAGGCGGGTCACCGCCTCGACGGTGACCGCCTCGACGCCGCCGGTTTTCAGCAGTGCGGCCGCGGCGTCGAGCAGGCGTGCGCGGGAGCGTACCTTGCGCGGGTCGACAGTGTCGTCATCTGCCGGGGTCATGGGTTGCAGCATTCCTGTTCCGCAGGGGCTATCGCCACTCGAGCTACTTATGCTACTGATAGTAGCGTAGCGATACCGCTAGTTCTGTTATGTCGGGAGGCCCGATGGAATCCACCGACCATATGCGACTGTCCGCCGCTCAGCGGTGGATGTTGGCGCTGTCCTGTTCGGCGGTGGCGTTGGTCGTCGCGTCCATGGCGGCGTTGTATACGGCCTTGCCGGAGCTCGCGACTGCCACCGGGGCCACCCAGTTGCAGTTGACCTGGATCGTCGATGGGTACACGTTGGCGCTGGCGTGCCTGGTGCTGCCCGCGGGTGCGCTCGGCGACCGGTATGGACGGCGCATCGTTCTGGTCGTCGGGTTGTTCGTGTTCGCGGTGGCGTCCGCGACGCCCCTGCTTTTCGACAGTCCGACCTCGTTGATCGCTGCTCGTGCCGTCGCCGGAGTGGGTGCCGCGTTGGTGATGCCGTCGACACTGTCGCTGCTGACCGCTGGATTTCCGGAGTCTCGGCGCGGCAATGCGGTCGGGTTATGGGCGGGTGTCGCGGGGGCGGGGGCGGTGCTCGGGATCCTCGGATCCGGTCTGCTGCTGGAGCGTTGGTCGTGGCTGTCGGTTTTTCTCGCCATGGCGGTAGCGGGGGCGCTGCTGATGGTCGCCGGTTGCACGATTCCCGAATCGGTCGATCAGGCGCGACCGGCGATGGATCCGTGGGGCGCTGTCACCTCGGCCGCTGCCGTGGGGCTGATCGTGGTGGCGGCGATCGAGGCACCCGCGCGAGGGTGGCTGGATCCGCTGGTGATCGCGATGTTCGTGGGTGGTGTGCTGGCGGCCGGGATCTTCACGCTGGTCGAATTGCGGGTGCCGCATCCGCTTTTGGATGTGCGACTCTTCGCCAGGCGGGGGTTCGCCGCGGGCACGATGTCGGTGAGCGTCCAATTCCTGGTCAGCTTCGGTGTTTTCATGCTGCTGGTGCAGTTCCTGCAGCTGATTCTCGGCTACTCGCCGTTGATATCGGCGTTGGCGATGGCGCCGATGGTCGTTCCCATGGTGGCGATTTCGGCGGTCGCGCCGTGGATCGCCGACCGGGTCGGATTGCGCTTGCCGACGGTCGCCGGGCTCGTGATTCTCGGTGTCGGGTTGGTCGCGGTCTCTCGATTGACCGTCGACAGCACCTATCTCGATCTGCTGTGGCCGCTGCTGGTGATGAGTGCCGGGCTCGGATTGTGTTCCGCGCCTGCGACTGCCGCCATCATTGCCGGGACGCCGGTTGAAAAGCACGGTGTCGCAGCGGCGGTCAACGACGCGGCTCGCGAAGTCGGGGCGGCGATCGGTATTGCGGTGGCGGGCAGCATCCTTGCCGCCGGGTACACCGCGCGCATCGCTCCCGCACTCCCCCAGCTGCCGGAGCCTGCGCGCGGGCCGGTGGGTGACTCACTCGCGGCGGCGCTCCAGGTTGCCGAACGGGCCGGGCCGCAGGCTCAGCCGCTGATCGAGTTCGCCGAGAGCGCTTTCATGCACGGTGCGCACCAATCCTGCCTCGCCCTCGGCTATTTGGCGTTCGGTGCCGCTGTTGTGGTTGGGGTTTGGGCGCCGGGGCGGTCGCGGAAGACCACGGTCACTCCCGATCCGCAGCGGACCCCGGCGCACATCTGAGCTTGGCTACGTCAGATCGGCGTTTCCGTCGACGACTTTGAGGTGGTAGTGGAATCGGTTGACCCGCCAGCCATCCGGGGTCCGTTCGGTGCCGAGGGCATAACTGCCCACGAAGGTGCGGGTCTTGCCGTTGGTCGCGGAGTTCTTCACGTGCACCGCGATCGCGTCGGCATGCACGGTCGCCGTATCACCCGCCAGCTCGATCAAATGGTTCCCGGCCTGATGATGAACCGCATCCAGCTCGGCCAACCCCACCCGCCAGTCCTCGACGATGTCCGCCGCTGCCCGCTCGCCGACCGGGCCGCCGAAGCCTCCATCGAAATCCACCTTCGGGGTGAAGACAACAGTGGCAAGATCATCCCACCGCCCCTGATCGGTGTAGACGAACAACCGGGTGATCACGTCGATGATCGCGAGTCGGTCTGCAAGGGTAGAGATTTCGGACATAAGCCCCACCCTAGCGATCCTCGGGGGCAGTTGCTCGACGACCGTCACTGGTGACGTTGAGCGAATCTTTCGCCGACGTTGCGCGCGCTCGCCCACGACATTGAGCGTGCGGCCAAGTTGCTGACCTATACGTTCGGCCGTACATGCGGCTGCCCGAGCACTGTGACAGCGGGCCGATCGGCGCGGCGGCGGGCGTCCCTATCCCGAAGCAACTGGCCGTCGCCTGTTGAGATCCCATGCGGGTAGTGATCAAGGGCGCGATGCCGCGGCTCGGCTCTGGCGCGCAAAATCCAGGCACCGTGAGCAATTGGCAGCACCGTAGTCGGAAATGCAGCCCATCGATGGCGGTAGTCCAGGACCGTCCGGCTGGCCGGCTGGGACGGGCGGCGCGGGCCGGGAACAGGGCAGCGCGTGCTAGCGCGGCTCAGCAGGACTAGCGCGGCCGAGCAGCCCTAGTGCCGCGCTGCGCCGAGACGTCGGGCTGACCGAGGCTAGCGAGCTGGGCGACGCTAGCGAACTGGGCCAAGTCGGGCTGGGCCGCGCTACCGGGCTGGACGGCGCGAGGTGAATCGACTACTCGAGTCGGGCTCGGCCACGCCAGTCGGGCTCGGCCACACCAGCCGCGCTCGGCCACGCTAGTCAGGCTCGGCCACACCAGCCGGGCTGGACCAAGCCAGCCGGGCCCAACCACGCGGTGCAGCACAAGGTCTCGCATTCCAGCCGGGCTCGACCACGCCGGTCGGGCTGGACCACGCCGGCCGCGCTCGGCCACACCAGCCGCGCTCGGCCACACCAGCCACGCTCGGCCACACCAGCCGCGCTCGGCCACACCGGCTGGGCTCGACCATGCCAGCCGGGCTCGGCCACGCGGTGCAGCACAAGATCTCGCATCCCAGCCGGGCTCGACCAAGCCAGTCGGGCTGGACCACACCAGCCGCGCTCGACCACGCTAGTCAGGCTCGGCCACACCAGCCGGGCTGGACCAAGCCAGTCGGGCTCGGCCACGCGGTGCAGCACAAGATCTCGCATCCCAGCCGGGCTCGACCAAGCCAGTTGGGCCCAACCACGCCAGCCGGGCTCGACCACACCCGCCGGGCTCGACCAAGCTAGTCGGGCAGGGCCACACTGCCGGGCGGGGCGGCGCTACCGGGCTCTCGGCCACGCTAGTCAGGCTCGGGCCACACCAGCCGGACTCGGCCGCGCTACCGGACTCGGCCGCGCTACCGGGCTCGGCCCCGGTAGTCAGGCTCAGCGACGCTACCGAGCTGGGCAGAGCTACCGAGCTCGGCCACACCAGACGCGCTTGGCCACACCAGTCGGGCTGGGCGCGGCCGGGCAACGGCAGTGGGCTGGGCGTCTCCTCCCTGGTGGGCCGGTCGGCTCGGGTACGTACCCTGGACGGACTATGACTCGAGGTGTTCCGGATTCCTGTCCCGGCGTGTTGCGGCTGCATGAGGCGGCGGATGGGCCGTTGGCGCGAGTGAGGCTGCCTGGTGGTCGGGTGGAGCCGGGGCAGTTGCAGGTGTTGGCGGAGGCGGCGCGGGAGGTCGGGGACGGGAATATCGAGCTGACGTCGCGGGGGAATGTGCAGCTGCGGCAGGTGCGGGATGCGGGTGAGTTGACCGGGCGGCTGGAGGCGGCGGGGTTGTTGCCTAGTCAGACGCATGAGCGGGTGCGCAATATTGTGGCTTCGCCGCTGTCCGGTCGGATCGGTGGTATCGCGGATGTGCATGCGTTGGTTCCGGCGCTCGACGCTGGGCTGCTGGCTGCGCCGCGGCTCGCCGAACTCCCTGGGCGCGTGCTGTTCACGCTGGATGACGGGCGTGGGGATGTCAGCATGCTCAGTGGTGATATCGGCGTACACGCAACGGGCACTGAGGAATTCGCGCTGCTGCTGGCGGGGCGTGACAGTGGTATCCGAGTCTCGGCCGCCGACGCGGTGGATGTCATGCTCGCTGCCGCGCACGGGTTTCTCGACCTGCGCGGCGGCGAGGCGGGGCGGTGGCGGCTGCACGAGATCGATAACGGTGCCGAGCAGGTCGCTGAACTACTCGCGCTTAAACGCGGCACCGATCGGGTGGAACTCGGTGCGGCTCAGGATGTTCCGATCGGCTGGCTGGATCAGGACGACGGCTTGGCCAGCCTCGGCGCCGGTGTCCGCCTGGGCTCGCTGCCCGCCCGGACCGCCGAATTCATCGCCGCCATCGAACGTCCCGTGTTCGTCACCCCGTGGCGCAGCCTCGTCATCACCGACTTGGCGGAGTGGGCTGCCGAGCAGGTTGTCCGCGTGCTGGCCCCGATGGATCTCATCTTCGACGCCAACTCCCCCTGGCTCCAGGTCAGCGCCTGCGCGGGCCGTCCGGGTTGCGCGAAGTCGCTCACCGACGTCCGCGCCGACGTGACAGCCGCGGTCGAGTCCGATCGGGTTCTTCCCGCGGAGTCGAATCAGCCTATGCACCAAGGCATGCCGGTAATCGATGCCGACGACATAACCGTCGCGGGCCGCCAGCACTGGTCCGGCTGCGACCGACGCTGTGGCCGCCCACGAGGCACAGTCACCGACATCGTCGCCACCGAGACCGGATACCGAATCGACTGACGGTCGGGTCCGCCTTGGATCTTGCGGACCCGCCCCGGACCACGCTGCCCCCTGACCCACACGGCCCCGCCTTCGAGACCACGCAGTCCCATCCCTCGAGTCCTTGCGGCCCCGCCCCGGGCCACGAGACCCCTCACCCAAGGCCCCGCCATCAAGACCACGAGTCCCCACCCGAGAGCCGCGCAGTCCCGTCCAAAACCGCACAGTCGCGCCTCCAAGACCGTCCGATCTCGCCCTCGAACCGCGCTGTCACGCCTGAAGACGGCGCGATCCCGTCCGCAAACCGCGATGTCGCGCCTTCAGGGCCGTGCGATCTCACCTTCAAGACCGTACGGTCCGAACTCGAAACCCACGCAGTCCGACTTGAAGACCACAGTCCGGCCTTCAGGACCCCGCTGTCCCGCTCAGAACCACGTCTTCCATGACGAACGGCCCTGGCGGCGGCATCGCTCGAAAGCAGCCCACCACCAGCGCCGTTGGTCTCGAAGCTACTCGTGAATCTCCAACGTGCAGCACTTGACGCTGCCACCGGCCTTGAGCAACTCGGACATATCGATGCCGATGGGGTTGTAACCGCGGGCACGCAGCGCTTCGCTCAGCGCAACAGCCTTGTCACTGAGGAAGACGTTCAACCCATCGGAGACCCCGTTCAACCCGAGCACTTCTGCGTCCGCGTCGGTCGCGACGATGGCGTCGGGGAACAGCTCGGCGAGCACCGCCTGACTCTCCGCGCTGAAGGCGGGCGGGAAGTAGGCGACGGTGTTGTCATCGAGCGGCAGCAGCACGGTATCGAGGTGGTAGAAGCGCGGATCGACCAGCTCGAGCGACAGCACCGGCCGGGAAAAGTGCTGCGCCACTTCGCGATGCGCCGCGAGCGAGCTGCGGAAGCCCATGCCCGCGAGCATGCGGTCACCGACCAGAAGGAAGTCCCCCTCGCCCTCGTTGACCTCCTTGGCGTCGACCAGTCCGGCGAGACCGTGCTGCGCGAACCAGTTGTGGTACGCGGGGCCCTCGGCGGCCCGCTGGACGTGGGTGAACCGGGCCGACATCGCCCGGTCGCCGACGACGAGGCCACCGTTGGCCGCGAACACCATGTCGGGCAGGCCGGGCACGCCGGGCACCACGTCGACCTTGTGCCCGTACTCCTCGTAGGTGGCGCGCAGGGTTTCCCACTGGAGCAGGGCGAGGGCGCGGTCGACCGGGGCTTCCGGATCCATCCACGGATTGATGCAGTAGGTGACGTCGAAGTAGTCGGGACGGCACATGACGAACCGTCGCGGTGACGGCTTACGAACGGTGGTCTCGGCACGGAGGGTGGCTACAGACGTCAACGTGTCTCCCGGAGGTCGGCGCGATCTTGCGGCTCACACGACCGTAATTCGCCTAGTATTGCGCCAGGAACATCGAATCGTTGCGCATTTCGGCCCTAGAACATCGAATAATTGCGCAATAGCGAAAGGGCTGTGACGTGGACGACATCGATCGGCGGATATTGGAGCACCTGCTCAGACAAGCCCGCGCCTCGTTCCAGGAAATCGGCAGCGCGGTCGGCCTGACCGCACCCGCAGTGAAGCGGCGCGTGGACAAGATGGTTGCGAGCAAACAGATCACCGGTTTCACGGCGTTGGTGAATCCGGCGGCGATGGGCTGGAAGACCGAGGCCTACGTTGAGGTGTACTACCGCGACAACATCTCCCCCGCCGAACTTCGCCGCAGTCTCGAACCTATCCCGCAGGTCGTCGGCGTATGGACGATCGCAGGCGAGGCCGACGCGCTGGTGCACGTGATGGCCACCGACATGGCCGAGATCGAGGTGACCGTCGAACGCATCCGGGAGAACGCGCGCGTCGGCCGCACCCGCAGCTCCATCGTGATGTCCCGCATTCTCGAACGCCCCCGCACCTGACCCCGGCTACCCGCGCCGACCTGGTGGGGAGGGCACCTCTTAGGGTGGACGCCATGTCCGACTTGCGTGCCAGCTACCTCACCGACGGGGCCGAGATCTATCGGCGGTCGTTCGCGATGATCCGAGCGGAGGCGGACCTCGATCGGTTCCCGCCGGAGGTGGCGCAGGTGGTGGTGCGCATGATCCACGGGTGTGGCCAGGTGGATCTTGCGGGGGATGTGGCGTTTTCGCCGGGCGTGGTGACTTCGGCTCGGGCCGCGCTGCGAGCGGGAGCGCCGATTCTGTGTGACGCGAACATGGTCGCGTCCGGTGTGACGCGCAAGCGGCTGCCCGCCGACAACGCGGTGATCTGCACGCTCACCGACCCGCGCGTGCCGGAACTCGCTGCGCGCATGGGCAATACGCGCTCCGCCGCGGCGCTGGAGCTGTGGCCTGAGCATCTCGACGGCGCGGTCGTCGCCATCGGAAACGCGCCGACCGCCCTGTTCCACCTGCTCGACATACTCGACGCGGGCGCACCGCGGCCCGCCGCCATCATCGGCATTCCCGTCGGCTTCATCGGCGCCGCCGAATCCAAGGACGCGCTGGTCGAGTTCGGCGACATCGAATACCTCACCGTCCGCGGTCGACGCGGTGGCAGTGCCATCACCGCGTCCGCGTTGAATGCGATTGCGAGCGAACAGGAATGACGGGCGACATGAGGGCCGGCGCCGAACACACCGCACCCGACGGTACGCGGAATGGCAGCGCCTCAAACGACACGGGGACCGGCGCCGAACACCCGGCACGCGCCGACGCGCAGCAACGCGGCACGGCCAGGTCCCAACACACGGCACCCGCCAGTACGCGAAATGGCACCGCAGACGACACGATCGGCGCCGGGCACGCGGCTCGGACCACTGCACAACAACGCAGCACCGGCGCCGACGTAGGCACTGCGGCGCATACCGCCGGCGCTGAATCGCCCACGGCGCCAGGCAAGTTGTGGGGCGTAGGGCTCGGTCCCGGTGACCCTGAACTGGTTACGGTGAAGGCGGCGCGAGTGATCGCCGAGGCCGATGTGATCGCGTTCCACAGCGCACGGCATGGGCGCAGTATCTCCAGAGGTATTGCGGCGCCGTACATGCGGGCGGGGCAGCTCGAGGAGCATCTCGTCTATCCGGTGACGACCGAAACCACCGATCATCCTGGCGGATACCAGGGTGCGATCGATGAGTTCTATGAGCAGGCCGCAGAAGTGCTCGCTGGGCATTTGGCGGCGGGCCGGTCCGTCGCGTTGCTGGCCGCAGGTGACCCGTTGTTCTACAGCTCCTACATGCATATGCACCGGCGGCTGGCCGATCGGTTCGAGGCGGAGATCATCCCGGGTATCACCTCGGTGAGCGCCGCGTCGGCGGCCCTGGGCACCCCGCTGGTCGAGGGCGAGCAGGTGCTGACCATCCTGCCCGGCACCATGCCCGTCGACGAGCTCACCCGCAGGCTCCGCGACACCGAGGCCGCTGCCATCATGAAACTCGGCCGCACCTATCCCAATGTGCGCCAGGCTCTTTCGGATTCCGGGCGTCTCGCCGACGCCTACTACGTCGAACGCGCCAGCAGCACCCGTCAGCGCGTGTTGCGCGCCGCCGACGTAGTCGATGCGGACGTGCCGTACTTCTCCATCACCCTGGTCCCCGGCCCGACACCGACCACCCCGCTCCTTCGCGCGAAAACTGCTGCGGCACAGCATGGGTCACCGAACACACGCACTGCCCTGTCCACTGGGCACGCCAACGAAGACATCGCCGACCGCCCCGGCCAAGTCGTCATCCACCGCCCCGACCGAGTCGTCGCCGACCGCCCCGGCCAGGTCGTCGCCGACCGCCCCAGCCAAGTCGTCGCCGACCGCCCGGGCCAAGTCGTCGTCGTAGGTCTCGGCCCCGGCGCCGCCGAGTGGACGACCACCGAGGTACACGAAGCCCTCTCCGACGCAACAGATCTCGTCGGCTACACCACCTACCTGAACCGAGTCCCATCACGCCCGGGCCAGCGCAGGCATGCCAGCGACAATCGCGTCGAGTCGGAACGCGCAGCCATGGCATTGGATCTGGCGCGTCGAGGCGCGCGTGTCGCGGTGGTGTCGTCCGGCGACCCCGGGGTCTTCGCGATGGCCGCAGCGGTCCTGGAGGAAGCCGCAGATCCCCAGTGGCGCGATGTGCCGGTCCGGGTGCTCCCCGGACTCACCGCGGCCAACGCGGTGGCCAGCCGGGTCGGCGCGCCACTCGGGCACGACTACGCGATGATCTCGCTCTCCGATCGCCTCAAGCCGTGGGAGGTTGTCGCCCAACGGCTTTCCGCGGTCGCCGCCGCCGACATGGCGATCGCGGTGTACAACCCGGCCTCGTCGCAGCGCACCTGGCAGGTCGGCGCCATGCGCGACCTGCTGCTGGAGCATCGCAAGCCGGACACTCCCGTGGTGCTCGGCCGCGATGTGGGCGGCCCGACGGAGTCCGTGCGGGTGGTCTCGCTCGGCGATCTGGACCCGGCCGAGGTCGACATGCGCACCCTGTTGATCATCGGCGCGTCGACCACCACGGCCCAGGAAACCGACCAGGGGGTCCGCGTTTACACCTCACGACGCTATGCCCGCAGCGGCGACGCGGCCGCCCCCGACGCGTAAGATCTGCTGACGCACCGACGAATGGAGGGATCTTGGCCGCGACACTGTCGGAGCTGACGCTGCGCGCCCGAGCCCTGGAGGCCCGAGCCACCGCGAGCGAACAAGCACTCGACGAGCAGGGCGACGTGCTCAGCGAGCTCGCGGCTCTCACCCGGAAGGCGCTCGACGGTATCGACCGGATCAAGGGGCGCGCCGAAAAGATCGAGGAAGACCTCGTCGAACTGCGCCTGGGCCAGGCGCGACTGGAAGAGGGCATGGCGCTGGTGCTCGCCAGGCTCGATCAGCTGGCCGGCAAATAGGTGTCACCGCCGATCCGGCGCACGTTCGTATAACATTCCACTATGGAAGGTTGAGAGCGAAGGGAGCAGTCGGTTGACGAAGACCGCGACCAGCCGCAAGCCGTTGAACTCCACGGCCGCGTCGCTGCTCGGATTTCTCCACGAAGGACCGATGTCGGGCTGGGATCTGGTGGCCAAGGCCCAGGACCGCATCGGCGACTTCTGGACGATCACGCAAAGCCAGGTCTACCGGGAACTGGCCGCGATGGACGCGGCAGGACTCGTGGAAAAAGGCGAACCGGGCGCACGGGAACGCACGCCCTACCTGATCACCGACGCGGGACGGGAAACCTTCCTGGAGTGGATCGCTCGCGACCCGGGCGGCGAAAACATCCGGTTCCCACTATTGCTCACGCTGTCTTTCGGCCACCATCTCGACCGCGCGCATCTGGACCGAATCATCGCCGCCAACAGGGAGATTCATCAGACGCGGCTGACCAAGTATCTCGGCGAGGACCCGACCGATCTGCCGCCCTACGCGCGTGCCACGCTGGATTTCGGCATCGGGTACGAACGCGCGGTGCTCGATTGGTTCGATCGCCTGCCCGAACTACTCGGGCGCTGACCGGAGCCAATCCCATACCTGGGCAACGTTTTCCATGACCACCGCGCCTTCAGGCAGCGCAGGTCGATCGATCATGACAACCGGCAACCCTGCCGCACGGGCGGCGGTCAACTTCGCAACGGTCTGATCGCCGCCACTGTCCTTGGTGACGAGCACATCGATGTGCCGGTCTGCCAGCAAGCGGGATTCGTCTTCGAGGGTGAAAGGGCCACGGACGAGCAATAGTTCGTAGCGCAGCGGGAGCGCGCCCTCGGGCGGATCGATAGCGCGGATCAGAAACCAGGGCTCGGTCAGTCCGGCAAAGGCGCCGACACCCTGACGGCCGATGGTCAGGAAGACGCGTTCGCCCACCTCACCGACCGTCTTCGCCGCAGCGGCGAGATCCGGTACCCGGGTCCACTTGTCGCCATCCTGCGGGGACCAACCGGGTCGCCGCAGATGGACGAGCGGCAGCCCCAGATCGGCCGCAGCCGCAGCGGCATTCGCACTGATGGTGCCCGCGAACGGATGGGTGGCATCGACCACGGTGTCGATCCCGTTGGCCACCAACCAGTCCCGCAGTCCCTCGAACCCACCGAACCCGCCGACCCGCACCTCGCCGACTGGCAACAGGGGGTCACGAACGCGACCGGCGAGCGAGGAGACGATATCGAATCCTTGCTCGCCGGAAGCGATGTGAGCGAGCTCCCGGGCTTCCCGGGTGCCGCCTAAAAGGAGGGTTTTCAGGGCTGGCCGCTGAAGTAGGCGATGCCCGCGTTCAGCAGCGACGGCCCGCCGGCGACGGCAAGACCGATGAGCGCGCCGAGCACGGCACCGGGCAGGATCCCGACACCGAAGAACAGGAAACCGATAGCGGCGCCGATCAATCCGCCGACCGCGGCACCGAGCGACGCGCGCTGCAGTTCGGCGAAGAACCATTCCTGCGCGCCGATGAACTCGGCGGCGACCGGAGCGTTCGCGGACGGCGCGACCTTCGGGGTCAGCGTCAGCTGCTTGGCATCGTCGGCGATGGCCGCGGCGATCTCGACCTGCTCGCCCTTGGCGGTCGCGGTGAGCGGAATGGTGGTGACGGCCTCGCCTGCGGCGTTGGTCAGGGTCACCGACTGCTTGTCGGCGGCCAGGCTGAACGCACCGCCGGTGACGCTGGTGACGACGGACTTGCCCGCGTCGGCCAGCTGCAGCGCGTAGCTGACACCCTGGTCGGTGCCCTTGACGCTCTGCGCGGCGGTGGTCTGATCCTGCACCGCGGGCGGTACCGGCGCGGCATACGCGGTACCCGCGGCGACGCCGGTGGCGGCGATGGCCAAAAGTGCGGTGGCGGCAAACTTCTTGTATTTCATCTATCTCCCCATCAGGAACCGGATTTCCGATCATGACCGGATCTCGGCCCCGACCCTACCCGCCGGACAGAACTCGTTTCACTCGCGGACCTCATTTCACGGCTGCGCTTTGTGCTATTTCACAACAAACCACTGCGTGACCGGGAGCTGCGGGCGCCAAGTCGTGAAGGATCCCAGCGACTCCGCGCGGTAGATCTGAAACTTCCGCAATGTACCGCCACGGCTGGCCGCCCAGCTGAGCAGCAGCGATTCGGATTCGGCGGTCACCGCGTTCACGACGAACCTGCCGCCCTGTCGCAGCTGCGACCAGCATGTCTCGAATAGGCCATGCTGAGTGAGTCCGCCGCCGATGAAAATGGCGTCCGGCGAGGCGGATTCGGCGCTCTGGTGCAATTCCTCGAGCACTTCGCCGCGTACGTCGATATACGGTACGCCCAGGGCCGCAGCGTTATCGACGATTTGCTGTCGCCGGTGCTCGAGCCGCTCGAAAGTGACTGCGCGGCAGGTGGGATGCGTGCGGCACCATTCGATCGCGATGCTGCCGGATCCACCGCCGATGTCCCAGAGCAGTTCGCCGGGGGCGGGTGCCAGTGCGGTCAGGGTGAGGGCTCGCACCTCGCTTTTGGTGAGTTGCCCATCGCCGCTGAACAGTTCGTCCGGCAGGCCGGGCAGTCTGGTCGCTCGGGTATGCGCGGGGTCGGCGACGCACCCGATGGCGACGATGTTCAGCGGGTCGCCAGCGGACCGCTGCCACTGTTTCGCGATCCCGGTCTCGACCCGTTCCGCCGGGCCGCCCAGCTGCTCGAGCACCGTCAGCGTGGAATCGCCGAAACCGTTGCGCCCCAATAGCTCTGCAACGTGCGCCGGCGTTTCCTCGTCGGCGCTGAGCACCAGCAGCCGCCGCCCGTCTGCCAGCTCGGGCAGCACCGTTTCCAGCGCTCGGCCGACCACGCTGACCACGGGCGTCTCTGCCAGCCCCCACCCGAGCCGTGCGCACGCCAACGACGCCGACGACGGCTGCGGCAAGACCCGAAGCGCGTTCGCCCCCAGCAACCGCGCCAACGTCACTCCGATGCCGTAGAACATCGGATCGCCGCTGGCCAGTACACAGATTCGGGAGCCGGCGTACCGCTCGAACAGGCCGGGCAGTGCGGGCACCAAGGGCGACGGCCACGCGACCCGCTCCCCTGCCGAATCCCGTTCCGGCACAAGGGCAAGCTGCCGCGATGAACCGAAGAGCACCTCGGCGGTGGCGATAGCTTCCCGCGCCGAACGGCCCAGCCCGTCCCAGCCGTCGGCACCAATCCCTGCCACGACCACCGGCGGGCCGGACCAGGTCACGGTCATCGATACCCCCCGCGCAGCGTCGCCGTCATTGGTGAGCACCAGGGAGTGACAGTCAATCGACCATTCATCGCGTCCGACGCCCGCTTCGACGCCGACCGCAGTCGGCACCGGGCGCTAAGCGCGGGCCTTGGTTCGCTGCCCCAGCCCGGACTGACCACCTCGCGGCGAAGCATCGCAGCCGGACTCACATCGCCGTGCCGCCCGCTCACCGCGGCATCCGGCGCCAGATCGCTTGGGGCAGAAGGCGCATAGCGAAGAAGACCGGGCGCAAGATCAGGGGCGTCCAGACGACACCTGTGCGCTTGTGCAGGCCCTTGACCACGGCGGCGGCCACCTGGTCCGGCGTGCTGGAGAAGGGGGCCGGCTCCATGCCCTCGGTCATCCGGCCGATGACGAAGCCGGTACGCACCAGCAACAGGTGAACGCCGGTGCCGTGCAAGGCATCCGCGAGTCCGCTGGCGAAACCGTCGAGTCCCGCCTTGGCCGATCCGTAGACGTAGTTGGCGCGGCGGACCCGCACGCCGGCCACCGAGCTGAAGACGACGAGCTGCCCTTCCCCTTGCGCGCGAAGCAGATTCGCGAGCGTGGTGAGCACGCTGACCTGAGCGACGTAGTCGGTGTGCACCACGGCGATCGCATGCGCCGGATCACGTTCGGCCCGCGCCTGATCGCCGAGCACACCGAAGGCGACCACCGCCACGCCGATCTGCCCGTACTCGGCCGTGAGCTTCTCCAGGAAGGCCGGATGGTTCGCTGTGTCGTCAGCATCGAATTCGACGCAATGCACGGCCGCCGCGCCGGCGTCGGTGAGCGCCGCGATCTGCTCCGCCAGGTCGCCGCTGCGCCGAGCCGCGAGGATCACCACCTGCCCCGGTGCCAGCCGCCGCGCCACCTCGAGCCCGATCTCGCTGCGCCCGCCGAGCAGCAGCACCGTCCCCTCGGCAATCCCTCGCATTCCCATGCGCCCAGTCTGTCATTCCACCCCCACCCACCCGCGCAACGGGACATACCGAGCCATATCCCGTGCGCAGCCGCTCGACTCAGCTCCGTGAGTGGCATATGGCTGCGGCGAACGCCACGAGACTTACCGAGCCATATCCCGTGCGCGACCACTCGACTCTGCTCCGTGAGTGGCACATGGCTGCGGCAAACGTCGACGAAGCGTCTCCATGGTGTGCCACTCACACATCGCTCCGGCTGCGCTCGACCACACGGGCACCGGCGCTCCGGCGTGACGTGTCGTCGACTCCCCCGTGCGTGCCCACCGGCGGTGTACGCGCCGCGCCCCTGTGCGGGACCACCCGGCGACACCGCTACGGTCTGGTTATGCCCACGCAGACCGCAGAACTTTCGCCCGCCGCCCTCGAATTCGTCACCGAGCGGCATCTGGCGACATTGACCACGTTGCGGGCCAACGGGACGCCGCATGTGGTTGCAGTGGGGTTCACCTGGGATCCGGAAGCCCGGATCGCCAGGGTGATCACCGACGGCGCGTCGGCGAAGGTGCGAAATGTGCGGCGGGGTGGATACACGGCGGTGAGCCAAGTCGAGGGGCGACGATGGCTCACGCTCGAAGGCCCGGCAACAGTGCTCGAGGACCCGGACGCCGTCGCCGAAGCGGAGCAACGCTACGCCGGCCGCTACCGAGTCCCCCGCGTAAACCCGACCCGAGTGGTCATCGCAATCCAGGTCGAGCGCGTGCTGTCCAGCTCCACCCTGATCGCCTCCGCGCCCGAGGCCAACGAACCGGCGTAGTACCGCCGCCGGGCGGAAGCGAGTCAGCCCGTCCGGCGGCGACCGGGCCGCGCGGACGCAAAACAGCTCGTCCGAACACAAGCGCGCCAGCCGAGCAGCGAATCAGGTCGTCCAGCCGCCATCGGGCCGTACGCCAAGCGAGGCAGCGCGCCACCCGCCACGCCGAACCGGTGACGAATCAGCGCCCGACTGCCACCGACCGAACGCGGAGCGAAGCAGCGCGCCCAACCTCATCAACCAGGCCGGACGGACAGAGAAGCAACACGCCCACCGGAACCAGGTTGAACGCGAAGAGACAAACCGCCCAACCGCGACCGGGCAGCGAAACAACCCGTCCAACCGCGACCCGGGCCGAACGGGCAGTGAACAGCCTTACGGCCGCCGAGCCAAGCGGAAGCGGCGGCGACCGGGCCGAGCGGACGCGAAACAGCTTGCCCCGAACTCAAGCGCGCCGGGCGGGCCGTGAATCGACCCGCCCGACCGCTACCCGTCGACTTACAGGACGGTCAATCCGTGGGGTCGCTGGTTCATGGACTCGCAGCCGTCTGCCGTGACCACGACGATGTCTTCGATGCGGGCGCCCCAGTCGCCGCGGAAGTAGATGCCGGGCTCGATGCTGAAGGCCATGCCTTGCTGGAGGACGAGGTCGTTGCCTTCGACGATGTAGGGCTCCTCGTGCACCGAGAGGCCGATGCCGTGACCGGTGCGGTGCACGAAGGCGTCGCCTAAACCGGCTTCGATCAACAGGTTTCGGGCGGCGGCGTCGACGGATTCGGCGGTGACGCCGGGGCGGACGGCGGCGACGGCGGCGGCTTGCGCGCGTTCCAGGGCGGCGAAGCGGGCGGCGATCTTGGGGTCGGGTTCGCCGAGGACGTAGGTGCGGGTGGAGTCGGAGTAGTAGCCGGGGTCGACCGGGCCGCCGATGTCGATGACCACCACGTCGCCGGACTCGATGCGGCGCTCGGAGACACCGTGGTGTGGGTCCGCGCCGTGCGGGCCGCTGCCGACGATGACGAACGCGGCTGCGGTGTGCCCTTCCTCGAGGATGGCGGCGGAGATATCGGCGCCGACCTCGGCTTCGGTGCGGCCGACCTGGAGGAACTCGCCCATCCGCGCATGCACCCGGTCGATGGCCGCGCCCGCTCGGCGCAGCGCGTCGATCTCCGCGGCGTCCTTGTTCATGCGCAGTTCGCGCAGCACTGGTGTGGCGGAGGCGGGCAGGCCGGTGAACGACGCGGCCAGCGGGATCAGGTGCAGTGCGGGCATGGCGTCGGCGACGGCCACCCGGGAGCCGACGTGCAGCGCCGACTTCACCAGTCCGTACGGATCGGTTCCGTCGACCCAGTCCAGGACGCGCAGGCCGAGTTCGCCTGCCGCGGATCCCTCCAGCGAGGCAAGTTCCAGCTTGGGGATGACCACCGAGGGGGTTGCGCCGTCGGCGGGGATAACCAGGCAGGTCAGGCGTTCGAACGATTCGGCTGCGGACCCGATCAGATACCGCAGATCCGGGCCGGGAGTGATCAACAAGGCGTCCAGATGGGCGGCCCGCATCAGCTCCACCGCCCGCTCCAACCGCTCACTGTAAATGTCCGCCGCGAACCTGGAATCCGTATGCGAGCTCATTCATCCGACGTTACCTGCCGCGCCCGGCCCCGCGAACCCGAACTCCCCGCTCGGCCCCGTACACCCGCACCGTCGTCGGCACGTCACACGGTCGCCGACCGATTGCAGAGGTGCGGGGTGGTAGGAAGACGGACGATGCCGAGCTGCTGGTATTCGTCGGCCCTTTGAACGCCGGTAAAGAAGTCGACCATCCGCCTCATCCATTCCGGTGCATTGAGCTGGGGACGCACGCGAATCGAGTGGGGAGCCAACGAACCGCCAATGCTGACAATGCACACGCACCGCCGACCGCCGGATACCTCCCGCCGACCGCTTGCCTGCCTTCCGCTTGCCGCCTATCGACGTCCGGCCTCCCTATTGCCACTCCCACCTGCCGACTGCCGACTGCTGCCTGCCGACTTCCAGCTCTCTCGGCCGCCGCTTCCGCGAGCCGTTTGCCGGCTGCCGCCTGCCCGCGTCCCGCTTGCCGCCTGCCCGCTTGCTGTTCCACCTCCCAACTTCCGGCTCTCCCGCTCGCCGCTTCCGCATCTCGCTTGCGCCTGCCGTCCCGCTGGCCGCTTCCCGCCTGCCGACATCCAATGCCGCCTGCCGACATTCCGCACTCCGCCTCCCCCTGCCGCCTCCGACTCCCCGCCTCACGCCTGTCGCTGGCCGCTGGCTGGCACTGCTATCGCCCGTCACGTTCGGATCGTCCGGGTTTGTCGGGGCTGGGAGGTAGCCTCAGCGCGTGACTTCTGCTGCGACTTCCGGTGGACCGCTGTTGCTCCTGGACGGGGCGAGCCTGTGGTTCCGTGCCTTTCACGCGATCCCCGAGAAGATCACCGCGCCGGACGGGCGGCCGGTCAACGCGTTGCGTGGGTTCACCGACATGGTCGCGTCGTTGATCACCAAGCACGCGCCGAGCCGGTTGGTGGTGTGCCTCGACTTGAACTGGCGACCGGCGTTCCGGGTGGAACTGGTGCCGTCGTACAAGGCGCACCGGCTCGACACCGCCGCGGACGCGGGGCCCGGGGCCGAAGTAGTACCGGACACGCTGACCCCGCAGGTCGACATGATCCTCGAGGTGCTCGAAGCGGCGGGCATCGCGACCGGCGGCGCCGACGGGCTGGAAGCCGACGACGTGCTCGGCACCCTGGCCACCCGCGAAACCACCGACGAGGTCGTGGTCGTCAGCGGCGACCGGGATCTGCTGCAACTGGTCCGGGATACCCCGCTGCCACCCGTGCGGGTGCTCTACGCAGGCCGCGGACTGGCGAAGGCCGAGCTGTACGGCCCGGCCGAGGTTTCCGCCAAATACGGTGTGCCGCTGGAGAACGCGGGCCGCGCCTACGCCGACCTCGCCACCCTGCGCGGCGACGCCTCGGACGGCCTCCCCGGTGTGGCGGGCATCGGCGAGAAGTCCGCGTCCATGCTGATCACCCGCTTCGGCTCCCTGGAAGCATTGGTCGCGGCCGTCGAAGACCCCGAAGCCGACCTGGCCCAGGGCATCCGCGCCAAACTCCGTGCGGCAGAAGAGTATTTGAAAGCAGCAGCCCCGGTAGTCCGAGTGGTCTGCGACGCCGACGTCGAACTCTCCCGCCCCGACACCCTCCCCACCGCCCCCGCCGACCTCGACCGCCTCCGCGAACTGGCCACTACCTACAACGCGGAAAGCCCGGTCACCCGCCTCATCAAGGCCCTCGCCGCCCGCACGGCCTAACCCCCAAAGCGCCACTACCGCAACCCTTCACGGCAGAGCTGTCCTTCGGCGAAATCCCTAAAACAGCACCACAGCCAGTCCCCACGCCGGAACCCACACCCTGCCCATCCCAGGTTGCGGAAGAGAAAGCCGGGAACACCACCCGACGCGCCCAGCACTATCCGGGCATCCCATCGACTGCCATCAACCCTGAGGTCAGCTCACCCCGGGAGGTCTTTGAGCGCGCGGGCCTAGACAGGTACACCCCAAGACACCCGCCAAGGTTCACCTCCACGATAGGAGCAATCAAGAACTCCCCAGGCGAACGGTCCAGTGAGCTGAAGACCTATCCCAGGTTTTCCCGTGAGTAGTGCTGGGCACGTCGGGTGCCGTACCCGGCTTACCTCCGCAGCCAGTCTCGCGGCGCTCAGTTCCAGCGTGGTCATCTGGCTGTGGTTGCGTTTCGAGAGCTCCGAAGGTGGAACACGTTGAGGGGTAAGGAGACTCCCAAGCCGTGCACATCATTCGCAGACGGTCAGCGCCCCATGAAGGGTGTACACGGTCTGCGAGATCACCCCAGCGCTGACGGTGCGGTGGTTGTCAGCAAGATCCGCACTGGCTCTCGGGATCCGCACTGACTACGGGGGTCCCAAGTGGGTGCGGATCCCGAGAGAGGGTGCGGATTTCGCTGCCAGCGGCCCGCTTTCATGACCGACGGGCATCGAGGGCGGGAAACACGAGTAAGCCCGCCATGACGTCCCACTCGAAGCCGGGCCAATCACCCAGCGGGACATAGGGGTCGGAAAAGGCGAGTAAGCCCGCCGTGACGCTCCCACTTGAGGTCGGCCCGATCAACCAGCGGGACATCGGGACATAAGGGTGGGGAAACGCGAGTGAGTCCGCCGTGATGTCCCACTCGGCATGCAGTTGCTCACCCAGCGGGACATAGCGGCGGCGAACCGCGCGCTTTGGTGCCACTGGGTCCCGTTGATCATGAACGGAGCTCCAGAGGATATGCGAAATCGCTCCGACGCTGGCGTAGCGGTGGTTGCCAGCAAGCTCCGCACCGACTCTCGGGATCCGCACACACTACGGGGGTCCCAAGTCGGTGCGGATCCCGAGAAAGGGTGCGGATTTGGCTGGCAGCGCACCGCTTTCATGATCGACGGGCACGGAGGGCGGGAAATCACGGAGTAAGCCTGCCGTGACGTCCCACTCGAAGCCGAGCCGATCACCCAGCGGGACACAGGGGCGGGAAATCGCGAGTAAGCACGCCATGACGTCCCACTTGCGGCCGAGCTGATCACCCAGCGGGACATAAGGGCGGGAAATCGCGAGTAAGCACGCCATGACGTCCCACTTGCGGCCGAGCTGATCACCCAGAGGGACATAAGGGCGGGGAAACACGAGTGAGTCTGCCGCGATGTCCCACTCGTCCACACTCACAGAAACGCCAACGGCCGGCCCACCGAAGTGGGCCGACCGGGAGGCTACTAGCGACAGGACCTAGTTCGGGCGGCCGACCTCGTAGGTTCCATCCTCCTTGGTGATCTTGATAGTCACCTTCTTGCCTTCGCCACTGACCTTCAGCTCGCAGTTGAAGGTGGCGTCGACCTTGACTTCCTGACCGGACGGGCAGGTGACGTCGCTGACGTCTTGGATGCCGTAGGAGTCGGTGAGCACCTTTTTGACGCCGTCCTGGACGGCGGCCTGGTCCAGCTTGTCCTTGGAGGTCAGCACGAGGACGAGGGCGACGATGGCGCCGATGACCACGACACCGAGCACGACCAGGCCGATGACCAGGCCTTTTCCTTTGCTCTGCGGCGGGGGCTGCTGCTGGCCGCCCCACTGTGGTTGCGGCTGCTGCTGACCCCACTGCGGCTGGCCCTGCTGCCAGTCCTGCGGCTGGGTCTGGCCCCATGGCTGGCTCTGCTGGCCGGGCTGACCCCACTGTGGGTTCGGCTGCTGACCCCATTGCTGCTGGCCGGGCTGTTGCGGCGGCTGACCCCACGGCTGCTGCGGCGGCGGCTGATCACCGCCCCACTGCTGGGTCGGCTGGGCCGAGGCCGGAGTCTGCGGCTGGCCGCCCCACTGGTGGGTGGGTCCTGCCCCGCCGGGTGCCTGCTGTCCACCCCACTGCTGGGTGGGATCGTTGTTGCGCCCCTCCCCGGGTTCGCTGGGTCCAAACGGGCCGCTCATCTGGTTGCCTCCACTCGCATCGTTGTACACACGGTAGCCCCCCGCGTGAGAACGGTCCGATATCTCTAGTCCTCCGCCACGGTCGGTACGCGAAAGAAATCAAATCACAATCGAATCCGCTACGCGGCGTCCACCGCGACGACACCCCGCCGGATCGCGCGCACCGCCTTCGCGGCGGTCGCGGCGACCTCCTCGTCGTCGGCGGTGTTGTGGATCTGGTCGAGCAGGTCGATCACCTGCCTGCACCAGCGCACGAAATCGCCCGCGGACAGCGGCGTGGCCTGATCACCGCTGGCGAGCAACGACTCGGCCAACCCGTCGCCGCGTGCCCACTTGTGCACGCCGGTGACGAAACCCAGATCCGGTTCCCTGGTCGGCGGCAGCTTGTGCCGCGCCTCGTCGGAGCGCAACTCGGACCACACGCGGATGGTCTCGCCGATCGCCCGCCGGATCGGTGCCGTCGGGCCCGTGACGCCGAGATATCCACCGTCCTGGCGGGATTCGAACACCAGAATGGATACGACTCCGGCCAATTCAGCCGGGCCGAGCCCACGCCACAACCCCTGCCGCAGGCATTCGGCGACCAGCAGGTCGCTTTCGGAGTAGATCCGGGCCAGCCTGCGACCGTCCGCGGTCACCTCGGATTCGTGCACGAACCCGCGTTCTTCCAGCAGCCCGAGGATCCGGTCGAAGGTACGGGCCAGCGAGTTGGTCGTTGCGGCAACCTTCTGGCGCATGGTCTCGGTTTCCCGGGCCAGCTTGTTGTAGCGCTCGCCGATGCGCGACATCTGCTCCCGATCCGCGCGGGTATGCGCCGGATGCGCGCGCAGACTGCGACGCAAAGTCGACAGTTCCCGGTCGTCGGCCGCCGACGCGCGTTTGCCGCGGCGCGGCCGGCCCGGCGCGGAGATCCCGGTGCTGCGCAGCGCCGACGCCAGATCGCGACGGGTCTGCGCGGTCCGGTGATCGACCCGCCGCGGCAACCGCATGTGCCCCAACGCCTCTGCCGGCACCGGGAAGTCGGCCACCGACACCCGACCGGCCCACTTGTCCTCGGTGAGCACCAACGGCCGCGGGTCACCCGGAGTCGCATCGGGTTCCAGGATGACCGCGAGCCCGGCCCGCCGCCCGGACGGAATCGCCACCACGTCACCGCGGCGCAACGCCGTCAGCGCCGCGACCGCCACCCCTCGCCGGTCGGACCGACCCTGCTGTTCGAGCTGCCGCTCCCGCTGCTTGATCCGTTCCCGCAGCGAAATGTATTCCAGGAAGTCACCATCGGCGCCACCGAGCTGATCGCGCAGCTTGCGCAGCGCGGACTCGTTGCGTTCGATACCGCGGACCAGCCCCACCACCGAACGGTCGGCCTGGAACTGCGCGAACGAACGCTCCAGCAGCGTGCGCGCTTCGGCAGCACCCATCCGGTCGATCAGATTGATCGACATGTTGTAGCCCGGCTTGAACGAACTGCGCAGCGGATAGGTCCTGGTGGAGGCCAGACCGGCGACCGCACTCGTATCGACCTCCGGCTGCCACAGCACCACCGCGTGGCCTTCGACGTCGATGCCACGACGCCCGGCGCGACCGGTCAGCTGGGTGTATTCACCGGGGGTGAGCTCGGCGTGCGACTCGCCGTTGTACTTGACCAGCCGCTCCAGCACCACCGTGCGTGCGGGCATGTTGATGCCGAGAGCCAGTGTCTCCGTGGCGAATACGGCCCGCACCAGACCTTTGACGAACAGTTCCTCGACGGTATGCCGGAACGCGGGCAGCATCCCCGCGTGGTGCGCAGCCAGCCCGCGGTGCAGCGCCTCGCGCCACTCCCAGTACCCGAGCACCTCCAGGTCCGCCTTCGGCAGGTCACCGGTGTGCTTCTCGATGATGTCGTCGAGCTGTTCGCGATCGTCTTCGCGGCTCAGGTCGAGCCGGGAACGCAAGCACTGAGCAAGCGCCCCATCGCAACCCGCGCGACTGAAAATGAAGGTGATCGCGGGCAGCAGACCCTCTTCGTCCAGCTTCGCGAGCACCTCCGGCCGCGGCAACGGACGGAAGTCACGCCGCGGACCGCCGCGCCCGTTGCGCGGACCATGCCAGCTGTTGGCCCGATCGGCCGCCTCACGCTGCTTGATGAACCGGACCAGGTCGCCGTCGACCAGCACCTTCTGATCGGTGGAATCGGTGTCGAACAGGTCGAACATCCGCCGCCCGACCATGACGTGCTGCCACAGCGGCACCGGCCTGGTCTCGTCCACCACCACCGCGGTGTCACCGCGCACGGTTTCCATCCAGGCGCCGAACTCCTCGGCGTTGGACACCGTCGCCGACAGGCTGACCAGCCGCACGTCCGGCGGCAGATGCAGGATCACTTCCTCCCACACCGCGCCACGGAACCGGTCGGCCAGGTAGTGCACCTCGTCCATCACCACGAACGACAACCCGCGCAACGCGTCCGAGGACGCGTACAGCATGTTGCGCAGCACCTCGGTGGTCATCACCACCACGGGCGCGCCCGGGTTGATCGACTGGTCGCCGGTGAGCAGGCCGACGCTGTCGCGGCCGTAGCGCTCGGTGAGATCGGCGAACTTCTGGTTCGACAGGGCCTTGATCGGCGTGGTGTAGAAGCACTTTCCGCCCGCGGCGAGCGCCAGATGCACAGCGAACTCGCCGACCACGGTTTTACCCGCACCGGTCGGCGCGCAGACCAGGACGCTGTGTCCCTCTTCGAGTGCCGCGCAGGCGGTGCGCTGGAAAGGATCCAGGCTGAACTTCAGCTCGGTGGAAAACTTCGCAAGCTCGCCCGTATGCGACCGGTGATGTGTCACCGTCAGAGGGTATCGGAGTAGTCCGACATCGAGCGCCCGGTTTTATCCGGGGGTGTCATGATCGAGTCGGCCGGGTCGATCGGATCCGGGCTGCTCAGCGTGGACGCTTCTTCGTCGGCCAGCGCGGCCAGGTGGTCGGCTTCCTTGCGCGCCTTGCGGATGTCGTTCAAGCGGGAGAACTGGATCGCGACCTCGAACAGCACCGTCAGCGCGAGCGCGAGCGCCAGCATCGAGAACGGGTCCTGCGGGGTGACGATGGCCGCGAAGACGAAGAGCCCGAACGTGATTCCGCGCCGCCACGCCTTGAGCCGGGCGTAGGTGAGCACCCCGATGAGGTTCAAACCGATGATCAGCAGCGGGGTTTCGAAGCTGACGCCGAAGATGACGAGCAGCTGGATGATGAAGCTGAAATACTGCGAACCGCTGAGCGCGGTGATCTGGACGTTGTTGCCGATCGTCAGCAGGAAGCTCAATGCGTGCGCGACCACGACGTAGGCCAGCACGGCGCCGGACGCGAACAGCACGCTGCCCGCCGACACGAACCCGACCGCGTACTTGCGTTCCTTCGCGTACAGACCGGGCGTGATGAACGCCCACAATTGGTAGAGCCAGATCGGCGCGGCGAGCACGATGCCCGCCGTCATGCCGACCTTCAAGCGCAGGGTGAACTGCTCGAACGGCGCGGTGGCCAGCAGCTTGCAGCTACCGTCCGGGCTGATCGAGGCGCGCGACGAGTCCGGCAGCGCACAGTAGGGACCGCGAAGGATATCGCCGAGGCTCTTGAGGCCGAGGAACCCGTACTCGTACCACATGAACCCCAGCACGGTGGTGAGGAGAACCGCGGCGATCGAGACCAGCAATCGGTAGCGCAGTTCCTGCAAATGCTCGACCAACGACATGGTGCCGTCGGGATTGGTCCGGCGCTTGCTGTGCCGGGGATCGAACGGGATTCGCATGGTGGGTGATGGCCCCTGGGTTGAGAAGCTCGGCAACAGCGCACAGATCCCGGAGTGAGTCGCGACTCACTCCGGGTCGAACAGCCCGCTCAGAGCGTCTTCGGCTCGGCCTGGGGCTGCGGGGTGACCGACGGGGTGACCGGCTGGGCCTGCGGCAGTTGCTGAACGGGCTGCTGCTGCGCCGGCGCTTGCGCGTCGGACGAGTCCTTGCCCTCGTTCTGCATCTGGCTGACCTCGCTCTTGAAGATGCGCAACGACCGACCCAGGCTGCGGGCCGCGTCGGGCATCCGCTTGGCACCGAAGAACATCACGAAAACGACCGCAATGATCAGCCAGTGCCAGATGCTCAGACTGCCCATGATTTTTACCTCCCAAGACTGGTGATGGTTCTGATGCTACCGGAGGGTGACGTGCGCGAACGCACCGTCCGGCCGCTCGGCGCACTGGGGAGTGCTAAGTCACGATGCCCTGTTTGCCCGATGTTCACCCCGGCTGGGCGAGCTCTGTCAACGAGCGCTCGCCTGCGCGGCCCGCAGTTGTTCGAGCAATTCCGCACCGGTCCAGGTGCGCCGGTCGCCTTGCTCGGCGGCCACGATCAACTCGATCAGCCGCTGATTCACCGGCGTCGGCAGGCCGACCATCGTACCGAGACCGACGATTTCCCCACAGAGCCAAGAGATTTCGGTTTTCCGGCCGAGTTCGAGATCGTCCGCCATGGACGAGCGCGCCACCGGATCGATGGCGAGCACCCGGCCGAAGACGCGCCGGAAAATGCCGTCGGGGACGGTCAGCAGCCGAGTCATCAAGGCGGGCGGCACGGGTGTCAGCCGGGCGGGCGCTATTCGCGCCCTGTTCATCACCGTGAGCGCCTCGCGCTGGGTCAGCGCCAGGCAGCGCCGATAATTCCGGTCGCTGAGTTGCTCGCGCAGCGGCCGCCCGGACAGCGCGTTGATCGGATTGTTCAGGTTCAGCAGCAGCTTGGCCCACTGCACCGAGCGCAGTTCCGGGTAGCGGCGCAACGCCAGCCCGGCCTGCTGGAAGACGTCGAGGAACTGCACCAATGCCGGATCGTCCTGCACGGCGAGCCCGCCCTCGGTGCCGCGATGGAAACGGCCGCCCGGGTGGTGCACCACGTTGAACAGCACCATGCCGGCCAGCACCACGCAGTTGGGCAGGATCTCCCTGATCACCGTGTCGTTGCCGATGCCGTTCTGCAGGCTCAGCACGACCGTGCCCGGCCGGATCTTGCCGGTGAGCTCGCGTACCGCATCCGCGGTCGCCGCCGATTTCACGGTGACCAGCACGATATCGGCCGAGCCGATGTCGTGCGGCTCGGTAGCCACCCGGAAACGGTCGGGGGTCAATGTGTCGTCGCCGCCGTCGAGGTCGGTGAGCCGGACACCGGACGCGGTGATCTCGTCGAGCAACCGCGGTCGGCCGACGAAGGTGACATCGGCGCCCGCCACGGCCAGCTTGCCGCCGACGAAGATGCCGATGCTGCCCGCACCGATCACCATCACCCGGCTCGCCGCGCCGGTGCTCATCCCACCTCCTCGAATCCGGCGGCCGCGTAGGCGGCCAGCGCGGCATTCGAGCGTTCGCGCACCGCCGCGACCAACTCCGGCGGTCCGAGCACGGTGACGCTCGAGCCGAATCCGAGCAGCAGGCGCGCCATCCAGTCCAGCGTGGCGAACCGCATGGTCGCCTCCAAACTGCCATCGGGGTGCACAGCTAGCCGATGCATCGGGTACTGATCGAGCACCCAGGCGTAATCACCGTGAATACGCAAGCGCGCCAACGGAACCGCGGGATCGTCCTGGAACAGGTCGAGCGCGGCGGACTCCTCGGTGGCGTGGCTCGGCGGCCTGGCCGGTTCGTCCAGTTCGATGGCGTCCTCGATCCGGTCGAAGCGGAACAGGCGGACGCCTTCGGCCTGCCTGCACCAGGCTTGCAGGTAGCTGTTGTTGTCTACGAGGACGATCCGAATCGGATCGACGACGCGTTCGGTGACGACATCGCGACTCGCGGAGTAGTAGACCAACCGCAGCGCGCGCTGCCTGGCCAGCGCCGACCGCACGGTGGCGACGGCGGGCGCCTCAGTCGGCGGGGTACGGGCATCATCGAGCTGGCTGCCGGAACCGCCTGCGATAGCCGACTCGATCTTGGCGATGGCGGCGTGCGCCGCGGTCGGGTCGACCATGCCAGGCATGTCCACGATCGAGCGCAGCGCCACCAGCAGCGCGGTCGCCTCGGTCGAGGTGAGCCGCAGCGGGCGGTCGATGCCCGCGGAGAAGGTGACCTCGATGCTCTCCTCGGAGAACGACAGGTCGATCAGGTCACCGGGGCCGTAGCCGGGCAGGCCGCACATCCACAGCTGGTTGAGGTCGCTCATCAGCTGCTTGGTGGTCACGCCCAGATCCGCCGCCGCCTCCGCCGCGCTGATACCGGGGTGCGCGATGAAGTACGGAATCATGTTCAGCAGTCGCGAAAGTCGAACGGAAAGTCTAGAAGAACTCACGACTCCACCTCGCTGGCGCTCGGTTCCGTCGTGCGTTCAAACGCGCTGTGTTTTTGGTTCGTTCGCTGACGCTCACTCACGACCCCACCTCGCTGGCACAGAACCCCACCGCGCTGTGCCGTCGGTGCACTCGCTGACACCTCACGCCGTGACCTCCGTGCGATCGAAAACCGAGCGCAACCGCGCGACCACATCGGTACGCAGGTCCTCCGGCGCGAGCACGACCGCGTCCGGGCCGAGTCCGGTGATCAGCCGGGCAATCCAGTCGCGAGACCGGACCGGTAGCTCGACCACCGCGCCGACCCGACCGCCGATGGTGCGTTCGCCGGTCACCTGCCCGATCCGGCGGAGTTCACGCCCACGCCCCTCGGCCACCCACACCGTCGCCGTGAAACTGACCGGCGCCGAACTGGTGACGCGATCGACGATCGTGCGCAAGTCGATACCGTCCGGTTTGCGCACGACATTCTCCGGCCCGTAGGCGCTCACATCGTCGCCGATCCTGGACAACCGGAAGCTCCGGACCGCATCCCGCTGCCGGTCATGGCCGACGAGATACCAGCGACCATGCCGGGTCACCACACCCCACGGCTCCACATCGCGCATCAGATAGGGCGCGTTGATCGCGCCACGATGTTCGAACCGCACAGCTTGACCCGCGTCGATCGCGGCGAGCAGTTTGCCGAGCACCGGCTCCGAACCACGCGTCCGCGCGGGCACAGCGGGAACCGAGGCCACCGCGGCATCGGTCTCCACGTGGATACCGGCGGCGCGCAGTTTCAGCAGCGCCCCATCCGCCGCGGCGGCAAGTTCCGGCGATTCCCACATCTGCACGGCGACCGCGACGGCGGCGGCTTCCTCGTCGGACAGGTCGATCTCGGGCAGCTCGTAGGCGTCCCGGTTGATCCGGTAGCCCTCCACCGACGTGTACCGGCCGACCGGTCCGATCTCCAGGGGTATGCCCAGGTCACGCAGCTCGTTCTTGTCCCGCTCGAACATTCGGCTGAACGCCTCGTCGCTGGCGGACTCCTCGTAACCGGCGACGCTGTCCCGGATCCGCTCCGCGGTCAGGAACTGCCGGGTCGACAGCAGCGCGATGACCAGATTCATCAGCCGCTCGACCTTCGATATCGCCACCCGATAGAGGGTAATCTGCCCGGCACCGCGCGTGCGCGTCGGCGCGCGATTCCCTCGATCACAGCTCGCCACGCGGCAGAATCGACGGCATGATCATCGCTTTCTCTGTGACCCCGCTCGGCACCGGCGTCGACGTCGGGCGTGCCGTGGCCGAGGCCGTCCGGGTCGTGCGCGCCAGCGGGCTGCCGAACCGGACCGATGCCATGTTCACCACCGTCGAGGGCGAATGGGACGAGGTGATGGGCGTGGTCAAGCAGGCCACCGACGCCGTGCTCGCCGCCGCCCCGCGCTGCAGTCTGGTGTTGAAAGCCGACATCCGGCCCGGCGTCACCGACGGGATGACGTCGAAGGTCGAGACGGTCGAGCGCTACCTCGCCGAGGGTTAGTCCGGGATCGGCGTCTGCTGATACAGCACCAATTTCCACTCGCCGCCCGCGCGCAGGTAGACACTCGACATCTGCCCGCGGAAGGCCGGTGTGTCCCCCTCGCGATACGCGACGCCGGTGTAGACGAGCACCTTGCTGTCCACCCCGCCGTCGATCACCCGCGGCTCGAAGATTTCGTAGGTCCGCCAGGGTGGTGAATCGTTCAGCGCGGCAATGACTTCCGCGCGCCCCAGCACCATTCCGCGCGCGAGCACCATTACCGCGTCCCCGGTCATCAGCAGCCCGTAGAAATCGGCCCCGGTGCCGTCGCACAGCGAGTCCCAGCCCCGGCGCTCGACCTCGAGCAGCTCATTGAGAAGTTCCGTGTCTGCCATACCCCCACCGTATGCACATTCCCGGCAACCGACATCCGACAAGGTCAGGTGACTACCACAGCGTCAGGAAATCAACTCGATCCGGCAAGGCAGCCCTGGCGCCTTGCTGAGTTTCACGTCAGCGGTGAGCAGCGGGATCTCCAGTCGTGCCGCCAGAGCAACGTAGAGCCCGTCATAGAAAGTGATCGTATGACGCAACAGCCAGGCTTCAGCCGCTAGCCAGCCGTGGTGCGCATAGCGCTGGTCGATGACAGTGGCAAGCAGACGCAAACCCCTCGATGCCGCGATGTCACTGATCTGTTCTCCCCGCTCATGGCGACGCAATACGTGCCCCACCTCTGCGTCGATCAGATGAGGCGCATGGCAGATCGTTGAGCCGAGCAGCTGACCTACGGCGATACCCACGCCATCTTTGCGCAGCAGAGCAGTCGACGCCGCCGATGCGTCGACCACGTATTCGTCACTCGCCACGAACTTCCCTCAACGCGTCCAAGATGCTGTCGGCGTCGGCGCCGGGCCGGGGATCGCGTTCCAGGGATTCACGGATGCTTGCCATAGCCTCCGCCTTGGTGCGCCGCCTAGCCATAGAGATCAACTCTCGACGCATATACGCCTGCAACGACATTCCCGCAGCCTCGGCTCGCTGACGTAGGATCTCCGCGTCCTCGTCTGGAACGTCACGAATCTGAATGGTAGCCATAGCGCTATTCTAGCGCATCTATAGCGCTAGAATAGCGACACTACATGGAGGCGATGAGCCGGTCCACGCGTTCGTCCACCGAGCGGAACGGGTCCTTGCACAGGACGGTGCGCTGGGCCTGGTCGTTCAGCTTCAGGTGGACCCAGTCGACGGTGAAGTCGCGGCCGGCTTCCTGGGCGGCGGTGATGAAGTCGCCGCGCAGTTTGGCCCTGGTGGTTTGCGGCGGGGTGTCGACCGCGGCGTCCACGGCCTCGTCCTCGGTGATCCGCTTGGCCAGACCCTTGCGCTGCAGCAGGTCGAACACGCCGCGGCCGCGCTTGATGTCGTGGTAGGCCAGGTCGAGCTGAGCGATCTTCGGGTCGGACAGCTCCATGCTGTAGCGATCCTGGTAGCGCTGGAACAGCTTGCGCTTGATCACCCAGTCGATCTCGGTGTCCACCTTGGCGAAGTCCTGCGCCTCGACGGCGTCGAGGGTGCGGCCCCACAGGTCGACGACCTGGTCGATCTGCGGGTCACGGTCCCGGTTGCGCAGGTGCTCGACCGCGCGGGCGTAGTACTCGCGCTGGATGTCCAGGGCGCTGGCCTGCCGCCCGCCCGCGAGCCGCACCGGACGGCGACCGGTCAGATCGTGACTGACCTCGCGAATGGCGCGAATCGGATTGTCCAGGGCGAAGTCTCGGAAGGAGACGCCCGCCTCGATCATCTCCAGCACCAGCGCGGCCGTGCCGACCTTGAGCATGGTGGTGGGCTCGGCCATGTTCGAGTCGCCGACGATGACGTGCAGGCGGCGGTACTTCTCCGCGTCCGCATGCGGCTCGTCGCGGGTGTTGATGATCGGCCGCGAGCGCGTGGTCGCGGACGAGACACCCTCCCAGATGTGCTCGGCACGCTGGGACAGGCAGAACGTGGCCGCCTTCGGCGTCTGCAGGATCTTGCCCGCGCCGCAGATCAGCTGCCGGGTCACCAGGAAGGGCAACAGCACGTCGGAAATCCTGGAGAACTCCCCCGCGCGCACCACGAGGAAATTCTCGTGGCAGCCGTAGGAGTTGCCCGCGGAATCGGTGTTGTTCTTGAACAGGTAGATATCGCCGCCGATGCCTTCTTCGGCAAGCCGCTGCTCGGCATCGATCAGCAATTCTTCGAGGACCCGCTCGCCCGCTCGGTCGTGGGTCACCAATTGGTGCAGGCTGTCGCATTCGGCAGTCGCGTACTCCGGATGGGACCCGACATCGAGATAGAGCCGAGCACCGTTGCGGAGGAACACGTTCGAGCTGCGGCCCCAGGACACCACCCGGCGGAACAGGTACCGGGCTACCTCGTCGGGGGACAGCCGACGGTGACCGTGGAAGGTGCATGTCACACCGAACTCGGTCTCGATCCCCATGATTCGTCGCTGCACACTATCGACATTACAGCCATGTCATGCGCCCGCGTGGGGCTGCGGACAACACGATCGCATACGTCTTCACAACGATTCGGTCCGGTTTGCCCTGATTCAGCGTCCCGCACCACCTTGGACACCCTTTTCGCAATCCACGAGTCACCGCGCGGCCGCCGCAGATACCATTCGATCCTCCTGCGTGTATCCCACCTCTCGGTATGCGCCGGTGCGCAGCATCATGGCTACCGCTTCAGCGAAGTTCGTTTGTCCCGATATCGACGACGAAGGTAGGCCGAATGCGAACATGGATCAGGGTGGCGGCCGTCGCGGTAATGTGCGCGGTCGTTTCGCAGGGCGTGGTGGCCGCCGAATTCGACGATGCCCCGCCGACCGAACTGATCGCGGTGGACGGCGGGCACCTCGACTGGCCGACCATGCTCCGAGTGCTACGCGACGAGAGGGTCACCGTTCGGCTGGCCGACTCGGCCCGGCAGCGGATGCACACCACCCGGCAGGGCGCCCTGGATTCCGTCGCGGCCGGTCAGCGCGTGTACGGCTGGAATCAGGCGCTCGGCCCGCTGAAGGACCGTCCGCTCGAGCCGGATCAGCAGCGCGAATTCCAGCGGCGCATGCTGCGCTCGCACGCTGCGGGCGTCGGGCCCATGCTGCCGCCGGGCGTGGTGCGGCTGGCCCTGGTGCTGCGCGCCAACTCGATGGCCAGGGCCGCGATGGGGGTGCGTCCGGAGGTGGTGGACCGGATGCTGGCCATGGTCGAGGCGGATGTGCTGCCGATGATGCCGGAGATCGGTTCGCTCGGCACCGGCGATCTGCAACCGATGGCGGCGGCCGGGCTGAGCATGATCGGCGAACACAATCCGGTCCTGTTCCGCGGCAAGCCGGTCGCGGCGAGCATGGCGTTTCGCGCGGCGGGCCTGCCCGAGCAGTTCACCCTGGAGTCCGGCGAGGCGCTGCCGCTGATCAGCGGCGGCAGCGTGGTCACGGCCCGTTTCGTCGAGGCCATCGACCGTGCCGAGCACGACCTGCACGGTTTCGCCGCCGCCTTCGCGCTGTTCCTGGAGGCGACCAGGGCCGAGCAGGGCGCCTTCGACGAGCGCACGCATACCGAGCGCAACCTCGATCACGATATCGACGGAGCCGGGGACATTCGCTCCATGGTGTGCGGCACCGAATGGATGACCGACCACGGGCGCGAACAGTCCGGCGACGCACATCCGCGCATCCAGGACGCCACCTCGGTCCGCTCGACCCCGCACGTGATCGGCGGGCTGCGGCACAGCCTGGACACAGCGCGCGACATCGCCCTGCGCGAGGCCAACGCCTCCACCTCCAACCCGCTGATCTTCGAAAAGGACGGTGGCGGCTACGAATTCGTGATGGGCGGCAACTGGGCGGTGACCCGGATCGGTGCGCAGATCGACGCGTTGAACGCGCAGATCGCGAACCTGGCGATCCTGTCCGAAGGGTTATCCGGCCGTCTACTGGAACCCAAATGGAGCTATGGGGTGCCCGCGAATCTCGCGGGCGGGGAGATCGGGCTGAACTCCGGCATGGTGCAGGCGCAGACGGTTGCCGCCGCCTTGATTCCCGAGATCCAGGTCAGAGCCCATCCCGCCAGCACCATGTCCCGGCCGGTGAAAGGTGGGCAGGAGGATCTCAACACGATGGCGATGGCGTCGATGCGCAACCTCGCGGACAACCTGGATCGGCTGGATATCGTGCTCGGCGTCCAGATTCTGATGGGCGCGCAGGCGGTCGATTTGATGCGAGAACGTATGGGCGAGTTGCGCCTCGGTTCGGGTACGGAGGCGGTGCACGCGGTGGTTCGTCAGCGCATCCCGATGCTCCATGACGACCGCTATCTCAGCCCCGACGTCGACGCGGCCATCGCCCTGGTCCGCGAGGACGCCTTCACCCCCGCTTTCCGCGCCGCCGACGAAACCCGCTGCGCCGCATAGCCGGAACCAGGCACCGCGGCGCGACTACCAGGACGATGCCGGCCAGGACCGCCGAATATGAAGTGGGCCCGTGCGATACCACCACTGGGGCAGCACCGCACGGGCCCGGACTTCTGAACGGCGTTACTCGGCTTCGGGTGTCTCCGCCGGTTCCGCCTTGGCCTTGCCCTTCTTGGCCGGGTTCAGCAACTGCTCCAGCGCGGAATTGGTGACCCGCCGGAAAGCCCGTCGCGGTCGCGCCTGCTCCAGCGCGGCGACCTCGAGCGAACTGACGCCGAGCACCCGCTTCTCCTTCTCCGCACCCTCGGGGACGCCCGCCTGCAGCGCCTCCACCGCGACCTTGATCGCGGCGCCCAGGTCGAGACCGGGCTTGTAGGACGCCTTCAACGCGGTCAGGATCGGCTCGGTCGTGCCGCCCATCACCACGTATTCGCGCTCGTCCACGATCGACCCGTCGAAGGTGATCCGATACAGCACCGTCGTCGGCGGCTGCTCCGGATAGCCCACCTCCGCCACGCAGATCTCCACCTCGTAGGGCTTGAGCTGATCGGTGAAGATCGACCCGAGCACCTGGGCGTAGGCGTTGGCCAGTGCGCGGCCGGTCACGTCGCGGCGGTCATACTGGTAACCGCGAATGTCGGCCTGCAGGATTCCGCTGCGGCGCAGGTTCTCGAACTCGTTGTATTTGCCGACCGCGGCGAATCCGACCCGGTCGTAGAGCTCACTCACCTTGTGCAGCGTCGCGGACGGGTTCTCCGCGACGAACAGCACACCCTTGTCGTACACCAGGACCACGACACTGCGACCCCGACCGATGCCCTTGCGCGCGAGCTCGGTCTTGTCGCGCATGATCTGCTCGGCCGACGCGTAGTACGGCAGTGTCATGCGCGGGCACTCCCTTCTTCGGCAGCCTCGCGATCGGCGACGATCCCGCGAGCGATCGCTTCGAGCCGGTCCTCGGTCACCTCGACCGCACCTTCCTCGTCGATGACGATCGCCGTCGGATAGATCCCGCGCATCAGATCGGGACCACCCGTCGCGGTGTCGTCGTCGGCCGCGTCGAACAGCGACTCGACGGCGATGCGCAAGGCGCGCTCCTGATCAATTCCCTTGGCGTACAGCTTCTTCAGCGACCCCTTGGCGAAGACCGAACCCGATCCCACCGCGGCGTAACCGAACCGCTCCTCGCTACGTCCACCCACCACGTCGTACGAGACGATGCGGCCGACCCGGTCCGGGTCGGTGGCATTGACGTCGTACCCGACCAAAATCGGAACCACCGCCAGCCCCTGCAGGGCGGCGGGCAAGTTCTCGCGCACCATCTTCGACAGCTTGTTGGACTTGCCGTCGAAGGTCAGGGATACGCCCTCGAGCTTCTCGTAGTGCTCCAGCTCGACCGCGAAGATCCGCACCATCTCGACGGCCATGCCCGCGGTGCCGGCGATGCCGGCCGCGGAGTAGCTGTCGGTGATGTAGACCTTCTCGATGTCCCTGCTGGCCAACAGGTTTCCCTGGGTGGCCCGCCGGTCACCGGCGATGAGCACGCCGCCGCGGTAACTGATCGCGACGATGGTGGTGCCGTGCGGCGCGATGTCCTTGGCGCCGGTGGCACTCAACATTGCGCCGTCGACCATCCCGAACTTGTTGCCGGGCAACATGTCCGGGGCGTGCATGCGGAGGTATTCGGAGAAGGACGAGAGGGCGTACCCCAGGTGGAGACGCGAGGGGTCACCTACTGTCACTGGCCGCCTTTCTGAACGTACGCACGGACGAAGTCTTCGGCGTTCTCCTCGAGCACATCATCGATCTCGTCGAGCAGGTCGTCGGTCTCCTCCGCCAGCTTTTCGCGGCGCTCCTGACCGGCGGCGTCTGCACCCTCCGGACCATCATCCTCGTCGCCGCCCCCGGCGCGCTTGGTCTGCTCTTGTGCCATGGCAGCCGACCTCCTCTGTCCTCATCATGACCGGAGCTCAATTCTGAGCACGGCCCCGGTCATGAGCAATGTCCGTGCTCGTCCTTCAACACTACCCAGCCGAACCGACACGATGTCGTATTCCGTCCCGATGTAGGTCGAGTCGGTAGCGGTCCCGTGATCAGGTTGTGAGCTGTTCCACAAGATCGGCGGCCGAGGTGACCCCGTCCAGCAGCTTGCCGACGTGCGCCTTTGTGCCGCGGCGCGGCTCCAGGGTGGGGATGCGGACCAGCGAATCGCCGCCGAGGTCGAAGATCACCGAATCCCAGCTCGCCGCGGCGATGTCGGCGCCGAACCGGCGCAGGCATTCGCCGCGGAAGTAGGCGCGAGTGTCGGTGGGCGGGTTGGTCATCGCGTCCATCACCTGCTGCTCGGTGACGAGCCGTTTCATCGAGCCGCGGGCCACCAGGCGGTTGTAGAGGCCCTTGTCCAGGCGCACGTCGGAGTACTGCAGATCCATCAGGTGCAGTTTCGGGGCCGCCCAGCCCAGTCCCTCGCGCTGGCGCATGCCCTCGAGCAGGCGCAGCTTGGCCGGCCAGTCGAGCAGGCTCGCGCATTCCATCGGATCGCGTTCGAGCAGATCGAGCACCATGGCCCAGTTGTCGATGATGTCCTGCACGCGCTTGTCGTCGTTGCCGGTGCGGTCCACGAACTTGATCACGCGGTCCAGGTACACCCGCTGCAGGGCGAGCCCGGTGAGCTCGCGTCCGTCGGCGAGCGCGACGGTGGCGCGCAGCGTCGGGTCGTGGCTGATCGTGTGCACGGCGGTGACCGGGCGGGCCAGCTGCAGATCGGTCAGGTCCTCGCCCGCCTCGATCAGGTCCAGCACCAGCGCTGTGGTGCCGACCTTCAGGTAGGTGGACATCTCGGCCAGGTTGGCGTCGCCGATGATGACGTGCAGCCTGCGGTACTTGTCCGCGTCGGCGTGCGGCTCGTCGCGGGTGTTGATGATGCCGCGCTTGAGGGTGGTCTCCAGGCCGACCTCGACCTCGATGTAGTCCGCGCGCTGGGACAGCTGGAAGCCGGCGGTGTCGCCGGACTGCCCGATGCCGACCCGGCCGGAGCCGGTGATCACCTGGCGGGACACGAAAAACGGGGTGAGGCCGAGAATGATCTGGTTGAACGGGGTGTCGCGGCTCATCAGGTAGTTCTCGTGGGTGCCGTAGGAGGCGCCCTTGCCGTCGACGTTGTTCTTGTACAGCTGCAGGCGCGGGGCGCCGGGCACGCTCGACGCGTGCCGGGCGGCCGCCTCCATCACCCGCTCGCCCGCCTTGTCCCAGATGACCGCGTCCAGGGGATCGGTGACCTCGGGCGCGGAGTACTCGGGGTGGGCGTGGTCGACGTAGAGCCGGGCGCCGTTGGTGAGGATCATGTTCGCCGCGCCGACCTCGTCGGCGTCGATCACGGGCGCCGGTCCGTTCATCCGGCTCAGGTCGAAGCCACGCGCGTCGCGCAGCGGCGACTCCACCTCGTAGTCCCAGCGGGTGCGTTTCGCGCGCGGCACACCCTCGGCGGCGGCGTAGGCGAGGACGGCCTGCGTGGAGGTGAGGATCGGGTTGGCCGACGGCTCGGTTGGGGTCGAAATGCCGTACTCGACCTCGATTCCGATGATGCGCTGCATAGGTCGAGCCTAACGGGCACCGCCGGGCGGAGTCCGTCGGCAGGCTGCGCCAGGCCGGGGACGACGGCAGTGAAGCTCGATCTCATACCGCCCGTCGTACTTCCGGAGGATTCTCGCGGCCCCAGGTCGGCGCGATAGTCGGTGCATGACCGAATCTCTCGCCACCCCGCACGCCGATGCGGGGCGACACGGCGCGGCAGCCGCGCAGGCATCGGCCGGGCGCTCGCGCTTGGTCGCCTTGGACGTGCTGCGCGGTATCGCGATTCTCGGCACCCTCGGCACCAACATCTGGATCATGACCAACCCCGAGGGGCTCATCGGCTACATCGATCAGTTGAACGGACCCGCGAGCGGCTGGATCTGGGCCGAACGGGTGCTCCAGCAACTGGCCCAGGGCAAGTTCCTCGGGCTGCTCACCATTATGTTCGGCATCGGGCTCGCAATTCAGCAGGCGTCGGCGCAGCGCGGCGGGCGGCGCTGGCCGGGCAAGTATCCGGTGCGCGCGGGGCTGCTGTTCCTGGACGGTCTGCTGAACTTCCTGTTCATCGCGGAATTCGATGTGTTGATGGGGTACGCGATCACCGGTTTGGTCGTCGCCTATGTCCTCGCGACAAGTGAACGTGCGCAACGGCGTTGGCTGATCATCGCGGCGAGTATTCACGTCGCCATGCTCACCTTGCTCGCCCTGGCGATAGCGTTCGTGCCGGAGCAGGATTCCGAGCCGCGCCGACCGCTGGACCCGAATCCCTATGCCGACGGGTCGTTCTGGGATCTGGTGGTGTTCCGGGTGCAGCGTGCGGGCGAGTTCCGGGTGGAGGCGGTGTTCGTGTTCGCGATGTCGATCGCGCTGTTCCTGGTGGGCGCCCGGCTGTTTCGGGCCGGGGTGTTCCGGCCGGAGGGCGCGGCGCTGCGTAAACGGTTGCTGATCATCGGTTTCGGTGTCGCGGCGCCGATCGACCTGATCGCCGGTGTAGCAGGCGGCGGTGACCTGTTCCTTTTCACCCGATACGGCACTGCGCCTTTCGTTTCGCTCGGCATCCTCGCGCTGGTGGCGCACCTCTATCTGCGCAAGCCACACGTCGGATTCGTGGGCCGGCGGCTCACCGAGGTCGGTCGTACCGCGCTCAGCTGCTACATCCTGCAGAATTTGGTGGCGTCGATCCTGTGCTACGGCTGGGGTTTCGGTCTCGCGGCCCGTGTCTCCGCCGACGCGCGGGTGCCGTTCACGGTGGGCGTCTACCTGCTGGTTTCGCTGATCATCGTGACCGGTGCGCACCTGTGGTTGCGCCGGTTCGAGCGGGGGCCGGTCGAATGGGCGTGGCACCACAGTTTCCTGGTGCTGACGGGCGGAAAAGCCTGATCGGATCCGGCGGGCGTCCGGTGCACTCGGGCCGGACGCCCATCACAATGAGTTGGCGGACTGGGCTTTCGGTGCCGACGGCAACTCGATGTGGTCGATGACCACCCCGACGTCGAGGTTCGCGACGAGCCCCGCGTCGTCGAATTCGATGGTCCCCGCCATACCTGAACCGCTGAATTCGAGTAATCGATTGTCCTCGAGGAATCCGGTGACCAGCCCCCGCCTGCTCAGGTAACTCTGGGTGGCCCGCCGATGGTCGACCAGCGGCAAGGCGTTGATGCCGTGGGCGAGTACGCGCGCGAGGCCTGCCGCGCTGGGCGGCGGTAACTCGAACGCCGGGTGCTCCACCAGAAACGCCACGCAGGTGCCGTCGGTGACCCCGCAGTACGAACTCCAATGCCCGGAAATCACTTTCGCGGCGTCCAGCAGCAGGGTCGCCACCTGGTGCGGCTCCGGTGTGGCGCGGCCGAGCGCGACCGGCATTTCCGCGGCACACAATTCGGCGACGCCGTAGCGGAAACCGAACTCGCGCACCATGCGCGCGACCGCGATCAGCGGCGGCGCGAAACCCCACGGATTAGCCCAGGCCCATAGCCACGTCTCGGCGTCGGCGGTGCCGAGCAGGTGAAAGTTCGTGCACTCCAATGTCTGGTCTTCGCCGATGAATTCGAGCCGCCGCTCCTCCATATCGGCCTGCCACCGGTGCGGACCGAGCAGTTCCTCGACATGTAGGCGATGCTCGAGCGACAGCAATCCCGCGTCGTCGAGCAGCCTCGTCAGGGGCACAGGTTCGGACACCGGCATGAGCGTAGTCAACGCACGCCGCGTCGTAGGCATCCTCGCCCGGCGCTGGTTTCGTGTCGAAATGCATCGCCCGCGATCGCTGGGCCCGGAATTACTCGGCGCGCAACGCTTCCGGGCGGGCCAGCAGATCGCCGACGATCACGTCGCGTTCCAGTGGCACGCCGAGGCTGCGCGCGTTGCCCTCGAAGAGCGCGAGCACCGATTCGGTGAGGATGCCCTCGACCTGATCGGAGGCGAGGGTGCTGTTCGGGTCGGCGCGCCAGCTGTTCACCACTCCGTCGACGAAGCCGATGATGCCGAAGGCCATCGGACGCGCGCGGCCCGGGTCGATGCCGAAGCGGGACAGCCAGAGGGCGAACAGGTCGGCCAGCCGGCCGCCGATCCGGTCCTTCGCCCCGGCCAGCGACGAATCACCCTGCGGCGACGCGCCGCCGATGAAGCGGTGCAGGTTCGGGTGGCGTTCGACCCAGCGGACGTAGGTGCCGACGGCGCCGCGGACGGCATCGCGCACGGTGCCGTCGGGGTGCAGCTTCGGCATGATCTGCGCCAGTAGCGATTCCAGGATCTGGCGCCGGATCTGCTCGTCCAGATCGGTGCGGCCGTCGAAATGCCGGTAGACGACCGGACGGGGCAGGTTCAGGCGGTCGGCGATCTGCTGCACCGACACCTCGACGCCGTGCTCCTCGATGACGGTGATCGCGGCGTCGATCACGTCGGCGCGGCGCTGTGCCTTGTGCCCGTTCCAGCGGGTCGCGCGTCCGTCCGAGACGGGAGGCTCGAGGTTTCCGCTGGTCGTGGTCACAGAATCACGATACCCGCCCGGCGGTTGACTGCGACAGAGTGTCTCACTAATCTGAGTGTGACAGCTTGTATCGGTTAGTCGACATGTTGGAGAGCAGTCATGGGCAACGAAGCCGCACTGATCCCCCAAGAGTCCTTCGCGCAGCGCCTACTGGCCGGATCGGTCAAGAAGTCCTACGACCCGGTGGTCGACATGGACTGGGACGCGCCGCTCGATCCGGACAAACTCTTCCTCCCCGCGGCGGTTGTCTCGCTGTACGGCACCGAGCTGTGGGAGTCGATGACGCCGCAGCAACAGCGCGAACTGTCCCGCCAGGAACTGGCGAACGTGCTTTCGGTCGGCATCTGGTTCGAGAACCTGCTCAACCGGCTGCTGTTGCGCGAGCTGCTCGCCGACGACCCGACCAGCAGGCATTCGCACTACACGCTCGTCGAGATGGGGGACGAGTGCAGGCACATGATGATGTTCGGCAAGCTCATCGACCGCATCGAGGCCCGGCCGTACTGGCCGCGGCGCGCGGGCAGGCTGGTGATCGGCGTGCTGCCGCTGTTCCTGCGCGGCTCGATGACCTGGGTCGGCGCGCTGGTCGGTGAGGAGATCTTCGACGCGATCCAGCGGCGCACTCTCGACGATCCGGAGTTGCAGCCCTTGGTGTCGCGTGCCATGCGCATCCACGTCACCGAGGAGGCGCGTCACATCGGCTTCGCCAGGGACGCGCTGGCCCGCATGGTGCCGACCATG
This sequence comes from Nocardia sp. XZ_19_369, assembly GCF_015355715.1. NCBI lineage: Bacteria > Bacillati > Actinomycetota > Actinomycetes > Mycobacteriales > Nocardiaceae > Nocardia > Nocardia sp. XZ_19_369. The sequence continues at coordinate 219,250 of NZ_JACVED010000012.1, read as the reverse complement.
TCGCGCGCCGAACTCGCTTACACCAGACTGTGTGTCGCGGTCGCCGCACCACTGTTCGTCTACCTGCTGACCAACCGGCACATGTATACCCGCGCCGGTTTGGACGGGCGCGCGGCCCGCCGGATCGCCACCAAGAACCCGGACGCCAAGAAGGCGCTCGGCATCGGCGCCGCGAATCTCGGTGTCTTCCTGCAGAAGCAGGGGCTCATCGGGCCGGTCGGCGAGTGGATCTGGCGGCGGCAGGGGCTGCTCGCATGATCGAGAACCCCGAAATCGTCATCGTCGGTGCCGGTTTCGGCGGTATCGGCATGGCCATCGAGTTGCGCAAGGCAGGCATCGACGATTTCGTCGTGCTGGAAAAGGCCGGCGAGATCGGCGGCACCTGGCGGGAGAACACCTATCCCGGCGCGGGTTGCGACGTGATGTCGCTGATGTACTCGTATTCCTTCGAGCCGAACAAGCGGTGGACGCGGATGTTCGCCCGGCAGCCGGAGATCCTGGACTACCTGCGCCGCACCGTCGACAAGTACGACCTGAGCAGGCACCTTCGCCTGCACGCCGAGGTGGTGACCCTCGACTTCGACGACGCGGCCGATCGCTGGGACGTCGGTCTCGCGGACGGGCGGCATTTCCATCCGCGGGTGGTCGTGATGGCGCCCGGACCGCTGCACGAACCGGCGGTGCCGGACTTTCCCGGCCGGGACACCTTCCGCGGCAAGAGTTTCCACTCGGCCGAGTGGGACCACGACTTCGACCTCAGCGGCAAGCGCGTAGCGGTGATCGGCACCGGTGCCAGCGCGGTGCAATTCGTGCCGCAGATCGCCAAAGAGGCTGGGCACGTGACGGTGTTCCAGCGCACCCCGCACTGGATCGTGCCTAAACCGGACCGCCCGCTCTCCGCCGTGGAACACCGAGTGTTCCGGTATCTGCCCGGCGCGCAACGGCTTTACCGCTGGGCGATCTACTGGGGCTACGAGTCGCTGATTCCCGCGTTCATGAACCCGGAGCTGATGCGCCGGGTGGAAACCGTCGCCCGCGGCCACCTGCACCGCCAGGTCCGCGATCCGGAGTTGCGCGCTCGGCTCACCCCGGACTACCGGCTGGGCTGTAAGCGGATCCTGGTGTCCAACAACTTCTATCCCGCGTTGCAGCGGGACAACGTCGAGCTGGAGACCACGCCCATCGCAGGCATCACCGAGTCCGGGGTAACCACCGTCGACGGTGCCGAGCAGCCGTTCGACGCGATCATCTACGGCACCGGCTTCAAGATCTCCGACCGGTTCGCCGACCAGCACATCGTCGGCGCCGATGGCCTTACCCTGCAACATGCTTGGCGCGACGGGGTGGAGGGGTTCCTCGGCGTGGCGGTCAACGGGTTCCCGAACCTGTTCCTCATCGTCGGCCCGAACTCCGGCGGCGGGCACCAGTCGATCGTCTTCATGATCGAGGCACAGGCCCGCTACATCCGGCAGTGTGTCGAGTTGCAGCGCAAGACCTCCACCACCCGGATGGAGGTGCGGGCGGCGACCCAGCACGAGTTCAATCGCCGGACCCAGGCGAAACTGGCTGGGACCGTGTGGAATTCGGGCGGTTGCCAGAGCTGGTATCTCGATGAGCACGGCGTCAACCGGGCCGCGTGGCCGGGATCCAGCGTGTCCTACTGGCGCACCATGCGCCACCCGGACCCTGGCCACTACGACCTCACCGTTGCGGCGGATCGCGAACCGGCACACGAGTATTCGGGTCCAGCCACGCTCGACTCCCCCGGCTCGCTACTGCCGGTGACGGTGACGCTCAGCGGGCACGCCGATCCGATCGATGGCCGATATCACTGGTATGGACGTATCCGGGCTGCCGACGGGGCCGACCTGCCCGATCCTGGCCGCGCCGAGGTGTTCCTGACCCTTCCCGGTCGCTTCCCCACCGCGGGGCGGCTACAGGAGCGCGACCCGTGGGGCAACCTGCGCATCGTCGGTGTCGGTGACCCACCGTTCGCGCTGGAGCCTGCCGAAATCCATTGAGCCGTAACGGTTTATGCCGTCCAGTCCTGCCGCGCGGCCCACTGTGCGGGAGTGGTCGTCGTCCGCCACACCAGTTCGGCGGGCAGCGGAGGCGGCGGTGCCGCGGCAGCCTGCTCGTAGATGCCCGCGACGGCTTCGGCCGCGGTTTCTCCGATGACGGGTGCCATCAGGCGGCCGTATTCGGCGGGCGGCACCTGCACCCAGCGCACCGGACGTCCGACTGCCGCTCCCACTGCGGCCGCGAGTTCGTCACCGGTGACCGCCGCTGGGCCGGTCGCCAGGGTGACCCCGGATTCCGTCCCGCTAGCCAGTGACTCGGCGATGCGGTCACCGATGTCGTCGAGCGATACCCACTCATCAGGGACGCCCGCCCGCAGTGGGTAGGCCACCACGCCGTCCTGTGTGATGCGCCGAATCGACCACGGCTGCAACAGGTTTTCCAGATAGCGACCGGCGGGCCCGATCGTCGTCCCGTACGCCACCGCGCCGGGCAGTTCCCGCATGAGGTGCACTCGCGCGTCGATGAAGGGCACCCCGATCGGCTCCGGCGGCAACCCCGTCGCCGGGTTGAACACCGCCTGCTCGATCCCGGCTTTGGTCAGCGCGCCGAGGATCGTCTCGGCGTACCGCACGACGATCGGTTCGAACAGCAGAGGCAGTTGAACGAGGACCGCGTCCGCCCCGGTGTACGCCGAAACCAGTGAATCGATATCGGACAGGTCAGCATTCCGGGAGTTGAGCGGCCGAACCACCCAGCCTGCCGCGGCGAGCCTGCCACTGATCGCCGCTCCCTGCGCCCCGGTGGCGCCGTGCACTGCAATCGTCTTGGTTGTCATGCTCCGAGTCTGCGCGTGATACTTCCCCAGCGGAAGTACGCACATTTCTCGCATATACTATGCGAATGGTAAGTATCCAGGTAGAGGCACCGATGACGCCCGAACAGTGCCCGGTCACCCGCACCCTCACGCTGGTGGGCAGCCGCTGGACACCCCTGGTCATCTACCACCTGCACGCAGGCACCCACCGCTACGGCGAACTCCAACGCGCCCTCCCCGGCATCAGCCCGAAAACCCTGGCCGATCGCCTGCACATCCTCGAACGCCACGGCCTGCTCACCCGCACCGTCTACCCGGACAAGCCGCCACGCGTCGAATACACCCTCACCCCGAGCGGCCACCGCCTCGGCAACATCCTCGATTCGGTCGCCGAGTGGGCCGCCGAACCCGACGTCACCATCTGACCCCGCGATTCGGGCAGAATCGAACCATGGCAACGGCAACCTGGCAGGGTCGCGTCCTCGCGAGCAGCGACGACACGGTCATCGTCGAAGGCAACCACTACTTCCCGCCGGACTCGGTGCACACCGAGTTCTTCCAACCGTCGCAGTCCCACACGTTCTGCCCATGGAAGGGCACCGCCAGCTACTACACCGTGGTCGTCGACGGCGAAACCAACGAGGACGCGGCCTGGTACTACCCCGACCCCAAGCCGGAGGCAGCCCAGATCAAGGACTACGTCGCCTTCTGGCGCGGCGTGGACGTCGCCTGAGAGTCGCGGAGCTCTGACATCCGCACGCGTGTCAGCGCAACGATTCGTTGTGCGGCACAGTGCGGTAGGACTTCGCGCTCACACGTCGAAGTAGAGCTCGAACTCGAAGGGGTGTGGGCGGACGTTGATTTCGGCTATCTCGGTGTCGCGCTCGAGGCGGACCCAGGTTTCGAGGAGGTCGTCGGTGAAGACGTTGCCTTCGGTGAGGTAGTCGTGGTCGGCCTCGAGGCGGTCGATGACGCTGGCGAGGCTGGGTGGGGTCTGGGTTACCTCGGCGGATTCCTCGGGGCTCAGTTCGTAGAGGTCCTTGTCGATGGGGGCGGCGGGCTCGATCTTGCGGCGAATGCCGTCGAGGCGGCCATCAGCATGGCGGAGAAGGAGAGGTAGGGGCAGGTCCGGCTCGCCGAATCCACCATTCGAAACCGCACTCGGCACCGGAGGTGAATCGCTCGGGCAGGCCATCATTCGCGGGTTCGGCACCGGGCATCGGCACAAAGAACGACCGTCAGGTTCGGCATTCTGCCGATACCACCCGGTCGGGCGATGGGGTGGGCTGGATCACACGGCGGTGCGCGGCACTGTCGAGATCGATCCGGAAGGCCCCGATGAAACTGTCTCCGCCGCAGCTCGCCGCGGCGAGCGTGCTCTGCTGCGCGCTCACCGTCAGCACGGCATCGATGCACGCGTCCGCCGAGCCGGGCCGGACCTGGTATGTGAGTGCGACAGCCATGGCTGGCGGGAACGGTACGGAGGCAACACCTTTCAATACTCTGCAGGCGGTCCAGCAGGCCTCGGGTGACGGTGACACGATCGTCGTCCTGGCCGCGCCACTCGGCACGACACCGCTCGATGGCGGTATAGCGCTGAAGCAGGGCCAGCGTCTGCTCGGCCGTCAAGGTCCCGGCGGCGTTGCGGCCGTGGCCAATACGACCACCGCGAACGACGGTGACGCGGTCCGCCTGGCACCGAACACCGAAGTGCGCGACCTCACCGTCACCGATGCCCAGCGCGGCGGCATCTACGGCCGCAATGTCGGCACCGCGGTCATCGCGGGCAACACGATCGCCGCCACCAATCGCGCCTGTCACGACGGGTTCCTGGTGCAGCCCTTCCCGCCGATGCTCGGCGTTCCGTTCGGCACGCCGCTCCCCGTCGCGCCGAATGTGGTTGCGCTGAACAACGGCTGGGCCGGAATCATGATCGACTCCGACGCCGGCGGCAGCGCGCTGACCATCGAGCGAAATACTGTGCGCGACACCGCCTGCGGCGACGGCATCGACGTCCGGACCACCGGCACCGCGCAGGTCACCGCCGCCATCACCGACAACCTGACCGAGAACATCAATCAGGGTCTCGCCAAACTCTCCGTCCTCGCCGTCGGCATGCAGAGCACCGGAACCTCCGCCCTGACTGCCACGGTGCGCAGCAACACCCAGCGCAATATCGCGGTGCCTGCCAACGACCCACTCAACGCCGCCGCCGACAGCGAGGGCATTTTCGTCAATGCGGCCGAGCGCGCCCGCATGCGAATCACCATCGACCGCAACAGTTATCGCCACGGCGGCGGCCATTTCTCCGCCAACGGAATCGAATTCGTCACCAGCAACGGCACCCCGGACAGCGAAGTCACCCTCACCAACAGCGAATTCCTCGATGTCCCGGGCGATATCGTGGAAAACCTCAATCTGAGCGCCGAGGGCGCCCGCCACGTCATGACCATCGACGGCCTCACCGCGTCGCGCTCCAGCTTCGTCGCCGCCCTGCTGAACCCGTATGTGCCGGGCAATCTCGGCAGCTGCCTGTTCTCGGCCAGCTTCGGCCGGGACAACACCACCGCGCTGACCCTGCGCAACGCCCACCTCAGCCAGTGCAGCGCCGACGGCATCGGCATCTACGCCTACTCCCCCAGCGGTCCGGCCCCCGCGACGGCGACGATGAGTTTCGACATCGCCGACACCACCATCACCGATGCCGCGGTCGCCGACCTACAGGTACACACCGTCGGCGATCTCGCCAAGCTCACCGGCAAAGTGGAACGGTCTCGCTTCAGTGGTGACATAGTGCTGAGCCAGCGCAACAGCACCCTCGGCGCGGGCTCGGTGGTCGACTTCGGCGGCGGTCGCCTCGGCAGCGCGGGCGACAACTGCTTCTCGCCCGCCACTGAGGCCGCCCTGGCGGCGCCGAACCTACCGCTCGACCACCCGGGCTCCTGGCCGATCTGCGGCTGACCCTGCCATCCAGCTGAGTCGAATGGTCGTTGCCCAAGATCAACTAGCGACCATTCGACTCTGCTGATCTTGCGTGGCCCACCACCGGGCAGCCCGCCGCGGTGCACGAGTGACGCACAAGCCCCGAATTTGGTCGAGTGCACAATGTCGTGCGCCACACTCTGCGCGTTTGCCGCTAGCGCACACACTCGCTCATGCGTTCTGCTGATAGATGACGATGAGGTCATCCGCGTCCCCAGACGATCGGGATGACCTCAGCCCTTCGCTAGCAGAGGTTAGGTTCTTGGTTTCATCGACAGTCCCGGCGGCCGCCCGCCCGGACACGCTGTGTGCGGCGTTCCAGTCAAACGTCGCGAAGTACCCGGACGCGGTCGCGCTGCGCACCCTCGGCGGTGCCGTCTCCATCACCTGGCGCGAGTACGGCGAACGGGTGCGGTCCATCGCGACGGGCCTCGCCGCGCTGGGCATCACCTCCGGCGACACGGTCGCGATCATGCTGACCAACCGCCCCGAGTTCCACCTCTGCGACACCGCCATCCTGCACACCGGCGCGACGCCGTTCTCGGTGTACAACACCAACCCTGTCGACCTGCTCGTCTACCAGTTCGGCAACGCGCGCAACAAGGCCGTCGTCTGCGAGCGCCAGTTCGCGCCCAAGATCCTGGAGGCGGTCGCCAAGGCCGCCGCCGAGGGCATCCACGTCGAGCACGTGATCTGTGTGGACGAGGCGCCCGACGGCACGCTCGCGCTGTCCGACCTGGTGCAGCGCACCGCCGAGGGTTTCGATTTCGAGGCCACCTGGCGCAAGGTGCAGCCGGACGATCTGCTCACCGTCGTCTACACCTCCGGCACCACCGGCCCGCCGAAGGGCGTGGAGCTCACCCACACCAACTTCATCGAAAACGCCCGCGTCCTGGAGACTTTCGGCGGTGGCGGCCCCGAGGACCGGGTGATCTCCTACCTGCCCGACGCGCACGCCGCCAACCGCTGGTTCGCGCATTATCTGACCTTGCTCGAGGGCTGCCAGATCACCACCGTCCCCGACTTCAAGCAGGTGGCAACGGCTTTGGCCGAGGTGCACCCGAGCGTGTTCCTCGGGGTCCCCCGGGTGTGGGTGAAAGTCAAAGGCGCACTGGAGGAACGGTTCGCCACCGAGTCGCCGGTCAAGCGCCGCCTGATCCACTGGGCGGTCGACGTCGGCCGCAAGAAGGCCCGCGCCACCTCCGACGCCAGCCCCCTCGGCGCCCTCGATCGGCTCCAGTACGCGCTCGCCGATCGCCTGGTGCTCACCTCGATCCGCGCCGGACTCGGGCTCGATCAGGTCCGCATCGCGGTCACCGGCTCGAACGCGATCCCGCCGGAGGTGCACGAGTTCTTCCTCGGACTCGGTATCCCGCTGTGCGAGGGCTACGGCATGAGCGAATGCACCGCGGGCGCCACGCTCAACCCGCCGGAGCGGGTCAAGATCGGCACGGTCGGCACCCCGCTGCCCGGCGCCGAGGTCAAGCTCGCCGACGACGGTGAGGTGCTGGTGCGCGGCAAGATGGTGATGCGCGGCTACCGGGGCGACCCGGTGAAGACCGCGGAGACGATCGACAGCGACGGCTGGCTGCACACCGGCGACATCGGCAGCATCGACAGCGACGGCTACCTCTCGATCATCGACCGCAAGAAAGAGCTGATCATCAACGCGTCCGGCAAGAACATGTCGCCGGCCAACATCGAGAACACGGTCACCGACAACTGTTCGCTGATCGGCACGGTGGTGGTGATCGGCGAGCAGCGGCCGTTCAACACCGCGCTGCTGGTGCTCGACCCCGACCTGGCCGCCGCCTACGCACAGCGGCACAACCTGACGGGCAGCACCGTCGCCGAGCTCGCGAAGGACCCGCAGATCCTGACCGCGATCGACGAGGGCATCGCCGCGGCGAACAGCAAACTGTCCAGGGTCGAACAGATCAGGAAGTACATCGTGCTCCCCGAGGTATGGGAGAACGGCAGCGACTACCTGACCGCTACTGGCAAACTCAAGCGAAAGCCCATTTCCAGCGGCTACACAGATACCATCGAGGCCTTGTACTCGACCTAAGTCCGGGAAGAAGAACCAGCATGATGCCATCGCGGACTCGGGTGTTCGACGATCTTCATCGGCGGACCGCGTCGACTCTCGAAGCGTTCTACGCCGCGCTGCCGCCGTACCAACGGCTGCCGCAATCCATGGTGGAGACCGACTTCGCCCGGGGCACCAAGCTCAACGTGGACCTGTTTTTCGAGTATCTGCGCCGCGGCGAGGATCCATCGGAAGAAGACACCAGGGAACTCGTCGAGCTCGCGATGGACCGGTTGCGCGACGGCACCCCGCTGCCCGAGGTGCTGGAGCGCTACCGGTTCGGGGCGGCGTTCATCTGGGAGCGGTTGCGCGCCTCGGCCAGCCCGGCCGAGCGTGAGCTGCTCTTCGAGGCCTCGCTCGCGCTGCTGAAGTACGTCACGCTGGTCACCTCCCGGATCGCCACCGCGGCCACCCAGCGCGTGCACGACCCGCGCTGGGAACTGCTGGAGCGCAGGCGCGGCATCGCCGACGCGCTGCTCACCGGCCGCGACCCGGTCGAATGGGCGAACGATCCGGTGATCCCGGTGGCCGACGCCTTCCTCGTCGCGGTGTTCCGCCTGTGCGGCACCCGCGGCGGGCCCGCGTCGGCGCTGCGGCATCGGGTGGAGGCGATTCCCGGGGTCTTCCTCCGGCTGGACGCGGGCGGCTGGACCGCGCTGATCCCGTTGCAAGCGGGCGACGACGGCTCGGCCACCCTGTCCGGGCTCACCTCGCGGCTGCCCGCGCAGGAACCGGCCGAACCGCCGCCGTACTGGGTGGGGGTCGGCGCGGCCCGCACCAAGGACGCGATTCCCCCGATGTACGCCGAGGCGCGGGTACTCGCCGAACTGGGCCGCTGCCTCACCCGGCGCGAAATCCTGTGCCGCAGACAAGATTTACAGTTCGAATATACGGTCGCGGTGAGCGACGCGGCGCGCCCCGGCCTCGCGTCGGTCCTTGCGCCGCTGGACCCGCAGCCCATGCTCGCCGAAACCCTCGAGGTATTCGTCGACAGCGGCTTCAACCAGCTGGCGACGGCCAGGCAGCTCAATGTGCACCGAAATACGGTGACCTACCGCCTTTCTCGGGTAAACGAACTGACCGGCCTCGACCCGCATCGCCCAGCCGACGCCATGACTCTGTCGGCAGCACGGCTGGCGCGGCGACTCGAATCCGCCTCATTTGCACCGTAATTCGCGCTTTCGTACCGCCGCATAAAGCGCCACAATTCGGCGATCGGCGACATCGCGCCGAATCGGGACGGCATCGCGCGTAATCGCCCGCGTCGCACCGCAATCCGCACCAACACTGCAATCCCCGTGCACGCCGCAATCCCCGACATGACGCCGCAATCCCCGACACCACCGGCTACCCCAGCGGCGCAGCGCAAACGGCGACTCGCTCCAGAGCCGGCTGGCGTTGTGCCATATCTGGGTGCGCCACCCTCGAACCCACTAAACACCGCAAATTTAGGCACTTTCCCAAAGACTCGTCGATACCTCTAGCGAATTGCCGGTGTCGCGGCACCCCGTTTATGCGTTGTGCTGAAGGACGACGATGAGGTCAGGCGTAGCCACCGCACCTCCGGACACAATCCGGGATCAGTTGGCCCGACTCGGCACTCGAACCGCGGTACCGGCCGGCGGACGGGTAGCCGGCCGCCCGGCTTCGACCACAGCCAGCAAAGGTTCAGGTAGTTGAGAATTGCATTCCGGGCGCGGGCCTTCCGCCGCGCTGTGCCGGTCGCCGCCATCACCGCCGTCGGCCTGATCATCCAGCTCACTCCCGCCGCGAACGCCGTGCCCACCGCGGGTCCGGTCCCGAACGCGCCCGCGAACTTCGGCCTGCCCGCCGACTATCAGCCGACGCCCGAGCGCTATGGCATCGCTTACGAACTGGGACACATCGTTCCGCTCGCGGACGGCACCCAGTTGCAGACCGAGGTGCGCTACCCCACCGACCCCGTCACCGGCCAGCGCGCCACGGGCGAGTTCCCGGTCGTCGTCAACTTCACCACCTACGGCGCGGTGTCCAGTGCGCTCGCCGCGGCGGTGACCAGCGTGATCGACACGCTGCACATCCCGCTGCCCGATCAGCTGAAGGACGCGCGCCGAATCATCAACCAGGCCACCAGCGCTCAGGACATGCTGGTGCGGCGCGGCTACATCGAGGTGATCGCCGACGTGCGCGGCACCGGCGGGTCGACCGGCGCCTGGAACCCCGCGTCCCAGCAGGACGGCCTCGACGGCGCCCAGCTGGTCGACTGGGCCGCGAAGCTGCCCGGCTCCAACGGCAAGGTCGGCATGTTCGGGTACTCGTTCCCGGCGCTGTCCGCCCTGCGCACGGCCGAATCCGTCGCGCCAGGTTCGCCGTTGAAGGCGATCGTGCCGATGGCCATGCCGAACAACATCTTCAACGAGGTGCTCGGCCACGACGGCATGATGAGCCCGATCCTGCTCACCGCCATCTCGGTGCTGGTGCCGTATCTGAGCTTGATCGGCCCATTCATGACCGCGGTGGTCTCACCGCAGATGTTCATCAAGACGCTCGTCGACCATCTCCAGGCGGTCGTCTCCTCGGACAGCACAATCAAGCTCCTGCTGGAGGCGTACGGCGGCGGCCCGCTGGCCTACGACGGTCAGTGGTGGCAGGACCGCCGCTTCGAGACCGACCTGAACAAGGTCGTTGAGAACGGCATCGCCATGTACCAGGTCGGCGGCCTGTGGGATCTGTACCAGGAAGGCCCGTGGCGCAACTACTCCCAGCTGCAGAACCTGGCCGCGGGCCGCGACCAGTTCGCGCCGATGGCGCCGGAGCAGACGCCCGACGGACGGTTCCAGCTGCTGATGGGCCCGTGGTACCACGTCGGCCTCGGCTTCGGGCCCGGCTCCCGGCTGGACACCGACATGATCACCGTGGCCTGGTTCGACCGGTGGCTGAAGGACATTCCGAATGGAATAGACAAAACAGACAAAACACTGCATGTGATCGACCCGAACAATACGGCGGTCAGCGCCGCGCGTTATCCGTTCGAGCAGGCGACCGTTCAGCAGCGGTATTTCGACGGCGATCGACTTGTCACGCAACCGCCCGCGGTCGAGGACGCGTCGGATCGGCTCGACTACACCGGCATCGACTCCATCTGCAACCGGCAGACTCTCGGCCAGTACAGCGCGGGCCTGTTCGACTTCCTGTTCCGCCTGTTCAACGCCTACAACCCCTGCACGGAGTGGGTGCAGGAACCGGTGGCCGGTCGCCGCTACACGATGGACCCGGTGGCCGAGCCGACCGTGCTGGCCGGCCCGAGCAGCGTCACCCTGTACGCGTCCTCGACCAGCACCGACGCCGCCTTCCAGGTGTGGCTCGACGATGTCGCGCCGGACGGTTCGGCGGTCAACATCACCGGCGGCTCCCAGTTGGCCAGCCAGCGTACGCTGAACGATGAAAAGACTTGGCGCGCAACCGATGGCACCATCTACGCGCCGGAACACGTGGTCCGCAAGGACGCGGAGCAGCTATTGACGCCCGGCGAGGTGACCAAGCTGGAGATCAAGATCCGCCCCACCTTCTATCGATTGGCACCCGGACACGCGCTGCGACTACGGATCACCAGCGGCACCTTCCCGTCGACCATGCCCATTCCGACCGATTTGCCGCGATTACTCGGTTCGTCTCAGCAGCTCCATCGGGACGCGGCCCGGCCGTCGAGCCTGGTCGTGCCGCTGGCGCCCGAGTCCGCGTTCGGCGGCTGAGACAGGCGAGTAAGGCGGGCTGAACCGGATAATTCGGGCGTGACCCAGGTTACGTTTAGCCCGCCTTCAGGGTTGGTAGCTGTAAAGATCATGCAAACCTGGGATGAATTCCAGGTGCATTGAGACACATTGTCCGGCAATCTATCAGCTACCTGAACATTGAGTGTTTAACATTGCCGCTGGCAGCGGCGTCGCACTCCCCCATTGCGTTGCCCGCAACGCCGTTGTCCGCGATATCGAGGCAAATATCGGTGATCAGGCTCACCCACGCATTCACCAAGAATTTCTTCTACAGTTTGTCTCGTTCCGGTCCGACGATGACGTCCCGGAACCGTACGGACAAAGTTCTCGGATGCAGGCCGAAATTCTTGTCACTATTCGGATCGGCAATTCCCTTACCGCGCATGGGGAACGGCCGATGGGCAGCTGAAGGTGTGTCATGGAATTCATCGAACTGGCCGATTATCCGTTGCCGAGCGGCCGTGTGATCGAGTGGCTCCCGACTGCCACTTCACACTGGGCCGACTGGCCGCGAGATACTCGCGCCGTTTCCTACAATCACGAGCATCATCTTCGAGATGCGGTGGAACACAGTCGAATACGAGATCGGCGCCACTACTGGCTCGGGCACGCGTTCCGGATCGACGGACCGCTCGACCCGCAGGCCTGGCGTACCGCCTTCGATGCCTGGATCGACCGGCACGAGGGTCTGCGCTCGCATGTCGCCATCGAGGGCGGCCAGCCGGCCAGATACACCTTGCCGCCCGGCGACATCCGGGTCCAACCGGTCGACGCGGGTGCGCCGACCTCGACGATGGCGACATATCGCCTGGTACACGGGCTACTCGACGACGGGACCTCGCCGCTGCGCTGGCCCTCCTACGTCGCCGTGACCATCGCGGGCCGCGACAGCTTCACCGTCGTGTTCGCCGCCGATCACTCGATCATGGACGGGTACTCCACCGTCTCCACCGGCGGCGAACTGCACGCGCTCTACAACGCGGTCCGCGCGGGCAAGTCCGCGCAGCTGTGCGACACCGGCAGCTACGTCGACTTCTGCCAGGACGAGCGCGTCCGCGCCACCGCGGCCACCGCCGACGACCCGGCCGTGCAGACCTGGCGGACGTTCTTCCCGGAGAACACCGAAAACACCCTGCCTTGCGGCACCTTGAGCAAGGTCGCCGCGGCGCCGATCGAGTTCACCGGTCCCGCGGAGGCTTCGTCGCGGCGGGTGCCGCAGCGCAATCTGTCGGTCGAGGTGCTCGACGCCGACGCGGCCGACGCGGCGGCCTCGGTCGCCAGGGAACAGGGCCAGGGGCTGTTCGCGGCCCTGCTCGCCGCGTTCGCGGTGACCACCACCGAGCTCGGCGCCGGACGGGATTTCCGCACGGTGATCCCGCTGCACACGCGCACCGAAGCGCAGTGGGCCGACACGCTCGGCTGGTTCGTCGGGCTCGCGCCGTTCCAGCTGGATTGCGGTCCGGCGCGCAATCTCGCCGAGCTCATCCAGCCCGCGGGTGAAGAGCTGCGGCGCACCCGTGGCGCGGCGACGGTGCCGTTCGGCCGGGTCTGCGAGTTGCTCGGCACCCGGCCGCGCATCTCGTTCATGGTGTCGTACATGGACGTACGTGGCGCCCAGTCGGCCCCGACCTGGGTCGATACCAACACCCGCTGGCTGCGCAGCCGCAACGTCTCGGCCGACGAGTTCTTCTTCTGGTTCGTCCGCACGCAGCAGGGCGTGACGCTCAACATGCGCTATCCCGGCACCACCAAGGCGACCCGCGACATCCACCGGCATGTGCTGCGGATGCGCGACCTGCTCGCCGAGTTCACCCGCTATGGGGACGCCCGAATCCGTCCGATCGAAGGAGCGCCGCTGTCATGGTAGAGATGACCCTCACCGAGCACTGGCAGCCGAAACCCGGCGTGCTACTCGAGTTCACCACCACGGCGGCGAGCCAGGCCGCCACCGAAACCACCGCGCCCTCCGACATTCCCGCGACCTACCTGCAGGAGTCGCACATCCGCCGCTGGTCGGCGCGCAGGCAGACCGACGACCCGCTCGCCTCCGAGCTCTCGTTCTGCTTCACGATCGCGCGCCCGCTCGACGCGGAGGCACTGCGCCGGACCTACATCGCGTTCCTGCAGCGCCACGAGACACTGCGCTCGTGGTTCCGGATCGACGAAGCCGACGGCGGGTTCGCGCTGACCAGATACCTGCTCGACCCGGCAGCGGTCGACCTGGAAACCCACACCCTCGACACCTTCACCGACAGCGGCGAGCTGCGCGACACCCTGGTCGCGAAGTTCAAGGCGAACGCCAACCCGACGCGCTGGCCGGCCATCGTCTGCTGCGCGATCGATCACGGTGCGGACGGATTCACCATCGTCTACAGCGCCGACCACGCGTTCACCGACGGCATGTCGGTGCTCACGTCCACCTACGAATTCCACGCGCTCTACACGGCGTTCAGCACCGGCCAGGAGCCGGTGCTGCCGCCGGTCGGCAGCTACGTCGAGTTCGCGCGGACCGAGCGCGCCGCCGTCGCCGCACGGCCGCCGGAGTTGGAGCAGTTGGCAGGCCTGCTGGCCGAGAAGGCCCACCAGGTCCGCCCGCTGCCGATCGAGCTCGGCCTCGCGCCCGGTGAGGTGGCCGACAGCTTCGGCACCAAGGTCGACATGCTCGATGCGGCCGAAATCGACGCGTTCGCCGCGGCGTGCAAGAACGCGGGCGGTTCGTTCTCCGCGGGCCTGTACGCGGCGGTCGCGCTGGCCGAGCTCGAATTCGCAGGCCGGACAAGCTATCTGGGCATGAATGTGGTCGGCACCCGGAGCGAGCCGCAGTACCAGCTCGCGCAGGGTTGGTTCATCAACCTGATGCCGATCGCGTTCGACCTCGACGGGGCGCAGCGGTTCACCGACCTGATCGGCCGAGCCGGTGTCGCACTGGACTGGACCAAGCCGCTGTCGAACGTCCCGATCCATGCCGCGCTCGACCGGGCGGCCGAGCTCACCGGCGCGCCGCTGCCGGTCACGACAGACTGGCCGTGGGTGTCCTACCTGGACATGCGCGCGGTGTCCGGTCCGGCACTGGAGGCCGCGCTGCCCGGCGTCTCCGGCATCAACGGTCTCGGCTCCCGCAGCAAGATCGGGCAGACCTCGCCGATCTGGTTCAACCGGGAGTTGGAGCGGCTGCACGTCACGATGATGTATCCGGACACGCCGGTCGCGCACAAGTCGGCCGCCGAGTATCTGGAGCAGATCCGCACCACCTTGCGCGCCATCGCCGAGACCGGCGATTTCGCGGTCACCGCACCAGCTCTCGCGAGGTCATGATGCAGTTGCTTTTTCTCGATCAACTGAATGCACCACCGGGCACCCTGCTCGAATGGACCGCGGTCGCCGAGCCCGGCCCGACCCCGGACGCGACACCACCCTCAGCCAACCAGGCGATCCACCTGGCCTCAACCGGGCCGACGACCTGGCTCGCCGCGACCTTCGACGTGGCCGGTCCGATCGACGAATCCGCCTTGCAGACGGCGTTCTCGGTGTGGCTACCGCGCCACGACGCCCTGCACTGCAGCTTCGAACGCCCCGCGGACGGCAAGCCCGCCTCGGTGCACGTGGTGGTGGACAGCGACATTCGCCTCCTCCCCCAGCCCGCCGTCGAGACCGCGACCACCGAGGACCTGCGCACCGTCCTCGGCGGCCGGCTCGATCAGGCGTGCTCGCCGTTCACCTTCGCGCCGTACTTCCTCGGCGCGGTCAGCAGGTCCGAAACCTCCACCATCGTCTGCGGATTCGACCACGCGGTGTGTGACGCCTGGTCGATCACCATCGCGGTGGCGGAGCTGGACGAGCTGTACCGGGCTGCCTGCGAGGACGGCCACGACGGTGCCGTCGCGGCCGCCGACCGGCTGCCCGAGCCGGGCAGTTTCCTGTCCTATTCGACCAGGGAAGCCGCCATTCCGGCGGCGGCGACCGGGCCGTTGATCCGCTCGTGGCGCGACTTCCTGCACGCGGCGGGCAACGACCTGCCGCACTTCCCGCTCGACCTCGGCCTGCCCGCCGGGTCGGTGGCGCCGTTCGGCAGCGATGTGCGCCTGCTGCTCGGCGCCATGGCCACCGACGCGCTGCACCGCAAGTCGCGTGCCGACGGGTATTCGATGTTCGCGGCGCTGCTCGCGGCGGTGGCCATGGCGGCCGCCGAACTCGGCGGCCGCACCGGCATCGACCTGGTGTTTCCCGTGCACACCCGGCGGGAACCGCGACACCACAACACCTTCGGCTGGCTGGTGTCGAACGCCCCTGCGCATGTGCCGGTGGCGCACGACTTCTGCGCCACCGCGCAGGCCGCCGACGACGCGGTGCGGTCTGGGCAGCGGTTGGCGCAGGTGCCCGCCAACCGCGTCCTCGCCGCGATGGGCAGTGATCTGCGCCGGACCAGGCAGGATCTGTTCAGCGTCTCCTACACCGACTACCGGCGACTACCCGGCGGTTCGCGCAGCGATACGACCCGCACGGTGCCCCGCAATCCGGCACAGCTCAGCCGCAGCGCACCGCTGGACGACGTGCAGCTGTGGTTCACCCGCACCGATGACGGGCTCGCCCTGCGCACCCGCTTCCCCGCGACGCCCACCGCAGCACCGTTGATCGGTGAGTTCCTCGACAAGGTCGCCGCGACCCTGTCCGCGGCGATCTCGGTCCGGGTATGACCGATCGCTCCACGCACCGCGTCCACCCCGCTAGACCTGCAGGCTCGGCGACCCCGGCAACGGGGGCGTCGAGTCGCGGGATCGCGGCCCTGTTCGGGCCGCGACCATCGAGAAAGTACGACTGCCGGGTAGTCGAACCCGATAGTCTCAGCACAGGATCCAGCGAGAGAAATCTCGTGAAAGCCGGGAGCGTCCGACGATGAAGGCTCTGGTCAGCAACGAATCAACGACGTCATCGGACGCCGAAGTGCAGTGGCGGGGCACCGCACTGCTACGGCCGGGCATCCTGGCTTTCGAAGGTGAGGTCCTACCGACCGAACTGCACGCCCATCACGCCGTGCAGATCATGGCCTCGTGTACCCCCGTCATGGTCGTGGACGGCAGCGGGGTGCGGCGCGAAGGCAGTCACCTCATCGTGCCCACCGACGCGCCACACCGGGTCTGCGGCGGGGCCGCGCACGGTATCGCGGTCTACCTCGACCCGGAGACCGTCGCCGGAGCGGCCGCCGATCGGCGCGCTCATCTGCACGGTTGGGTGCAGAGTCTCAACGTCGATCCGGGGCAGGGCAGGCTGGCCGGGCACGTGTCGGACATCCTCACGGACCTGTTGCGCGACAACAAGGCAGCCGACCGCGACGATCGGCACGGCGTGGTGACCGCGGCGTTGCAGCTGCTGCCCGACATGGTCAAGGACGGCTCGGTCCGCGGCTCCGATGTGGCGCGACAGCTGGGGATCTCGGCGACTCGGCTCACCCATCTGTTCACCGAGCAGGTCGGTATTCCGTTGCGGCGCTACATCCTCTGGCTGCGGCTCTACATCGCGATGAACGGCGTGATGGCCGGTGACGACATGACGACCGCGTCCGCGTCGGCCGGTTTCGCCGACAGCGCTCACCTCACCCGCACCTGCCGGCGCACCTTCGGGCTGCCGCCGTCGATGATGAGTCCCGACATCGACTGGGACATCAGCCTGTAAGGGCCGGCCCGTCCGTCGGCACACCGGCGGCGACGACGGGCAGTATGCTCGGAGCATGATCTCGCGGGCCAGGCTGACGACGTATGCGGTTTTCGCATTCGTGCTGCCCGCGTTGCTGCTCTTCGTGATTCCGGCGGGCGAGCCGGGTTCGGTGGCCGCCGTCGGCCTCGTCGCCGCCTCGCTGTTCGTCGCGCTCGCCGCGGTGCACCCACCGGCCCGGCTGCCGCTCCCGCTGGTCGGTTCCGGCCCGCCGCCGTCCGCGCAACGCCGCCGGCGCGGCTCGTTCCTGCGCCAGAGCAATCCTGACACCCCCGGGCGCCCGCGCCCACGAGCGCCAGGGTTCGCGACCGCCTGACGTCCACTCCGCACCAGGTGCGGGTGTGCGTCGGCGTTGTCGTCGACCCCTTCCGTTCTCGTGCGCCTCCGCACGCCCACAGTCAGGTGCTCTCATGCTCGACTTCGTCTACTACCCGGTGTCCGCCATTCTGTGGCTCTGGCACTACGTCTTCGCTGCGGCTCTCGGTCCGGCGAGCGCACTCGCCTGGGTGCTTTCGGTGATTTTCCTCGTGCTCACGCTGCGCGCCGTCCTTTTTGTGCCCTTTCTCAAACAAGCGCGCAGCCAAGCTATTGTCAAAAAATTGCAGCCGAAGGTCGCCGGCTTGAAACAAAAATACGCGACCGATCGCAGGCAGCAGGCCGTCGAGATACAGAAACTCTATAAAGACAATGGCATCAATAGCTTCGCGACACTGATTCCGCTCATCGGTCAGCTTTTGGCATTCCTCGGCCTGTTTCATGTGCTGCGTTCGTTCGACCGCACCGGGGCCCTCGCTCATCTGCCCTTTCAGGCCATCGCGACCCCGATGACGCCCGAGCAGAACGCCGCGACGCCCAATTACGTCTTCAGCGCCGCCGATGTGCAGTCGTTCCTGCAGGCGAAGATCTTCGGCGCCCCACTGTCGGCCATCCTGGCCGGCACCGGCGATCTCCTGGCAACGGTGGCCGCCGTCGCCGTCCCGCTGATGCTGATCGCCGCTGTCGCAACGCATTTCACCGCACGCGCGTCGCTGTCCCGGCAGGACACCACCGTCCAGCTCCCCATGATGCGCCCGCTCACCCTGTGGGCCTTCCCGGCGTTCGCCCTGATCGGCGGCGCGCTGGTCCCGGTCGCGATCCTGCTGTACTTCGTCACCAACAACGCCTGCACCCTCGCCCAGCAGCACCTCGTCTATCGCCGGCTCGACGCGGAAGCCGCCGCCGAGGCCGAGCGGACAGCGGTGGTCCGCGCACAGTCGGCCCCCAAACCGGGTGCCAAACCCATCCGGCGCCGATGAGGACCGGGGTGGGTGCGCCGACGCACCCACCCCGACACAGGTCCAGCGCTGGTCGCTGCGGGGGTTACCCTCGAGCGGTGTCAGCGCAGCCGGAACGCGTCCAGCAGAAGTCCGAGATGATCGCCGTCTACGACGCGGCGGGGCGGGTGGTCGGCGCCGCCGATCGGGCGGAGGTGTACCGCGCGGGGATCTGGCATGCGAGTGCCGGTGTGCTGGTTCGGTCCGGCGACGGCGAGCGGATCTACGTGCATCGGCGCACCGACACCAAGATGGTGTTCGCGGGCATGCACGACTGTCTGGCGGGTGGGGTGGTCGGGCCGGGGGAAAGCCCGGAGGAAACCGCGGTCCGGGAACTCGCCGAGGAACTCGGCATCACACTGACCGGGACCGAACCGCGACCGCTGGCGCGGGTGGCCTGGGATGGTGAGTGGCAGGGAAAACCTATGCGCTGCCACGTTTTTGCCTATGAACTGCGCTACGACGGACCGATCCGCCACCAGCCCGAGGAGATCGCCGACGGCTGGTGGTGGACCGACGCGGAACTGCGCGCCCACCTGGCTGACCCGGACTGGCCGTTCGTGCCGGACACCCGGGTACTCGTCGGCGATCTGCTCAGCTGAGCGGGGTCAGGACGCGCTGCCGCTGCCCAGCGAGAGGACGGTGGCGAACAGGTTGGCGAAAACTTCGAGCAGTTCCATGAATTCTCCGTTTGTTTGGCTATACCGATGAAGCACCGGAGCTTCGACGACCGACATGGCCGATGCCTGAACACCGGGGGAACACCGATGATCGCCGCGCCGGATTACCCGGAGGAGGCTACCGAACTAGCCCACGCAGCGAAAGCGCCAGGATTCCTCGTCTGCAGCAGCACCCGCCCCGGCCCCACAAAATCGAAGACGAAGCCCTCACCGGACTTCAGCGACTGGATGGAACGCCCGACCACCGCCCGCCGGATGGTGAAGTTCATCGCCAGGTCGTAGGCCACCACATGCCCGGTGTCGATGGTGATCGGCTCCCCCGGCTGCAGATCGATGACATCGATGGCGCCGAAGACGCCGACGACGACCTCGCCCTCACCGTGCGCGCGCAGACCGAAACCGCCCTCGCCGCCGAACAGGTTGGCGAAGCCGCCCCACTTGCCTTCCACTTGCACCCCATGGGAATTCGCGATCCAGCCGCCGCGGCTGATGAAGAACGGGCGGTCCTGGGTGATCTGCAAATTCAGCATGTCGCCGGGTAGTGCGGGCGCCACGTCCACCCAGCCGCCCTGCTGCGGCGCGGTGAACGTCGAGACGAAGAACGATTCCCCGGCGAGCACCGAGCGCTTCAGCCCGGCCAGGATGCCGCCTTCGGCCTTGGCCGCCAA
Organism: Nocardia sp. XZ_19_369; assembly: GCF_015355715.1. Classification (NCBI taxonomy): domain Bacteria; kingdom Bacillati; phylum Actinomycetota; class Actinomycetes; order Mycobacteriales; family Nocardiaceae; genus Nocardia; species Nocardia sp. XZ_19_369. Next base: position 199,221 of record NZ_JACVED010000012.1, on the reverse strand, counting down.
CGTGACTCCCGCCGAGTGCGCGACCATGGCGCCGCTCTCGACCCGCATCGGCTCGCCGCCCGCGAGGAAGCACCGCGCGATGGCCGATGCGGGGTTATGGCGCAGTTGTACCTTCATATTCGCCGACCCTACCGCCTGATTCGCGGTGGCAGGGACACCAATAACGGGGATAGGTCCGCAGTGTGCGGACCGTCTCGTTCACCCGAGTTCGCGCAGCGCCGCCTCGTCGCGGGCGACCACCGCGCCGCCGTCCGCGGTGAGCACGATGGGCCGCTGGATCAGTTTCGGGTGCTCGGCCAGTGCCGCGATCCATCGGTCCCGGTCGGCGGGGGTGCGACCCCAGCCGGACAGGCCGAGATCCTTGGCGATCTGCTCGCCGGTGCGGGTGATGTCCCACGGTTCGGCGCCGAGCCTGCGCAGCACGGCGCGCAACTCGTCGGCGGTCGGCGGCTCGTCGAGGTAGCGCCGCACCGAGTACTCGACGCCCGCCTCGTCCAGGAACGCGGTGGCGTTGCGGCTCTTGGTGCACCGCGGGTTGTGCCAGATCTCGGTCTGCCCAGATGTCATGCAGGCAGGGTACCGAGGCACGCCGACACCATCGTGGCGACACCGTTTGAGCAGTGCCTGGCTGGATAAGCTCGACTCGATGCGTAAACGAATGAACTCGATCAACACCCTGGATCGCCGCCTGGTGCAGCGCACCGCGCACTGGCGCGCCTCGCCCGCCGACCAGTTCCTGCGGTCACTCAGTATGAGCGCCAACCACAGTCGGCTCTGGATGGCCATCGCCGCCGGGCTTTTCGTGGCGGGCGGGCGATCTCAGCGACGCGGTGCGGTGCGCGGCCTGGCCGCCGTCGGCATGGCGAGCGGCCTGGCGAACGGTGTCGCCAAGCCGCTGTTCCCGCGGCGACGGCCGCCGGTGCAGGCGGTGCCGCTGCTGCGGCGGTTGGTCAAGCCGCCGGTCTCCTCGTCGTTCCCGTCCGGCCACGCGGCCTCCGCGGCGGCGTTCACCACCGCGGTGGCGCTCGAGTCGCCGGGGACGGCCGCGGTGCTCGCGCCGCTGGCCGTCGCGGTGGCCTACTCGCGGGTGCACATCGGCGTGCACTGGCCCTCCGATGTGGTGGTCGGCGCGGCGCTCGGCTCCGGGGTCGCGCTCGGCACCAGGCGATGGTGGGCGGTGCGCGACGATGAGCCCGCCGCCCTGGGTCCGGCGAAGCGAACCGAACCGCTGCCCGACGGACGCGGCATGCTGCTGGTGGTCAACCCGTCGTCGGGCCCCGGCGACGGCGCCGAAGAGGTTGCGCTGCTGCGTAATCGGTTGCCCGCGGCGCAGCTGCTCGAGTTGGGCGGCGACATCGACCTCGATGCCGAGATCGATCAGCGGGTGCGACGCGACGACATCGCGGCCCTCGGCGTGCTCGGCGGCGACGGGACGGTGTCGGCCGTGGCGGAAGCCGCTGTGCGGCACAGCCTTCCGCTGGCGGTGTTCGCGGGCGGCACGCTCAACCACTTCGCGCGGGATGTCGGCGTCGAGGAGTCCGCGACGACGTTCGCCGCACTCGATGCGGGTCAGCTCATGCTCGTCGACACCGCCCAGGTGAAGCTGGACGACGGGGAAGAGCGCACCTTCGTCAACACTGCCAGCCTCGGCGGCTACCCCGACTTCGTCCACCTGCGGGAGCGCTGGGAACGGCGGATCGGCAAATGGCCCGCGGCCGGTATCGCCATGCTGTGCGTGCTGTTCCGGGCCGAGCCGCTGCGCGCGGTCGTCGACGGCGAACGCAACGACCTCTGGATGCTGTTCGTCGGCAACGGGGCGTACGACCCGGCGGACCAGATCCCGATGTCGCGTCCTCGCCTGAGCGACGGCACCCTCGACATCCGGTATCTGCGGGCGGACCTTCGCTTTTCGCGGCTGCGCCTGATCTTCGCCACCTTCACCGGGACGCTGAACCGCTCGCACACCTACGTGCATCGGCGCGCCGGACGCCTGAACGTTCAGGTCGAGGGCGCTCCGGTGTCGCTGGCGACCGACGGCGAGGTCGCGCACCAGGCCGAGAAGCTCGACTTCGCCAGTCAGCCGGCCGCTTTGGCCGTGTTCCGGGAAGGGCAACCCGACGACATGGGGTGATCGGTCCGTAGTAGCAGGGTGGCGTCGTCGCGCGCACGCCACCCTGCTACCTCGGGTCAGCTGACGTAGCCGTCGGCGACCTCCAGTACCTCGTCAATGATCTCCAGGCCGGTGCGCAGGTCGTCCGCCGACGTGGTGAGCGGCGGCGCGATCTGGAAACGGTTGCCCACGCTGAACGGCCACAGACCGCGGGCCTTGGCGGCGGCGGTCACCTTCGCCATCGGCTCGGCGGCGGCACCGGCGGCGGCGAACGGAACCAGCGGTGTCCTGGCCGCCGGATCACGCACCAGCTCGAGCGCCCAGAAGAACCCGAGACCGCGCACCTCCCCGACGCTCGGATGCCGGGCGGCCAACTCGCGCAGGCCTTTTCCGAGCACGTCGGTGCCCACCGAGCGCACGTGGTCGAGAATGCCGTCGCGCTCGAAGATGCCGATCGAGGCGACACCCGCCGCGCAGGCCAGCGGATGTCCCGCGTAGGTGAGGCCGCCGGGATAGACCGTGTGGTCGTAGCGCTGCGCGATCCGTTCGGCGATGAGCACGCCGCCGAGCGGCACGTAACCCGAGTTCACGCCCTTGGCGAAGGCGATGATGTCCGGTGCGACGTCGAAGGCCTGCACCGCGAACCACTGCCCGACCCGGCCGAAGCCGACCATCACCTCGTCGGCGATGTAGACGATGCCGAACTCGTCGCAGAGCGCGCGCACACCAGCGAGATAGCCCGGCGGCGGGATCAGCACGCCGTTGGTGCCGACCACCGTCTCCAGGATCAGGCCCGCGATGTTCTGCGGGCCCTCCAGCTCGATCACCTGCCGAAGGTGGGTCAGCGCCGCGGTCGTTTCTTCCTCGGGAGTGCTTGTGCCCCAGGGGGATCGGTACGGGTACGGGCCGAAGAACCGCACCACGTCGACGTTGGTCGGCTCGGCGGCCCAGCGGCGCGGTTCACCGCTGAGCCCGATCGCCACACCGGTACCGCCGTGATAGGAGCGGTAAGCGGCCAGCATCTTGGTGCGGCCGGTGAAGCTGCGCGCCAGCCGCACCGCGTGCTCCACCGCTTCCGCGCCGCCGGTGGTGAACAGGATGCGGTTCAGCTCGCCGGGTGCGCGCTCGACGATCAGCCTGGCCAGTTCGCTGCGGGCCTCGTTGCCGACGGTCGGCGAGATGGTGGCCAGCTGCTGCGCCTGGGCGATGATCGCGGCGATCATGTCCGGATGCTGGTGTCCGAGATTGACATTCACCAACTGCGAGGAGAAGTCGAGGTACCGATTGCCGTTGTCGTCCCAGAAGTGCGAGCCCGAGGCACCGACGATCGTCGCCGGGTTCAGCTCGGCCTGCGCGGCCCACGGATAGAAGACGTGATCGGTCAAATCACTTACCCCCTTCGGTCAGGGTGACCTGGCTCGGGGCGAATCCCGCTCCGGTCACCTCGGTGCCACCGGACTTCAGCAATTCCAGTGCCTTCGTGACGTATTCGCTCGTGTAAGCGCTCGCGTCGGGATCTTTCTTCAGGACGGTGACGCCCTCTTGGTTCTTGGTGTTCTTGGCGATCTGCACGGTCCGGGCCCAGGCGGCGGGGTCGACCATGCCGATCCCGGCGGGCGCGGGCCAGATCAGCTTGTTCACCTCGTTGATCTGCCACTGCTGGTGCGTCGCGCCGAGCGTGGAGCCCGCGGCGACGGTGATGTCCCGGCATTTGTCCAGGTTGTCGCGGCAGAACACCCAGCCCTTCAGCGAGGCCGCGATGAATTTCACGGTCTGCTCTTGATATTTGGCGTCCTGCAGCTTCTCGGTGTTGGCCCAGATGGCGTCCTGCAGCATGGCGACGCCTTCGTCGTTCCAGTCGATGGTGGCGAAATCGTCTGCGGTGTACAGCTTTCCGGTGGCCGGGTTCTTGGTCTCCAGCAGCTGGGCGTACTCGTTGTAGGACATGGCCTGGGCGGCGGTGATGTCCTTGGCCAGGAAGGCGTTCATGTCGAACTGCTGCTGCACCAGCTTGACGTCTTTAGCCGGGTCGATGCCCGCCTTGGTCATGCCCGCGAACAACTCGAATTCATTGCCGTAGCCCCAGTTTCCGACGGTCTTGCCGCGCAGCGCGGCCGGACCGTTGATGTTGTCGGACTTGAACGACACCTGCTTGGTGCCGGAACGCTGGAAGATCTGCGCGACATCGGTGATGCCCGCGCCCGCCTCGCGCGAGGCCAGCGCCTTGGGCACCCAGGCGATGGCGTAGTCGGCCTGCCCCTGCGCCAGCACCGTCTGCGGGACGATATCCGTTCCGCCGTCCAGGATCTCGACCGATAAGCCCTGCTCCCTGTAGAAGCCCTGATCGACCGCGGCCAGATAGCCCGCGAACTGCCCCTGCTTGAACCACTGCAGTTGCAGGCGCACCTTGGTGAGGCCGTCGGCCGTGGTAGTGGAGCCGCTGTCGGTGGTGCTACAACCGGTCAGCACGGTCGCGGCCAGCGCGGTGAGCGCGAGCCCGATCCGGAATCGCTTGGGGGACTTCGTCATCTAGATCTCCAGAGGGTGGTGCGTGGTCTACGGGTGAGGAATTCGAGGAGTAGGACGGCGGCCAGGAAGATCAGGCCGACGAGCACGGCGCCCGCCACGTACGCCCACGCCCTGGGGTAGGCGGTATTCGCCGCCGCGGAGGTGATGCGGCTGCCGAGCCCGTTCTGCAAACCGCCGAAGTATTCGGCGATGACCGCCGCGATCACCGCGCCGGGTGCCGCGATGCGCAGGCCGGTGAACAGATACGGCAGCGCCGCGGGCAGTCGCACGGTGCGGGTGATCTGCCAGCCGCCCGCCGCGTACGACGTCATCAGATCCGTATGGACCTGCGGAACCTGGCGCAGGCCCCTGGCCGTGCTGACGAACATCGGGAAGAACACGACGATGGTGACGACCATGCGGCGCGGGGTGTCCGTGGTGGTCGAATACATCGAATTCAGCAAAGGCGCAAGGGCAACGATCGGCACGGCCGCTGCGCCGGCGGCGAGCGGGCTGAGCAGTCCGTCGACCAGATGGAACCGGACGGCGAACATCGCGGCCACGATGCCGAGCACCGCACCCACCAGCAGGCCGATCAGGGCGTTGGTTCCGGTCGCGGTCGCGGCGTCGGCGATGCGGTCGAAGTTCTCGGTGAATTCGCTCGCGATGGCCGTCGGCGCGGGCAGCAGGAACGACGGGACACCGGCGGCGACGGTCAGCACCTGCCACAGCGCCAGACTACCTACGCCGAACAGCAACGGCGGCAGCACCGTTCGCCACGGCAGCGCCGTCTTCCAGGACGTCATCGGAGCTCCCGCCCCGCCACCGCGCCGCTGTCGCCGTGCCCGTCGCGCAGCGCCGCGCGCACGGCGGCCACCGCCGCGAAGAAGGCTGGGCTGGAACGGACTTCGTCGCCAGCCTCGGCCGCGTCACGCTTACCCCAGCCGCCCGTCGGCACGATCTCGGTGATGCGGCCCGGGCGCGGCGACATCACGACGACCCGGTCGGACAGGAACACCGCCTCCGGAATCGAGTGGGTCACGAAGACCACGGCCGCCTCGGTCTCCCCCGCGATCCGCAGCAGCTCGCCCTGCATCCGCTCGCGCGTCATCTCGTCGAGCGCGCCGAACGGTTCGTCCATCAGCAACAGCGAGGGTTTCGGGGCCAGCGCCCGGACGATCGCCACCCGCTGCTGCATGCCGCCGGACAGCTCGGCCGGATAGCGCTTGGCGAAATCGGTCAGCCCCGCCATCTCCAGCAATTCCGCACTGCGCGAACGCCGTTCGCTCTTGGGCACCTTGTGCAGTTCGAGCGGTAACTCGACGTTGGCCTGGACGGTGCGCCAATCCAGCAGGCCGGACTGCTGGAAGGCGATGCCGTAGTCCTGGTCGATTCGGGCCTGCCGCGCGGTTTTGCCGTGCACCGTCACGGTGCCGCCGGTCGGCTGCTCCAAGTCGGCGATGATGCGCAGCAGGGTGGACTTGCCGCAGCCGGAAGGGCCGATCAAGGAGACGAATTCGCGTGGTGCGACGGTGAGGGACACATCCGAGAGGGCAGTAACGGAGCCCGCGGTGTAGACCTTGTCGACGCCGGTCAGCTGGACTGCCGCAGTCCTTTCGGCGGTTGCTATGGTGCCGGTGAGGGTGGCTCCGGCGCTTCTCGGCTCGACCGCGCTGGCCTGCCCAGCGGCGCTACCCTGCCCAGCGGCGCTACCCTGCCCAGCGGCACTACCCTGCCCAGCGGCACTACCCCGCTCGGCGGCAGTACCCTGCTCGGCGGCACTGGCCTGCCCGAGGGCGCTGCCCTGCCCGACCGCATTGCCCTGCTCGACGGCGTCGGGCTGCTCGACGGTACTGGTCTGTCCGTCGGCGCTGTCCTGCCCGGCCGCGCTGCCCTCCACGATGGCGTCGGGCCGCTCGACGGCGCCAGTTTGCCCGTCACCCGAAACCTGCGCCCCCTCTGCGGTTGTGGCGCCTGGGCGTCCTTTGACGGTCAACGGGTACCTCCTGATGAGCTGCCGCGCGGGCGGCGGTAGTAACTGAGCGCAGATTCGAGGTGGCCACTCCCTGTAGGCGGCGCGCTGCACATTGCGGTACACCCGGCGACCGCCCGAACCCGATCAGCGCACGAACGGGCCCTCACCGATCGCCTCCCGAAGGCCGAGCGGCCCCGACAGGCCTGCTGTAGCGACGCAGCGCCAGTTCGGCCACGCCGACCACCGCGGTGACGACGACACCGAGCAGCGCGGCGGCCAGGACCGCCGCGTAGAGCCGCGAGGCATCACCGGTGGCCTGCTGGGAGAAGACAATGATCTGGCGCCCGATGCCACCAGCGGTACCGGTGGAGATCTCCGCGACGACCGCCCCGATCACCGAGGCCGCGGCAGCCAACCGCAAGGCGGGCAGCAGGTGCGGGACAGCTGCAGGAAGCCGCAAGTGCAGCAAGGTTTCCCACCAGCTGGCCGAATAACTGTGCAGCAGTTCGACCGACGCCTTCGACGGTGCCTGCAGTCCGCGCAGCATGCCGACCGCCACCGGGAAGAACGCAAGGTACGACGCAATGACCGCAATACTCATCCACGGCCGCCACGGCTCCCCCGCGATCACGATCTTGCCGCCCCACCCGGCGACCAGCGGCGCCAGCGCGATCAGCGGAACCGTTTGCGACACAATGATGTACGGCAGCAAGCCGCGCTCGACGAACGCGAAGCGCTGCATCACCACGGCGAGCAGCACGCCGATGACCGTGCCGATCAACAGCGCGAGCAACGCCAGGCCGAGGGTGAATCCGGCGGTCCGCACCAGGGTGACGCCCACCGTCCCGTTGCCGTCCCGCTCGCCGAGCACCGTGAGGACTGCCCACACGTGCGGCAGCGCCCCGTCTCCGGTGCGCGGCAGGATCCGCTGGTCCCCGATGCTCACTCCACCTTCGGGGACAACGAGTTTCACCAATTCCCAGCAGCCGAGCACCAACACCAGCACGGCGACCGCGTACACGGCCCGTGCCGTACGCAACCTCATCTGTAATCCGCCTCGACCATCAGACCACCTCCGTGGCGGTGACCGGATGCGCCAGCCGCGGCAACACCGACTCGCCGTACGCCTCCAACGTCGCGGTTTTCGCGTCGTGTTGCAGGTACACCGCGAACTGGTCGACCCCGAGCTTTTCCAGCTCCCGCAACCGCGTCAGTTGATCATCCGGTGTGCCGAGCAGGCAGAAGCGGTCCACGATGGTGTCCGGCACGAAATCCGCGTGCGTATTACCCGCGCGCCCGTGCTGGTTGTAGTCGTAACCCTGCCTGCCCGCGATGTATTCGGTCAGCGCAGCCGGAACCTCGCTGCCCGCACCATATTTCGACACGATATCGGCCACGTGGTTGCCGACCATGCCACCGAACCAGCGGCACTGTTCACGAGCGTGCGCCAATGCCGCATCCGACCCGTCGGTGACGTACGCCGGTGCGGCGACACAGATCTTCACCGCGCCGGGGTCGCGCCCGGCTCGCTCGGCGGCGGCCCGCACCCGGGCGATGGTCCACGCGGTGATGTCCGGGTCGGCGAGTTGCAGGATGAACCCGTCGGCGACCTCACCGGTGAGATCCAGTGCGCGCGGGCCGTATCCGGCCATCCAGACCTCGAGCCGGGAGTCACCGGCCCACGGGAACCGCACGATCGTGTCGCCGACCCGGGCGCTGCGCCCGTTGCCGAGCTCCCGGATCACCTCGATGGCGTCCCGCAGGGTGGCCAGCGTGGTGGGCTTGCCGCCGAGCGTGCGCACCGCCGAGTCGCCGCGGCCGATGCCGCAGATGGTGCGGTTGCCGAACATGTCGTTCAGCGTGGCGAAGGTCGACGCGGTCACCGTCCAATCCCGGGTGGCCGGGTTGGTCACCATGGGGCCGACCACGACTTTCCGGGTGGCGGCGAGGATCTGGCTGTAGATGACGTAGGGCTCCTGCCACAGCAGGTGCGAGTCGAACGTCCAGACGTGCGAGAACCCGTGCGTCTCGGCCTGTCTGGCCAGTTCGACCACCCGGGAGGCGGGGGGTGTGCATTGCAGCACCACACCGATGTCCATGCGGCACTCTCCGTTTCGAAGTCGGATACAGCTGTGCGGGAGCTGCGGGTGTCAGATCAGGTTCTGTGACAGTGCACGTTTGACGAACCGGCCGTGCCCGGCGCTGCCCAGGTACGAGCCGTCATCGATGACCACCCGGCCGCGGGAGAGCACGGTGTCGACGTGACCGTCGATCTCGAAGCCCTCATAGGCCGAGTAGTCCATGTTCATGTGGTGGGTCTTGCCGAGCCCGATGCTGGTGTGCCCGTTGGGGTCGTAGATCACGATGTCGGCGTCCGCGCCGGGACTGATCACGCCCTTGCGCGGGTACATGCCGAACATCCGGGCCGGCGTGGTGCAGCACACCTCGACCCAGCGCTCCAGCGAGATCTTGCCGCTCTTGACGCCCTGGAACATCAGGTCCATCCGGTGCTCGACGCCGCCGATCCCGTTCGGGATCTTGCTGAAATCGCCGATGCCCATTTCCTTCTGGTCCTTCATGCAGAAGGGGCAGTGGTCGGTGCTGACCGTGGTCACGTCGCCGGTGCGCAGGTAGCGCCACAGCTCGTCCTGGTGCCCCTCGGCCCTGGACCGCAGCGGTGTCGAGCAGACCCATTTGGCGCCCTCGAAACCTGGTGCGCCCAACTGTTCTTCGAGTGAGAGGTACAGATACTGCGGGCAGGTTTCACCGAAGACGTTCTGCCCGTCGCCCCGTGCGGTGGCGATCTGCTCCAGCGCCTGCTTGGCCGATACGTGCACCACGTACAGCGGCGCACCGGTCAACTGCGCCAACATGATCGCGCGGTGCGTGGCCTCCTCTTCCATCTGCCACGGGCGGCTGGTGCCGTGGAAGTACGGCGCGGTGTCACCGCGGGCGATGGCCTGCTCGACGAGCACGTCGATGGCGATCCCGTTCTCCGCGTGCATCATCAGCAGCGCGCCCAGATCGCCCGCCGCCTGCATGGCGCGCAGGATCTGGCCGTCGGTGGAGTAGAAGACACCCGGGTAGGCCATGAACAGCTTGAAGCTGGTCACACCCTCGGACACGAGTTCGCTCATCCCCTTTAGGGATTCGTCGTTGACCTCGCCGATGATCTGATGGAAGCCGTAGTCGACGGCGCACTTGCCCGCCGCCTTCTGATGCCACGCGCCGAGCGTGTCCTGCAACCGCTCCCCCGGCGTCTGCACCACGAAATCGACGATGGTCGTGGTACCGCCCCAGGCCGCGGCGCGGGTGCCGGTCTCGAAGGTGTCGGACGCCTCGGTGCCGCCGAACGGCATCTGCATGTGCGTATGTCCGTCTACCCCACCGGGAATCACGTATTTCCCGGTCGCGTCGATCACGGTCTCGGCAGTGGTGGTCAGGTCCGCCCCGAGGGCGGTGGCGCCGGGTTGCAGGACGGCGACAATGGTCTCGCCGTCCACCAGCACATCGAGCAGTTGCGATCCGGTGGCCGAGACCACCGTGCCGCCGTGGATGAAGGTCAGTGCCATGTGATCCGCACCCGCTCTCAGGGAGCTACCAGCGGGCCATAGGCGTCCGGCCTGCGGTCGCGGTAGAAGGCCCACCGGTCACGGACCACTTTGATCAAATCCAGGTCGAGGTCGCGGATCACCAGTTCGGGATCGGTGTCCGAGGCGACCTCGCCGACGAACTTACCCTCGGGGTCGACGAAGTAGCTGGTCCCGTAGAAGTCGTCGTCGCCGTACTCCTCGATGCCGACCCGGTTGATTGCGCCGATGTAGTACTCGTTGGCCACCGCGGAGGCGGGCTGCTCCAGCTTCCACAGGTAGCCCGACAGGCCACGCGAGGTCGCGGACGGGTTGAACACGATCTCCGCACCCGCCAGGCCGAGCGCGCGCCAGCCCTCCGGGAAATGCCGGTCGTAACAGATGTAGACGCCGACCTTGCCGACGGCGGTGTCGAACACCGGCCAGCCCAGATTGCCCGGCCGGAAGTAGAACTTCTCCCAGAAGCCGTTGACGTGCGGAATGTGGTGTTTTCGGTACTTGCCGAGGTAACTACCGTCGGCGTCGATCACCGCCGCGGTGTTGTAGAGCAGGCCGGGCTGCTCCTGCTCGTACACGGGCAGGACCATCACCATGCCCAATTCCCTTGCCAGCGCGGCGAATCGCTCCGTCGTCGGACCCGGCACCGACTCCGCGTACTCGTAGAACTTCGCGTCCTGCAGTTGGCAGAAGTACGGGCCGTAGAACAACTCCTGGAAGCAGATCACCTTCGCGCCCTGCGCGGCCGCCTGGCGGGCGTAATCCTCATGCGCTTTGATCATGGACTCTTTGTCGCCGGTCCAGTTGGTCTGGACGAGCGCCGCTCGAACGATTCCCATGCTTTGTTATACTTCACTGCGAACCAATTCGGTTGTGTTACAAGATTGCGGAAACAGTTTCGTAGCCGTAAACCTCGAGCCTGGTCGTAGTTCCGGCGACGCCCCCGACGCAGAATGACGGTGTGAGCGAGCGAATCGGCGAGGTTATGGCCTCCACGAACGGGTCGGGGCGGTTCATCGCGGACCTGGCCGACCGGACGCCCGCGGGGATCGCGGCGGCCGTCAGCAGGCTGATCCGTTCGGGGACGTTGACACCGGGCTCGCGGCTGCCCACCGTCCGCGAAGTCGCCCGCGAATTGAAGGTCTCGCCCGCGACCGTGAATCAGGCGTGGCGGGCGCTCGCCGCCGCCGGTGCGATCGTCGCGCGCGGCCGGGCAGGCACCTTCGTCGGCGCCGCCGCCACCAACGGGTCCGGCACCGCCGTCGGCCGCTACCAGCGGCTGCACCCGCCGTCGTTGAGCGCGTTCCGCGTCGATCTGTCCCGTGGCACGCCCGACCCGGAACTGCTGCCCGATCTGGGCGCCGCGCTGCGCGACCTCACCAAGGACGGGGCCAGCGACCTCGCCGCCGACTATCTGGGCGAGGCGGTGCTGCCCGAGCTGGCCGCGAAAGTCCGGGCGGACTGGCCGTTTCGCGCGGAACGGCTCGCCGTCCTCGACGGTGCGCTGGACGCCGTGGACCGGCTGCTGTCCGCGCACGTCCGGCTCGGGGACGCGGTAGCGGTCGAAGACCCTTGCTTCCCACCGTTTCTCGACCTGCTCGCCGGCCTCGGCGCCCGGCCGGTGCCCGTTCGGATGGACGAATCCGGTTTGCTGCCCGAGGAACTCGCGCGCGCTGTCGCAGTGCACGGTGCCACCGCGCTGATCCTGCAACCGCGCGCCCAGAACCCCACCGGGGTGTCGCTCACCGCAGCTCGCCTCCGCGAACTGGCCGACATCCTGCGGGACACGGGCACTCTCATCATCGAGGATGATCACTCCGCCGGAATCGCCGCCGCCGCACTGCGTTCCCTCGGCAGCCGGCTCCCCCGGCGCACCGTCCACATTCGGTCGTACTCCAAATCGCACGGCGCCGACCTGCGTTTGGCCGTGGCGGGCGGGCCGGCGGACCTGCTCGACCCGGTCATCGAACGCCGGATGCTCGGCGCGGGCTGGACCAGCAGGCTGCTCCAGCGCGTCCTGCTGAGCATGCTCGACGACCCGGCGGCCATCCGGGCCGTCACCACCGCTCGCGCCGAATACCGCAGGCGCTCAACGGAACTCCGTCGCGCCCTGGCCCGTCGCGGCGTCGCCGTCGCGCGCGGGGACGGCATCAATCTCTGGCTGCCCGTCGCCGACGAGAACGCCGCCATGATCTCGCTCGCCGCGGCGGGCATCAAGGCGGCGCCCGGTGGGCCGTTCAGCGTCGGCGACCATCCGCCGACCGACCACCTCCGCATCACCGTCTCGGCGCTCGCCGACGGCGACCTGGATTGGCTCGCCACCGAACTCACGGCCGCCACCGCCGCGGCACCCACCTATCGCCGCGTTCGCCGGGCCTGAACCCCTTCACATAGCCCACAGACATGCATCGGGTATGCGAAGAACCTGCTGGTTATGCGAGGGGCCCCGGAGCATGCGGATTCCGCAGTGATCGAGGCGGTCCCAGCACGCTATCGGCGGCGAGATGGAATGATTCGGCACGGCATCGTCCGGTGCGCAATCCGAATGAAGGAGATTCCTAGCGGTGAGCAGCGAAGTGCAGGGGCGGCATTTAGGCATCAAGCAGGGGTGGCGGTTCGGGGTACCGCGCGGCGTGCTGCGGGTCGTCGGCGTCGCGGCGGTCGCCGCAGCGCTCGCGGCGTTCGCATCCGGCGGCGTTTCGGCCGATACCTGGAGCGTGCGCACCCAGCAGCCCGTCCAGTGCAATCCGCCGACGGAAGGCGCCGTGACCGCGCGCACCTATCCGGCGCCCGGCCCAGCCACCGAGCCCGGTGCCAGCTACGCCGCGACGCTCGACACCACCTGCGGGCCGATCCAGATCGACCTCGATCCGGCAGCGCCGCAGACGGTCAACTCGTTCGCCTTCCTGTCCAACGAGCAGTACTACAACCACACCAAGTGCCACCGGATCACCACCGACGGCATCTACGTGCTGCAGTGCGGTGACCCGACGGCCACCGGCACCGGCGGCCCCGGCTACCAGATCCCGGACGAGAATCTGGCAGGCGCCACCTACCCGGCAGGCACCGTCGCCATGGCCAACGCAGGCCCGAACACCAATGGCAGCCAGTTCTTCCTGGTCTACCGGGACAGCCAGCTGCCGCCGAACTACACCCCGTTCGGGCGCATCACCGGCGGCCTGGACACTCTCCAGTCCGTCGCCGCCCTGGGTACGCGGGACGGCGGCCCCGACGGCGCCCCGCGCGACGACGTCGTCCTCAACAAGGTCGAAACGTTCAAGAAGTAAGACCACTCGGCGATGGCGGCGTCCTAGGACGCCGCCATCGCCGTATCCAGACGTCGAGTGGCACAGGGCCGGAAGCCCTATGCCACTCGGCGCTACTTGTGCGGGGTGAGCGGGAAGGTGGTGGCGCCGTCGTTGCCTGCGGGGATGATCGGGACGATCACCGACGACGGATGTTGGGGGTCCTTGTAGATGGTTTGGGTGGCCAGTTCGGTGCGGGTGCTTTCGCCGAAGGGTTCGCCGGTGTTCGGGTTCGGCGCGTACTGGGGGTAGTCGCTGCTGGAGATGGCGACGCGGATCCGGTCGCCTGCCTTGAATTGGTAGCTGGTCGGCCAGATCTTGATGGTGAACTCGTAGGGCTGGCCGGGCACGATCGGCGTGGGGTTGGTGAGTGAGTCGCGGAACGCGGCACGGATGATGCCGTTGTTCAGGTTCACCGCGGAGCCGTCCGGGGCCAGAACCTCCAGGCGCGCAACGAAATCGGTGTCCGGCGCGGTCGAGGAGGCCCACAGTTTCACCGTGATCGGACCGGTGATCTCGGTGTCGGTGCCCAGCGGGGCGGTGTCGTAGGTGAGCACGTCGGTCCGCTGCTCCACCGCAGCCTGGTCGAACGGTCCCTGCGGCGTATTGCCGACGCCGCAGCAGGAATGCCCGCCCACACTCGGGGCCGGATCGGTCGGGTCATAGAGGTAACGGTCGCCTTCGGCGGGTCCGGTCGGGGCCTGCTCGACCAGTTTGCCGGTGCGACCGGACGAGCCGTTCTCGCCGTCACCGCTGAAATAGTAAGTCTTCCATTGGGTTTGCGGCAGCGGCCAGCTCGGTGCCGACTTCCACCGGTTGGCGCCCATCACGTAGTAGTCGACCCGCGGCTTGCCCGCGACGCCGTTGTCCACGCCCTTGAGGAAGTGGTCGTACCAGGCCAGCATCAGCTCGTTGATCGGGCTGTTGCCCACCGGTCCGAGCTGATCGAGCAGCGGTGCGACCGCCGAGGTCGGGCGCCCCCAGCCGAGGTGGTCCCACGGGCCGATCACCAGACGCTGGTTCTGCCGCGCCTCCGGTGTCCCGCCCTTGTCGACCATGCCGGTGAAGTTCTCGATGCCGCCGGCCAGGAACGAGTCGTACCAGCCCTCCATGTTCAGCACCGGCACCTTCACGTTCTGGTAGCGCTCGCGGATGCTCCACTTCTTCCAGTAGTCGTTGTAGGTCGAGTTGCGGATCCAGTCGAAATACCAGGGTGCGACCGCCGGATTTCCCGGTTGCAACGGCGGAAAGTCCTTGTACGGACGGAAATTCATCCACTGGGTGGCGTTGTCCATGGCCGCGCGGATCTGCTCGATCGCCGCGGTGTCGCGGCGATGTTCGGCGGCGGCGAGGCCGATCGTGCTCACCGCCCACGGTTCCACGAAGCCGAGCCGGAACTGCCCGCCCTCATAGGTCCAGCCGTCGTAGTAGTCCGACGAGGTGTTGGCTGGCACGATGGCGGCCAGGTGCGGCGGCGTCTCGACCGCGGCGAGCCACTGCGTCGCACCGATGTAGGACGACCCGTACATGCCCACTTTGCCGTTGGTACCGGGCAATTGGGCCGCCCACTCGACGCTGTCGTACCCGTCGCGCAGGTCGTTGTCGAACTCGGTGAACGTCCCGTCCGACTTCCCGACGCCGCGAATGTCCTGAATCACCACCAGATAGCAGTGCGAGGCGAACCAGTCCGGTGTCTGATAGCGCGAAGAGCTCACTTGCGCAAAGGATTTCCCGTACTGCGTCCGCATCAGGATCACCGGCACCGGCTCGCTGGTCTGCGGCCGATACACATCCGCCCGCAAGATCGTCCCGTCCCGCATCGCCCCCGGCACGTCGGCCTCCTTGTCGACCGCGCATTTTCCCCGCCCCGTGTTCGGCGGCCAGGCCCCCGCCTGCCCCGGCGCCCCCGTCTGCGTACTCGCCGCATCATCGGTGTCCGAGCCCGGCGTACACCCCCCGACCAATACTCCGACGCACACCAGCGCGGTAAGCAACCGCCCGACGCCAATACCGTGACCGGACAACCGGATACACCTCCCGTGAGGCGCCGACCGGACACTCGACGCGTGCCCCTCAACAGTGAGAACGCCTCCGTCGAGCCGATGCTATCAAGATCCAGTACCAAACGTCCTACGAATGCGGTTCCGCGACGGAAGGTCGCCAGCCTCGCGAATTTCGTTGCTACACAGCATTTCCCAAGACCCTCCGCGCCTCGATTTCGCTGACAGGTCAACAGACATACCCAGGAGTCCTCACGCGCGGCGGGCGACAGTGATGATCTCCGCGCTGGTCGGCGTCAGTGGGCTGCGATCCCAGTCGCCGTACTGCTCCGCAACGACCAACCCCGCGGCGGACAGGAAGGTAGCGAGGGTGGGCGCGCCGAGGAATCGGAGCGTGCTGTGGTTGATCTCGGGCCGAGGCCAGAGGTCGCTGGTGAAGGTGTCGGTGAAGGAGACGAGATCACCGTCTACGGGCTCGGTGACGTGACAGACGCACCGCACCACCTCACCCGTCTCGTCCGAGACTTCGCCTGAGTACCGCTGGTGCCACGTCTCCCATTCCCGCGCAAGGGGATTACGGGTTTCGAAGATGAAGCAACCGGTGTCGGTCAGTGTCCCGGCGATCACGGCCAGCGTCGACCGAAGTTCGTCGTCACCGACCAACACTTGGAACGCGTGCCCGGTCATCACCACCAGATCGAAGCGGTCATCCCGGCCGCGCATCACGCTCGCGTCACCGAGGACCCACTCGATATCGTCCTGCGTCCGAGCCACTTCCAGCATGCCCGGCGCGGGATCCACTCCGCACAGTCGGCCGCTGTGGCCGTCGGCGCGGGCTTTGCGCAGAAGTGCCCCCGTTCCGCATCCCAGGTCCAGAACCGAGGGTGCGGCCATGACCAGCGGCAGGTAGAACCGAAAGTCGTCGCGCGCGTCCTCCGGGCTGAAGCTGTCGTACAGCGCGGCGAGCCGGGTATCGGTGAACACCTTGTCGACCATGATCGAAGGGTCGCAGAGCCGAGCAACCCGCCGCGACTTGTTTTCTGTCTCTCGCCGCGATAGCGCGGTCCGCGCCTACGCTCAGTCCAAGCGGAGTAGGTCGGGCCAGGTTTGGGACCAGGGGTGGCGGGGACCGTCGCAGCGCCAGATGGTGACGTCGCGGGTCGCGCCGGGGAAGCCTAGGGGTGTGTCGGCGCGGCCGATGGGGGTTACCGAGGCGAAGAGGGGGCGGATGTCGGCGGCGTCGTCGCCCACCCAGAGGATGGTGGTTGCGGAGTCGGGTGGGGTGCCGAAGTAG
Source organism: Nocardia sp. XZ_19_369 (assembly GCF_015355715.1). Classification (NCBI taxonomy): domain Bacteria; kingdom Bacillati; phylum Actinomycetota; class Actinomycetes; order Mycobacteriales; family Nocardiaceae; genus Nocardia; species Nocardia sp. XZ_19_369. The sequence goes on along the minus strand of NZ_JACVED010000012.1, from coordinate 182,442 downwards.
CCGAAACCGCGGTTGGGGCTGTAGGCGGCGGGGAGGTCGTATTCGGCGCGGAATACGTCGAGCGCGCTTGCCTGCCAGTAGGAGTCGGTGATGATGACCGTGGCGGCGCGGTCGGCTTCGGGCAGGGATCGGTAGGCGGTCGCGGTGGCGGCGGCGAGTTCGGGCCAGCCGAATCTGCCGTAGACGCCGATCGAGAGCCCCGCTTGGGCCTCGTTCTCGGCCGGGGTGTAATCGGATTCGGGTCGCCACGGCATGGTAAAGGCCACCAGGGCAACGGATATGACGACCAGCACGAGGGTGACGATCGTGCGCACGCGACCCATCTGCTCGGTCCAGCGAACCGCGCCCGCGGCGAAGATCCCGGCGTAGCAGCCCGCCGCGTAGTACGGCCTGCCGTCGGTGGCGATGAAGATCACGGCGAGCAGCAGCGGCAGCGGAGCGAGGAATCGATACCGGCGCAACGGTTCCCAGCGGAACAGCGTCACGATGCCGTAGATCAGCAGCAGGCCGCCGAGGATCCCGGCAGAGGCAACGGCCAACGGCAGCCAGGTGTAGCGGCCGCCGATGGTGGCCTGCTCGGCGGCGATCACCGCGCCGAGCCGCAGTTGCGGCCAGCCGTGACCGGCCTGCCAGATCAGGCTCGGCGACGTCAGCAGCACCACCAGGGCCGCGCCCGCCCACAGCGCGGGACGGCGGAAAAGATCGCGCGGGCCGTAGCACAGCACGCCGATCGTGACCGCGATCCAGAAGAACGGGATCAACCATTTGACCTGCATATCCAGGGCGGTGGCCAGCGACGCCCACAGCAGCAACGAATCCCGCCGCGTCCGCACCCAGCGGACGAGCAACCAGCTGATCAACACCCACAGCGCGGTGTCGACGGTGTTGGTGGCCAACTGGGTTCCCTGCACCAGCAGGAATGGTGATGACGCATAAGCGATTGCAGTCAAGATCTGGGCGCGGTGCCCTCCGCCGAACTCCCTGGCTATCTGCGCACTGATGACCACCGCCGCCACCGTGACCAGCAGCGCCGGAATACGCTGCGCCACCAACGATCCCGGCGCGAGCAGGTCCATCAACCGGGCAATCGCGGGCACCAGCGGACCCTGATCGGCGTAACCGAAGGAGAGCCTGCGACCGGCGGAGATGAAGTACAGCTCGTCGCCGAAGAATCCGTACCGACCGGCCGAGGCCAGCAGGGCGATCGCCGAGACGACAGCGACGGCACCTACTCCGGCGAGCGCGAACGGCCGTTGCTCGTGCGTATCCAGTTGCCGCACTGAGGTTGTCGTAGTGTCAGTCATCTTCCCCCGCCTTTCGTGTCGCCACATCGAACAACCGGCACATGTGGGCCGAAAACCCGGCCATGTCGAAGTCCGGTTCCTTGATCGCCCGCCCGGCCGCGCCGTCGATCGCGTCGCGGATGGATTTCGCCATCGCCACCGGATCGAAATCGCCGAACTCCCCGGCGCGCTGGCCTTCCCGCATGATCTCGATCAGCGGCTCGATGATCGCCTGCTCACCGTCGGCCGAGGCGAACTTCGGCCTGCCGTCCGCGTCACGCAGGTTCAGCACCACCTCGGTGAGGGCCGAGACGTAGTTCTTGTTCGCATCGATGAAGTCCAGATTCGATGCGATATAGGCCAGCAACATGTTTCGTGGCCCCGTCGCCGCCGCGACCTTCGGCCCGATGTACTCGCCCGCCGACAGATACAGCTGGATGACCAGCTGCGTCATCAGATCGTCTTTACCGGCGAAGTGGTAGGAGATGACCCCTTTGGAGATCCCGGCATGCTCGGCGATCCGCGCCAGAGACGCATTGCCGTAACCGACTTCGGAGATCACCTCCACCGCCGACGCGATGATCTGTCGTCGTCGCGCCTCCTCGATGAACGACTTCCGCTGGCCGCTCCGACCATTTTCTGACCGCACGGCCAGATATTAACACGATTGGCCAACCGAGCACTCGGTCAGCCGAACTGCCGGATGCCCTCCCGCTCCCACCCCGGCTCACCGTCCTGGACGAAAGCGATCCAGCTGCCACGCATCTCGTCGACCAACCACTGCGGACGCTCCCCTTGCAGCATCGGTGCGTGCTCCCAAGCCGCCGCGCTACCGAGCACGAACGGCAACTCGAGGCAGTGGCACGCGCGGAACGGACTGCCCGCCGGCTGCCACTCGAACTCGAACAACCAGGCCGCACCGCCGCCCGCGTTCAGCGACTCGCTCAACTCCCGGGTCGGCGCGCCGAAGATCTGCTCCGAGACCTTCGCGACCGCGTCCCAGTCGTCGGAAAAGAACGCCGCCACCTCATCTCGCGTCGTACCCATCAGCATCCGCAGATCACGCTCGCCCACCGCACGCGCCAGATCCGGGGCAACCAACTCCCCATCCGCCACCAACTGGAACGGCGGCACCACCTGCCCCTCGCCCCCTTTCGCCACTGCCGACTGCGCCGCCAGCAACGCCGCCACCGGCACCTCGCCGAGCCTTTCCGCCTCGATCCCCAACTCCTGCAACAACTTCGCACCGACCCGCTCGGCCGCTTCCGACGTAGCAGGCAGCATCCCGAGCGGCGGACTCTGCAAGATGGTCTGCTGGAACAGCCCGTCCGCCTGCTTCCCCGACAACATCGCCACCAGCGAAATCGCCCCCGCCGACTGACCCGAGGCGGTCACCCGCGCCGGATCCCCACCAAAAGCGGCGATATTGTCCCGCACCCACGTCAGCGCCGCGATCTGATCGCGCAGCCCCAGATTCCCGTCACTCACCCCCGGCAACCGCAGAAACCCGAGAGCACCCAGCCGATAGTTGATCGTCACCACGACAACGTCCCCCAGCGCCGCCACCTCACCCCCGTCGTACCACCCGAGACTGCCCGCCCCACTGGAGAATCCACCGCCGTGCAGAAACACGAGCACCGGATGACCATCCCCCGGCGGCGCCCACACATTCAACGACAGACAATCCTCCGCCTGCGCCACCTCGAACGACCCCATCACCCGCTCCAGCCGCGACGCCAATTGCGGTGCCGCCGGACCGAATTCGTTCGCATCCCGCACCCCCGCCCACGGCGCCACCGGTTCCGGCCTCCCGAACCGCACAGCCTGCGCGTACGGAATACCCCGATAAACCGTCACCGCCCCCTCGACAACCCCACGCACCGCCCCCGCGGTCGTCTCGACAACGGTCGACAAGTTGATCTCACTACTCATACCCCCGAGTCTGCCCCGATCCGGCCAACCCAGCAGCCCAGCGCCCCCACCACCCCGAAATCCGCCACTCCCCCACGCCGTAGAAACGGATTCCGCCATGATCGACGGGACATAGTTGCGGCGACACGCCGAGTTCAACGACCATCATGTCCCGTTGATCATGGAGATTCCCGCCCACCGGGCAACGGTGGAGCAGCGCCCACCTCCGGCTACTCGACAGTGGTCAGACACCAAAAGGCCGCGCTCCCAAGAGAAGCGCGGCCTTCGGCACTTGAAACTTACAGGTACTGACCCGTATTGGACTCGGTATCGATCGCCCTGCTCGCGCTGGCGTTCTTACCGGTGACCAACGTGCGGATGTAGACGATCCGCTCGCCCTTCTTACCCGAGATGCGGGCCCAGTCATCGGGATTCGTGGTGTTGGGCAGGTCCTCGTTTTCGGAGAACTCGTCCTGGATCGAATCGTAGAGATGCTGGATGCGCAGGCCGGGGTTGCCGGTGTCGAGGACGGCCTTGATGGCGTACTTCTTGGAGCGGTCCACGATGTTCTGGATCATGGCGCCGGAGTTGAAGTCCTTGAAGTACAGGACTTCCTTGTCACCGTTGGCGTAGGTGACCTCCAGGAAGCGGTTGTCCTCGCTCTCGGCGTACATCCGGTCGACGACCCGTTCGATCATCGCGCGGACGCACAGGGCCTTGTCGCCGCCGAACTCGGCGAGGTCGTCGGCGTGCAGGGGCAGCGTCTCGGTGAGGTACTTCGAGAAGATGTCCTGTGCCGATTCCGCGTCCGGCCGCTCGATCTTGATCTTCACGTCCAGGCGGCCCGGCCGCAGGATCGCGGGGTCGATCATGTCCTCGCGGTTGGAGGCACCGATCACGATGACGTTCTCGAGGCCCTCGACGCCGTCGATCTCCGACAGCAGCTGCGGCACGACCGTGGTCTCCACATCGGAGGACACGCCTGAACCACGGGTGCGGAAGATGGAGTCCATCTCGTCGAAGAACACGATCACCGGCGTCCCCTCGGACGCCTTCTCGCGTGCCCGCTGGAAGATGATCCGAATGTGGCGCTCGGTCTCGCCCACGAACTTGTTGAGCAGCTCGGGGCCCTTGATGTTCAGGAAGAACGACTTGGCTTCCTTGGCATCCTCACCGCGCGCCTCGGCGATCTTCTTGGCCAGCGAGTTCGCCACCGCCTTGGCGATGAGCGTCTTACCGCAGCCGGGCGGACCGTAGAGCAGCACACCCTTGGGCGGGCGCAGCGCGTACTCGCGGAACAGATCCTTGTGCAGGAAGGGCAGCTCCACCGCGTCGCGGATCTGCTCGATCTGCCTGCCCAGGCCACCGATATCGGTGTAGTCGACGTCCGGAACCTCTTCCAGCACAAGGTCTTCGACCTCGGCCTTGGGGATGCGCTCGAACGCGAAGCCAGCCTTGGTGTCGACCAGGAGGGAGTCACCGGGGCGCAGTTTGCGAATCGGGGAGTCGGGATCCTCCATGTCGTCGTACTCGGCGACCTTGGCCAGCGGACCCGCCAGCCAGACCACCCGCTCCTCGTCGGCATGACCGACCACGAGGGCACGGCGGCCGTCGTCGAGGATCTCCCGCAGGGTGCCGATCTCGCCGACCGCGTCGTAGATGCCGGCCTCGACCACCGTGAGCGCCTCGTTGAGGCGGACGGTTTGACCGTATTCGAGGGTCGAGGTCTCGATGTTCGGTGAACACGTCAACCGCATCTTCCGGCCCGAGGTGAACACGTCTACGGTCTGATCGTCGTACACACCGATCAGAATTCCGTATCCACTCGGCGGCTGGCCGAGCCGATCGACTTCCTCACGCAGGGCGATCAGCTGCTGGCGCGCCTCTTTGAGGGTGTCCATCAGCTTGGTGTTGCGAATCGTCAGCGAATCGATGCGGGCTTCCAATTCCCGTGCACGATCCGGCGAATCGGCGAGTTGCCTACGGAGCGCAGCCGCTTCGGCGCGTACCGCCTCGAGCTCTCTCCAGGCCGCCGAATCCGAATTCTCGATGGGGCTCATGTGCTGCTCCTCCCAGTCCCGGTCTATCAACGCTACCGGGCGCGAACCGTTCTCGCTGTCCGACATGGTTTCGTCGTGATCACATCTGGGCTGCGATCGACAGCCGGATGACCATGTTAGCCTGCCCTAACCCGCACTCGGTGAGCCCGCTCGCCGACCGAGCCGAAAGGTTGCTGAATATGCTCCTTCCCGCCAGGATTCTCCGCGTTTCTGTTGCTACCGCTACTGCCGCGCTCGCCGTTACGGTCGGGCTCGCGGGCTGTAGTTCTGATGACAACAAATCCGATGCCAAAGTCTCTTCCTCCAGCGTTGTGGCGTCGAGCAGCGCCGCGGCGACCGGGAACGCGGCGGCGCCGACACCCGAGACGCTGCAAGCGGTGCTCGTCAAATTGTCCGATCCCGCGGTACCCACCGCGGAGAAGACCAAGCTCATCGTCGACGGCGAAAAGCGCACGGCGAACATCGATCAGATGAACAAAGGCCTGGCAGGATACACACTGACCTACGCAGTGGCCGATATCACAACGCAGGGCAACACTGCCACCGCGCAGGTGACCATCACCTCGCCGCACGGCGCCGTGCCCCCGATGCCCCTCAGCTGGGAGAACGTCGGCGGTACCTGGAAGCTCTCGGACGCGAGCGGCTGCCTGATGCTCGGCTTCGCGCAGGCGCCCTGCGTGCCCGCCTGACCCGCCGCGGCCGGCCGAGGGTGCTGTGCGGGCACCCTCGGCCGCGTCAGTCGCGCCGTCAGCCCTTGGACGGCCTGCGCTGCGGCTTGGGGGTCACCGTGCCCTCGGCAAGCTTGCGTGCGCTCACCAGGAAGGCCGTATGGCCCTGCATCCGGTGCTCGGGGCGCACCGCGAGGCCGACCACATGCCAGCCGCGCACGATCGACTCCCAGGAGCGGGGTTCGGTCCAGCATTCCTGTTCGCGCAGCGCCTCCACGACTTTCGACAGCTGCGTCACCGTCGCCACATAGATGATCAGCACGCCACCGGGAACGAGCGCCTTGGACACGGCGGGCAGCGCGTCCCACGGCGCGAGCATGTCGAGCACCGCCCGATCGACCGGTTCGCCCGCGAAGTCGGCGACGTCCCCCACCGTCAGCGACCAGTTAGCCGGACGTTCGCCATAGAAGGTTTCGACGTTGCGGATGGCATGGTCAGCATGATCCTGGCGAATTTCGTAGGAAATCACCTCGCCCTGCGGCCCGACGGCGCGCAACAGCGAACACGTCAGCGCGCCGGAGCCCGCGCCGGCCTCCAGCACCCGCGCGCCGGGGAACATGTCGCCCTCGTGCACGATCTGCGCGGCGTCCTTCGGGTAGATCACCGCGGCACCGCGCGGCATCGACAACACGTAGTCGATCAGCAACGGGCGCAACGCCAGATACGGGGTGCCGTTGGTGGAGTTCACCACCGAACCCTCGTCGGCGCCTATCAGGCTGTCGTGCTTGATGCCGCCGCGATGGGTGTGGAACTCCTTGCCCTCCTCCAAGACCACCGTGTACAGGCGCCCCTTGGCATCGGTCAGCTGTACCCGGTCACCGAGGGTGAAGGGACCGGTCCGTCTGGCCGTCATGAATCTCCGTTCGTGCTGGCGAATAGTCGCGCACCTGCATGTCGGTGCCGCCGGATAGCCTGCCAGGTATGAGCTCGCCCGCGTCCACGCCCCCTACCGACGGCGCTGCGGCGTCCGATCCCGGTGCGGCGGCGAGCCGGTCGCGGCCCGCGCTGTCGCCTTCGCGGGCAATGGATTTCAAGCAGTGCCCGCTGAAGTACCGGTTCCGGGCGATCGACCGGATCCCCGAACCGCCGAGCAGGAACGCGCTGCGCGGCACGGTGGTGCACGCGGTGCTGGAGGATCTGTACGGGCTGCCCGCGGCGCAGCGGCAGCCGGTGCGGGCCGAGAGCCTGATCGTGCCCAGCTGGGCGCGGGTGGCGGCCGAGTGGCCCGAGGTGACCGAGTTGATCACCGACGCCGAGCTGGACGGCTTCCTCGGCGAGGTGCGCACGCTGGTGCAGACCTACTACCGCCTGGAGGATCCGACCCGCTTCGACCCGGAGTCCAGGGAGGCACGGGTGGAGGTCGAGCTCGACGACGGAGTTCTGTTGCGCGGCTTCGTAGATCGGATCGACGTCGCGCCGACGGGGCAGCTGCGGGTGGTCGACTACAAGACCGGCCGCGCCCCCGGGCCCACCCAGGAGACCAGGGCGCTGTTCCAGCTGAAGTTCTACGCCCTGGTCGTGCTGCGCACCCGCGGCATCGTGCCCACCCAGCTGCGCCTGATCTACCTGGCCGACGAACAGATCCTCACCTACACGCCCGACGAGGAGGAACTGCTGCGCTTCGAACGCACGCTCTCCGCACTGTGGGAGGCGATCCTGGACGCCGGGCGCACCGGCGATTTCCAGCCGAACCGCGGCTGGCTCTGCGCGTACTGCGACTACAAGCCGCTCTGCCCCGAGTTCGGCGGTACGCCGCCCCCGTACCCGGGTTGGCCGACCGGCGGGACGACGGAGTCGCCGGATGAGACGTTGGCGGACGCCGTCGCCGAGTAGCAGCCGATGCTCTGTCGGCCTCGGCCCACCGCACAGGAGGTTCACCCCGCGCACGAGACTGTCCGCAATCTCGTGCGCGGCGGGCGATTTCGTGCGCCGCTGCGGGTCAGAGAGTGAAGTTGCGGAACAGCAGCACCGAAAGCCCCAGGCCGACAGCAAGGTTCACCACGACGGCCGAGCCGAAGACGACGATCGGCCGCCAGCCCGCCTCACGCAGCCCGCGCAGCGAGAACTCCAGCCCGATCGAGACGAAGGCGAGGATCAGGAACCAGGTGCGCAGATCGTTGATGACGGCGATGTGCGCGGCACCGACCTTCTTGTCGACGGACTGCAGATACAGCGTGCCGATCACCGAGGCGGCGATGAAACCGAGCACGAACTTCGGGAACCGCTCCCAGAACTGCCGCGCCGAGGGCCGCACCGCACCGGCCGTGCGTTCCACCTTCAGGGTGAAGTACGCGGTCAACGCGATCGCGACGATCCCGATCAGCGCGTTCTGCGTGGTCTTCACGATGGTGGCGATCTGCAGCGCCTTCTCCCCCGCGATGGCACCGGAGGCCGCGACCGCCGCCGTGGTGTCGATATTGCCGCCGATCCAGGCCCCCGCGACCGCGTCGGACAGCCCGAGAGCTTCGGCGAGCCACGGCAATACGAAGATCGACGGCAGCGCGAAAATGATCACCAGCGACGCCGCGTAGGCGATCTGCTCCCGCTTGGCCTGCACCGCACCGGCCGCCGCGATGGCCGCGCTGACACCGCAGATGGACACGGCCGAGGCCAGCAGCGCCCGCAGCTTGTCGTCGAGCCCGAGCCGCCCGCCCAGCCACCAGGTGAACCCGAACACCGCCGTGATCAACAGCAGCGCCTGCAGGATCGACGGGCCCGCCGCGGTCACCAGGATCTTCAGGTTGATCGAGGCGCCGAGCAGCACCACGCCGGTCTTGATGAAGAACTCGGTCCGGAAACCGGCCGAAAGCCGGTCGCGCAGCGCCAGTTTGGTGAGGATGACATTGCCGAGCAGGCCGATCGCGATGGCGTACACCGGGAACTCGACCGACTTGGCCACCCGCTTGAACGGAGTGTCGGCCGTCCACCGCGGCACGTGCGTGTCGAAGTAGCGGGTCAGCGCGCCGAGCATGACGACGACCGCGATGCCCGCCACGATAGCGCCGACTGTCGGCCGCGAAACTGCCTGCAACGCTGCAGTTTCGGACTTCACCGGTCCGGAAGCATCAGCGTTTTCGGCGACCGACTCGGTCGCGACACCGCCTTCGGCCGGATTGCCTTCGCGCGCTTCAGGACCCGGCATCACGGCACCAGCCAATCCGGAATAGCGCCCACCAGAACCAACGCGATCAGCGTCAGCCCGACGATCGCCGCCAGCCAGTCCTCGTTCCAGGCGAATGTGCTTCCCGAACGTTGCTCGGGCGATCTCTGTGACACGGGTGTGCTCCTTGCGTTCCTCATCGAGAGGCCGCACGGTAGCAACACCCGGTCACCAGGCGCACCGGTTGCGTTCAGCGTGAATTATTCACGCATACCAGACAAAGCAGACGGCGATAATCCGGTTCAGAAGGCGCGGCAGGAGCGAATGTCGAAGGCCAGGATGGCTTTTGCGCCGAGTTCGGCGAGCTGGTCCATCACCTCGTTGCCCTGCTTGCGCGGCACCATGGCCCGGATCGCAACCCAGCCCTCGTCCGCGAGCGGGGAAACTGTCGGCGACTCGAGCCCCGGCGTGATCTTGACCGCCTGCTCGAGCAGCTCCTTCGGGCAGTCGTAGTCCAGCATGATGTACTGCTGGCCGAACACGACGCCCTGGATGCGCGCGATGAGCTGGTTGCGGGCCCGTTCCTGCTGGTCGGAGCCGCTGCGCTCGATCAGCACGCCCTCCGAGTCGCACAGCGACTCACCGAAGGCGACCAGGTTGTGCTGGCGCAGGGTGCGCCCCGAGCCGACCACATCGGCGATGGCGTCGGCGACGCCGAGCTGGATGGAGATCTCCACCGCGCCGTCCAGGCGGATCACCTCGGCCTCGATGCCGCGCCGCTGCAGATCGGCGAGCACCAGGTTCGGGTAGGAGGTGGCGATGCGCTTGTCGTAGAGGTCCTCGACCTGCCACGCCTTCCCGGCCGGTGCGGCGTAGCGGAAGCTGGAGCGGCCGAAGCCGAGGCCGATCCGTTCACTGACCGGCGCGCCGGAATCGAGAGCGAGGTCGCGACCGGTGATGCCGAGGTCGAGTTCACCGGACCCGACGTAGATGGCGATGTCCTTGGGCCGCAGGAAGAAGAATTCCACCTGGTTGGCCGGGTCGAGCACGGTCAGATCGCGCGGATCGGTGCGCCTGCGGTAGCCGGCCTCGACCAGGATGGCGGTGGCGGCTTCGGACAGGGCGCCTTTATTGGGGACTGCGACGCGCAGCATGGCAGGAAGTCCTTTCGGAGGGAGAAACTACGGAGTAAGACGCACCCGTCACAGATGTCGGTACACGTCTTCGAGCTTCAATCCACGACCCACCATCAGCACCTGAACCCAGTACAGCAGCTGCGAGATCTCCTCGGCGAGCGACTCGTCGCTCTCGTGCTCGGCGGCCAGCCACACCTCGCCGGCCTCCTCGAGCACCTTCTTACCCTGGCTATGCACGCCGGCGTCCAGCGCGGCCACGGTTCCGGACCCCTCGGGGCGGGTAACCGCACGATCCTGCAGCTCGGCGAACAGGGTTTCGAAGTTCTTCACGATGAGCCATTGTTTCAGACCGGTGTGCGGGACCGTTGCTCCGGCCCATCCCAGCTTTCGGCGTGCCTCGACGCGGCGACCTGGACCGCCGATCTCGAGCAGTCGACGCCGGTGCTCGCGGCCGCGTGAACACGGACGGCCGCGAGCCCGCATCCGGTCGGGTGACCGGATGCGGATCTCCGTCGGATCAGCTCGCCGCGAGCAGGGCCTCCAGGTCGGCGACCGCGGTGCGGAGGTGGTCGGCGAAGGCGTGCATCTCATCGGCGACCGTGGTCGGGGTGGCCAGGTAGAGATTCCAGCGGTCCGGCAGCAGGACGTAGGCGACGCCGATGCAGCGCGGGCTGGTCGAGCCGAAACCGAAGTAGCGGATATTGACCGACGGCGCCGAGCTGGTGCTCAGGTAGTCGTCGCGCATGACCAGCCAGCCGGGGCTGTCGTAGAGCGGAATCGGCTCGGTGACGCCGAGCTCGGCGCCGCGGCGGCGCTGGATCCACTGCAGTTCCCACAGATGCTGTTCGGGCGCGGCGCCCGCCTGACACTCCTTGGCGCGGCCGACGTGCGCGGCGGCCGCGGTGCGCGCGGCGGCGAGCCGGGCCGCATGGTCGACCGCGGGGTCCTGCATGGCATCCACGAACGCCACCATCTCCGGGGTGATCACCCGCATGGCCTCGGTGCGGCCGTTGCGGTACTGCCGGGTCGCGATGGATTCGTAAGTGGCGCCGGTGATTCCCTTGCTGCGCCGATGCGCCAGCTGATAACTCAACTGCGCGAAGGCATCCGGCGAGATGCCGAGTTGCTTGGCCCGCGCGGTGCCGAAGTCCTCGAAAGAGACCGTCTGCGTGGCGTTTTCGGCCGCATACCGGGCGAAATCAACGCCGGCGGCGATGATGTCGTTGCGCTGCGCGGCGTCCAGCACGAAATCGATCGGCTCGACCGCGGGCAACCCCTGAGCCTGTGCCCCGGATCGGGCGGCGTGCTCCGGCGCGGGCACCTCCAGCATGGCGTCCACGAAGGACAGGATGGTGGTGCCGTCCAGCCCGCAATGCTCGACATTGATGCCCGCCTGGCCGTCCTCGAAGACGATGAACGACACCGCCTTGTCGAACCAGCGGTTGGCACTGTCGCCGTGCAGCAACTGATCACAGGCGTGCAGCTCGTCGCGCGGCGCGAAGTCCTCCAGGCAGACACAGAACAGCGCGGTCTCGATGGTGTCCAGCGCCGCTGCGTTGGCCGGTTCGGCGAGCAACGCCTGCCTGCTCGCCGCCCATTCGGCGCGCGCCTTGGTGGTGAGATGTCCCACGGCGGAGTCGGTTCGGGTCGAACGCGCACCGGCCTTCAGCACCTCGCGCAGCCCGCAGGCCAGATCTTCCAGCGAGTGCGGCGCACCGTCCGGGCCGAGCACATCCATCCGGAAGATGCTGCCGCGGAAGAAGACCACCACATGCTTGGCATCGGACGGGCCCGGCCACTCCTCGCTGTAGGGCACCCGGACGCTGTCCTGGGTTTCGCCGGGGATGCGGGTCTCGGAGAACAGATACTTGTTCTGCCACATCGACAGGGCCTGCCCGCGCTGCAACACCGGCGGGATCGCCTCGGCGTCCAGGGAGAGCTTGTAATCGACTGCGGCGGAGATGATTCCGGCCGCCCGATCCACCTGGGTGGCGGCCGTGGAGGTGGCCAGCGTGGTGTCGTCGCGGAAGAGGAAGAAGAAGTTGGCGTTCAGGGCGATGCGGTCGCGCCTGCCCAGGTATCGCGACGGCCAGAACAGATCCAGCCAGCTGCCCACCCCAGGGGTGGCGTCGTATTCCGCGAGGGCCGCGTGCAGCGTGTGGCCGGGTCCGTCCGGGCGCAGCAGGTCGGCGACGGCGGCCTCGGTGGTCGCGAGTTCGTCCGCGGTCAACAGCGGCGCGCACCACTGCAGGAATCGGCCGCAGCTGTCCTCCAGCGTGGGCAGGGGCACCCGGGGCAGGCTGTCGTCGGCGGCGAAGGTGCGTTCGGTCAATGCTGGTCCTCGGTGTCGGCGTGGTGCTTGGGCAACGGTCGCGATAGGTAGAGCCCGGCGTAGAGCCAACCGTCGGTTTCCCGGTCGGTGGTGTCGATTCCCTTGGCGGACAAGGTGTTCAGCACCTGGGTCTGCTCGGTCGCGGAGGCGAACCTACGCTGCTGGAACAGACCGGGCGCCTGCTCGGTCCGGTAGCCGAGCGCGGCGAGTTCCGCGGCGATCGGGGCGAAGTCGAACATGCGCAGCACGAAGTGTGCCATCCATGGTCGCCGACGCGGATGCGCGGTGGCGACTCGGGACAGAGTTTTCTCGGTGACGTAGCCGATACAGCCGGTGGAGATGATCAGGTGGGCGGTGGCGAGTACCTCGCGCTGCTCGTCGGTCGGCTCGCCCGACTCGAGATCGGCATGCACGGTGTCGTGCAGCAGGCCGCTCTCCTTGGCGTAGGCGAGCGCGGGCGCGGAGGCATCCATGCCGAGGAAGCGGACATCGGTGAGACCGGTCCTGGCACCGAGTGTCGCGTGGTCGCGGGCGATGAGGGTGGCGCGATCGCCTGCCGCGGTGCGGTAGTGCTCGGCGAGCTCGCGCATGGTGGTGTCGAAACGCAGCAGTGCCGCGTTGACACCGTAGGAGCAGCCGAGGTCGAGCACGGTGGGCGTGGCGACCCGGGCGGAGGCGCGGAGCTCCCGGATCTGCTGCTGGAAAACAGGTTTCGCCAGTTCTGGAATGCGATAGTCGAGATCGGACATGCGGGCGTAGTAGTCGCGTGGATCGGGCCGGTCGTAGATATCGTCGAAGGAGGCTTTCCCGGTCGTGTGTAACGGCACTGCCACAGTCGTTCCTCTCGGGGTCGAGCGGTGTGTCCCGATCCCTGGGATGGATCGGGCCGTTCGGCTCAGTCGAGCAAGCGGTCACCGCGGACGACGTCGGCCGCGGCGGCCAGATGGTCGGGTAGCACCCGGCCGAAGAGTTGCCGGGTGCGCTCCACCGTGCCGATCACGCCGGGGCGGTCGGTGTAGGCGAAGATCGCCGAATGCCGTTGCGCGGCACCGGCGACCGGCGACACGCGGTGCAGCGAGAAGCGTCCCTGGAACAGCTGCAAGTCGCCGGGGCGCAGGTCGAGCCGCTGGATGAGGCGCTCGCCGGTGCCGTCGAGCACGGCGCGCACGTCATCGAGGTGCTCGGCCGTGGGCGTGCGAATGTTGGGGCAGTACTCGAAGATTCCGCCGGACTCGGCGGGCTGGGTCAGCATGCTGACGGTGAATTCGTTGGTGTCGAAGTGCCACGGATGCGACATGCCGGGGGCGACGACGTTCAGGCACAGCCCGGCCAGCGGGTCGGCGAATTCGTGCAGTTCGGCCAGGCCGAAGCAGTCCGCGACGAAACGCTGGAAGCGCGTGTCGATGTACAGCTGGTGGATCAGCGCGTCGCCGGGGATGCGGTCGCGCGGCACGAACGCGTTGCCGCGCTCGAGCACGATCCGCCCCGGATGATCTTCCGGCAGTTCGGTATCCAGCGGGATGTTGTAGGCGTTCACCCGCTCGACCTCGTAGTACGCGTGCGGGGCCATCGCCTCGCCTTGGGCCCGCAGCGTCTCGGTCAATTCCGGCCGGATGAAGCCGCGCAACACGGTGCAGCCGATCGCGGCCAGGTCGGCTCTGGCTCGCTGCACCGCGGCCTGCCGCTCGGCATCCGTCGGATTCGCGAGGGGATACCGTGCGGTATCAACGATCTCGTCGAGGACGCCCAACGCTGCCATGGCGACATTCTGGTAGAGCAGACCGCCGACACGCCCGAGATTCGGCGAGATTGCCGGTGATGGCAGTCACACCTATCTATCTGCGCGCACTCCCATTGCGGCACAGTAACTCTCGGTGAAGCGCGGTCGGGAGTGTCGAGCTCGGCCAGCTCAACCGCGCAGCTTCAGCGCCTGCTCGAGGTCATCGATCGTCAGCCCGACCAGGGTGTCGCGGAAGCTTCGCCCCGGTCCGTCGGGCACCGGAATCTCACAGGGGATAACGATCACCGCGCAGCCCGCCGCCTGTGCCGCGCGCGTGCCGGTCGGCGAATCCTCCACCGCGACACAGTCCTTCGGATCCACGCCGAGCAGCTCCGCGGCCCGCAGGTAGACGTCCGGCTCCGGCTTACCGAGGGCTACCTCGTCACCGCAGACCGACACGTCGAAGAAGTCGCGCCCCAGCGTGTTCAACCCGAACTCGGTGAGCGACCGCTTGGTATTGGTCACCAGCGCCGAGGCCAGCCCCGCCTCCCGCACCATCGCCAGCGCGTCTTCAGCACCCGGCCGCCACGGAATCGGACCGGTCATCAACTCGGTCACCCGCCACTCCAGGAACTCCCCCGCCGCCTGCAACGCCTCCACAGTCGGCGGCACCCCCAGCCCCTCGAAGATCATCCGCAACGCATCCACCCCCGACGCCCCGATCAGCGCATGCCGCAACTCATCGGTCATCTCATGCCCGTGCTCACGAGCCAACTCCCGAACCGCCACGTCCCAGAGCTTCTCCGAATCCAGCAGCGTGCCGTCCATGTCCCACAGGACGGCGGCTAGTCGGGGCGTCACGCGCCGGAACCGGAGATCAACATCCGTCCATTGTCCGATACCACCTGGATCCACCGGCTCTCGGATCTGGTCTCGCCGTTCTTCATGCGGTAGGTCAGCGAGACGACCGCGCGATTGTCGCCGCTCTGGGTGACCTTGCCGGCGCTGACCGAGCTGACCGTGCCCCACCAGCGGGAGTACTCGGTGTAGCCGCCGGTCTGGGCCTGATAAGAGGGTGTCAGCTGTGCCCAAGCTCCGGAGGTATTGCCCGGCAGCATGCTGTAGTAGCCCTGCACGAACTGGACGACATTGGCGGACTGGGGCGCGCCGAATGGCGTCGCCGTGACGGTCGGCGGCGGCACCGTCGTGGGAGCCGGGGTCGGGGTGGGCGACGGTGGGGCCGAGGACGGGGTGGGCGACGGGCTCGGCTGGGGGGTCGGGGCCGGCGGGGATTCCTGGGTCGTCGGTTCCTGTGGTCCGGGGGCCGCCGCGTTGGAGGGTGGTGCGGGGCTTTCGATGGACGAGGAGGGGGCTGCGGTCGCGGGTGGGGCGGCGGTGTCACCGCCCTTGCGGTCGTTGGTGAGCACGGCGATGAGGCCGATCACGGCGAGCACCACGACGAACGCGGTCGCGGCCAGGACGAGGGAGCGGTTGCGGGAGGGTCCGTTGTTCGTGCCGCCGGGCAGGGTGGCGGGGCCGGGGCGCGGCGGGATCGGGGGTTGGGCGGAAACGGATTCGGCGGCAGCGGAATTCGCCAGCGCGGCGGTCGCCACGATGGAGGTGGCGTCGTTGGCGTTCGAGGTGCTGCCGTCGGTGCCCGGGTGCGGGATGACGGTCGTCGCGTCGGCGCCCGGCGCGGGCAGGGCCTTGGTGAGCGAGGGGGTGCCGAGCTTCGGATCACGGCCTTCCGCAACGGCTTCGAGGGCTTGCTGCGCCTCCCGCATGGTCGGGCGCGCGTCGATCGTCGGGGCGAGCAGCCGCATCAGCACCGTGCCGAGCGCACCGGCGTGCTCGGGGTGCGGCACCTGGCCGCGCGCGACGGCATGCAGGACGGCGAGGGGGTTGTCGCTCTCGCCGAACGGCGGCTGACCTTCGACGGCGGCGTAAAGCGTTGAGCCGAGGGCGAATACGTCGGAGGCGGGTTCCGGGTTCTCGCCGCGTGCCACCTCGGGGGCCAAGTAGGCGGGGGTGCCCGCGAGGAAGCCGGTGGCGGTGACGGTGACGTCGCCGACCGCGCGGGAGATGCCGAAGTCGGTGAGTTTCACGGTGCCGTCGTCGCCGACGAGCAGGTTCGCCGGTTTCACATCGCGGTGCATGATGCCCGCATCGTGGGCGGCGGCCAGGGCGGCCGCGGCTTGCGCGCCGATGCGCGCGACCTCCACCGGCGGCAGGGTCCGTTTGCCGGAGAGTTTGGCCGCCAGGCTGGGTGCGTTCATGTATTCCATGACCAGCCAGGGCTGGCCGTCTTCCTCGGCGACGTCGAAGACGGTGATGGCGTGCGGATGGTGCAGCCGGGCCGCGATCCGGCCCTCGCGCATGGCGCGCAGCTTCGCCTCCAGCGCCGCGGTCCGGGACAGTCCGGGCGCGAGGATCAACTGCTTCACCGCGACCGTGCGCCGCAGGCGGACATCGGTCCCCCGCCACACAACGCCCATGGCACCTGTGCCGATCGGATCCGTGAGTCGATACCGTCCCGCGATCAATCGGTCCGCCGTCATGCTGTTGTGCCTTCCTGCTTACGCGCCGAGCTGGTCCTGCACTGGCGCGTACCGCCGGGAAAATCCCGAAAATGCCACGCGCCGAAGTCCTTTGCACCCGTATGCAGCGATGGCGACGCACCCGCCGACTGCCCCGGATGCAGTTGCAACGCCTCCGACAATGGCATACCCACCCGACACACATCCACCTCACCGAAACTCCCTGAGCAATCCCCCAGGTCAGCGCCGCGCCACGCCGAGACACGAAATACCCTCGGCGCGTCGGGATTTGCCCGAATCACGACATACGAGCAGGTAGCCAAGGCCCTCGCCGGACGCGAACAGTGTTCCGCGACACCGTGACCACCATCACTATTCGATCACGACAGTTATAACCGATTTCGCTGCACAACGGCCGTCCGCGGTGCCCGAAATTCGGGTTCACCAAGACCGCACACCCATTACATAAGCCGCACACCCGCTGTAGACGGTGTGCGGCTTACGTAAAAGGTGTGCGCCGGGTGAAAGTCAGGCGTTGAAGTACTTCGCCTCGGGGTGCAGGAGGACGAACGCGTCGGTGGACTGCTCCGGATGCAGCTGCAATTCCTCGGAGAGGACGACGCCGATGCGGTCGGCTTCCAGGAGGTCGACCAGTTTGGCACGGTCGTCCAGGTCGGGGCAGGCGCCGTAACCGAACGAGTAGCGGGCACCGCGGTAGCCGAGCTTGAAGTACTCCAGGACGTCGGCGGGGTCGGAGTCGGCGACCGCGTGACCGTCCAGGGTCAGTTCCTCGCGGATTCGGCGGTGCCAGTACTCGGCCAGCGCCTCGGTGAGCTGCACGCCGATGCCGTGCACCTCGAGATAGTCGCGATAGTTGTCGGCCGCGAAGAGTTCGTTGGCGAAGTCGGCGATCGGCTGACCCATGGTGACCAACTGGAACGGCAGCACGTCGACCTGGCCGGTCTCCTCGGCCCGCTCGCGCGAGCGGATGAAGTCGGCGATGCACAGGAAGCGATCCCGCTGCTGACGCGGGAAGGTGAACCGATACCGTTCCGGCGCACCGGGATTCGGCTCGGTGAGCACGATCACGTCGTCGCCCTCGGACACCGCGGGGAAGTATCCGTACACCACGGCGGCATGCTGGAGCACGTTCTCGGTGCTCAGCCGGTCCAGCCAGGCGCGGAAGCGCGGCTTGCCCTCGGTCTCCACCAATTCCTCGTAGCTGGGCCCGTCGCCGCCGCGCTGGCCGCGCAGACCCCACTGGCCCAGGAACAGCGCCCGCTCGTCGAGCAGCCCCGAATACTCGTGCAGCGCCAGGCCTTTCACCACGCGGGTGCCCCAGAACGGCGGGGTCGGCACCGGCACATCCGCGGCCACGTCGGAGCGCGCGGGCACCTCGATCGGCACCTCGACCAACTTGCGCTCCTCGGCGATGCGCTTGGACCGCTCGTGGCGCGCCTTGCGCTCGGCCGCCTTCTCCCGCTCCGCGATCGCCTCGGGGCTGTCGGGGTCGAGGCCGCCGCCACGCTTGCGGGTCATGATGTCGTCCATCAACCGCAGGCCCTCGAAGGCGTCGCGGGCGTAATGCACGTCGCCCTCGTACACCTCGGTCAGGTCGTTCTCGACGTAACCGCGGGTGAGCGCCGCGCCACCGAGCAGCACCGGAAACTGTTCGGCCACGCCCTTGGTGTTGAGCTCCTGCAGGTTCTCCTTCATCACCACGGTCGACTTGACCAGCAGCCCGGACATGCCGATGACGTCGGCCTTCTTATCTACCGCGGCATCGAGAATGGTCGCGATCGGCTGCTTGATGCCGAGGTTCACCACCTCGTAGCCGTTGTTGGACAGGATGATGTCGACCAGGTTCTTGCCGATGTCGTGCACGTCGCCCTTGACGGTGGCCAGCACGATGCGGCCCTTGCCGCTGTCGTCGGTGGCCTCCATGTGCGGCTCCAGGTAGGCGACCGCGGACTTCATCACCTCGGCCGACTGCAACACGAACGGCAGCTGCATCTGACCGGAGCCGAACAGCTCACCGACGGTCTTCATGCCGGAGAGCAGCGTCTCGTTGATGATCTGTAGCGGCGGCACTTCCTGCATCGCCTCGTCGAGGTCGGCCTCCATGCCGTTGCGTTCACCGTCCACGATCCGCCGCGCCAACCGCTCGAACAGCGGCAGCTGCGCCAACTCCTCGGCGCGCGAGGCCCGCGACGACGAGGTCGACACACCCTCGAACAGCCCCATCAGCTTCTGCAGCGGGTCGTAGTCCTCGCCGCGGCGGTCGTACACCAGATCCAGCGCGGTCTCGCGCTGCTCGTCCGGAATCCGCGCCATCGGCAGGATCTTCGACGCGTGCACGATCGCGGAATCCAGTCCGGCCTGCACGCATTCGTGCATGAACACCGAGTTCAGCACCTGACGGGCCGCGGGATTCAGGCCGAACGAGATGTTCGACAGGCCCAGGGTGGTCTGCACCGCGGGGTGCTTCTCCTTGAGCAGCCGGATGGCCTCGATGGTCTCGATGCCGTCCTTGCGCGACTCCTCCTGGCCGGTGCCCAGGGTGAAGGTGAGGGTGTCGATGATGATGTCGCTCTCCCGCACCCCCCAGTTGCCGGTGATGTCGGCGATCAGCCGCTCGGCGATCTCCACCTTCTTCGCGGCGGTGCGGGCCTGGCCCTCCTCGTCGATGGTCAGCGCGACCACCGCGGCGCCGTGTTCGGCGACCAGCTGCATGGTCTGGTGGAAACGGGATTCCGGCCCGTCGCCGTCCTCGTAGTTCACCGAGTTCACCGCGCAGCGCCCGCCGAGGTGCTCCAAACCCGCCCTCAGCACCGGGGTTTCGGTGGAGTCGAGCATGATCGGCAGCGTCGACGAGGTGGCCAGCCTGCTCGCGAGGGCGACCATGTCCTTGGCGCCGTCGCGGCCGACGTAGTCCACACACAGATCCAGCATGTGCGCGCCGTCGCGGGTCTGATCCTTGGCGATATCCAGGCACTTCTGCCAGTCCTCGGCCAGCATCGCCTCGCGGAAGGCCTTGGAGCCGTTGGCGTTCGTGCGCTCACCGATCATCATGATCGAGGCGTCCTGCTGGAACGGCACCGCCGTGTACATGCTGGACACGGCGGGCTCGTGCGCCGGGGCGCGGCGCGCGTCGATCGGCGGCAGCTTCGGCTCGATCTCGCGGACCGCCTCGGTCACCTGCCGGATGTGCTCGGGCGTGGTGCCGCAGCAGCCGCCGACCAGCGCGAGCCCGAACTCGGAGACGAAGCCGCTCAGCGCGACCGCCAGCTCCTCGGGGGTCAGTGGGTATTCGGCACCGTTCGCGCCGAGCACCGGCAGGCCGGCGTTCGGCATCACCGACACCGGAATCTGGGCGTGCCGGGACAGATGCCGCAGATGCTCGCTCATCTCGGCCGGACCGGTCGCGCAGTTGAGGCCGATCATGTCGATGCCGAGCGGCTCCAGCGCGGTGAGTGCCGCGCCGATCTCACTGCCGACCAGCATGGTGCCGGTGGTCTCCACGGTGACGTGGGTGATGATCGGAATGCGCCTGCCGAGCTGCCGCATGGCCTCGCGGCTGCCGGTGACCGCCGCCTTGACCTGCAGCAGGTCCTGGCAAGTCTCGATGAGAATGGCGTCGGCGCCGCCCTCGAGCATGCCGAGCGCGGATTCGGTGTACGCGTCACGCAGCGCGGTATAAGGAGCATGGCCGAGGGTGGGCAGCTTCGTGCCCGGCCCCATCGAGCCGAGCACATAGCGCGGCGTCCCGTCGGCGGACGGCCCCATCTCGTCGGCGACCTCGCGGGCCAGCCGGGTGCCGCGCTCGGACAGATCCCGGATGCGGTCCGCGATGTCGTAGTCGGCCAGGTTCGGCAGGTTGCAGCCGAAGGTATTGGTCTCGACGGCGTCGGCGCCCGCCTCGAAGTACGCGCGGTGGATGCTGCGCAGCACGTCGGGGCGGGTGTCGTTGAGGATTTCGTTGCAACCTTCCAAACCGAGGAAGTCGTCCAACGTGAGGTCGGCCGCTTGCAACATCGTGCCCATCGCACCGTCCCCGATCACGACGCGGCGGCGCAACGTGTCGAGTAGCGTGGTGTCGAACTCGGCGGGCAGTGACGCAGACATGAGGACCAGCGTAATGGTCCGGTCGGACAGACCGACCCCCCGAGCCGGGTGGACACGGACACACCTGCGCCGCCGACGCCGTCGAACACGCCGGGCCCGGCCACGGCATACGACACGCCAGTTCGCCGCACACATTAGGCTGACCGAGTGAACCCCAGTGAAACTCCCGATCCGGAACTGCCGACGTTGCGGGAACCGGTGCTGGTCGCGGCCTTCGAAGGCTGGAACGACGCGGGCGACGCCGCAAGCGGCGCCGTAGAGCATCTGGAATTGATCTGGGACGCGGAGCCGCTAGCCGAACTCGACTCCGAGGACTACTACGACTACCAGGTCAACCGGCCGACGGTCCGGCAGGTGGACGGCGTGACCAGGGAAATCCAGTGGCCCTCCACCATGCTCTCGGTCTGTTCGCCGCCCGGCAGCGACCGCGACATCGTGCTGCTGCGCGGCATCGAACCCAATATGCGCTGGCGCAGCTTCTGCGAGGACCTGCTGGAGTTCATCGAACAACTCGGCGTGCAAACCGTCGTCATCCTCGGCGCGCTGCTGGCCGACACTCCGCACACCCGCCCGGTCCCGGTCACCGGGTCCGCCTACAGCAAAGAAGCAGCGGAGCGTTTCAACCTGGAGCAGACCAGGTACGAGGGGCCGACCGGCATCACCGGCGTGCTGCAGGATCAGTGCGTGAAGGCGGGCGTGCCCGCGGTGTCGTTCTGGGCCGCCGTGCCGCACTATGTTTCGCAGCCGCCGAACCCGAAGGCCACCATCGCGCTGCTGCACCGGGTCGAGGACGTGCTCGATATCGAGGTGCCGCTCGGCGAATTGCCCACGCAGGCTGAGGAATGGGAGACCGCGGTCAACGAGATGACCGCAGGCGACGACGAGGTCAGCGAGTACGTGCGCTCCCTGGAGGAACGCGGCGACGCGGCGGTCGACGTGAACGAGGCGATGGCCAAGATCGACGGCGACGCCATCGCGGCCGAGTTCGAGAAGTACCTGCGCAGGCGCGGCCCAGGCAGCTTCGGACTCTGAACACGCCCGAGCGCCAGCGATTTCGGGTTTGCTCGGCGTTCACCAGGGGGCCGCTTGTTGGCCGGAATGCCGCTGCCCCCTATTCTTTTTAGGGTGACCTTTCCCTCGCTCGTCGCGCACCTGCGTAGTTTCGACGAGCGGGTCGCCGTCCTCTGCCCTGGCTCGCCCGGGGCGGATGGCGCGGCGCCGGAAACGGCGGCCGACGAGGCGCGGCGGGTCACCTACGCCCAGCTGGCGACGCTCGTCGAGGATTTCGCGGCCGAGCTCGGAACGAACCGGCGGCTCGTCGCGCTCGCGGCCCGCAACGATCTGCGTTCGCTCGTCGGGTATCTCGGCGCGCTCAGCGCAGGCTGCGTCGTGCTGCTCACCGCGGAAGTCACCGACGAGTTGCTGAGCGCCTACGATCCCGACGTGGTCATCGAGGACGGCCGGCCACACATCCGGCGCGCGACCTCCGCGCACACCTTGCATCCGGATCTCGCGCTGCTGCTCAGCACCTCGGGCTCCACCGGCTCACCGAAACTGGTCCGGCTCTCCTCGGCGAACCTGTTGGCCAATGCGGCCGCCATCGCCGAATACCTGGCCATCGGCCCGGACGACCGGGCGGCGACCACCCTGCCGATGTTCTACTGCTACGGGCTTTCGGTGGTGCACAGCTACCTGCTGCGCGGCGCGAGCCTGCTGCTCACCGAACGGTCGGTACTGGACGACGTGTTCTGGGACGAGTTCCGCGCCTGTCGCGCAACGTCTTTCGCGGCCGTCCCTTACACCATCGATCTGCTGGACCGAATCGGCTTCGCCCACATGGCATTGCCCGATCTGCGGTATGTCACGCAGGCGGGCGGCAGGCTCGCCCCCGACCGGGTCCGCGACTACGCCCGGCTCGGCGCACAGGCGGGCTGGGACTTCTTCGTGATGTACGGCCAGACCGAGGCGACCGCCCGAATGGCCTATCTGCCACCGGATTTGGCGGCCGAGCGACCGGACTGCATCGGGGTGCCCATCCCCGGTGGCGAATTCAGTCTGGAACCGATCGAGGAGACCGGCGGGCACCAGCCCGGGGTCGACCTCGGTGGGCACGCGACCGACACCGTGCCGCACGAACTGGTGTATCACGGACCCAACGTTATGCTGGGTTACGCCGAGTCGCCCGCCGATCTCGCGCTCGGGCGCACCGTAACCGCTTTGCGCACCGGCGATCTCGCCCGCCGCACCCCCGAAGGTCTGTACCAGGTGATCGGCCGCCGCAGCCGGTTCGCGAAGATCTTCGGCCTGCGCATCGATCTCCAGCGCCTCGAATCCGGGCTGGCGGCCGCGGGTTTCACCGTCTGCTGCACCGACGACGACGAACTGCTCGTCGTCGCCGTGGAGAGCCCCGCCAGCGATCCGACGGAGACCGCGGCGCAGCTGGCCGGGCTGCCCGCCGCGTCCGTACGAGTATGTGCCGTCGAGGAATTGCCGCGACTGGCCAATGGCAAGCCGGACTATCCGGCCGTTCGCACGTTGTCGGCACCCCCGCCGGAGAGCCGGGGCATCCGCGCGCTCTACGCGACCTCGCTCGGCCTCGACCCGGCGCTCATCCACCCGGACAGCACCTTCGTCGACCTCGGCGGCAATTCGCTGACCTACGTCACGACCGCGGCCAGGGTGGAACGCGCGCTCGGCAGGCTGCCCGCCGACTGGCCGACCATGACCGTCGCCGAGCTGGACCGGATCCCACACGGCGGCAGGCGGTTCGGCCGGACCGTCGACACCAGCACGCTGCTGCGCGCCGCCGCCATCGTGCTGATCGCAGGCACGCACATCGGCCTGTTCGTGTGGTGGGGCGCCGCGCACGTGCTGCTCGGCGTGGCCGGATTCAACTTCGCCCGCTTCGCGGTGACCGCCTCGCCGCGTGCCGAACGGTTGCGGCACGTGCTGCGCACGGTCGCGCTGATCGCCGTGCCGACCGCCGCATGGGTAGCCGTCACTTTGCTGTTCACCGACTACTACGGCTGGCAGAACGTGCTGCTGCTCAACAAGATTCTGGGCCCGCACGACAGCGACACCGCGGGGCATCTGTGGTTCATCGAGGTACTGGTCTACTTCATGGTGGCTGCCGCGCTGCTGCTGCGGGTACCCCTGGTGGACGCGCTGGAACGGCGCGCACCGTTCTGGTTCGCCATCGGCCTGCTCGCGCTCACCTTGGTGCTGCGCTATCAGCCGTTCGGTCTCTATCCGGCAAAGGATGTGCCGTTCTCACCGCTGGCCGTGTGGTTCGTCGCCATGGGCTGGGCGGCCGCGAAGGCGACGACGGCGTGGCAGCGACTCGTGGTCAGTGCCGTCCTGTTGGCCTGCGTGCCCGGCTATTTCGGCGTGCCGGATCGCGAGCGATTGGTGATGGCCGGGCTGCTCTTGCTCATCTGGCTGCCCGCGATCCGGGTGCCCGCCCTGCTCGCAGTCGTCGCGGCGGTGCTCGCCGACAGCTCGCTGTTCGTGTATCTGCTGCATTGGCAGGTGTATCCGCTGTTCGGGCAACACCATGTTGCGGCGTTGCTCGCCTCGCTGCTGGCCGGTGTGGCCGCGACGAGAGTGCTCGCGGAAGTGCGACGGCGATCGGGACGGACCACTCGCTGGGCGATACCCCACTGGTCCGGCGTGCCGTCGTGGCTGTCAGGTCTCGATGGTCCAGACCTGCGCCGCCGCCTCGCGCGCCAGCTTCGCTAGCAGAATATCCCGTGGGATCGTCTGGCCGGCAAGGTGATCGAGCGACGGAACCACTACGTGGTGCGCGTCCGCCCGCTTGAGCTCCTGGGTCAGCTCGACAAATGCCGTGCCGTCACCGGAAGTCGATTCATGGAACGTTGCGGCGAAGCAGAGCCCTTCCTCACGGGCGAGGCTGCTCATCGCATCCTCGAGCTCTGCACTGTGGCCATCGGCCAAATCGTCACGCAAGTATCCATAGATCAACGCTTCCACCCGAACCTCCGTTGGATTGGGTACCGCTGTTCTCATGTGGATCTCCCCCATTGTGGGGCACTGCGCCTTGCAAGAACAGATGCAATTGCATCTGGCTGTAACAAGAAGGGTCCGGCAAACTTTCCGCTCCCATGGGTCCAGCATGCACAACGCCAAACTGCGAATGCAGATGTCAACCCACTGACACCTATATGCCCTATCTCGGCCACCGGGCGTTAACTGGTGCGATACTACTGACGTGGCCGCTGGAGACGATCGACCCGTCTGGGCTGTCCGGATGCGTTCTGAACGCGATGCGCGGGGGTGGTCACAAGCAGATGCCGTCCGCGTGATGCGCGCCAAGTCATCCCACAACCTGCCGACAGACAGTACACTGCTGCGTAACTGGCGCCGTTGGGAATCGGGCGAGTCGCGGCCGGATGATTTCTATGCCCCTATCATCGCCGCCGCTTTCGACACCGTCACGGCGGCGTTCTTCCCCAAGGCCCGGCCGAACCGGGACGACGAGGTGCTCTCGGCAACGGGCATGGACACGCTGGAATTCATCGGCCGCCTGCGCATGTCGGACGTCTCGCCCGCCACCCTCGATGCCATCCGCATCACCGCGGAACGCCTCTGCTGCGAGTACTCCTATGCCGATCCGCACGAGCTGCACGCCGAGGGCACCGGATGGTTGCGGAGAATTACCTCACTGCTGGACGGCCGACTGACTTTGGCGCAGCACCGCGACATCCTGGTGCTCGCGGGATGGGTTGCGTTGCTGGTGGGTTGCGTGGACTACGACCTCGGCCGGCGCACCGCCGCCGAGGCGACCCGACGCGCGGCGTACTCGCTCGGCCAGGAGGCCGAGAATGCCGAGATCACCGGGTGGAGCGCGGAAATGGCGGCCTGGTTCGCGCTGACCCAGGGCAACTACCGGGGTGCGATCGACGCGGTCGACCAGGCCCTCGAGGCCAGCCGAAACCTGGGCGTCGGTGTGCAACTCGCGGCGCAGCGGGCCAAGGCGTGGGCGCGACTCGGCGACCGGCACGAGGTCGAAACGGCCCTCGATGAGGGCCGAGCAATTTTGGAGCGACTCGACCATCCGATCAACCTGGACAACCATTTCGTGGTCGACCCACAGAAGTTCGACTTCTACGCGATGGACTGCTGCCGCGTCGCGGGCGAGGATCGGCGCGCCGAGAGTTACGCCAACGAGGTCATCCGCAACTCGACCAGAGCCGACGGCACCGTTCGCAATCCGATGCGGGTGTCCGAGGCGCATCTCACCCTCGCGGTGGTCGCCGTGCGCAACCGCGATCTGGAACTCGCCGTCGATGAGGGACTGCGCGCGTTCGCGGGTAAACGCCGTTCACTGCCCTCGCTCATGTGGATCGCGGGCGAGGCCGCGCGGGAAATCATCGCCCGATACCCCGGGGATCCGCGCACCCGCGTGTATTTCGACCAGCTGCGCGCCCTCTCTACCGAGTGACCGGTACCGACTCCAGCGGCTGCCATCCCCTGTGACACACCCCGATTCCACGGCGAACATCCGGCAAACAGGACACGGCCACGCCGAACTGGGTACGTTCGCGTTGTCGGCGACCGGCCCGCTACTACCCTGTTCCCGGTGACCGACTCCGTCGACGGCTCAGCCATCGCCTCCGTCCTGTGGGACGACCGGCTGCGGCTGTTCTCCTTCGCCACCGCCGAGCGCCGCGCCGACTATCTGTGGGTGCTGCGCGCTTTCGACAGCGCCCGCGCCGCCTACGTAGTGCTGCTGCACGCCGACGATGTGGCGGAGTGGATCGAACGCAACGGACACAACCTGCGCACACCTGACCTGCTCGAATCGGAATCCGCGTCTGACGTCGAGAGCCAGCAACATATAGAGGACAAGTCGGCCGGTCGGTCCGGCGGCACCGCGCCGTCCGATGACACAGCGCAGGTCGGCGGCGCAGCACAGTCCGACAGTCCAGCGCAGTCCGGTAACCCAACGCAGTCCGACAACTCAGCGCAGTCCGATAGCGCAGCGCAGTCCGATAGCGCAGCGCAGTCCGATAACCAGGCGCAGTCCGGCGACACATCGCAGTCGGACAGCCCAGCTCACGCCGACGATGGTCCCGCGAGCGCCGCCGTCTGGTCCACCGAGCGCGGCGCCCGCCCGAACGCACCTCGCCTCACCGCCGCCGAAATCGGCCCGCTGCTCGATCAACTCCATCAGTGGGGAGTGCTGGAGCGCAGTTACGACGGCACCCGCGCCGCCACCCTGGCCGAATATCGGAACCGGCACTTCGTCTACCAGTTCTCCCAGGCCGGGTTCCAGGCTTACCGCGCGGTCGCGGGCGTACTGAACGCCCGGCTCGATGAAGCGTCGCTGTCCCGGCTGGTGCTGCCGGAGTTGCTCGCCGACCTGCACACCCTCGCCGCGGCCAATCGCGAGGGCGACGCCGAGCGGGTCTACCGCACGCTGCGCCGTCTCGACGCCGCGTTGACCGATATGGCAGCCCGCGCCGCACACTTCTATCTCTCCCTCGGCGATCTCGTGCGGACCACCGAGATCACCCCGGAATCCTTTCTGGCGCACAAGGACGCGCTGCTCGCGCACATGCGCGAATTCAGCCTGGACCTGGCCCGATTCACGCCACGGCTGGCGGGCGCGATCGCCGAGATCGAGGAGACCGGTGTCGAGGAGTTGATCGAGCGCGCCGCAGGCTGCGACGAACGGGTGCTGCTGAGTTTCGCGGAGCGGCAGGCCGATTGGCACGCACGCTGGGACGGGCTGCGGACCTGGTTCGTCGCGTCCGGCTCCGGCGAGCACGCGGGCACCACCGAGGCGGAACGGTTGCGCGAGGCGACCATGAGCGCTATCGCGGCCGTGCTCTCGCTGCTGCGCCGGGTCACCGAGACGCGGCGCGGCGGAGTGAGCCGGGAGTCGGCGCTGCGGCATCTGGCGGGCTGGTTCACCGCCGCGCCGAGCGCGGACAGCGCGCACGCTCTCTTCGACGCGGTGTTCGGCCTGGGCAGGCCGCGCCACCTGGCCATGGAGCATCCGGACGCGGACCTCATCCCCCCGCAGCGGTCCTGGTGGGAGGCGCCGCCTTTGGAGATCTCCCGCACCCTGGCCGAGACGGGCCGGCCGCCGTCGGCCGGCGCGCCCGCGCGAATCCATCGCAACGACGCCGGTATTCGACGGTTGCGTGAGGCGCAGCTGGACGCGCAACGGGCGCGGGCCGACGCGGCCAAATCGCTGGCCGCCGCCGACGTGCACGAGCGGGTGCTCGACGAACGCGAGACCGAGGTGCTGTTGCGGCTGCTCGACGCGGCGTCCACCGCGTGGGTGCCGGTGAGCGGCCGGGTCGCCGGGACCACCGGATCCGACAGCGGGGTCACGCTGACGGTGTCCGAGCACGACGGTTCTACCGTGGTGCAGACCGCACACGGGTTGCTGCATCTGAACAATCGCAGGCTCGAGGTGCGCCAGACCACCAAGACCCGGCCGCGCGGCGCCAAGGAGGCTCGATGAGACAGGCCCTGACGCCCGGCCCCGGGTGGCGCGGATGATGCACGGACGCAAGATCGATTCCCTTGCGCTGGACAACTATCAGCGCGCGGCCAGGGTGATCCTCGCCAATCATCTGGTGACCAGGACCTATCCGGATCGGATCGCGCTGCCGCTGATCCGCCGGTGGGCCACCGAACTGCGCGAGGACCTGGCCGAGCTGTTCGGCTACCGGTTGGAGGTCACCGAGACCACCGCCCGGGTGTTCCCCATCATCGACAGGCTGGACGCGGGCAAGCCTGCGCGCACGCCCGCCGACCGACTGTTCGATCGACGCCGCTACGCCTACCTCGCGCTCTCCATCGCCGCGCTCGGCCGGGCCGGCGACCAGACCACGTTGTCGGAGTTGGCCGATCAGGTCGCCGCGTACGCCGGCCGGGTGGAGGGACTGGAGCTGTCCACCGATCGCGCGGCCGACCGCGACGCCTTCGTGGACGCGATCGGCTGGCTGACCCATCGCGGCGCGCTCACCCTGGCCGACGGTGACGCGGGTGGCTGGGCCAGCGATCCGGAGGCGGGCGAAGCGCTCTACGACATCGACCGCCCGGTGGTGTTCGCGCTGTTCCGGCCGCCGCGCGCGCTGCAGCATCTGCACAGCGTGCGCGGGTTGCTCACCGAAGAAGCCGCGGGCGCAAGCGGTCCCGCGCACGCGCCGACCGCCGCCGACCTGGCGCGACGGGTGCGCCGGGCGCTGGTCGAGCGGCCGGTGGTGTACCTCGACGACCTCGAGCCCGCGGAACGGCCGGTGCTGGGGCAGGATCGGATCGTCGCCGACGTCGAGCTGTTCACCGGGCTGCGAGCCGAACGCCGGGCGGAGGGGGTCGCGCTGATCGACATCTCCGGGCGGCTCTCGGATATCCGATTCCCGAGCACCGGAACGTTGGCGCAGGTGGGGCTGCTGCTGGCCGGTGAGATCGCCGACCGGGTGCTCGACCTCGACAGCCCGCTCGAACAGCGCCCCGCCGCACCGGATCCGGGCGAGGCGCTCGCGGCGCAGCTGGACGGCGCGATCCCGGAATCGACGGTCTTCGCCCCGCTCGCCGAGTTGCGGGCGCTGGATGACTTTTCGGCACAGTCGGATTCGGCGTTCGATGCCGACGAGGACACCGAAGATCCGGTCGAGACAACGTATCCGGTGATCGATGCGGCGTGGGTGCGCGAGACCGTGCAGGCGCTCGCCGATCGGTACGGCGCCACCTTCGCCGCGCAGTGGCAGGCCGATGTGCCCGGCCTGACCACCGAGGTGGTGGCGCTGCTCGAACGGCTGCGCCTGGTACAGACGGTCGAGGACGGGCTGCTGGTGCTGCCCGCCCTGGCGCGCTATCGCGGCGCCGTCGTCACCGTGCGCGCCAAGCGCACCGAGGAACTGTTCGTCACCGCGGCCGACACCTATGGGTCCGACAGCATTGGCACGGAAGGGAACTGAGGCGATGTCGCTCATTCACGGCGGAGTGCGGTTCATCCCGACCCGCGCCGGAATCGTCAACCTGTGGGACTACCGCGACCAGGAATTCTGCTTCGCCGACGGCAGATTGGTGCTGCGCGGACCGAACGGGTCCGGCAAGACCAAGGCACTCGAGGTGCTGTTCCCGTTCGTGCTGGACGGGCGGATCGAGCCACGCAGGCTCAACCCGTTCGCCGGCGAAGAGCGCACGATGAAGTCGAACCTGTTGTACCGCAAGCAGGAATCGGCCTACTCGTATGTGTGGATGGAGTTCGCGCGCGGCGACTGGGACGACCCGGAGGCGGTGACCGTCGGCATCGGCATGCGGGCCACCCGCTCCTCGGACAAGGTGACCCGCTGGTACTTCGTGGCCGACGGCCGGGTCGGCGTGGACTTCTCGCTGATCGGACCCGACGACCGGCCGTTCACCCGCAAGCAGCTGGCCGAGCAGATCGGCACCGATGCCATCGTCGATCGCCCCGTCGAGTACCGCAACGCCATCGACGCCAGGATGTTCGGGCTCGGCACGCAGCGCTACGACCAGCTGATCAACCTCATCCTCACGCTGCGCCGCCCGCAGCTGGCGAAAAACCTGGACCCGCGCGGACTTTCGCAGGCGCTCACCGACGGCCTGCGCCCGCTCGACGAGCAGCTGATCCTGGACGCGGCCCGCTCGTTCAGCGACATGGAGGAGGTCGGCCGCACCCTGGAGGGGCTGGTGCACGCCGACAGCGCCACCCGCGCCTTCGTCGATGTCTACCGCAAATACCTTGCGGTGCAGGCCAAGACGGACGTCGACCAGTTACGCACCCGGCTCGACGCGGTCACCCACGCGAGCACCGCGCTGTTCGCCGCGACCGCGCTGCGCGAGCGGCGCGAGGCCGAACGCGCCACCGCCGAGACCCGCGCCGAGGACGCCGACCGCGCCTACGAGCAGGCGCTCGGCGACCGGGAGAACCTGCAGCGCTCCAGCGCGTACGAGGGCAAGCAGCAGCTCGACGATCTCGCCGACGCGGTCCGCCGGCTGGAGACCTCGGCCAGCGTGCACGGGGACAAGGCGCTCAAGGCGCGCCAGACCCTCGACCAGCGGGCACAGGAGGCCGAGCGGGCCCGCACCGCCGTGCGCACCGCCGCCGCGGCGCTGGCCCGTGGCGAGGACGAATTGCGTTCCGCCGCCGAGGAAGCCGGCATCAACTGGACGGCCCTGTCGGAGACGGCGCGGGCCGAGCAGCTCACCGCGACGGTCCGTGGCCACGCCGAGGAGCGCGATGCCGATGTGCGCGCGGTCCGGCAGGCCCTCGGGGTCATGGAGACCGCGGCCGCCGAACGCACCAGGGCCGAGCGGCTCGCCGAACGGGCACGCGAGTTGAGCGAGGCGGCCGCCGCCGAGGTCGCGCACGCCGAGGCGGCGGTGGTGCTGGCCCGCACCGAAGCCGCCGCGGCACTGCGCAAGTGGTGGGATGAGCACCGCGAGGTGTACGCCCCGCTCGGCAACGGACTGTTCGAGGCGTTGGATACCGCGCTGGCGCAGGCGGGTTCGGAGGAGGCGACGGTCGCGGAGGTGCTCGCCGAACGCACCGAGTCGCTGATCGACGAGATCCGCAACGAGCGCCAAGAAGCGCGCGGGCGCGCGGGGATCGCGCGCGAGCAGATCGCCGAGTTGACCGCTGAGCGGGACCGGGTCGCCGCGCAAAGCGATGACGCGCCACCGGCTTTCGCCGCGCGGGCCAGGAACACCGACGATCGGCCCGGCGCTCCGCTGTGGCGGCTGGTTCGCTTCGCCGATGACGTCGCACCGCAAGCCGCCGCGGGCATCGAGGCCGCCCTGCACGCCGCCGATCTACTCGACGGCTGGATCTGCGCCGAGCCGCCCGCGAAGTACGACTCGGACCAGTTCCTTGTCCCGCTGCCCGCCAAGGAACGGCCGAAGGGTCGCACGCTCGCCGATGTCCTTGTCGTGGAAGAGGATTCGAGTGAGCCGACGGTGCCCAGGCAGGCCGTCGCCGACGTGCTCGCCTCGATTGCCCTGCACGAGGGCAAGGGTGATCCGACCGCCGGTATCTCGGTGAGCACGGCAGGAGCCTTCCGGCAGGGCGTCCAGGTGGGCAGGCATCACAAGGCCGACGCCGAGTTCATCGGCGCCACCGCCCGGGCCCGCCGCCGCGAACTGCGGCTGACCGAGCTCGCCGCGGCGCTCGAGGCGGCCGATGAAGCCCTGCGGGCCGCCCAGGATCAGGAGGCCGACGCCAACGCCGAACTCGCGCGAATCTCGGCCGCCGCCAAGGCGTTGCCGCGGGCCACGGCGGTCGCCACCGCGTTGCGCGCGGTCTCCGAGACGGCGGGCATGATGCGCTCCCGCTCCGAGGCGGCCACCCAGGCCGAGCGCGACCTCGATCAGGCCGTCGCCGAGGCGACCGCGGTCGAGAAGAAGCTGCGCGCGGCCGCGACGAAACACCGGACGCCGCGCGATCCGCGCGAACTCGACGCCTTGGCCGCCGCCATCCGGCATTTCGAGAACACCGGCACCGGGCTGCTGCGGCTGCGCACCGAACACGAGCGGGAACGCGAGCGCGAGCGCGAGGGCAGCGATCGCCACGACGAGGCCAAGGATCTGGCCGAGGCGTTCGCCGAGGAGGCCGAGGCCGCCAAGTCGGGCTACCAGGAGCAGCTGCGCAAACTCGAAACCCTGCGCGAGGCCCTCGGTGCGGGCGCCGCCGACATCGATCAGGAACTCGAGCGGGCGCGCGCGAAGATCGAGGCGACCAAGGCCGAGCAGAAGGCGGCGCGCAAGGCCGCCAACGAGGCGATCGAGGCGATCGGCGACGCGGAGGCCGCCTATCGGACCGCGCACGAAGCACTGGGCACCGCGCTCAACGAGGTGCTCGCCGACGTGAAAGCCCTTGCCCCGTACGCCCGCCCGGACCTGCTCCGGCTGCTCGGCGCTACGTCCGAGGGCCGTTGGCCGAGCAGCGAGGCCGCCTGGTCCACGCCGGAACAGTTGCTGTATCGGATTTCCCAGGCGGGGCCGGAGGCCGAACCGCAGGTGCTGCCGGACGAGGTCGCCGAACTCTTCGAAAGTCTCACCACCGCAACCGCTTCGGTGCGGGCCAGCGAGGCGACGCGTAAGTCCACCCGCAGCGCGGTGACGGCGGCGCTACAGGAATTCGATGCCGCCCTCGCCGGATCCGGGCGCGACTACCGGCTCCAGTGGGACGCCGCGGACGGGCTCACCGTGGTGCAGGTGCAGGACGACGACGGCATGTCGGCGCTCGCCGATTTCGCCGCCCGCATCGACAGTGCGCGCAAAGACCAGGAGCTGCTGCTCACCGACGCCGAACGCCGCATCCTGGAGGACGCGCTGCTGACCGGGCTGGCCCAGCAGATCTACGAACGCACCAGCGACGCCCGCGATCTCATCGCCAGGATGGGCGCGGAGATGAAGCAGCGGCGGATGTCCTCCGGCAACACCATCGGCGTGCACTGGGTGCTCGCCGACACGCTCTCCGACCCGGCCCGGGCCATGTGCAAGCTGCTCGACCGTGACGCGTCGGCCCTCGGCGCGGACGAACTCGCCACCATCCGTGCGCATTTCGCCTCCGAGATCCGGACGGCGCGGGCCGCGCACCCCGAGCGCTCCTACCCCGAAATCCTGGCCGCGACCCTGGATTACCGCACCTGGCGGGTGTTCTCGTTCACCCTCATCTCCGCCGACGGCAGCGAGGACAAGCTCACCGTGGCCAGGCACAGCGCGCTCTCCGGTGGCGAGCAGTCCGTCTCGCTGCACCTGCCGCTGTTCGCCGCCGCCCACGTCATGCTCGACTCGGCCGACCCGCAGGCCCCGCGCCTGCTCGCGCTGGACGAGGCGTTCGCCGGTGTCGACGACAACGGCCGCAGCGAATTGCTCGGGCTCAGCGTGCAATTCGACCTCGACCTGTTCATGACCGGCTACGACCTGTGGATCACCTACCCGCACGTCCCCGGCTGCGCCCACTACGACCTCGCGCACGCCGCCGCCGAGAACACCGTCAGCGCAACCCTGCTCGTGTGGGACAGCGGCGACCTGCTCGCCGAACACGACGGCACCGACCTCACCGCCGCCCTCGGCTCTCCCAACCGGCGCCGCGTGCACTCCACGATCGAAGGTGGGATCGAACTGACAACGGTCGGCTAGGGCCTCTGTCGAAGTCCGGATCGGACTTCGACACAAAGCCTAGGCCTGCCGCAAAGTCCGGATTGGGACATTGCGGCAGGCCCTGGTACTCGGGTGACTAGTCGGCGGTGCGGCTGGTGAAGTCGAAGGAGCCGCCGTCGATGCCCCAGGAGATGATCCGTTCGGGGTGGATGCGGATGATCGCGCGTTCCTGGGGTGGGAACGGCGGCTCCTCGTCGTCGAGTGCCTCGGCGGTGCCGCGGACCTCGATGCCGCGAATAACGTAGGGGTCCAAGGAAACCTGTTGGTCGATGACGAACGAGACGCGGCTGCCTGCCTCGACATTTCGGAACTTACGACTGGCCTGCATGCGCATGCCGCCGATGTCGATCGTGCCGTCGGCGTTCACCCGATAGCTGGTCGGGTTGTTCTGCACGACGCCGTCGGGCGACACCGTAGCCAGGCGACCGATCCCGGCCTCGGCGAGGAACTGCTGTTCATTGGTGGTGAAGGTCATGTCGGTTACTCCTCGATTCGATATCAGGCGTGCCCGGCGATCGGCCGGAAGTTGTCGGGTGTGGAAAGTGCTGGGTCAGAACAGGATCAGCGCGGCGCACAGTCCGGCGATGGCGATGAACTGCAGGGGGACGCGGTACTTCAGCAGGCTGTCCCACTCGTCCTGCAGCGCACGGGCATTGGGCGGGATGATGCCGCTCTGCGCGGCGGCGGTCTGCTGGGCGTTGATCGGCTTGGCGATGCGGACGTACAGGGCCAGCCAGGTCAGCAGCGCCGCGACCGTGATCCCCGCCGCGACCGCGGCGCCGGTCTGCCCGGCCACAATCGCGATCAGCAGCGTGAGCACCGCGGTGACCACACCGCCCGCACCGACCACCGGCATGCGCTTGTCGCCGTAGTAGTGACCCCATCCCGCGCTCACGGTCACGGTCGCATCATCGAGCTTGCGGTAGACCGACCGCATGATCACCGCCCCGCAGACATCGGTGCCGTAGACGACGGCATTGGCGAGAACGGCGACTACGGCAATGATCTGGCCGGTGACGATGAGCATTTCGGCTTCCCTTTCCAAAATCTAGCAGCGCTAGAAGCTGGAGCAAAGGTAACATTCCGCTACTAGCTTGTCTAGCGTTGCTAGATTTCAGATCAGGTGCGCGACAGTCAGCGCGGGCCGTGGCTGAGGCCGAGCAGAGCGGCGACGATCTGGCCGGTGGAGTCGAGCATGTTCGCGAAGATGTCCTGCGGCACCAGCTTTCCGTTGCACCACAGCACATTGCAGTTCGACGGGGCGTACGGGCCGACACCGAAGAGGATCTGGGCGGTGTGTGCCGGGTCGACCCAGAAGGCGAGATCGTCGAGATCACTGATGATGGGGCCGAAGGTGTCGCCGTAGCGGTACGGGTCGTCGAACGGCTCGGCGGGCACGTCGGTGACGGCCGCGACCACCCGGCGCAGGAACTCTTTGTTGTCCGGATTCGATTCGGCGGCAAGGGAAGTCTGCACATTCCCGGTGTCGATGCCGCCGGGTACGCCGAGCCGGACGATCACCATGTCGCGGCTCGGGATCACCACGTTGAACTGGCCGAACGCGCCCACGAATGCATACAGGTCGCGGGGTGCGCCGGGGAACATCGGATGGTCGAACACCTTGGCGGTGGGCACCGTCGCGGTCTTGTAGGAGTCACCGGCATTGAGCCAGAACAAGAATCCGTAGCCACCGTTGGCATCGGTCGGCTGACGCGCCTGCCGGATATAGCCCGGATCGATCAGTTGCGTTCCGCCCCAGCGCCCTTCGTGCAGCAGGAGCAGGCCCAGCCGGGCGAGATCGTCGGCGCGCATCGCGAGACCACCGTTGACAGCGGTGTTTCCGCTGCGGTCACGCAGCCAGACCCACTGGTCGCGGGCAATACCCAACGGCTGCATGAGTTCTCGCTGGACGAAGTCCTGGAAGTCCGTGCCGGTGGTGAGCTCTACGATCTTCGGCAACAGGGCCAGCACGGCCTGGGCGTACTGGAAGGTCGTGCCCGGCTCGAAGGCGGGCGGGGTGTGCAGGGATTGCAGCACCTCGTCGGTGGCGATACCCGCGATATCGGCGGCCCAGGAGAAGCGCAGGCCGGTCGTCTGATTCAGCACCTGCCGGACGGTGAGTGCGGCATGCGCGGCGTCGGCCTGCGGGAAGAACTTGCCGAGCGGGTCGTCGAGGCCGAAGTAACCGAGCGTGATCGCGCGACCCACCGCGACCGAGGTGACGCCCTTGGACGAACTGGCCAGTGGCACCGGCAGATTGCCGGTGCCGGTGCGGTCACCGACCAGGCAGCCGTGGCGGTACACCTGGATCGCGTACGCGCCCTTGGCCGAGCCGAAGTTCAGTGCGTCGGTCAGTGCCGCGGGGTCGAAGCCGACGGTGGCCGGATCGACGCGTTGCACTGCTCGGCCTGCGGGCGGCTCGGCACACGCGGCGCTGGACTCCGCCGCGACGCCGGGTTCTGCCGCAGCGCTGGGTTCTGCCACGGCGCTGGGTTCTGCCGCAGCGCTGGGCCCCACCAGTGCGAAGGTGACCACAGCGGTGACACAGAGCCCACCGGCCCACGCCCGACGGAAATTCATGCTCGACCCATTTCTGTTCTGTTCCTTGCTGATTTGGTGGAGCTGTTGAGTGCGTCGGCGCTAGGTCAGCGCATTGGCGAGAGCATTGCGCTCCACGCTGAAGAAGGTCTTGTCGGCGGGCAGCCGCCAGTCGGGGCCGACGAAATACGCCTTCGCGACCTCGTCCCCGAACGCCTGATATCGCAGCCAAGCCAGCGCGGTGCCCGTGTGCAGATAGCTGTCCAGCCCGTCGACCGGCGAGAAATGGCTCACGCCACGGGCATTGGCGATCCACGCGGGCGCCTGGAACGACAGGTTGTATTGCCACCAGCGGACCCAGGCGAAGTCGGGCACCACGAAATCGTTGTAGCCGGTGAGGAACAGCGTCGGCACCGAGACGAGCGCACCCACCGCCAGCGGGCCCGGTTCGATGGCGAGCACGCCGCGCACCCGCATCGCCGGATCGATCGTCGATGCGATACCCGGGAACACCGTTCCCGCTTGCAGCGCCGCCTGCCCGCCGCCGGAATGACCGCCGAAGATCGTGCGGCTCAGATCGATTTTGTTGTACAGCGGCGAATTCGGATCCCGATCGGCGACCACGGCGGTGGCGACGCCGAGGGCAGGCACGTACACCAGCGAGTTGAAGAACTCGTATGGGATCACCACGACGAAGCCGTGGCTTGCCCACTGCCGGGCGAGTGCGTCGTACATTCCCGGGTTCGCGCCGAACCCGGAGGTGAACACCAGCAGCGGCGCCGCGGGAAGTTCGGCGATATCGGCCGGGTAGTAGGTGTTCACCCCGATCGGCGAGTCCAAGCCGTTGGGAAAGGCCTGGGTGCAGGTCATGTCGTCGCGGTTGCCGAGCATGTGCACGACGATGTGTTCGACCATGCCCCAGACCGATTCCTGACACGGATTCGTGCGCACCGGGGTCGCGACCGGATGAGGACCGGGCTTGTTGAACACGCTCTGCGCGGTGGTTCCCGGTTCGGGTATGTCCGCGGTCGCGGCCGGCGCCACCGTGGCGAACACCGCGATCGCAGCCGCCACCATCGCGGTCCCCGCGCGTATCCGAGTAGCAAACCTCATCATCGAGGGCTCCCTCATCCTCCGGCATCGTTGCCGGACCTGCCTATCCGATAGTGAAACCATTCAGTCTCGAATTGCAGACAGTACTCGGTAGTGGCCTACGACACAATGGGGTTCGGCACCGATCCAGGCCGGTCAGTCCCCTTTTGCCAGGTCGCGTCCCGCGATCCAGCCCCAGGTGAGCGCCGAAGCGATCGTCAGTCCGCCCGCGATCGTGCCGGGTCCGAACACTGCCGCAGCCGCGTTGCCCGCGGCGTAGAGACCGGGGATCGGCCGGTCGGACCAGTCGAGAACACGGGCGCGGTTGTCGGTGCGCGGGCCGCCTTTGGTGCCGACCGCGCCGGGGTACACGGGAACGGCGAAAAACGGTGGCTCGCTTACCGGTCCGAGATTCGGATGAGCCGCGGTCGGGTCGCCGAACGCGTGCTCGTATCGGGTACGGCCCCGCTGGAAATCGTCGTCGCGCCCGGCCTCCGCCATCGCGTTGAAGCGAGTGACGGTGTGCGCCAACGCCGCCGGGTCGATACCGATACGCTCGGCGAGTTCGGCGAGGTTGTCGGCGCGGATCAGCCAGTCCGGGGCGGGCGTGCCGGCGGGGATGCCCGCGACCGAGTATTTGGCGCGGAACTGCGCGTCACCGATGGCCCAGGCGGGCAGGTTGCGCGGCCGGTGGGTGTTGGGATCGAGATCAGCGAAGGCGCTCGCACAGTTGTGGCTGGTCTCGTTGACGAAGCGGCGGCCCGCGGAGTTCACCCACAACACATGGGGCAGTGACCGTTCCGGCAGGGTGAGCTGCGGTTGCGGCGTGGCGGCGGGATCGGGCCAGGTCCGATCCGGCGCCTGACAGGCAGGCCAGGACCAGTACTCGCCGGTGTAGGCCAGCGCCGCGCCGACCCGTCCGGCCATGCGCAGCGCGTCGCCGTGCTGGATCGGCGGCGTCACGGGATGGGTGAGCGGCCCGGACAACAGCTGCGTCCGCAGCGCCGGATCGTGCTCGAAGCCGCCGCTGGCGAGCACGACCCCGCGGCGTGCGCGAACGGCGCCGTCCGCGCGATCGATGCGCACGCCATCGACCCGGCCCTGCGCGTCGCGCGTCAGTTCCGTTGCGCGGCAGTCGCGAATCAGGCGCACGCCCGCCGTTCGGCAGCCGTGCAATAGCCCGACCACGAGCCCCGCGCCGAGTGTGACCGTCCCGGCGGCCGTGCGTTGGGCGATCAGTTCCATCGGCGGCGTGCCACCGGCGAACAGATAATGCTCCAGCACTTCCTGATTGGTCAGCACCGGGGCGAACAACGGTGCGGGCCAGACGAGTTCGTTCAGGTCACCCAGGTCGCCCACGGCCAGCGGACGGACCTCGACGTGCCGCGCGGTCTTGCCGCCGGGCAGCTCGGCGAAGGTGTCCGGATAGGCCGGAGCCGGGGCGAAGCGGATCGGCGAGTGCTCCTCCAGAAAGCGCACCACCTCGGGCACTGTCCGCACGAACGTTTCCACCATGGCGTCGTCGCGTCCGGGTGCGGCGGCACGGCAGTAGGTGAGCGCCTCGTCGAGGGAGTCGGACTCGTCCATCCGATGGTTCGCCGGGGCCCACACCTGCCCGCCGGAGACCGCGGTCGAACCACCCCACCGCGGCGACGCCTCCAGCACCACCACCTCCGCGCCGCCGTCGGCAGCGGCCAGCGCAGCCGCCAAACCCGCTGCGCCCGAACCGATCACGACAACATCGGCGTCGATCATGACTACCTCCTCGCTCTTTTGTTTATAAGTACACAAAAAAGCGGGAGGACTGTCAAGAGCGCGGAATCAGCCCGTCCAGCAGTGCGTTGAGCCCGAAGTCGTAGTTGTCCCACGCATGCGGCCACGCCGTGGCGAGCGCGGCGACCCCCGGGGTCTCCCCCGGGTCCGCGGCATCGATCATCGCGGTCTGGAAACTCACGCGGTCCGGATCGGAACCGGTGCGCGTCATCGCAATTCGGATCGTCAGCACACCGACGGTGTATTGCCACACCGCCCGGTACGCGGCACCCGCCTGCTCCGTGGAGAGCCCGCAGGCAACAAACGCCTGCAACAACTCCTCGAGCAACCACAGAATCGACCGACCGACCAGATTGCCACTCGCCAACACCCCCACCACCCACGGATGCGCCGCCAACTCGTCATGCAGAAACCGCCACAGCACCACCAGCCGCTGCCGCGGATCCTCGGGCAGTTCCGGCCGTTTCAGCGTCGCCGCCACCCGATCCAGCAAAAGCAACAGCAGCTCATCCTTGTCCCGGACATGCCGGTAAATCGCCATCGGCGAACTAGACAGTCGCTGCGCAACCGCACGCATCGTCAACGCATCGATCCCCCCGGAGTCCACAATCTCCTCCGCGACCAACAGAATCGCATCCCGCGACAGCCGGGCCGGGCGCCCACGGCGCCGCACCGAATCGTTCATCCCCGCAGTCTGACAGCCCGATGGCGGCGGGGACGTAACCCGCCTCGGCACCACCGAAGTCAACGGACGCTCGCGACTGCCTGGCGGGCGGGCATCGGCAGGCAAGCATCGCCGGGGGCGCTGAGCCTCAGCGAGCACTTGCGTCCGTACCCATCGACGGGCACGCGCCGGGTTCAGCAAGCACTGACAGGCCGGCCCCGGACAGGCCAGCGGGCAAGCGCCGTCGGGATCGCTAGGCGTCAGCAAGTACTGGCGTCATGGCCCATCGACCGGCACTCGCCGGGGTGGAAAGCGCTATCGGGCACTGACATCGGGCACACCGGCAGGCAAGCATCGCCGGGGCGCTGGGCCTCAGCGAGTACTGGTGTCGGGGCCCGTCGACCGGCACGCGCCGGGGGCGGAAAACGCAAGCGGGCGCTGACGTCCGGGCACACTGGCAGGCAAGCATCGCCCGGGGGCGCTGAGCCTCAGCAAGTACTGGCGTCCGGGCCCGTCGACCGGCACGCGCCAGGGGGAAAACGCAAGCGGGCGCTGACGTCCGGGCACACCGGCGGGCGGCGCCGGGCGGTACACACCCGCGGGTACCGATGCCGGGTACACCGGCGGGCAAGCATCGCCCGGGGGCGCTGAGCCTCAGCGAGTACTGGCGTCCGGGCCCGTCGACCGGCACGCGGCGAGGGGGTTAGGCGCTTGCGGCGCTTTCGTCTTGACGCACCGGCGGGCGCGCGCCGGGGCCGGTATGCGCTAGCGGGTACTGGCGTCCGGGCGCATCGGTGGGCAGGGGTGGCCGGGGGTGGTGGCGAGTTCGAAATGCCACCATTCGTTGTCGTACATGCGGCAGAGGCCCCAGTGGTTTCCGTTGGCTTCCAACCACTGTGCTCCGGCGAGCGGACCGACGTCGACCGCCTGCCCCGAGACGTGGGTCGACTCCTCGGGGGGCAGCACCCAGCGGCGGGCCGCGTCGGGTCCGCCATAGGTTGCCAAGCCGTCGTCCCACAACTGCTGCTGCTCATCGGGTGTGCGATAACCGGACGTGATCGACAGCGGCACGCCTTGCGCGTGCGCCTCGTTCTCCGCCAGCGTGTAAGCCACCGCGAGGCCGGGTTCCAATCCCTCGGTCCCCGCCGCCGACCCCATCGCCTCCCGCTGGTCGGCCGGCACCCGCTCCTCCGCCCCCGCCTGCGGTGCCATCAACCCCGTTGCGACCAGCGCGGGCAACACCGCCACCGGCAGCCCGAGTCCTAGTCGTTTCCGCACACCACTCCGCAACACCATGCCGGCGATGGTAACGGTCCGCGCCGTCGACCGCGCCGGTCGCCGGCGGCGCTCAGAGATCCTGCGCGGCCCGCAGAGCTACCGATACCCGGTCCATCGTCTCGGTGTCCGCGACGCCGACGCACTCGTCGAGCCGACTGCGCACGGTCGCTTCGGGGTGCAACGCCGAGGCCCATCCGTGCGGCGGGAGCTCGACGGCCAGCAGCCCGCCGGGATCGGAGTCGAGGACGTGCAAGGTCAGCACGACCTTCAGGTGCGGGTTCTCATTGATCGGGGCGGCACTGATGATCAGCCGACGGGTCGAAACGCCTGGACGGTTGATGATCGGCTCGTATCCCCATACTTCCCCGCGGTTCACGCGAGCCCGGATTCGCGCGCCGCAGCCTCGGTCTCTTCCGCGGCAGCCTCGGCGTAACCGGGGTTCGCGGCGTCCCACTCGACGTAGGACGCGACCGACTCACGGAGCGCTTGCTCCCGGAAGTGCCGCTCGACCCACGCGGAGACATTCCCACCCGCGGCCGCCGCCTGCTTGGTGATGTAGTCAGCCGTGGCCTGTTCGAGACTCAACGTCATCCGGGCCTTCATACTCAACATCATACGATGCCTCCGACCCGGGACGGAAGAACTTCGCGTGTCGCGCGGGCTGGGGCGGTCGGCGTGGCAAACGGCACAGGTTGTCCGCGGCGGGCCACTGACGAGGAGTCATAGTCGATGGGCATGGCCCATGCTTACCCGAAATCCGTTGGCTGGCAAATGCTTCATCCACAAGGAACGCGGGTTGTCCACAATCTATCCCAGTGCTGTGGATCACAGTGTGCGGGCGGTTGCTACCAGTCCGATTCGTGACAGTTGTGGCGTTGCCCCGAATCCGCTTGCCGCCCAACTGGAGCCGCCGACCCCGATCAGGCCGCGGACGGCACCCGAGCTGATGCGGCGGGTGGTCGCCCGCGGACCGGGCGGGTTGTGCACAGGTCGCAGCGGTGTACACATTCGCTCCCCAGAGATGTGAACAGCCACTACAACGGACAATTCGACTAGCGCACCGGACAATTCGGCCGTATCACTCGCGCAGCGGAGTGACCAGCGTGAGGTGGTCCCGTTCGATAACAGGTACTCGTGCGGACGCCGGGTGGCGAATCGCTTCCACCGCTTCACGATTGCGCCCGATCCGCTCGATGATTTCGCTGCCGTGATCGCGGGCGTAGGCAATGGCGATTTTGATCTTGCCGGTATGCAGGCTCGACTTCGCGCTCAGCACTTCGATGCGCCGCTCGACCGGCCCGTCCAATTCCTGTAGGCGGGCAACGACTTCCCAGACATCGGGGCCGGCGACCAACGCGGCGCGGCGATCGTTCATCGGCCCACGGAAAACAATGCCGGGATGGTCGAGCTGATCGACACCCTCCCGGATGAGGCGGTCTAGCAATGCGGTAGAAGTTGTACCCTCGCGTGCGGCGCGTGCGGCCAGCCTGCGACTGGCGGATTGTGAGAGACGCAGCGTTGTCGTGATGACCCTGGACGTACTCATTGTCCTCCTCGATCTTCAATGGCAGCTGAGATCAAACGGCACCCTGAACCAACGATGTACATCGCTAAGGGTGCCTCGCGAAACGGCCAGGTCACCCCGGCGATCGGGGTGACATCGGGATGTCCGCACAAAAGCCTCACCGAAAATCAAACGCCCAGTTCACCCCTCCTGCTCAGGGTCGGCGTCGCGAAATCGGAGCCCATTCCCCGCCGTATGCCGCGAAATCTCCGGCGGGATCGCTTACCGCCGAAACGATTTCCACGGCGCGTTCCGGCAAACGACACCGGTCATCAGTGCGGTGCGGTCAAGGATGATGCGAGTCTCCACCGACCGACCTCGATACCGCAGCCGACGAACAGTTTCGCTCGAAAGCGATCGACGTGCTTCGCGACGGTACACACCGAACACATTCTGCTGCGCATGATTTGCGTATCGGTCTGCCCCGGAGCAACGCAGCAGAACGCCGCATGGAACGCGGTTATCGCCCACGAAAGAATGGCGACCGGAAATGGCGCGAGCACTATCCCCCGACAACGGACGACGGCGTCACCTGCGATTCGAGAGTGTGCAACACCCAGCGATCCTTCCCATCCGCCTTGGCCCGATAAAGCGCGGTATCCGCCGCATCGAGCAACGCCTCGGCCTGCGTGCCGACCACAGCCGTCAGCACCGCGCCGATACTGGCCGACATCCGCAACCGCAGCGCTCCGATGGAGAACGGATCGACGAGCGCCGATTGCAGACTGGTCGCCACGGCGGTCACCCCGGAATGGTCGGCCGGCGGCGGGATCACCGCGACGAACTCGTCGCCACCGATGCGCGCGACCGGACACCGGAAATCGAGCACGCTCTCCTGGAGCCGCGACGCCACCGCCGCCAGCACCTGATCACCGGTCCCGTGCCCGTACCGATCGTTGACGTCCTTGAATCCGTCGATGTCGATGAAACACAACCCGACCCGATCCTCGATGTCCGCCGTGGCGATCATCGCCTCCACCCGTTCCAGCAGATGCCGCCGGTTCGGCAACCCGGTGAGCAGGTCGTGCCGAGCCTGCCGATGTAGCTCGTCGCGCAGCCGATGCTGCTCGGTGA
Organism: Nocardia sp. XZ_19_369; assembly: GCF_015355715.1. NCBI lineage: Bacteria > Bacillati > Actinomycetota > Actinomycetes > Mycobacteriales > Nocardiaceae > Nocardia > Nocardia sp. XZ_19_369. Next base: position 138,360 of record NZ_JACVED010000012.1, on the reverse strand, counting down.
CGTCCTCACCCACCGCGAGCAGATAGTCGTCCTGCCTGCCCACCCCCTTGACGAAGGTGATGGCGAACGCGGCCCACCCGTAGCTGCCGTCGGCGCGCACGAGACGTTGTTCGAGCTTCACGGTGCCGTTCCCGTTCGGCACCAACTCCCCGTACACCAGGGTGCGGATGTAATCCCGGTCGTCGGGGTGCGCGAAGTCGTAGACCGACGCGCCACGCAGTTCGTCGACCGGCACACCGAGCATGTCGGTCAGGCCGCGGTTGGCGTCCAGCAGGGTGAAATCGGTGTCCACGATCGCGATCGCGACCGCCGCATTGTCGAAGACGACCCGAAACCTGTCGTCGGCCGCGCGGCGGGCTTCCTCCCGAGCCTGTTCGACCGATTGCCGTTCGAGGAAGAACTGCCGATGCAGTTCCGCCCCGTAACCCTGGCCGAACGCCGCGAGCAGCGCGGAGAGCCGGTACCCACAGTCGGGATGCTGCTCACCCAGCCGGTACAACACCTTCGCCGACGCGACCGGCACCTCCGAACCGAGCACCCCGGCCGCCACCAGCGCGGCACCCGCATCCGCGGCAACGCTCGCGTCGAACGGATCGGCGTGCAGACCTGCCACCATCTCCCCGACCAGGCTGGCCAGCAAGCGCAGCGTCTCATGGGGCGGCACCGGCATGCGGCACACCGTGGACAGCGCGTGCCACCACCCGTGCGCCAGTACGTTTCGTTCGGTCTCTTCCACCACGACCCCCTGCTAGTTCGGCCGTCGCTCACCCGCTCGACAGTGACACGTCTAGCACGCGCGGAATCCGTTCGCACGGAAGTATTCCCAGTGTTGGCCAAAGCATCAGGTCGGTGCTGTCCGAGGGTTACCGATTCGTGCTGCAAGCCGGCGCACCAGACCTGACCAGGGTGGACCGGGTGCTCGGACAGCCCGCTCGTCACGATTGGGAACACATTCGCTCCACATTGGTAACGAGAACCAGCGTTCAGGCGACTCTGCTATCACAAGCAACAATCGCGCAGTGGATACTGAGCAGCCACAACAGATTACGGTTGCCCCTCGCCGGAATCTCACTGAAAGAAGCAGGACGATCAGCCGCCGACAACCCCGAGGTCAGGACCGTAAGCGCCCACTGTGGATGCTCGGCCTGATCGCTCCCTCGTGTGCCTTACTGCCCTCGCAGCTCGTGCTGCACACCGGCGCGCCCGTGTTCTGGTGGATCGGCCCGGTGATCGTGTTGATCGCGATTCCGGTGCTGGACTGGGTCGTCGGCGAGGACGGTGCGAACCCGCGCGACGAGGACTACGAATTGCTCTCCGGCGACCGCTATTACCGCTGGTGCACCTACCTGTTCCTACCGATCCAGCTGTTCGGTCTCGGCATCGCGTGTTACCTGTGGGCGGGCGAGGAACTCACGATCGTCGACAAACTCGGTCTGGCCGCCACGCTCGGCTTCGTCAGCGGCATCGGCATCAACGCCGCGCACGAACTCGGGCACCGGGTCGAGCACCTGGAACGCTGGCTGGCGAAAATCGCGCTCGCCCAATCGGCATACGGCCATTTCTTCGTCGAACACAACCGCGGCCACCACGTGCGGGTCGCCACGCCCGAGGATCCGGCCAGCGCCAGGCTCGGCGAGTCACTGTGGGAGTTCCTGCCGCGCAGTGTGAGCGGCGGTTTCCGGTCGGCGATCCAGCTCGAACGGGAGCGGCTCACGCGCAAGGGCCGAGGCTGGTGGGACGTGGACAATCACATCCTGCAGGCGTGGGCGATGAGCGTGCTGCTGTTCGGCACGTTGGTCGCGCTGTTCGGCTGGCAGATCCTGCCCTGGCTGGCGCTGCAGGCCGTGATCGGCATCGGGCTGCTGGAGACGGTGAACTACGTCGAGCACTACGGCTTGTTGCGGGCCCGCCGCAGCGACGGCAAATACGCCAGGTGCTCACCGCGCGACAGCTGGAACAGCGACCGGCTGGTCACCAACATCTTCCTGTTCCATCTGCAGCGGCACAGCGACCACCACGCCAATCCGGGACGCCGGTACCAGACGCTGCGCAGCTCGGCGCACGCACCACAGCTCCCGGCCGGCTACGCGACGATGGTCCTGCTCGCCGCCGTCCCGCCGCTGTGGCGCCTCGTGATGGACCACCGAGTGCTCGCCCACTACGGCGGCGACATCACCCTCGCCAACGTCCAGCCGCCCAAGCAGGGGCGCCTGCGCGCCACCCTGGCCTACCGGCGCGCCACCGGCTGAGCGGGCGGACGTTCGCGACCGCCCGCCTTCCTCAGACCTTCTCCGCCGAACGCGTGCGCACGCGCAGGGCGATCGGCTTCTGGGTTTCGGCGAAGAAGTCGTTGCCCTTATCGTCTACGACGATGAACGCCGGGAAGTCTTCGACTTCGATCTTCCAGACGGCTTCCATGCCGAGCTCGGGGTATTCGAGCACCTCGACGGACTTGATGCAGTCGAGCGCGAGGCGGGCGGCGGGGCCGCCGATGGAGCCGAGGTAGAAACCGCCGTGCTCGTGGCACGCCTTGGTCACCTGGGCGGAGCGGTTGCCCTTGGCCAGCATGACGAAAGAGCCACCCGCGGCCTGGAATTGGTCGACGTAGGAGTCCATCCGGCCCGCGGTGGTCGGCCCGAACGAGCCGGACGCGTAACCCTCGGGAGTCTTCGCCGGGCCCGCGTAGTAGACGGCCATCTCGCGCAGGTACTCCGGCATCGGCTCACCCGCGTCGAGCCGTTCCTTGATCTTCGCATGCGCGATGTCGCGGGCCACCACCAGCGGACCGGTCAGCGAAAGCCGGGTCTTCACCGGATATTTCGACAACTCGGCGCGGATCTCCGACATCGGCCGGTTCAGGTCGATCCGCACCACATCGCCGCCGAGGATCGACTCGGTCTGCTCCGGCAGGTAGTGCGCGGGCTCCCGCTCGAGCTGCTCGAGGAACACGCCCTCCGGAGTGATCTTGGCCAGCGCCTGCCGGTCCGCCGAGCAGGACACCGCGATGGCCACCGGGCAGCTGGCGCCGTGCCTGGGCAGCCGGACGACACGCACGTCGTGGCAGAAGTACTTACCGCCGAATTGCGCGCCGATGCCGAAGGATTGGGTGAGCTTGAACACCTCTTCCTCCAGCTCCAGATCCCGGAACCCGTGCGCGGCAAGCGATCCCTCGGTGGGCAGGTTGTCGAGGTAGTGCGCCGAGGCGTATTTGGCTGTCTTCAAGGCGAATTCGGCGCTGGTACCGCCGATCACGACCGCCAGGTGGTACGGCGGGCAGGCCGCGGTGCCGAGCGAGCGGATCTTCTCGTCCAGGAACTCCAGCATGCGCGTGGGGTTCAGCACGGCCTTGGTCTCCTGGTACAGGAACGACTTGTTCGCCGACCCGCCACCCTTGGCCATGAACAGGAACTTGTACATCGGATGCGCGGGATCGCCTGGCGTGGAATACAACTCGATCTGCGCGGGCAGGTTGGTGCCGGTGTTCTTCTCGTCCCACATGGTGATCGGGGCGAGCTGGGAGTAGCGCAGGTTCAGCTTGGTGTAGGCGTCGAACACGCCGCGGCTGATCCATTCGGCGTCGTCGGCGCCGGTCAGCACGCCCTCGGACTTCTTGCCCATGACGATCGCGGTGCCGGTGTCCTGGCACATCGGCAGGATGCCGCCCGCGGAGATGTTCACGTTCTTCAGCAGGTCCAGCGCGACGAAGCGGTCGTTGCCGCTGGACTCGGGGTCGTCGATGATCTTGCGCAGCTGGGCCAGGTGCGTCGGGCGCAGGTAGTGGCTGATGTCGTGCATCGCCTCGGCGGTCAGCAGGCGCAGCGCCTCCGGCTCCACCTGCAGGAAGGTCCGGCCGTTGACCTCGAAGGTGCGGACGCCCTCGGTGGTGAGCAACCGGTACGAAGTGTCGTCGGCGCCGATCGGCAACAGGTCTGAATAACGGAAGTCCGGCGCGGTCACGGGACGCACTCCTTCGGGCTGGGCCTTGGCTGTTGCTCAGCCGGGCTGGTCACAGGCACAGCGAGCGTATCCACCCCGCAACGTCACACGATGCTTAGGCAAGGCTTATCTCTAGTAGTTGCCACAAAAGGTTGCACGTTCAACCCCGGTAGTGCTACCTGTCGTCTCACACAAAACGATCGGACGTCCAAGCGTCCGTTCGCCGCAACAACCGTCGCGCGACGCACAACGACGCGCGACAATGTATGACACGCCAGAGTTTGGAGCGCTATCGTGACCGATCCCCATTGGCTCGATGACGTCGAAATGCGCGCCTGGGTGGGCTTTGTGCGCACCCGCGACCTCATCGCCGCGGCGGTCGGGCGGGACTCGACGCGGGAGTCGAACCTCACCTACGTCGAGTACTCGGTGCTCGCCTTCCTGAGCAAGTCCGCGGACCACCGCTGCACCTTCGCCGACCTGGCCGCGCAGCTGGAGTGGTCGCAGAGCAGGCTCTCGCACCAGATCACCCGGATGGAGAAGCGCGGGCTGGTGGTCCGCGAGCCGATCCCCGACGACGCGCGTCGCACCGCGGCCCGGCTCACCCCGCGCGGTGCCGAGGTGCTGACCGGTGCGGCGCCCGCGCACGTGGTCAGCGTGCGCAAGCACATGATCGACGTGCTGGACCGGCAGCAGCTGGCCGCGCTCGCCGACATCTACGACACGCTGCTCGCGCATCATCGACAGCCGGCGAACGACAACTGACCACTCAGGCGGAGGTGGGCGCGGCCACCGCGCGCACTGGCGCGGCAGGCACACCCAGCGCGCGCTCGAAACCAGCGGGCACCACCAAATCGCCGCGATCGAGTTCGGCGACACTGGTTTTGCGCAATCCGAGCAGCGCCGAGTCGATCCCGCCGCGCAGGATGTCCAGGACGTTCTCCACGCCCGCTTGACCATTGGCGGCCAGTCCCCACAGGTACCCGCGCCCGATCATCACCGCGCGAGCGCCGAGCGCCACCGCCTTCACCACATCGCTGCCGCGCCGGATGCCGCCGTCCAGCACCACCTCGATCTGTGAGCCCACCGCGTCGGCCACCGCGGGCAGTGCCCGGATGGCAGCGGGGGTGCCGTCGAGGTTGTTGCCGCCGTGGTTGGACACCGAGATGGCGGCGACGCCCGCGTCGACCGCACGCAGCGCGTCGTCGACCCGGATGACGCCCTTCAGCATCACCGGCCCGCCCCACTGCTCGCAAATCCATTGCACGTCAGCCCAATCCGGCGGCGGCGTGCCCATCCATTCGCCGTAGGCGCCGAAGAACCCGGGGGCGGGTCCGTCGCCGAGCGCCATGTTCGGCGCGGTGAGATCCGGGATGTGCCCGGCCTTCGCGTACGTCACGAGCCAGCGCGGCCTGGCCAGCGTCTGCGGCGCGAACTTCAGCATGGTGCGCAGGTCGAGCTTCTCCGGGATGACTGGGCTGCCCCAGTCCCGGCCGTGCGAGAACGACCAGTCCAGGGTGAGGATCAGCCCCACCGCACCTGCCGTCTTCGCCCGGTCCATCCGCTGCAGGATCTCGTCTTTGCTGCCACACCAGTACATCTGGAAGAAGGTCGCCGGGTTGGCCGCGACCACCTCTTCGATCGGCTTGCTGGCGAAGGAGCTGAGCCCCATCGCGATGCCGCGGGCCGCCGCCGCCCGCGCGACGGCCACCTCGCCGTCCGGGTGCACCGCCTGTACACCGGTGGGCGAGATCATGACGGGCATCGAAAGCTGTTGGCCGAGCACGGTCGTCGACTGGTCGCGAGTACCTATCGGGCCAGCGACGTGCGGGGCGAAGCCGAGTTCGGTGAATGCCTGCTGGTTGTCCTCGATGGTCTGGCCGCGCTCGGATCCGGCGATCAGCGCGCCGTACACCGATTTCGGCAGTCTCTTCTTCGCACGCCGCTGCGCTTCGGCAACGGTTTCGAACCACGGGTTCATGGTCGGACGGTCCTTTCCAGGGCGGCTACCGGCCACCACAGCCGGGTTCGGTCGAGCAGGTCGGTGGTGAGGTGGTCGAGCAGGGTCGCGCCCTCGTCGGCGGTCGCGCCGGTCGGGTCGCCGAGTACGCCGTTGGCGCTGACCGCGCGGACTCCGGCGTCACGCAGCAGCGGCATGAGCTGGGTGAGCGGGCGGACGTCGCCGGGTTCGGCGCGGTCCAGCCGCACTCGCTCCGGCGTAAGTGCCAGTTGCACAGCGGTTTCCGAGCGGCCCGCGTGCAGATCGCCCTGGTAGCGCGGCAGATACACGCGCACGTCCCGGGATTCGCCGCGCAACAGGGTCTTCGCGCGCCGCAACGGTTCGAGGTTGCCGCCGTGCCAGTTGACCAGCAGGATGCGGTCGAAAGTGTCCGTCGCCGAACGGCACAGCTCGACGATGAGCAGCTCCAGCGCGGTCTGCCCGATGGACAGTGTGCCGGGGAAGCCGGCGTGCTCGCCGCTCGCTCCGTACGGGATCGCCGGTGCGACAAGCACATCCGGGCGCAACGCGGCGAGGCGAGCGCACAGTGCCGCGGCGATGTCGGTATCGGTGGACAGCGGCAGATGCGGTCCGTGCTGTTCGGTCGCGCCGATCGCGACGGCGAGAATCCCGCCCGTGGCGGCCCGCTCCCCGGCCTCGGGCGAAGTGAGATCGGCCACCGCACAACTGTGGCCTGCGACACTTTCGAACATATCGGGAGATTATCGTCAGCCACTGACATAATCAATACCCGTGACAGCCAGGACCACCCGCGGTCGCCCGCGCGGCACCACCAAACGCGAGCTCGAACTGATCGCCATGCGGCTGTTCACCGAGCAGGGCTTCGACGACACCACCGTCGAGCAGATCGCCGCCGCGGCGGGGATCAGCGGCCGCACCTTCTTCCGCTACTTTCCCACCAAGGCGGAGGTGCTCTGGTACCAGTTCGATGACGAAGTCGCCGCTCTGCGCACCGCGTTCGCCGCTGTGCCCGACGATGTTCCGATGATGACCGCGGTGCGCCGAGTTGTCGTGAACGCCAATCGGTATCGGGCCGAGGATGTGCCCGAGCTACGGACCCGCATGCAGCTGGTCGCCACCAACCCGGCCTTGGCCGCCACCGCGGGCGCGCACTACGACGCCTGGGAACGCGCGGTCAGCGACTTCGCCGCGCGCAGGCTGGGCGAACCGGACAACGCGCTGATCCCGCTGGCCGTCGGCCGCACCACCCTGGCCGCCGCCCGCGCCGCCTTCGATGCCTGGCTGGCCCGCGCCGACGCGGATCTCACCGTTTACCTGGAGGCCGCGTTGAGTGGGCTGGAACGCGGTTTCGCCCCACCACCGTGAATCGCACGCGAACAACCGGCAGGTTTCATCCGCAACTGGGTTGGGGTATGACTAGGCTCGGTGTCGGTCGCACGACCGAACGATCATCCCGACTCAAACCGTCGAAAGGGGCAGGAGTTTTCATGTCCGAGGTGTCCATGAGCCTTTCGGCGGATTCGCTGAGCGGACCGGTCGACAATCTGCTTCCGCAGTTGGTCGAGCATCTGCGTCAGAATCGCACCGCCCTGCGCGAAGAGTGGGCTCGGCGGATCACCGACGCCCAGCTCCTGACCGCGATGACCCCGGAGGAGATCTTCTCCGAGGCGACCTCCGTCTACGACAACTACGTCGAGGTGCTCGAGACCGGTAGCGTCGAGGCGCTGCAGGCCTACGCCCGCGACTTGTCCGAGCGCATCATTCCGAGAGGAGTCGAGACCGACGAGGTCCTCGGCATCGTCCTCCTCCTCCGCGACGTGCTCGCCCGCTCGCTGTTCGAGAAGTACCAGGCGGACTTCCAGCTGCTCAACGCGGTGCTCGACGCCTACGAACCGGCCGCCAACCGCATCGCCAACACGGTGGGCGTCTCGTTCGTGCAGGAGCGCGAGCGCGTCATCCGTCAGCAGCAGGAAGCCATCCGCGAGCTGTCCACCCCTGTTCTCCAGGTCCGTGAACAGCTGCTCATCCTGCCCATCATCGGCGTGCTGGACAGCCAGCGCGCCCGCCAGCTCACCGAGCAGCTGCTGCGCGCGATCCGGGCCAACCGCGCCAAGGTGGTCGTCATCGATATCACCGGTGTCCCGCAGATCGACTCCACCGTGGCCAACCACCTGGTGCAGACCGTCGACGCGTCCGGCCTGATGGGCGCGAACGTGATCATCACCGGCCTGTCCTCGGAGATCGCGCTGACACTGGTCACCATCGGCTTGGATCTGTCGAAGATGAACGCGGTCGGCGACCTCCAGGGTGGTATCGAAGAAGCGGAACGTCTGCTGGGCTACGAGGTTTCCCGAGTCGCCGAGCGGGTCACCGAACGCGACGGCCGCTAGATCGGGGCGGGCAGATGCCGGTACCGATTCTCAAACAGGGCACCTATCTCATCGCGTCGGTGCAGTCCGCACTGACCGACGCCGACACCGAACGCCTGCAGGACGACCTGATGAAACAGGTCAGCAAGTATCGAGCGCACGGCATCATCGTCGACGTCACCGCGATCGACATCATGGATTCCTTCGCCGCGAGATCGCTGCGTACCATCGCGCACATGACGCAGCTGCGCGGCGCCGAAACGGTGATCGTCGGGCTGCAGCCGGAAGTCGCCTTCGCCATGGTGCAACTCGGGCTCACGTTCGAGGACATGCACACCGCCCTCGACCTCGAAGAGGGCCTCGCCTGGCTCAACAAAAAGACGGCGAGCCCACGCCAGCGAGATGGTCGTGACAGTGGCCGCTGAGAACCTGGTGATCGCGGTCAGAGTGTCGGGCGACATCGTGATCGCACGTCAGGCCGGCCGCGAACTCGCAGCGAAGCTCGGATTCACACTGACAGACCGCACCATGATCTCCACGGCGATCTCCGAAATCGCCCGCAACATCACCAGTTACGCAGGCAGCGGCGAGATCCGGCTGCTGGTCGACGACCGGGAGGGCCGGCAGGCCCTGGTGGTACAGGCCGAGGACCAGGGGCCCGGCATCCTCGACATCCCCCGCGCACTGGAGGACGGCTACTCGACCGGGCGCGGCCTGGGACTCGGTCTCCCCGGCGCGCGCAGGCTGATGGACCGGCTCATCGTCGACTCGGCACCCGGCAAGGGCACGTTGGTGGAGATGTGGAAGTGGGTACCCAACGGTGCATGAAGACGGGTTCATCGGCCGAATCGAGTGGGCGGTGGCCGGTCGCGCGCTGCCCGGCCAACGCGTCTCCGGTGACCGCGGCCTCATCCTCGACACCGGCGGCGGCACCGTCCTTTTCGCCGTACTGGACGGACTCGGGCACGGTGCCCCCGCGGCCGACGCCGCCGACCGCGCCGCGCAGGTGCTCTCCGAGAACCGCGCCGAACCGCTGGACGTGCTGATGGTGCTGTGTCATCGAGCCATGGCCGACACCCGCGGTGCCGCGGTCTCGCTCGCCCTGTTCGACCCCGGCGACACGGTGCGCTGGCTCGGCGTCGGCAATGTCGAATCCCGGGTACTGACAGTTACTCCCGCAGGACTCGCCAGTCGCGCGAACATCTTGCTCACCGCGGGAATCGTCGGCTACCGACTGCCGCAGAATCTGCAACCGCAGACCATTCATGTGCGCCCCGGCGACCTGCTGCTGATGTCCACCGACGGCATCGTGAGCGAATCCGCCGATGCGATCGATCTCTCGAAATCAACCGCGGAGATCACCTCCGACATCCTGGCCAAGCACGCCAAGGACACCGACGATGCGTTGGTGCTCGCTGCCCGCCACCGCGGCTCGGCGCAAGGCCTGCCGTCATGAGGGGCCGCGCCGGATGACAGCACTGGCCGACTTCCTCGACGAGTACGCGAAAGCCCTACGGCGGCACCTGGATTCACCGAGCCAGGGCACCTTGGCCGAGGGCTACGAGCTCGGCCGGCGAGCGTTGGTCGAGGGCATCAGCCTGCTCGATCTCAACGAAAACCACTTCCGGGTGGTGCAATCCGCCGAGCATGCGGCGGGCATCGGCGGCGGCGACTCGCGACTGGCCGAGTCGGCGCTGGAGTTCTTGCTGCAAACCCTTGCCGCACTGGACATCGCGACCCGCGGCTATCTCGACGGGGTCGGCCGCTATGAGCAACAGCGTTCGCGCGCGGACGATCTCGCGGGCCGTGATGCCTTCCGCACCGCGTTGGTCGAGTCGCTGCAGGACGGTTTCTTCGTCGCCGATTCGCACGGCGCCATCGTCGAGGTCAACTCGGCGTTCGGCGCGCTGACCGGGTACGGCGCCGCCGATGTGCCGTTCGCACTGCCGCATCCGTGGTCGATGCCGGACGGGCTGGTCCTTTCGAGCGACCTGCAAGCAGTCGCTACGGGCCGCTACCCCGATCTCGGTACCGAGGCACAGCGTTTCGTCATTCCGATCCGGCACCGCGACGGCCGCACCGTGTGGCTCGCGGTGAGCACCAGCGCGCTGATCAAGCCGGAGAACAACGAACGCATCTTCGTCGGCACCATCCGCGATGTCACCGCCGAGCACGACGCGCAGGCCCGCGATCAGGCGGCGTCCCGGTTGGCCACCGCAGTGGCCGCCGCGACGAGCGTGGTGGAGGTGCTCGCCGTCGGCCTCGACGAGGTGCGGCGCACGGTGGGCGCGCAGACCGCGGTGGTGGCGGTGTGGCCGAGCAGACACGTCGAGCCGGAGGTGTACGTCTCCGGCGCGGAGGGCGCGAACGGTCCGGAGAACGCCGAACTGGACGCGCGGGCGCGGGCCATGCTGGAACGGGCCAGACGCAGACCCGGCCGCAGCCTGTTCGCGATCCCGGAGGGCACCGAGAGCTCCGAAGGCATCGTCGCGCCGCTCGGCGAAACCGGTGACGCCGCACTGTGGTTGCGGTTCGCCGCGCCGCGCGCGATCAGCGCCGCCGACTGGACGCTGTTCTCGCTGCTGATCGGACACCTGAGCCTCGCGGTGCAGCGGGCGCGCAACTTCGACCAAGCACGCTCGACCTCCCTCACCTTGCAGCGGGCCATGCTCGGCCCCATCGAACTGCCGCCGCGGTTCTCGGTGCATTACGAGCCCGCGCTGCCGCCGCTGGAGATCGGCGGCGACTGGTACGACGTGGTGCCGTTGCGCGACGGCACCATCGGCGTGGTGGTCGGCGACTGCGTCGGCCGCGGGTTGTCCGCCGCCGTGGTGATGGGTCAATTGCGTACGGCCGCAAGGGCATTACTCTTGCGCGGGGCCGGTCCCGCGCAGTTGCTCGCCGAGCTGGACACCGTCGCGGGACGCATCCCGGGGGCGATGTGCACGACCGTGTGCGCCGCTGTGCTCGACCCCGTGCGCGGGCTGGTCCGTTACAGCAGCGCGGGCCACATGCCGCCGATCCTCGCCGATGTCGAAGCGACCGGCCGGTTGCTGGAGGGCGGGCGCTCGGTTCCGCTGGCCACCTTCGATCCGCCGCGCCGCCCGGAGGCGACCACCGCGTTGACACCAGGGTCGACGCTGGTGCTGTTCACCGACGGGCTCGTCGAACAGCGCGGCATCGACATCGACGACAGCTTCGCCAAGATCGCCGCCGTGCTCGCCGACACCTCGGCCAAACTGCCCAGGGAAGTGGCCGACGCGGTGCTCTCGCGCCTGCGGCCCGCCGCCGGGTACGACGACGACGTCGCCATGGTGGTCTATCGCCAGCCGCCCGCCCCGCTGCGCCTGGAGGTCCCCGCGCACCCGGATGAGCTTGCGGCACTGCGCCGTACGCTCAAGACCTGGCTCGCCGCCGCCGCGGTGCCGCACGATCTCGCCTCCGATCTGGTGGCCGCCGCGAACGAGGCGTGCAGCAACAGCATCGAGCACGCCTACCGCAACGGCGCCGTGCCGAGCGGCCGCCCCGCGAGCACGGATCGCTCGATGGGTCGCGTCAGCAAGACCCTGCGCGACCCCGCCGCCGACATCAATCGCGTCCAGTTGAGCGCCACCTGCAACACCGAGACCGTGGTGATCACCGTGACCGACGCGGGCAGTTGGAAGCCGCGCTCCGCCGATCCCGGCTACCGCGGCCGCGGCATCGACATGATGCGCGCGCTCACCGAGGAGCTCGACATCGACCACACCGGGCCCGGCACCCGGGTCCGAATGTCGGTCACCCTGCCCGCCATCACCTTCCCGGTGGCCAACCCGCTGCGCGGCACCAACCGCCACCTCTAGGGCCTGTCGCAAAGTCCGGCCGAGTTTGTATCGGCGACGACGACAACGCGGCCAGCCAGCGATCCATCCCCTGGATGGGACTTCGCGACAGGCCTAGGGGAACGCAGCGTCCTTTTGCCGCCAGCACCGGGTGGTCGCGCGCGGCATCGTTGGCGCATGCATCGCGTTGTTGATCTCAAAGTTCTCTATTTCGGTACGCCGGTGGTGTTGATCGGCACCCGGAATCCGGACGGGACGGCTAATTTGGCGCCGATGTCGTCGGCGTGGTGGCTGGGCGATCAATGCATGCTCGGGATGGGTACCAGGTCTCAGACATCGCGGAACCTGGCGCGCGAACGGGAGTGCGTGCTGAATCTGCCGTCCGCGGACCTGGTCGAGGCGGTGGATCGGCTGGCGCTGCTGACCGGTTCGCCGGAGATGACGCCGCACAGGGTCGAGAAGGGGTATCGCTATGAGCCGGACAAGTTCGGGGCCGCCGGGCTCAGCGAGGTCCCCGGAGAGGTCGTCGCAGCGCCCCGGGTCGCCGAATGCCCGATTCAGCTCGAATGCGAGCTGGTGTCCGCCGCACCGTTCGGCGTCGACACCGGGGCCACCGCGCACACCGTGCGGGTACTGCGCGCGCATGTGACCGACGAGCTGATCACTCCCGGCACCGACCACATCGATCAGCTGCGCTGGGATCCGCTGATCATGAAGTTCTGCGAGTTCTTCGGCGGCGGTACGCAGCTGTTTCCCTCACGGTTGGCCGAGGCGTGGCAGATACCGCGCCCGGCGACCAGCCGTTGAGCCGACCGGCCGAATGCTTCTATTGCGAAGCGCCGCAACGGCAGGTTCGACCGGCGACCTTACGGTAGTGTTTGACCTTATGAACGCGCCGAGGTTGCGAATTCGCCGCTACTTGTGTGTTGTGATGTTGTGACCAACACTTCCGGAGACGCGTATCCCCTCGCGGACACGATGACCACCACCGTCGCCTCACAGGATGGTGCGACGGTCCTCACGGTGGTCGGCGAGGTCGACCTGGCAACCGCCCCCGCGCTGGAGAGCTCGATCGAGGCGATCCTCGACGGCAAGCCCGCGGTCCTGATCATCGATCTGACCGCAGTCAGCTTCCTCGCCTCGGCGGGGATGGCCGTGCTTGTCGCAACACATCAGCGTGCGGGTGAGAACACCGCGATTGCCGTCGTTGCCGACGGCCCCGCCACCAGCAGACAACTGCGGATGACCAACCTCGATCAGGTCTTCGCCGTGCACTCCACGCTGCAGGAGGCGCTCGCGGGGTTCCAGAACCGCTGAGCAGTTCGCTCGGCCAGATGCTGAGCATGCAAATGACCCCAAAGGCTGGGCAGGCTATGGCGGGCAGGGCGACAATCCCTGCCCGCCAACGTCATCCGTGGTTCAGCAGAGCTCGCGCAGCTGCTCGATCAGCTTGACGCGCTCGGCCGGGGTGGCGGCCATCGGCACGACGTTGAGGACGGTGACGCCCGCTTCGGCGAAGGCGGCGACCCGTTCCTTGACGTAGCCTGCGGATCCGATCAGCGAGGTGTCGCGGGCCAGCGCATCCGGGACGGCCTTGGCCGCCTCTTCCTTCTTGCCCGCCAGGTAGAGCTCCTGGATGCGGTCGGCCTCGGCGCCGTAGCCGTACTTGGTGGCCAGCGTGTGATAGAAGTTCTTGCCCTTGGCACCCATGCCGCCGATGTAGAGGGCCAGGTGCGGCTTCACGAACTCCAGCAGCGGCTCGACGTCGTCGCCGATGGCCAGCGAGGGGCTCGCGTAGACGTCGAGGTCGCCGAGCTGCGGGTCGCGCTTGGCGAAGCCGGCGTCGAGCGACTCGCCCCAGATCTGCTTCGCCCGCTCCGGCAGGAAGAAGATCGGCTGCCAGCCCTCGGCGATCTCGGCGGTCAGCTCGACATTCTTCGGGCCGATCGAGGCGAGCAGCACCGGAATCCGTTCGCGCACAGGGTGATTGATCAGCTTCAGCGACTTGCCGAGGCCGGTGCCCTGCCCCTCGGGCAGCGGGATCTGGTAGTACTTCCCGTGGTACTCGAGGCGCTCGCGGCGCCACACCTTGCGGCAGATCTCCACCAGTTCCCTGGTGCGCCCGATCGGCGCGTCGTAGGGCACGCCGTGGAAGCCCTCGATCACCTGCGGGCCCGACGCGCCGAGACCGAGGATGAACCGGCCGTCGGAGACGAAGTCGAGGCCGGCCGCGGTCATCGCGGTCAGGCTGGGGGTACGGGTGTAGATCTGCAGGATGCCGGAGGCCAGCTGCAGCCGCGTCGTCTTGGCCGCGAGGTAGCCGAGCGCGCTCACCGCGTCGAACGAGTACGCCTCGGGGACGAACACGATGTCCAGTCCCGCGCGCTCCAGGTCGGCGACTTCCGCCGCCGCCTCTTTGAAACCGCCCGAGTAGTTGATGCTCAATCCGATCCGCATAGCACTCAACATAACGGCGGGTATGGCTCCGCGCCGCACCGGACCGCTGTACCGGGGGCAGTCCCGCAGCAAACGTGGTCGGCCAACCGGTAGCGTTGACCGCGCACTCCCCGCCCACGCCGCTCTCTGAAAGGCCTCTGACCCGTGTCGCAGCCGAGCACATCGTCCCAGGAAACTGCGCCCTCGTTCGGCGAGGCCACGCTCGCGCAGTACCTGTCCGAGCTGGCCGCCAAGGTGCCCGCACCCGGCGGTGGCGCCGTGGCCGCGCTGCACGCCGCGCAGGGTGCCGCGCTCGTCGCGATGGTCGGGCGCTACACCACCCGCGCCAAGGATGCCGAGAACCGCCCCGTGGTCGACCGGATCATCGAGGCCGCCGACGCCGCCCGCGCGCGTTCGCTCGCCCTCGCCGACGCCGACGCCGCCGCGTTCACCGCGGTAGGCGCTGCCTACAAGCTGCCGAAGACCACGCCGGAGGAAGAGGCCGCCCGCACCGCGGCCATCAACGCGGCGCTGATCGAGGCCGCCCGCGTGCCCGCGACCGTGGTCGACGAGGCCGACGAGGTCCTCTCACTGGCCACCGAGCTGTTCCCGATCGGCAACCCCAACGTGGTCACCGACATCGGCGCCGCGGCCGACGCCTGCCGCGCGGCCGCCGCGAGTTCGCAGCTCAATATCGAGATCAACGTCGCGTCGCTGCCCGCCGCGGACGGCGACCGGTTCGCCGCCGTATTGCTGCGCATCGAAGAAATCGTCGCGCGCGCCGACGGACTGCACGCCGACGTGGTGCACGCGGTTCGGGGCTGACAACGCGTTTCCGTACCGCGCGGCCGGGTATGTCGGCGAAGACAGCCGACAGAGCCGAGGAGGTAGCCGTGCAGATCGGATACAAGCTGGCCGCGGAGGCATTCGGGCCGAAAGAGCTGATGCGCCAAGCGGTTCGGGCGGAGTCCGCGGGATTCGATTTCGTCGAGATGAGTGATCATTACCACCCCTGGCTCGACGTTCAGGGGCATTCACCGTTCGCGTGGACGGTACTGGGCGCGATCGCCGCGCAGACCGACCGGATCGGGCTGGCGACCGGGGTGACCTGCCCGACCGTCCGCTACCACCCGGCGATCATCGCGCAGGCCGCGGCGACGCTGGCGCTGGTGTCCGACGGCCGGTTCACCCTCGGCGTCGGCTCCGGCGAGCGGTTGAACGAGCACATCGTCGCGCGGGAGTTCCCTGACGCGCGCAAGCGTCAGGAGATGCTGCGGGAAGCGCTGGAGATCATCCGCCTGCTGTGGCGCGGTGGGTATCGCTCCTACGACGGCCGCTACTTGTCGTTGTCGGACGCGCGAGTCTTCGACCTGCCCGACGAGCTGCCGGTAATCGCCGTCGCCGCCAGTGGTCCGCCGTCCGCGCGCATCGCCGCCGAACTCGGCGACGGACTGTTCGCCACCGAACCCAAATCCGAGATCGTCGAGCGATACCAGGAGGCAGGCGGCAACGGACCGCGCTACGCGGAGGTGCCGATGGCTTGGGCGCCCGACGAGCAGACCGCCGCCAAAGCCGTCCTCGAAACGTCGCGCTGGGCGTTGACCGGCTGGAAGGTGATGAGCGAACTGCCCAACCCGGTCAACTTCGACGCCGCGTCCAAAACCGTGCGCATCGAGGACGTGCTCGAGCAGTTCGCCTGCGGATCCGACCCCGCCCGTTATGTCGAGGTGGCTCAGCAGTTCGTCGATGCGGGCTTCGACCACCTGGTCATGCAGAACGCCGGGCCGGATCCGGACGGTTTCATCGACTTCTTCCAGCAGGAGCTCGAACCCCGCTTGCGCCAGCTCACCCCTAACTGAGCGCGCGCGGTCAGACGAATCCGCCACAATCCGCGCCGCACTCGGGCAGCGGGCCCGCACTCTCGGGATCCGCACTGGCTCTCGGGATCCGCACTCGATATTCGGGCCCGAAGTCGGTGCGGATCCCGAGACATGGTGCGGCTGTTGGCCTCAGCGGTTCCGTTCACGATCGACGGGACGTGCGGGCGGAACCCGGG
This sequence comes from Nocardia sp. XZ_19_369, assembly GCF_015355715.1. NCBI lineage: Bacteria > Bacillati > Actinomycetota > Actinomycetes > Mycobacteriales > Nocardiaceae > Nocardia > Nocardia sp. XZ_19_369. The sequence continues at coordinate 121,761 of NZ_JACVED010000012.1, read as the reverse complement.
GTGCGGCTGATCTGCACGAACGGTCGTGCGATGGGTGTTTCGTCTGGTTTGCTCAGGGGTGGGGCGGGTAGGCAGCATAGAGAAGGCAATGGTGGTCGGTGACGACTACAGAACGGTCTTGGTGACCGAGTACCTGCCTACCCACACCATCTCGAAGGGGTGGAGCCATGAGGCACGTAATACAACATCTTTTCTTAGCGATCTTGGTCGTTGCGCTGGGCGCGTTCGCGTCCGGACCGGCGACGGCAACACTGGCCGGGACGCCGCACACCAATTCGGTCGAATCCATCGGACCGTCGAACGGCAACGTCGTGGGTGTCGCGCATCCGGTGACCATTCGATTCGGCGAGGCAGTCGCCGATCGCGCCGCCGCAGAGCGCGCGGTCGACATCCGGGCGACGCAACCGCTGGGCGGAACATTCGCGTGGACCAACGATCGGGAAGCGGTATGGACGCCCACCGGGTTCCTGCCCGCCAACTCCCGCATCACTGTCGGCGTGGGTAACACCCGCACCGAATTCAATACCAACGCAGGCGTTTTCGGTGACGGCAACATGTCGGATCACACGTTCACGCTGACCGTCGGCGGCATCCCGCGGACGATGCCCGCCTCGTACGGCAAGCCGGGCTTCCAGACCCCGTCGGGCACCTTCCCCGTACTGGAAAAGGATGAGGCCGTCGTGTTCGATTCCCGGACCATCGGGATCCCGCTGAGCTCGCCCGAGGGCTATGTCATCAACGGCGAGTGGGCCGTACGTCTTACCTGGGGTGGTGTTTACATCCACTCCGCCCCGTGGTCGGTCGGTGATCAGGGCAACGCGAACGTCAGCCACGGCTGCATCAACCTGGCCCCCGAGAACGCCGAATGGGTGTTCCACACCATCAGCCCCGGTGACCCGGTAACCCTGCACTGGTAAACCCGCCTCGCACCCGCGACCCGGCGCACCGCCCCGGCAAGATACCGTCGGCGATGCGCCGGTCACGAGTGGGAGGACACGACCAATGCCCGAGTTCCGCATCCAAACCCCTTGCGACGCAGAGGAAGCCGAGTTCCATCGACTGTGGGCCCGTGGGCGCTGGTCACTCCGACGGACGCCGCTTCGATCCTGAGCGAGTTCACCGCGCCATGGTGGGTATCAGGCGGCTGGGCCATCGACGCGTTCACCGATTCCGCACGCTCAGGACCTACGTGGACCGTCATCACCCAGCTCACGAATGGTTGCCACTCATGACATGATCTGATGACTGGGACACATAGTCCCACTCGACGGACCTCGCAGGAGTTGACAGATGACGACCGCACCACGCTCGGATATCGAATTCCAGTCGGACGGCAGCACGGTTCGGGGGTGGCTGTATCGGCCGGCGACCGCGAGTGGCGCGGTTCCCGTGGTGGTGCTGGCGCACGGTCTCGGTGCCGTCAAGGAGATGCGGCTCGATGCCTTCGCCGAGCGGTTCGCGGCTGCCGGATTCGCCGTGGTGGTGTTCGACTACCGGCATTTCGGCGCGAGCGACGGTGAACCGCGGCAGCTGTTGAGCATTCGCCGTCAGCTCGCCGATTGGTCGGCGGCGATCGACTACGCGGCGGCCCTCGACGGTATCGATCCGGCTCGAATCGCCTTGTTCGGAACATCTTTCAGTGGCGGGCACGTGTTGCGCGTTGCGGCACAAGACAAGCGGGTCGCCGCCGTGGTCTCGCAGTGCCCGTTCACCGATGGTCTCGCCTCGGCACCCACCGTCGGATTCCGACCGTTGCTCGCCATCGCCGCGCGCGCAGGCTTGGATCTTGCCGCCACGGCATTGCGCAGGCCGCCGGTCACTGTGCCGCTCACCGGCGAACCGGGCCGGACCGCGTTCATGAACGCACCGGACGCGGCCCCCGGCTACACGGGTCTGGTGCCGCCGAACTTCACCCACCCCAATGCCGCCGCAGCCCGGCTCGGGCTGACCCTCCCCCTGTACCGTCCCGGCCGCAGCTTGCGCAAGATCGAGGTTCCGGTGTTCCTGGGCGTCTGCCTGAGCGACACCGTCGCCCCCGCCCGCCAAACCCTGCGTTACGCGGCAGCCGCCGGACCCAATGTCGAAGTGCACGAGTACTCGGCGGGCCACTTCGACATCTACGTCTCCCCCGACTTCGACAAGGTGGTGGCCGACGAAACCGCCTTCCTGGTCGAGCAGCTACGCCCGAGCTGAGGGCGAATCGCTAAGCCACCACACTCAACGCATCGTCGCGGGAGACCAGCGCCGCATACCGACCATCGAGCTCCATCAACTCCTGATGCGACCCACGTTCGACCACGCGTCCATGGTCGAGCACGACGATCTGATCCGCATCCCGGATAGTGGACAACCGGTGCGCGATGGTGATGGTGGTGCGGTCGACCGAGAGCGCGTCGATGGCCTGCTGAACTTCCAGCTCGGTGCGGGTATCGAGCGCACTGGTGGCCTCGTCCAGCACCAGGATCGGCGGGTTGCGCAGCACCGCGCGGGCGACGGCGAGTCGCTGCTTCTCCCCACCGGAGAACCGGTAACCGCGCTCGCCGACCAGGGTGTCGTAGCCGTCGGGCAGGCTCATGATGTGCTCGTGGATCTGCGCGGCACGCGCCGCCTCGTGTAGTTCCTGTTCTGTCGCATCGGGTTTGGCGAAGCGCAGATTGTCCGCGACCGTCGCATGCAACAGGTACGTCTCCTGGGACACCACACCTACCGCGGCGGCGAGATCAGCGAAGGACAAGTCCCGCACGTCTTTCCCGTCGATCGTGATCCGCCCAGAACTGACGTCGTAGAGCCGGGCCACGAGGTAACCGAGAGTGGTTTTCCCGGAACCGGTTTCACCGACAATGGCCAAACTCGACCCGGCCGGGACGGTGATGTCGATGTCGCTCAGCACATCCCGGCTCTGCGCTCCATACGAGAACCCGACATGCTCGAACCGCACCGCCCCGCTGACCTTCCCGAGCGCGACGGGCCGAACAGGCTCCTCGATATCGGGTTTCAGGTCCAGATACTCGAAGATCCTGCTGAACAACGCCATCGAGCTCTGCACCTCGACCCCGGTCGACAGCAACTGCACCATCGGCCGCAGCAACGTGGTCTGCAAGGTGGTGAACGCGACCAGCGTGCCGATCGACACCAGCGGTTTCCCGGTGGTGACCGCGAGCCCCGCCGCCCAGTAGATCACCGCGGGCATCGCCGACATGACGATGGTGATGGTCGACTGCCGCCACCGCCCCGCCATGCTCGCGCGAATCTCCAGATCGACCAGCCCGCGCGATTCCCGCGCGAAACTGTCGACCAGCGCGGGCGAGCGCCCCATCGTGCGCCCGAGCAGGATGCCGCTCACCGACAGCGACTCCTCCACGATCGCCGACATCCCTGCCATCTTTTCCTGGCGCTGACCGGTGATCTTGCGGCGTTCACTGCCGACCCGTCTGCTGATCCAGACGAAGAACGGCAGCATGACCAGCGACACCATGGTGAGCCGCCAGTCGAGCACGATCATCGCGATCACCGCCGCGACCACCGTGGTGAAGTTCGAGACCAGCGACGTCGCGGTGGAGGTGACGGTCGACTGCATGCCACCGATGTCGTTGGCGATGCGCGACTGCACCTCACCGGTGCGGGTTTTGGTGAAGAAGGACAACGGCATTCGCTGCAGTTGCGCGTAGACCGCGGACCGCAGGTCGTGCATGACGTCCTGGCCGACGGTGGTCGAGATATAGGTCTGCAGCACGCCGAACACACTGGTCAGCGCGGCGACCGCCACCATTCCGGCAGCAAGCAGGGTGAGCAGTCCGGTGCGCCCGTGCGGCAGCGCGTCGTCGAGCACCGCGCGCAGCATGAACGGCGAGGCGAGCGCGACGACCGAGGAGAGACATACGAGGGCGGCCACGAGGGCCAGCCGGGCCCGGTAGGGCCGGAACAGCCGGACGATCCGGCGAAGCTGATGCGGGGGCTGCAAAGGCGCCTCCTTCCGAGGAACTACGTGATGAAACTGAGCATGACTCATAATTGTTCCCGAAACAATGAGTTATGCTCAGAATCATGGAGTCCGCCGACACCGACCTGCCCGAACTGTTCCTGCGCGCGGCCAAACGCATCCGCCGCAACCAGGTGGGCAAGCTGGCCCCGCTCGGCCTCACCCCTGCGCAGGCCCGCGCCCTGCGCATCATCGGTCACCAGCGGGAACCGCTGCGGATGGCCGACCTGGCCGACCGCCTCGGCATCGTGCCCCGCTCGGCCACCACCCTCGTCGACGCCCTCGCCGCCGCCGACGTGGTCACCCGCGCCCCGGATCCGGACAACCGCCGCGCCACCCTGGTCACCCTGACGCCCGCCGGCCAGGCCACCCTCGCGAGGATGGCCGACGCCCGCCGCGAGGCCGCCGAAGAACTCTTCGCCACCCTCACCTCCGACCAGCGCGAAACCCTGCGAGACCTGCTGGCCACCCTCGATTCCGCCACCTGCTAGCGCAATGCCGACCGGATACCACCCGGCCGTACCCCTCGGGCAGCAAACGGGCAGTATTCTGCCCGGAGCGACGGCGAAGTCGGCTGGACATACGCGTCTACACGTTGCTGCATTTCGGGAACGGTGCGGATAACCTGGCGATATGACCTGACGAAGGTGGGGCGATGGATCGACCGGAGATGGGCTCACAGCCCGGATACGACTATGGGCGGGGGCCGCAAATGATGAAACCTGGTGTGCCGGAACAACGGTACGCACCGGATGACCGGTACCAGGGTACTTATTCCGACTGGGTGGACCGGCAGCCCGCGCCGGAACCGGAGCCGGATTACGAACCCGATTACTTCGAAGACGAGTTCAGTGGGCTGATCGATCGGTCCAAGCGAAATCGTTCGCCGCGCCGCTGGGCGGTGCCGCTGCTCGGCGTGGTCGGTGTCGCCGCCCTGGCCGCCGCCGCCGTCGTGTTCTTCTTCGGCGGCGACGCGGAACCGCCCACGGCCGCGACCAATCCGCCCCGGATCGGCGAGCCCGCCGCCTCCTCGGCCACCCAATGTACGGCCGAGCGGGTCGGCAACCGGATCAAGGGCAACGACCCGGGCAACTTCGACTCCGGCCCCGGCGCGATCTTCGCCTTCCAGCACGCGTACTACGTCGCGCGTTCCGGCGAGGAGGCCCGCGCCGCGACCACCCCGGACGCGGCGGTCGAGCCCGCGGCGGCCATCCAGCGGGGCATCGACAGCGTGCCCGCGGGCACCACCTACTGTGTCGCGATCACCCCTGGCGCGTTCGCGGGCCAGTACATGGTGGTGGTGACCGAGAACCGGCCGGGACGCCCGCCGGTCACCTACAACCCGCAGCTCGTCACCACCACCACCGGGGCCGGGCGCACCCTCATCAGCGCCATCAGCCCCGGCCAATAGCCCTGGCGCTCAGGCGAATTCGTACTTGGCGACGACTTCCTCGTCCAGCTCGATCCCGAGCCCCGGCCGCGACGGCACCTGCACCTGGTTGGCCCCGTACCGCAGCCGCGTCTCCGGCGTGAGCAGCAGTTCGAAGTTGTAGATGCCCTTCTCCAGCGCGAAGTACTCCACGACCAGCGTGTTGGCGACCGCGCCGCACAGGTGGACGTGCAGATTGTGATGCCAGTGCGGCGCCATCTGCAAGCCGAAGGCGTCGGCGGCGTGCGCGACCCGCAGCCACTCGGTGACCCCGCCGACCACCCCGGCGTCGGCCTGCAGGATCGACGCGGCGCCCGACTCGATGAGCTGCCGGAATTCCCAACGGGTCTGGTGTATTTCGCCGGTGGCGACCGGTGTGCGGATCTGCCGGGCGAGTTCGCCGTGCCCGGCGATGGCGTCCGGCCCGAGCGGTTCCTCGAACCACCACAGCTCCCGATCACCCGCCGCCCGCTCGAAAGCCTGGATGGCCGTGCGTGCTTCGTGCACGGAGCGGTAGGCGTTGTTGGCGTCGAGGGCGAGTCGGCCGGTGTCGCCGATCGCCTCGATCGCGGCCGCGACCCGGCGCGCGTCCTCGCCCACGCTCAGTCCGCCGACCTTGATCTTGTGATCGGTAAAGCCTTGGCCCGCATTGAATTCGATCTCCTTGCGGACGGCGTCGGTCCATTCGCCCTCGTCGGGGCGGTAGTAGCCGCCGGAGGCGTAGGCGGGCAGCGGAGTTGTCGCGCCGCCGAGCATGCTGGCCAGGGGTAGCCCGGCGCGTTTCGCGCGCAGGTCCCACAGCGCGATATCGATGGCCGACAGGGCCCGCAGCACCGCGCCGCGACGGCCGGCGAGCAGCGCCTCCTGATACGCGCGGCCCCACAGTCCGTGCACGTCATTGTGGTCGGCGCCGAGGTAGACCGGCGCGAGCACGTCGTCGACCGCGCATTTGGTCAGCGTGCCGACGCTGGTTCCGGCATAGGTGTAGCCGAGTCCGGTCGCGCCGGTGTCGTCGGTGACCTCCACCAGCACGTAGTGCCGATCGGTCAAGTCGCGGTTGGACATTCGGGTCGGCTTGTCGACCGGAATGCCGACGACGCGGGCCGAGATTCGAGTGATGGTCATCGAGTGCTCCTCGCGGATGGGGCGGTGCGTACCGCCTGGATGTTGGCGAATTCCGTAGCGCCGTAGGTGCTCAGCTCCCGGCCGTGCCCGCTGGCCTTGACCCCGCCGACGGGCAGGCGCGGGTCGGATTCGGAGATCCGGTTCACGAACACCGATCCCGCCGCGACCCTGGCCGCCAGTTGCTCGACCCGGCCGAGGTCACGACCCCAGATCGAGCAGCTGAGGCCGTACGCCGAGGCCTCGGCGGCGGCCAGCGCGGCGGCCGCCGAATTGACCGAAAGCACCGCGCCGAGCGGGCCGAACGTTTCCTCTTGGAAGGCAACGGAATACGTGTCGGGCACCGCGACGATGGTCGGCGTGAACCAGGCGCCCGGACCGGTATCGCTGGCGCCGCCGACCAATACCTCGGCCCCGCCGGCCACCGTCGCGGTCAACTGCCTGCGCAACTCGTCCCGCAGGTCGGCGCGGGCCATCGGGCCGATATCGGTGCCCGGCAGGGTCGGATCACCGACCGCCAGCTTGCCGAGTTCGGCCACCATCGCCTCGGTGAACTCGGGAAAAATCTTCTGCTCCACAATGATTCGCTTCGCCGCGATGCAGCTCTGCCCGGCATTGAGGAACCGGGAGCGCACCGCTGCCGCCGCCGCGTCGGGCACCTCGGCGTCGGACAGCACGATGAACGGATCGGACCCGCCGAGCTCCAGTACCACCTTCTTGACCGCTTGCCCGGCCCTGGCGCCGACGATCGCGCCGACCCGATTGCTGCCGGTGAACGCCACCGCCGCGATGCGCGGATCCTCGATGAGCGCGCCGATCCGCTCCGGCGGCAACACCACGCTGGTCAGCACTCCGGTGCCGTACACCTCGTCGAACAGGCGCTGCACGGCCAGCGCGCACCCGGTGACATTGTCGGCGTGCTTGAGCAGCACCGTGTTGCCGATCGCGATGGCGGGCAGCATGGACCGAAAGACCTGCCAGAACGGATAGTTCCACGGCATGATCGCCAAAAGCACGCCGAGCGGCCGGATTCGGATCTGGCCGCTGTCGGGGAACACGTCGACCGACTGTGGCGCAACGAGTTCGGCGACGTGATCGGCGTAGTAGTCGCAGGTGAACGCGCACTTCTCGATCTCGGCGATGGCCTGGCCGATCGGTTTACCCATCTCGGTGGTGATGAGCAGCGCGGAAGTGTGCGCGTCGGCCCGCAATCGGGCGGCCAGCAGGCGCAGCCGATCGGCCCGGTCCTTGACCGGTTCGTCGGCCACGCGACGTGCGGCCGCGACGGCTCGATTGAGCAGCGCGGACAACTCATGGTCGGAGGTGAAAGCGTAGGCCTCGAGGGGACTTCCATCGGCGGGGTTGACGGTGGTGATCATCGGACCGCCTCTTCGGCCGACCGCGACGCCAGCCAATCCTGGAAGCGTCGACCGAGGATCACCGGGTTCTGCAGCAGCTTCGGCGCATCGGTGGCATTGCCGACCGCGATGCGCACATGCAGAAACACCGGGCCCTCCAGACTCAGCACCTCGGCCAACCGTGCCGCGAGCTCTTCGGGATCGGCTGCGCGTCGCACCGTCCAACCCGCCGCATCGGCTAGCTCACCCAAATCGATGCGTGAGCCGTAGGTCGGCAAATTGGCCGTCGCGCCGTACACTCCGTTGTCCAGCAACACCATCACCAGCTTCGACGGCCGCAGGAATCCGCCGGTGGCAAGCACATTTGGGTTCATCAGCAGCGATCCGTCACCTTCGATCGCCACCACCTTCGGCACCTCCGTGTCCGCGATGCCCAGCGCGATGCCGGTCGCGACGGAACCCGCCAGCCCCATCGCATCGAGCAGATACAGATGATTCGGTCGATCCGCGACCGCCGCCAGCTCTCTACTCGAGGCGGCACAGGTCACCACCACCGGCAGGTCGCTGGTCTGTGCGGCGATAATCCGCAGTGCGTCAATACGTTTCACGTTCAGGCCGCCTTGCCGTCGGTCGCCCAGAAGTGTGCGAGCACCACCACCGGCCGAAATGTCATGCGCGCGTGCACACCCGCCTCGGTGACCACCGCCGCCCAGTCCGCAGGCCCACTGCGCCGGTCGAGTTCGAAGAACGGAATCCCGAACTGTTCGAGCATGCGGGGCACGTGCTGGCTGAATGTGTGGATCATCGAGTTGTACTCACCGAGCCCGCCGCGGGTGTTCGCCACGATCAGCATGGGCAGGTGGTAGGCCACGTTGAACGTGGTCAGAGCCGTCAGCGCGTTACCGAAACCGTTGTCCTGCATGACGATTGCGCCGAGCTTGCCGGTCAGCGGCAGCGCGCCGATCAGCCCGGCCGCTTCCTCTTCCCTGGAGAGCGGGAACACCCGCTCGGAGCTGCCTGCGGCACCCCCGCTGGTATCGACCAGCGCCGTGATGACGGGTGCCACGCTCACCGATGGCACATAACCGACCAGATCGACCTCCGCCGCCCAGATGCCGCTGGCGACGGACGCCGCATACGAGTTGGAATTCACCGAATGTCCCTTCGCCGGACCGGCTGCTCGAACGCAGCCTCTTTGGTGTCTGCAACATACTACTCAACGTGAGTAGCATGCAACACTCAAAAAGGCGTGACACCGATCAGGATTCGGACGGGACTGTCAGTAGATGACTTGGTCGCCCTCGGGGACGGACACCGAGACCCACCGCCGCCACTCCGCGACCAGGCCGCGGTTGTCGTCGCTGCTGTGCGCGACGAGCAGATCGCCCGAGCGCACCAGATGTTTGCGCATCGCGCGCTCGGCACCGACACCATCGCGCTTGCGCAGCGCATCGACGATGTCCCAGTGGTCTTTCAGCGCGGTGTCCACCGTCTGATACCGCGGCACGCTGTGCCTGCCGTCCAGGGCCAGCGTCTGCCGCAACTCGTTGACCACCTTGGCCAGCCTGCGATTACCGCTGGCCTGCAGGATCAGTTCGTGCAGCCGCTCGTCGGCGGCGAAGTATTCGGCGCCGCCGTCGGCGGTGCGTTCCATGATCCGATACTCGGCGAGCATGGCTTCGTCGTCGCGGCTGGTCATCACGGCGGCGGCACTGCGGCAGGCGGGCGGTTCCAACAGCACCCGCAGGCTGCACAGGTCGACGATGCCGCGCCCGTCCTGCCCGAGCACCCTGGCGCCGCGGTTGCGTTCGATCTTGACCAGGCCCAGATCGGCCAGCTTCAACAGCGCTTCACGCACCGGCGTCCGCGAGGCGCCGAACCGCTCGCCCAGCTCACGGGACGAATACAGGATGCCGCGCTCGAGCCGCCCCTGCCGGATCGCGTCCCTGATCTCGGCAGCGATCTGCTCGGACTTGCTGTCTACCGCATCCTGCGACAAGGCACCTCTTCACGACCGAGAGCAACGGGAAATCGCCCGTGGCACACCGTCCCCGGGCGATTCCCCAGCATAGTCGCTCAGACAGGCTCTACCGACGAGGCGCGTCGTGGCCTGGACCGCGCGGCGATCGCACCGATCACGAGCAACGCGCCGACGTTGGCCATGATCATCACGGCGATGGCGAAACCGGTGCGCCCGCCGGAGAAGTCCTTGATCCAGCCGAACGCATACGGGCTGACGAACCCGGCCGCGTTGCCGAGCGAATTGATCAGCGCGATACCGCTGGCCGCGCCCGCGCCCGCTAGATAGGCCGTCGGCACCGACCAGAACAGGGGTTTCGCGGTCTGCGCGGCCATCGTGGCCACCGTGATCGCGGCGAACGCCAGCAGCGGCGACCCGAACGCGAACGCCGTGATGCTGAACGCGACCACCGAGATGCCCAGCGCGACCAGCACCGGCCGCGACGATCCCTCGGCTCGGACGAGCCGGCCGGTGGCGTACATCCCGATGGCGGCCAGCAGGAACGGCACCGCCGACAACCAGCCGATCTGGGTGCTGCTCAGCCCGTCACCGACTTCCTTGACCACTGTCGGCATCCAGTAGGCCAGCGGATACGCACCGCACAGCACCAGGAAGTAGGCCAGGCACAGCGCGAGCACCCGCTTGTTCCGCAGCGCCGCCAGATGACCGGCGGGTGCCGTGCGCGCGCGTTCCGCGTTCTCGGCCGCCAAGGTCTCGACCAACCAGGTCCGCTCGGCCTCGCTGAGCCATTTTGCCTCCCTTGGCGTTTCGGTGAGCGCGACGAAGAAGACGCCGCCGAGCAGCACTGCGGGCAGGCCGCCGACGATGAACACCCAACGCCAGCCGTCCAAACCCAGTGCGCCGTCGAAGGTGTCGAGTATCCAGCCGTTGAGCGGACTGCCCAGCACGCTGGCCACCGGGATGGCCACCATCACCGTCGAGATCACCTTGGCGCGTTGGGCATTCGGGTACCAGCGGGTGAGATACACCAGGATGCCGGGAAAGAAGCCCGCCTCCGCGACGCCGAGCAGGAAGCGCAGCACGTAGACCATCTCGACGCTCGTCGCGAACGCGGTCAGCGTGGCGATGATGCCCCAGGTCACCAGGATTCGGCTGAGCCAGATCCGGGCGCCGACCTTGTTCATGACGATATTGCTCGGCACCTCCGCCAGCACATAACCGACGAAGAAGATGCCCGCCGCGAACCCGTACTGGGTCGCGGTCATGCCGAACGTCTCCTCCATGCCGAACTTGGCGAAGCTGATGTTGATCCGATCGATGTAGCTCACGATGTAGCCGATCATCAGCAACGGAACTATCCGGCGGGTGATCTTCCGGATTGTGTTCGCCTGCAGCACGTCCCCCTCGACTTGGGGAATCGAACGTTCCATCTCTTTCCTCCACAGCACAGAGCCAGCTGTGATGGCATGCCACCTAGATCAGTAGCATGTCTCACTTGGTGAGTGGCATGCTACTCATGCTGTGACGCGGCGCACAAGACTTTCGCCGACGTGTCGAGGAAAACGGCGACGGCCGGCCCGGGAAGTTCCCGGACCGGCCGTAAGCCTGCGATGCCGCGGTCTGTCAGTTGCTCGCGTTCTCCGCGGCAACGACGACGTGCCGCATGAGCAGCGCGGTGGTGACGGGCCCGATACCGCCGGGCACCGGGCTGAGGGCGGCGGCCTTGCCGCGCACCGACTCCGCCTCGACATCGCCGACGATGCCGCCGTCGGCGGCCTCATTGGTGCCGACGTCGATGACCACCGCACCCTCGCGCACGTGCTTACCGGTGACCAGGCCGATGCGCCCCGCCGCGGCGACCACGATGTCGGCGGCCGAGGTGACCGCGGGCAGGTCGGTGGTCCGTGAGTGGCAGACGGTGACCGTGGCGTTCTCGGCGAGCAGCAGCTGGGCCAGCGGCTTGCCGACGATGTTCGAGCGGCCGACGACCGCGACATGCCGACCTTCGAGCGGGATTTCATGCTGCTTCAGCAACTCCACCACCGCCTCGGCGGTGGCGGGCACGAAGCCGTCCAGCCCGGAGGCGAGCAGGCCGAGCGAGAGCGGGCTCACGCCGTCGACGTCCTTGGTCGCGACGATCGCGGAGCTCACGTCGTCGAGGGAGATGCCCGCGGGCAGCGGTGTCTGGAGCATGATCGCATCGGTCGCGCTGTCCGCACTGCGCGCCGCGAGCTCCGCGCGGATCGTGTCCGCGCTCGCGTCGGCGCCGAGATCCACGGTGTCGCAGGCGATTCCGAGACGCTCGGCGGCCTTGCGCAGCGAGTTCACGTACCAGGCGCTGGCCGGGTCGTCGGTCGCCACGATCAGGGCAAGGCGCGGCGCGGCGCCCGCCTCGGTGCGTGCGGCGGCGCGCTGCTTGGTGTCGGCGTTGATGGCGGCGGCGAGTTCCTTGCCGGTCAGCGAAACGGTATCCACGCTGTCATACCTTATCCGGGGCCGCGCGGCCCGCCGCGACTGCGCCTAGGTCCTGTGTCGCAGCCCGCCCGGTTTGTCCCGATGCCGGAAATAAGCCGCAGAATCCGCCCGGCTAATACGCGATTTCCAGATCACCCCGCCGTATCGTGATCCCTGCTTGCCCATGGCTAACTGCCAGCACGTGCCAGACCCGTTTCTTGCCGATCGTCCAGCTCGCCGATCACACAGCATTTTCGCGGAAAGGTGTCGACTGTAGTGAAGATCTCGAGGCACTCGAAACAGCTAGCCGCGGCGTTGTTCGCGGCCATCACCCTCACCGGCCTGGCCGGCGCCCCGGCCCAGGCCGACGTGACCGACGACCTCTACAACTCCGCCCAGCGCAACTTCACCGACGGCAACGACGTCGCCGGACGCGCCGACCTGCGTGCCCTGATCGGCGCCGACCCCGCCGACGCCGACGCGCTGTCGCTACAGGCCATCTGGTCGCACTACGCGGGTGACCTGCCCGCACTCGCCGACGCGATGGCGCGGCTCAACGCCGTAGACCCGGGCAAGGCGGCGGGCACCAACCACGTGCTCAACGCCATCGCCGCAGCCGTCGGCACGTTGCCGAATCCGTTGCCTGCGTTGGTCGGACCGCAGACCGGCATCGTTGTGCTCGGCTACGGCCTACTGCCGGACGGCGCGCTGCGCCCCGAACTGGTGAACCGGTTGACCGCGGCCTGGCTGCAGTCGATCGCCTCGCCCCTGTCCCCCATCGTGGTGACCGGCGGTAATCCGCAGAACGGCATCACCGAGGCGGACGCGATGGCAGGCTGGCTGATCGGCCACGGCGTGCCCCCGAACCGGATCCACGTGGAGGGTCGCGCGGGGTCGACCGTGCAGAACGCGCTGTTCAGCACCAAGCTGCTGCGCGATGTCGGCGCGACGAGCGCGGTGGTCGTCACCTCGCCCAACCACATCCGGCGCGCCGTCGCCGACTTCATCGTGGCGGGCACCACCGTGGTCGGCGCGACCACCTCGCTGGAGCAGCTGGTCTCCCAGTTGCCGCCGCCGGCCAGGCAGTCGCAGCGCGGCATCTATCTCGATGCCACGCGCACCTTCGAATTGGCTACTTCGCGCTGAGTACGCCCGCGCCCGGGGTCCGCACGAGGGTGCGGATCCCCGGCGGGCGAGCGAGATCACGGGGAAATTCGCTGGCTGCGTCCGGTCCGGGCACGGCAGGATGGCCGAGTGATGGCAGCAGGTAGAACCGAAGAAGTGGTCGCGTCCTTACGCGCGGCGGGCTGCGTTTTCGCCGAGGACGAGGCCCGCCTGCTCACCGCCGCCGCCGCGGAAACCGGCGCGGACCTCGACGACCTGGTCGCCCGGCGGGTCGATGGCACGCCGCTGGAGTATCTGCTCGGCTGGGCCGAGTTCCACGGGCTGCGGGTCGCGGTCGCCCCCGGCGTTTTCGTGCCGCGGCAGCGCACCGCGTTCCTGGTGGAGGAGGCCGCTCGCTTGACCCGAGCGCGGCACCGGCATTCGGTCGTGGTCGATCTGTGTTGTGGCTCAGGCGCTTTGGGGCTGGCGCTGGCCACCCTCCTGGCCGCCGAGCACACCGTCGTGACGCTGGCCGCCGCCGACATCGACCCGGTCGCCGTCGACTGCGCCCGCCGCAACCTCACCCCACTCGGCGCGCCGGTCTATCAGGGCGACCTCTTCGAACCACTGCCCGAGGAACTCCTCGGCTGCATCGACATCCTGCTCGCCAACACCCCTTACGTCCCGTCCGAGATGATCGCGCACATGCCGCCGGAGGCCCGCGATCACGAACCGCGCACCGCCCTCGACGGCGGCCCCGACGGCCTGAACATCTTCCGCCGCGTCGCCGAAGGCGCCCGATCCTGGCTCGCCCCGGGCGGTCATCTGCTGGTCGAGTCCAGCGAGGAGCAGGCTCCCGCAGCGATCGCAGTGCTCACCGAGCACGGACTCGCAGGCCGGATCGCCGAATCCGAGGAGCACTACGCCACCGTCGTCATCGGAACCAGACCAACCGACGGGGCGTAGCTTCCGGGTTCCGGCGATCCGCTATGCCGCGACCGCTGCCGCGGCGTCGACGATGCCGTACCCGTACAAGGGGGTGTACACCCCACGCGGCGGCCCGGGGACGAATGGCGTACGCGCGGTGCGAAGGATGGCGCTGTAGATGTCCGGCACGCTCCGTCCTTGCGCGGCCAGCAGCGCTGCGACGCCCGCGACGTGGGGGCTTGCCATCGATGTACCGGCGACAGCGTCGTAATCTGCTTGACCGCAGGTACCTGCTGTTCCGGTCCCACGCGGGACCGAAGACCACACGTTGTCATCGCAATTGATCAGTCCCGCACCACCCGGAGCCGAGACGATCTTCAGATCCGGTTTGAGACCGAAGTGTGAGTACCAGCCTTTGAGCTCTTGTCGGTCGGTGCCGACCACACAGATCACGTCGCGAGTGAACGCGGGATCCAGGCACAGCGGAAGGGAAGTGTTGCCCGACGCGGCGACAACCGCGACGCCGTTGCTCACCGCGTAGGCGATCGCATCGGACAGCCGCTTTTCGATCCCGACCACGGCCAGCAACTGGTCGTTGGGCAGCCCGCTCAAGCTCAGGTTGACGACGTCCGCGCCATGATCGACCGCCCAGCGCACGCCCTCGCCGATGTCCTCATAGGTGCCGATATTCTCGACCACCTTCACCGGCATGATCTGCGCGTCCGGTGCGACTCCGGCGATACCGATGCCGTTGCCGGTCGCCGCGGCCGCGATCCCCGCGACATGCGTGCCGTGCACGTCGATGGTCGAGCCGACGCCGTCCGGCCCCTTCCAGTCGCCGTTGCCACACGGCCGCTGCCCGTCGGGACATCCGGTGAAGGTGGCGCCGGGGACGAGCTTGCCTTGCAGATCCGGGTGGTCCAGGTCGACGCCGGAGTCGACGATCGCAATCACGACCCCGGCGCCGGTACTGGTCGACCACGCCTGCGTGGCCTTGATCTGGGTGAGACCCCACTGCTTGCCGAACAGGGGGTCATTGGTCGCGGCATTCGCCGGGGTGGCCAGGGCGACCGCCGTCGCGGCAACCGTGCTTACTGTCAGGCAGAGCGTCATCGAGGTCCAGCTGCGCTTGGTCCGCATGGTCGGCTCCAAGAATCGATGCCCGATCTTTTGGGCCGGGCGTGTGCTGACTTCATCCCGGCCCGAGGACATCGCGTTACTGAACAGTTGCTGACGGCGGCCGCTTACTTCTTGCGACCGGTGAACTCGTCCATCGAGTGGTAGACGCCGACGGAGTTGAGAAACAGATCGCGCAACTTGATCGGCAGGATCCCCGACAGCGCCTTGTTGAGGCGCGAGGTCCACGGCAGGATCACCAGCGGGTTGCCGTTCTTCATCTCGCGCCAGGAGGTGTCGACCACGGCGTCCTGCTCGAGGATCGGGGTGAACAGGAAACCCTTTGCGCCGTCGAACATTCCGGTGTTGATGTAGGTCGGGCAGACCGTGGTGACCTTCACGTGGTCGTGGCCCGCCTGCTCCAGTTCGATGCGCACCGAGTCGGACCAGCCGAGCGCCGCCCACTTGGACGCCGCGTAGACGCTCATCCGCGGATTCGAGACCAGCCCCGCGGAGGAGGCGATGGTCAGCACCCTGGCCTCGGTCGAACCGGCCACCATGGCGGGCAGGAATTCGAGGGTGACGTACATGGGGGCGTGCGCGTTGATCGCCATCGTCTTCTCGATGTCGGCGCGGTTCTCGGTTTCCCAGAAGTAGTTGTTGCCCCGGACGATTCCCGCGTTGTTGACCAGGATGTCGATGGTGCCGACCTCGGCGCGCACCGACTCCGCCGCCTCGGTGATGGCCGCGGGCGCGGACACGTCGACCACGAAGTGGTGGATGGTCCCGCCGAGACCGGTGAGCTCCGCGGCGGTCTCCTTCAGCGCGACCTCGTTGATGTCCCACAGCACCACCGCGGCCGCGCCCTCGCGCACCGCGCGTTCGGCGAACAGCTTGCCAAGGCCCATCGCGGCGCCCGTGACGAGAACCTTCTTGCCCGCAACCGTGTCGAGTTTCATCCGTCCCTATCCCTGTCGATGTCGCTGAAAGTTACTTCTGGCGCAGTGTTTTCATCAGGCCGAAGTAGAAGGTCATGGTCTTGGCCCACAGCTCCTCGGACATGCCGGGCAGCGGCGCGATCGGCAGCATCCGCTGCACCGCGATGGTCTGGGTGTCGATGTATTTGAGGAGGCCCTCGGCGCCGTGCCTGCGCCCGGTGCCGGAGATGCCGAGGCCGCCGGACGGCGCGTCGGCGCTGCCCCAGGCCGCGATGAAGCCCTCGTTGACGTTCACCGAACCGGCGTTGATCCGCGCCGCGACCTCGCGCCCACGGGCGATGTCCTTGGTCCAGACGCTGGCGTTGAGGCCGTACGCGGTGTCGTTGGCCTGCTCGACGGCCTCGTCGTCGCTGCCGACCCGGTAGATCGAGACGACCGGGCCGAAGGTCTCCTCGCGGTACACCGTCATGCCGGGGCGCACGCCGCTCAGCACCGTCGGCTCGTAGAAGTACGGACCGAGATCGGGTCGCGCCCGCCCGCCGGCCAGCACCGTGGCGCCCTTGGCCACCGCGTCCTCGACATGCGAACGGACCGTGGCCAATTGGCGCGGGAAGGTGAGCGAACCCATGTCGCTGTCGTAGTTCAGGCCACCGCCGAGCTCGATACCCTTGACGTGCTCGATGAATTCGGCAACGAACTGGTCATACACCTTGTCGTGCACATAGATTCGCTCCATCGACTCGCACAGCTGCCCGGCCGAGGCGAAGCAGGCGCGGATCGCGATCTTGGCAGCCCGGGACACATCGGCGTCGGCGAGCACCACCAGCGGGTTCTTGCCGCCGAGTTCGAGGGAGTAGCCGATGAGCCGCTCCCCCGCCTGCTGGGCGATGGTGCGGCCGGTCGCGCTGGAACCGGTGTAGTCGACGTAGTCCGCGCGCCCGATCACCTCGTGCCCGATCACCGAGCCGCGCCCGAGTACCGCCTGCCACAGGCCGCGCGGCAGGCCTGCCCGCTCGGCGGCGTCGATCGCCCACAGGGCGGTGAGCGCGGTCTGGTTGTCCGGTCGCGCGACCACCGCGTTGCCCGCGACCAGGGCGGGCAGCGCGTCGGAGGCGGCCAGCGCGAGCGGGTAGTTCCACGGCGAGATCACCGCGACCACACCCTTGGGCCGGTGCCGCACGTCGACCTGGGTGAGCACCGGCAGCACGCCGCGCGGCTTGCGGGTGGCGAGCAGTTTGGCGGCGACCTGCGCGTAGTACCTGGCGTTGACGGCCACATCGCCGACCTCGTCGAAGGCGTGCGCACGAGACTTACCGGTCTCGGTCTGCACGATGTCGAGGATGGTGTCCTGCTCGGCGAGCACGATGTCGTGGAAGCGGCGCAGCACCGCGGTCCGCTCCCGGATCGGGCGGCGCGCCCATTCCTGCTGCACCGCGCGAGCCGTCGCGAACGCCCGGTCGATATCGGCGACCGAGGACTGCGGCAGGTCGGCGATCTTCTGCCCGGTGGCGGGGGCGAACACCTCGACCGAGGGCGCACCGCCCGCGGTCGCACCGTCGAGCAGGGACTGGACCAGCGACGATGGCAACGCGTCTGCCGCGGCGAGCTGGGGGGCGGTCGTCATTGTCGGCCCTCTCGATAGGACGGTCGGACGAGCCGTGCGCGCATCCGCCTTTAACTGAACACTAGTGTTAGATTAATAGGCGTGCCACACCTCGTGTCAAGCTCTTGGTCATGGAACACAGACCCGGCAGGCTGCTCGCTGTGAAGCAGCACCATGTCTGCCGAGTGCTGCGATGACCGAGGCGACCACGCGGCGCGGTAGGCCGCCGCAGACGCAGGAGCAGGCCGAAGAGGTGCGCGCCCGGATCGTGCTCGCCACCGCCGAGGTGTTCACCCGCAACGGCTCGCGTGGGCTGAGCGTCGCGCAGATCATCGAGCAGGCCGGGCTGGCCCGGCCGACCTTCTACCGCTACTTCGGCAACGCGACCGAGCCGCTGCACGTGCTGCTGAACACCTCGAACGACGGCCTGGTCGAGGGCATCCGGGTGGCGCTGACCGGCACCGACGAGCCCGTCGAGCTCGGCATCCGGCTGATCGACGCCTACCTCGACTGGGCGGGCGGTCACGGTGCGATGCTGCGGCCGCTGTTCGCCGAGCTGCACGATCCGGCCTCGCCGGTGTCGGCGTATCGGGAACGGGCACTCGACGATATCCGCAGACTGGTCCGCGAGACGTTCACCGAGCTCGGCCGTCCCGTCCCCAGTCCGCTCGATCTCGATGCGGCACTGCATGTGTGCGAGTACGTGGTCTATCGCATCTCCGCGGGCACCGAGCCGGGGGCCGAGCCCGACGCGGAAACGGTTGCCGCGGCACGGCTCACGATGATCCGCGTGCTGCTGACCACGCTCGGCACCCGCGTCGATCTCGAATACGCGTTGCAGCTGCCGGGTATCTTCCCGGCAGCGCCGTGACTACGGACGGTTGCGGGTCAGCGGGTAGCTGACCCGCGAACTCGGCGAGCGACGTTGATCGCCGAGTTCACAGGTCTAGGTCGAGTTCGGTACCGCGGGCACGCGATACGCAGGTCAGCATGGTGCGGTCACGCTCGCCGTCCGCCAGGAACCGGTCCCGATGGTCGACCTCCCCCGCCAGCACACCGACCCGGCAGGTGCCGCAGAACCCCTGCTGGCACGAGTAGGCGACGCCGGGCAGCCGCCGCCGGATCGCGGCGAGCGCGGACTCGTCGGCCGCGACCTCGACCTCGGTGCCGCTGCGGCGCAACCGGATACGGAAGGGCGCGCCATCGCGCACCGGCACCGGCGAGAACCGCTCGGTGTGCAGCGAGGCCGTCGGATCGTGCAGCGACAACACCTGGCGCGCCGCATCGGCCAATGGCGGTGGGCCACAGACATATACCGCGGCACCGGTCGGTGTCTGCTCGAAGATCATGCGCGGGTCCGGCATGCCGA
Source organism: Nocardia sp. XZ_19_369 (assembly GCF_015355715.1). Classification (NCBI taxonomy): domain Bacteria; kingdom Bacillati; phylum Actinomycetota; class Actinomycetes; order Mycobacteriales; family Nocardiaceae; genus Nocardia; species Nocardia sp. XZ_19_369. The sequence goes on along the minus strand of NZ_JACVED010000012.1, from coordinate 102,381 downwards.
ATTCGTCGTCCGGGCGGACCACCACGTCGCCACCGGTGAGCAACGCCAGCTCACACAGGAACGGCATCCGCGCGCGCGAGCGGCCCAGATACATGAGCCGCCAACGCGTTCCGGCCCGCTCGGCCGCCGCGACCATCGGCAGGATCGGCGTGATCCCGATGCCACCGGCGACGAACAGATACTGCGGCGCCTCGATGAACGGGAAGGCATTGCGCGGCCCACGCACGGTCAACCGGTCACCGACCTGCAACCGCTCGTGGATCTCGCGCGATCCGCCGCCACCATCCGCGATGTAGCGCACGGCAATTCGATACTGCCGCCGATCGGCCGGATCGCTGGTCAGCGAATATTGCCGCTGGCGCCCCGACGGAAGGAACACGTCCAGATGCGCGCCGGGCGTCCACGCGGGCAGCAGGCCGCCGTCCGGATCGGTCAAGAGCACACTGACCACTTCGTCGGCGGCCTGCTCGATCCGATCGATGACGACTGTGAAGTCGTACCCGGTGTGCCGCACCGGCTGCGGCCGCGAAAGCAGCTGCGCCGCATCCCCTTCGGCGAAGACCCGCTTGTACGCGTCGGCCACCGTCGCGATCATCCGCAGCCCCGGCCCCGGCCGATACTCCTCCTCGACGGCCGTCATGCGACGGCCGCCCGAGCCGCGGGCGACTGGGCGAGGTAGCGCAGCGCGTTGTCCATCGGCCCGAGCTGCGACGGATGGAAACCCGGCCGCAGGTAACGGGGAATCTCGGTGAAGAACGTGGTGAAGCTCGGCACAACGCCGCGCACCGAGGCACTGGCCAGCTGTAGTGGCCAGAATCTTCCCTTGCGCGGCGAGGGATCCTTGTGGAACAGGTAGCCGCCTGAAATGACGAACAGCGCAAGCAATCCCGTGCTCGCGATCACCGCTTGCCTGGCCTTGCGGCCGTAGCCACCGTCGACATACATGTACGCGTCGTAGACCACGCTGCGGTGCTCGACCTCTTCCGCGCCGTGCCAGCGGATGAGATCCAGCATCGCCGGATGCATCCCCTTCCGCACGAGAGTGTCGTTGGTCAGCAGCCATTCGCCGATGACGGCGGTGTAGTGCTCCATCCCGGCGAACAGGGCCAGCCGCTCGCACAGCCACGCGTGCTTGGCACGTCCGGACAGCCCGTGGTCGCCGAGCACCCGATCGACAAGCCACGCAACGCGTTCCACCATCGAACGCACGTCGAGGCCGAGCCGCTCGAGTTGTTTCCTGGCCAGCTCATGCGAACTCGCGTGCATGGCCTCCTGCCCGATGAACCCGCGCACTTCTTCGCGCAGCCGCTCGTCGTCGATCAGCGGCAGGGCCTCGGCCAGTGCCTGCGCCATGGCCCGCTCGCCCTCGGGTAACACCAGGTGCATCACGTTGATGATGTGGGTCGCCATCACCTCGCCGGGGATGTAGTGCATCGGCACCGTGTCGAAGTCGAAGGTCACCTCGCGTGCGTTGATCGCGTGCGCCTGATCGGCATAGACGGTGGAGCCCATCTCGCATCCTCATCTCTGATCGGCGAAGCCCGGCAGCCTGGGATCTGCGGCCCGGCATGCTGGCAATCTATTGCTGACATCAGATGCTGTCAACATCATCCGATGTCTACAAGACGGTGTGAGAAGATGGCGCCATGGTCGCCGAAGACGACGGGTCGATCCCGGGCATGCGCCGCTGGCGCGGACGGTCACCCGCCGATCGGGTCGCCGGCCGCCGCGAGCAGCTCATCGAGGCGTGCACCGAACTGATGGGCACCGTCGGCGCCGCCGAAACCTCGATGCGCGGGGTGTGCAGGCAGGCCGGGCTGACCGAGCGCTATTTCTACGAGAGCTTCCCGAACCTGGACGCGCTGCTGACCACCGTGCTCGACACCGTCGTGCTCGGCGCCCGCGACCGACTACTCGATGCGCTACCCACCGCGCCGATCGAGCGTGACGCCATGTTCCGTCACCTGGTCGGCATATTCACCGACTATCTGGTGGAAGATCGCAGGCGCGGCCGGATCATGTTCGTCGAATCGCAGGCCACCCCCGTGCTGATGCCGCGGGCCAACGAACTCATCGGCTTATTCACGGCGCCGATCGCCTTGACGATCGGCGCCGGCGACTACTCCCAGTCCGCACCGGACGAGCACGACAACGCACTCAACGCGAGCGCCATCTTCGGCGCGCTCGCCTACCTCTACCGGCCCTGGCTGGACGGCGAGATCCCGGTCTCCCGGGCCCGATTCGACGAGCACGCCGCGACCGTGCTGGAACAGATTGCGCGGGCGCGGTCTTCGGTGATCACCGAGGCCTAGCGCAGGCCCCGCACCGCCACCGGCTCAATCCCGCACCGCCACCGGCTCGGTTCGCTCCGCCCGCTCGAAGAGCAGCGCGTCGTCGGCGATCGACCCGTGCCGCAACGTGATCATGTCGCGCAGATAGTTCATCCGTAAGCGCCATGGCGCGCGGTCGCCCTGGATCGGGAAGTGGCTCGCGGCCCGCTGCACATATCCGGGATTGAAGTTGAGGAACAACGATTCCGCACCGACCGACGGGTCGCGCACCGGCGTGCAGCGCGCATAACCGCGCGCATCCATGTGCCGGAGCAACCGAACGAGATACTCCGACACCAGATCAGCCTTGAGCGTCCATGAGGCGTTGGTGTAACCGATGATGTAGGCGAAGTTCGGCACATCCGACAGCATCATCGCCTTGTAGGCCATGCTGTCGGACAGGGTCACCGGCCGCCCGTCCACCGCGAAATCGATGCCGCCGAAGGCGAGCAGGTTCAATCCTGTTGCCGTGACGACGATGTCGGCGTCCAGCGTCGCACCGGAGGCCAGCCGCAGCCCGGTCTCGGTGAACGTCTCGATCCGATCGGTGACGATATCCAGCTTGCGCTTGCGGATGGCGCGGAAGAAATCGTTGTTGGGGGCCAGGCAGAGTCGCTGATCCCACGGGTTGTAGCTCGGGGTGAAGTGCGTGTCGATGTCGTAGCCCGGCGGCAGCCAGCGTTCCTGATAGCCACGGATGCGTTCGCGCACCCACGCCGGATAGCGTTGGCTCAGTTGGTAAACCGTCGTGGCCAGCGCCACGTTCTTGGCTCGGATGAGCGCGTAGGCGGCGCGCGGCGGCAAGCGGCGGCGCAGCTTCATCGCGAGGGCGTCGCGGGCGGGCCGGGAAACGATATAGCTCGGGCTGCGCTGCAGCATGGTCACGTGCGCGCCCTGCTCGGTGAGCGTGGGACCCAATGTGACCGCGGTGGCGCCGCTGCCGATCAGCACCACCTTCTTGTTCGCGTAATCCAGCTCCTCGGGCCAGAACTGCGGGTGCACAACAGGTCCGGCGAATTGCTCGACGCCGGGAAAGTCCGGCGTGAAGGCCTCGTCGTAGCTGTAGTAGCCGGAGCAGGAGAGCAGGAAGCCTGCGGTGAACGTGACCGTCTCGCCGCTCTCGGTCCGTTCGGCCTGCACGGTCCAGCGATTGTCCGCCGACGACCATTCGGCGCGCCGCACCCGATGCCCGAAGCGGATGTGCCGGTCGATGCCGTTCTCCGCGGCGGTGTCGCGCACGTAGTCGAGGATGGAATCGCCGTCGGCGATCGACTTGTCGCCCAGCCACGGCTTGAATCGGTAACCCAGGGTGTACATGTCGGAATCGGAGCGAATTCCGGGATAGCGGAACAGATCCCAGGTGCCGCCGATCGCGTCGCGGCCCTCCAGGATCGAGTAGGTCCGCTGCGGGAAAGCCTGCTGCAGGTGATAGGCCGCGCCGATGCCGGACAGTCCGGCTCCGACAATGAGCACCTCGACGTGCTCAGTAGCGGTTGTCATCGCTATCTCCTCGACTGGTCGACGGAATGCCCCAGCCTAACGACCCGGACAGTAATCCGGCGCGCAGGCATGAATGGCGCGGCGCCCCTTTTACCGCGGCGCACGCTGCCCGGTGCGGGTTCCGTTCGGCCGCAACCTAGTTGAGTCTTGTACGACTCGGGATGTGCCGGACGGGTATTCGGCCGTCCAACCCGCAGTGAAGTCACTCACATCGCAGCGACACGCTACTCATTGTTCCGCCGAGACGCTATGTTAGCTAAAGATTCGCTAGCTGGCCGAGCGGGCGCCTTGCACAATACCGGGCCACACTGTCACACCGACCCCGGAAACCCTTGGCGACCCGCACTATTCGCCCCCGCTCGACCTCCCGACCGGCCCATAGCCAGTCGATCACCAGTTAGTGATACTTCACGAAACATGTACTTCTGCACCATAACCGGAGCTCGTCTCTGTGCCATAGGCATTCCTAGTTACCGTCGGGTAGTGTCCGTCGCACCGAAGATCAGAGACGATCCGGAACCGTTTCTTTCCACGATTTCCAGGAGCGCGCGTGTCGCATTCACGATTCGAATCCATCGGCGCCTATCTGCCTTCGAATATCGTTACCACCCAGGAGCTGCTCTCCCGGTTGAAGGAACCGCCGTCTTTCGATCTCGAGAAAATTACCGGCGTCAAAGAGCGCCGGGTGCACGACACGAACCCGGACAGCTACGAGGACTCCTTCGCGATCGCCATGAAGGCGGCGGAGGACTGTTTGTCCAGGTCGCGATACGAAGCAGCCGAGCTCGACGTGATCATCTCCACCTCGATCACCCGGAGCAACCACGGCAGCCGCATCTACATGGAGCCGTCCTTCGCCGGTTCGATAAGCCGCCTTATCGGGGCGAAGAACGCCATTACCTTCGACGTGTCGAACGCCTGCGCCGGGATGCTCACCGGCACTTACATTCTCGACCGGATGATCCGCTCCGGTGCGGTGCGCAACGGCATGGTGGTGAGCGGTGAGGCCATTACTCCCATCGCCGACACCGCGGTCGCCGAGATTTCCGAGAAATACGATCTGCAGTTCGCGTCGCTGTCGGTGGGCGACTCGGGCGCCGCGGTCGTGCTCGACGAGGCGGTCGACGACAACGACAAGATCCACTACATCGAGATGATGACCGCAGCGGAGTACTCCGAGCTGTGCCTCGGCATGCCGAGCGACAAGAGCCAGGGTGTTGCGCTGTACACCGATAACCGCAAAATGCACAACGAAGACCGCTTTCTTTTGGGCACCGACAGCCAGATCAACTACCTGCAGGCGCGCGGACGCACCTTCGCCGACGAGAAGTTCGATTACGTCATCCACCACCAGTTCGGCGCGGCCGCGATCCCGTGGATGAACGCCATCTGCGAGCGCGAGTTCGGCGCCCCGATGCCGCCGGATCTGCGGGTCATCGAGAAATACGGAAACACCTCCACCACTTCGCATTTCATCGTTCTGCACGATCAGCTCAGCGACCAGAACATCCCGGCAGGCTCGAAGCTGCTGATGATTCCCGCCGCGTCCGGCATCGTGACCGGCTTCCTGTCCACCACCATCTCGTCTCTGAAGGTCTGAGGTCAGCCATGGGCGTTCGCATCAAATCCATCGGCATCAGCCGCGACACGCAGAGCAGTGTGCAGAACAGCGGCCTGGCCGCGAAGCAGAGCCTCGAGCGGGCCGGTGTCCGCCCCGAACAGGTCGGCGTGCTGATCAACGCCGGTGTCTTCCGTGACTCCAACACCGTCGAACCGGCCGTCTCCGCGCTGATCCAGAAGGCGGCGGGCATCGGCCTGGAGTACGCGAAGAACGATCCGCGGACCTTCTCGTTCGACCTGATGAACGGCGCGACCGGCGTGCTCAACGCGGTCCAGGTCGCCACCTCCATTCTGGAGACCGGCAGCGCCGAGCACGTGCTCATCGTCGCCGGTGACGGTCACCCGTCGATGACCCGTTCGGCGGCGACCGACGACTTCCCCTATGCCACTTCGGGAGCCGCGCTGCTGCTCGAGCACACCGACGAGCCGGACGGCTTCGGCCGGGTGCACACGGTGAACGGTGACGGCACCCCGGCGGTCGAGGCGTACGTCGACACGGCCACCATGGGCACCGTCGGCCGCGGCCTGATGACCGTGGACCGGGAACCCGGCTTCGCGGATCGGCTGCTGAGCGTGGCCAGCGAGGCGGCTCGGGCGGCGCTCGCCGACGCCGTGCACAGCGACCTGGCCGGCACGGCGCTCATCGCGTCGACACCGAGCCCGGACTTCCCGGCCCGGCTCGCGGAAGCCCTCGGCATCGACCAGGGTTCGGTGCGTACGCCGGACCTGACCGACGGCGACCCGCACACGGCGTCGCTGCCGCAGGCCTACGACCGCGCGGTCGTCTCGGACACGCTGCGGGACTTCACGCACGTGCTGTTCGTCGCGGCGGGCGCGGGCCCGTCGGCGGCGGCGGTGCTGTACCGGCTGCCGGTACTCGCCGGGGCGGCTGCGTGACCTCGGCGACCTACTGGCAGGCCATCGACCGGTTCCGGGCCTTCGCGCGCACGGAACCGGATCGAGAAGCGGTCATCTACCCCGACGGGACGAAATCCGCTGACCTGCCGTCTTATCGGCACGTCACCTACCGCGAGCTGGACGACTGGTCCGAGGCGATCGCCGAGCGGCTCACCGCGGCAGGTGTGGGCACCGGCACCCGCACCATCGTGCTGGTGCTGCCGAGTCCCGAGCTCTACGCGATCCTGTTCGGGCTCTTGAAGATCGGCGCCGTGCCCGTGGTGATCGACCCGGGGATGGGCCTGCGCAAGATGGTGCACTGCCTGCGCGCGGTCGAAGCGGAGGCGTTCATCGGCATCCCGCCCGCGCACGCCGTGCGGGTGCTGTTCCGGCGCAGCTTCCGCAAGGTGCGGACCACGGTGACCGTGGGCAAGCGCTGGTTCTGGCGTGGCGAACGGCTGGCGGCGTGGGGCACCACGCCGTCCGGCGTCGCGCCCGAGCGGGTACCCGGCGCCGCGGAAGACGTGCTGGTGATCGGATTCACCACCGGCAGTACCGGACCCGCCAAGGCGGTCGAGCTGACGCACGGCAATCTGGCGTCGATGGTCGAGCAGGTGCACACGGCTCGCGGCCGGATCGCGCCGGAGACCTCGCTGATCACGTTGCCGCTGGTCGGGATTCTCGATCTGCTGCTCGGGTCGCGTTGCGTGCTACCCCCGTTGATCCCGAGCAAGGTCGGTTCCACCGATCCGGCGCATGTGGCGCACGCGATCGAGAAGTTCGGCGTGCGGACGATGTTCGCCTCCCCCGCGCTGTTGATCCCGCTGCTGCGGCATCTCCGGCAGCGGCCGATCGAGCTGAAGACGTTGGGCAGCATCTACTCCGGTGGCGCGCCGGTACCCGACTGGTGCATCGCCGGGTTGCGCGAGGTGCTGGCCGAGGACGTGCAGATCTTCGCCGGCTACGGGTCCACCGAGGCCTTGCCGATGTCTCTCATCGAATCCCGGGAACTGTTCGACGGTCTGGTGGATCGGACGCACCGCGGCGAGGGCACCTGCATCGGGCGACCAGCCGACCAGATCGAGGCCAGGGTGGTTGCCATCACCGACGAACCGTTACCGACCTGGGCAGAGGTCGAGGAGTTGGCCGGTGACCTCGAAAGTCCGCGGGGTATCGGCGAACTGGTTGTCGCGGGCCCGAATGTCAGTACGCATTACTACTGGCCGGCGGAGGCGAACCGGCAGGGCAAGATCATCGACGGCGACCGGATCTGGCATCGCACCGGCGATCTCGCCTGGATCGACGACGAGGGCCGAATCTGGTTCTGCGGGCGCAAGAGTCAGCGGGTGGTCACCGCCGACGGGCCGATGTTCACCGTCCAGGTGGAGCAGATCTTCAATACCGTTGCGGGCGTTGCCCGGACGGCGCTGGTCGGTGTCGGTGCGCGCGGTGCGCAGCGCCCCGTGCTGTGCATCGAATTGAAGCCCGAGGCCGACGGCGCGGCGGTCGGGGCCGCGCTGCGGGCCCGCGGGTCGGAGTTCGAGCTCACCCGCCCGATCGCGGATTTCCTGATCCATCCCGGTTTTCCGGTCGACATCCGGCACAACGCCAAGATCGGCCGGGAGCAGCTCGCGCAGTGGGCGGCCAAGCAGATCGGAGCGGACGCATGAGCGCGAAAACAACGGCGCTGCGAGCGATTCCGATCCTCGGCTGGTTGTACCTGGCCGGCGGTGTGCTGGCGATCGCGGCGGATCGGGTGCCCACGAACCGGGTGCTGCGCGTCGCGTGGTGGATCGACGCGTTCCTCAGCGTCGTGGTGCACGCGGCCCAGATCCGGCCCGCGCTGCGGGCGGCCGAGGGTTCGGGGCGCTCCCCCGTCGAGACGGCCGTGTTGACGCAGATCTTCGGAATGACCTGGTGGCGAACGCAGGAGACGCAATGACGAAAGTGTTGGTGACCGGCGCTTCCGGGTTCCTCGGTGGGGCGCTGGTGCGCAGGCTGGTCCGCGACGGCGAGCACGAGGTGTCGATTCTGGTGCGGCGCACCAGCAAGCTGACCGATCTCGGCACCGACGTCGACCGGGTACAGCTGGTCTACGGCGATCTCACCGATCCGGCGTCGCTGGTGGCCGCCACCGACGGCGTCGACATCGTGTTCCACAGTGCCGCAAGGGTCGACGAGCGCGGCACGCGGGAACAGTTCTGGAACGAAAATGTCCGCGCGACCGAACACCTGCTCGACGCGGCGCGTCGCGGTGGCGCCTCCCGGTTCGTCTTCATCTCCAGCCCGAGTGCGTTGATGGACTACGACGGCGGCGACCAGCTCGACATCGACGAGTCGGTCCCGTACCCGCAGCGCTACCTGAACCTCTACTCGGAGACCAAGGCGGCCGCCGAACGCGCCGTATTAGCTGCCGACACAGCAGGTTTCACCACGTGCGCACTGCGGCCGCGCGCGATCTGGGGCGCGGGCGACCGGTCCGGCCCAATCGTGCGGCTGCTCGGCAAGACCGGTGCCGGGACGCTGCCGGACATCTCGTTCGGGCGCACCGTGTACGCGTCGCTGTGCCACGTCGACAACATCGTCGAGGCGTGCGTCAAGGCGGCGGCCTCGGATGCGGTGGGCGGCAAGGCGTATTTCGTCGCCGATGCCGAGAAGACGAACGTCTGGGAATTCCTCGGCGCCGTGGCCACCGACCTCGGCAATGAACCACCGAGCCGCAAGCCCAATCCCAAGGTGATCAACGCGGTGGTCAGCGTCGTCGAAACCCTCTGGCGCATACCGGCGGTCGCCACCCGTTGGTCGCCGCCGCTGTCGCGCTACGCCGTCGCACTGATGACGCGCAGCGCCACCTACAACACAGCCGCCGCCGCTCGCGATTTCGGCTATGCCCCGGTGGTCGACCGGGACAGCGGGCTGGCCACCTTCCTGGCGTGGCTCGAAACCCAGGGCGGCGCCGTCGAACTCACTCGAAATTTGCGCTGAACCGCAGCACCCAGTCGGCACCGGAGGTCACCAATGAACCAAGCTTCGCGCAGCGATTCCGTGCGTCCGGCGACGAGTGGGGCCACCGGCGCGGTCTTCCGCCGGAAGATCTCGCCCACCGAGCGCCTGTACTTCTTCACCAGGGAAGTGTCGCCACCGTTCCTGATGCACCTGGCCGTGCACGGCGTCGGCACCCTGGACCCGAATGCGGTGCAGCGCGCGGTAGACGCTGCCTCCGCAGCGAATCCCGGTGCGCGGCTGGTCCGCGACGGCAGCTACTGGGTGGACAGCGGTGTGCCCGCCCAGGTTCGGGTGGTCCCGGGCTGGACGCTCGACTACGCCACGCTGGAAGACGATGCGGTGCTGAACAGCCCGATCGGGCCGACGCCGGAGCGGACGACCGAGGTCCTGCTGCTGACCGGTGAACAAACCACCCTGGTATTCCGTGTCTTCCACGGAGTGATGGACGGGATGGGTATGCGGATGTGGGCCGACGACGTGCTTCGCGCGCTGCGCGGGGTGGCGCCGGTCGGTGCGCCCGATCCGATATCCGACGCCGAGTTGGTGGCGCAGGTGGGTGCGCCGGGCAAGCAGACGCTGGTGCTGCCGACCTATCCGGCGGCGACCGGACGCGGGCGGCAGGATCCGAGCGCGTCGCGCTGGTTGTTGCGGCACCGCACCATTCACGCGAACGGCAAGGGCATCGTCGCGCGAGTCTCGGCGATCCTCGCTGCCGAGGCCGGTGCGAAGTCTCGCTTCATGGTGCCGGTCGACCTGCGCAGGCATGATCACGCGCTGCGCTCGACCGGGAATCTCGCGCTGCCGCTGTTCGTCGACGTAGCGCCCGGCGACAGCTGGGAAACGGTCAGCGCCCGCATGCGGGCCGGGCTGCAAGGCAAGACCGAGTTGAACCAGCTCGACAACGGCGGCCTGTCGAAGTTTCCGCCCGCCGCCATCCGCACGGTGCTGCGGGTGAGCAACTGGCTCGGCGCCCGGTGCAACCGGAACATGGTGTCCGCCACGGTGTCTCACATGGGCAGCGTCGACCTGGACGAGATGGCCGTGCCCGGCTGGACTCCCAGCACGATGCGGGTGCTGCCGCAGCACAGCGGGGCGATGCCGATGCTGTTCGGCATCGTCGAGTCGCGCGGGCAGCTCGAGCTGACGGTGTCCTGTCGCAACGGCGCCGGCGTCGAGCCGCGGCTGGAAGCCCTGCTGGACAAGATCGCCGCCACCCTGGAAGCCGATCTCGCGCCCCAAGATTTACCGGCGCGATGACCGGCTGGGCACGGTTTGTCATCGCCCGGCCGCGCGCGGTTCTCGCCGTGGTCGTCGGGGTGATGCTGCTGTTCGGGCTGCTCGGGATGAATACCGCCGACAAGGTCAGCGCGGCAGGATTCAATGACCCGCACAGCGAATCGGCCGCGGTCGATCGGCTGGTGCGGGAACACTTCGGCCCGCAGACCCCCGACGCGGTCGCGCTGTACACCGCGCCCGACGGCCAGACACTCGACGACATCGGCCCTCGAGTGCAACAGGCGCTCGCCGGGATCGATCCCGCGCTGCTGGAGCGCCCGGTCGAAACCTATTGGAACAGTGTGCCGCCGCGTAAACAGTTCCTGCGCTCCGCCGACAATCGGCAGGCGCTGGCGGTGGTGTTTCTCGCGGGTGACGACAATCGACGCGTCACCGCCTATGCCGATATCGAAGCGGCGCTGCGGGTTCCGGGTATCGACACCAAGCTTTCCGGTTACAGCGCGTTGGCGACCCAGATCAACAGTCAGTCGCAACACGATTTGGTACGGGCTGAATCCCTTTCGCTGCCACTCACTTTGCTGATCCTGGTGCTGGTGTTCGGTGGTGTGGTCGCGGCATCGCTGCCGGTCGCGGTCGGGGTGCTCGCGGTGCTCGGCGCGATGGGCACCATTCGTCTGCTCACCGAATTCACCGAGGTGAGCACGTTCGCGGTGAATATCGCGTCGCTGCTCGGGCTGGGCATGGCGATCGATTACGGGCTTTTCCTGGTGACCCGATTCCGGGAGGAGCTGGCCGGTGGGCGCGATATCGAGTCCGCCATCGAACGCACCTGCGCGACAGCCGGTCGGACCGTCGCCTTCTCGGCTTTACTGCTGATCTGTGCCTTCGCTGGCACTTTCGTGTTCCCGCAGGCGGTGCTGCGGTCGCTGGGGTTCGGCGCGATCGCCGCGGTCGCGCTCGCCGCCGGTCTCTCGCTCACCGTGCTGCCCGCCATGCTCGCGCTGTTCGGTGCTCGAATCGGTAAGGCGGGCAGCAAAGATCGCACCGAGCGGTTCTGGGGGCGGGTGGTGGACGCGGTGCTGCGCAGGCCAGGCCTCGTCACCATCGTGGTCGGCGCGATACTTGTGCTGCTCGCCCTGCCACTCACCGGGGCGAAGCTCGGCGACATCGATCATCGCGCCTTGCCCGCGGGCAACGAAATGCGCAGCACCGTCGAGGAACTCACCGCCACGTTCCCTGCGGCGAGCAGCGGTGTCACGGCGGTGTTGCACGGCATCGACGGTCCGCCGCAATCGGCCGCGGTGGATGCCGCGAGCACGGGACTCGGCCGAGTCGACGGGGTCCGGCAGGTGTTCCAGGTGGGCCGGGCCGAGGATTTCGTCGTGTTCCACGCGTTCCTCGACGACACCGACCGCAGCGAAAACGCCTCTGCCACTGTGCAAGACATCCGTGCGTTGATGCCCCCGGACGGCACGTTCCTGCGGATCGGTGGCGACACCGCCGCCACCGTCGACAGCGTGCACTCCATCGTGCGCGCCATGCCCTGGATGATTCTGGCCATGGTGAGCGCGACCGTGCTGCTACTCGCGGCGGCGTTCCGATCGATCGTATTGCCGCTCAAGGCCGTAGCGATGGCCTTCCTCAGTCTTGCCGCCACCTTCGGCGTGCTCACCTGGATATTCAACGACGGCCATCTCGCGGGTGTCCTCGGTATCAGTCCGGGTCCGCTCGCCGCGGGCATGCTCGTGCTGATCATCGCGGTCGTCTTCGGTTTGTCCACCGACTACGAGGTTTTCCTGCTGTCCCGCATGGTGGAGGCGCATGCGGCGGGGGCCGATACCGCCGGGTCGGTCCGCATCGGGACGCTCAAGACCGCCCGCGTCATCACGGCCGCCGCGACGCTGCTCGTTATCGTCACCGGTGCCTTCACTCTTTCTCCGTTGACGCCCATGCGTTTTCTCGGACTCGGCATGATCATCGCGTTGCTGATCGATGCCACCTTGGTCCGCATGCTGCTGGTGCCCGCGTTGGTCAAACTCATGGGGCCGGCCAATTGGTGGACTCCCTTCCCGCGCCGTCGGCTCATTCCCGCCACTGTCGAACCCTCGAAGGAAACGGCCTCGATTCGGTGAGTCGGGTAGCGCAGAAGTTCCAGGCGCACAGCAAAAATGCCCGTTACGCCTGGAACATCCGCGAATGTCCTATTTGCGGACTAAATTTCATACCGATCGGTCGCCACGCCGCACAGAAGATTGCAATACCTTCGGTGACTACCCAGGCTTAGCTCCCATGTCCGCCGCCTGCCCCTCCTGCTCCTGGCCCTCACCCATGCTCGTCTCCGCACACGGGGCGGTGCGCTATCTGCGCTGCGTATGTGGCAGGTTCCTGGTGTCGCACGGCGGTGGGGTGGACCTGGTGTCCGGTCGCAGTGCTTGCGGCACACCGAAGGCGGCTGAGCATCTCGAGCTGATTCCGCTGCCCGAGGGGTGATCTCGCGGGTCAGGTGATCGCGTCGATCACAGTCCGTGCCGACGCTCGGCCGACACCAACTCCCCGACTTCCGCTTCGTTCTTCGGGGAGAACGGGTTTCGGTACGCGTCCACCGCGCGGCGGGTCTCCTCGGTGACCAGGTCGGCGTTGATCTGGGCTGCCGCGAAAGCGCCTGCCGCCGCGGCTCCGCCGACCTGCGCGGACAAGTCGGTGACATTGCCGGCGACCCACACGCCGGGCACGTCGGTACGGCCGGCCGCGTCCGCCGGGATGTGCTCGCCCATCCCCGAAGGGTGCTGCGCGGGCTGAAGACCCAGTGCCGCAAGGAAATCCGTGCGCGCCACCATCCGGGACTGTACCGTCACCGCCTCGCGCGGGACCACCGTGCCGTCGCTCATGCGCACGCCTGCCAATCTGTCGTCCGCAATCTCCAAGGCTGCCACTTCGCCTGCCACCACTCTGATGCCGCGGGCAGCGAGTTGCTCCGATTCCTCGGGGCTAGGCGATGGCATGGTGTGCGTGAAGAGCGTGATATCGGCGCTCCACTGGCGGAACAGCAGCGCCTGGTGCACCGCCATCGGTCCGGTGCCGAGGACACCGATCGCTTGGTCGCGCACCTCCCAGCCGTGGCAGTACGGGCAGTGCAGCACGTCTCGTCCCCACCGCTCGCGCAGCCCGGCGACGTCCGGCAGCTCGTCGACCAGGCCGGTGGTCACCAGCAGTCGCCGTGCGCGGACCGACCGGCCGTCCGCCAGGGACACCGTGAATCCGTCGTCCGCCCGGTCGACAGCGGTGACTGCACCGGTGACCGCCTCGCCGCCATACCCACGCACCTCCGCTCGACCGCGTTCCAGCAGCTCGCCCGGCGGCATACCCTCCCGGGCCAGTAGTCCGTGTACGCCGGTCGCCGGGGTATTGCGCGGCGCGCCCGCGTCGATCACCAGCACCGACCGCCGCGCTCGTCCCAGCATCAGCGCCCCGCTCAGGCCGGCCGCGCCACCGCCGACAACCACCACGTCATAGCCGTCTTTCAGCTGTTCAGTCATCTCGACCACCTCCGCGACCACCATGCGACCGAGCCCGGCATATGTGCAACCTTTGTTGCCGATCTGGCAAGATGGCGGCATGGACGACGATCTCGATCAGGCACTGGACGCGGTCGGACCACGGCTGCGCGCACTGCGCAAGCAACGCGAAACCACCTTGGCCGACCTCTCGGCCGCCACCGGCATCTCGGTCAGCACCCTGTCTCGCCTGGAGTCCGGTGGCCGCCGCCCGACCCTCGAGCAACTACTCCCCCTCGCCCGCGCCCACGGTGTCACCCTCGACGAACTGGTCGACGCCCCCGCCACCGGCGACCCACGCATCCACCTGCGACCGGTCACCCACTACGGCATGACGATCCTCCCGCTGACCCGCCGAGCGGGCGGCATCCAAGCCTTCAAGATGGTGATCGCCGCCGACTCCGGCCGCACCGAACCGTCGCCGAAAACGCACGAGGGCTACGAATGGCTCTACGTCCTCAACGGCAAGTTGCGGCTCGTCCTCGGCGAACGCGACCTGATCCTCACCCCCGGCGAGGCCGCCGAGTTCGACACCCGCGTACCGCACTGGTTCGGTGCCGCCGACGCCGAACCCGTCGAATTCCTCAGCCTTTTCGGCAAACAGGGCGAACGTGCGCACCTGCGCGCCCGGCCCAAACCACCCGAGCGGTAGCCGCCCGGAAAATCGTTCGAGTTCGTCGCGCCGGCCCGGTACGATCCGACTCGTGGAGTGATGACCGATGCCGAGTGCGCCCGCCGAATAACGCTGCCCCCGTTGTGGTTCAGCGCCCGGCGGTGCTGCCCGTATCCGTCATCACTCCGCTTACCCCTGGGACGACTATGACCGACAAAACCTTCCTTACGCACGTCAGCGGCCGATTGGCCACTCTCCCCGGCGTCCGCGCCGTCACCCTCGGTGGTTCTCGCGCGCAGGGCACCCATACCGCGGACAGCGATTGGGACCTCGCCATCTATTACCGCGGAACGTTCGACCCCGCTTCGCTCCGTGAAATCGGCTGGGATGGTGAGGTTTCCGAGATCGGTGGTTGGGGTGGTGGTGTCTTCAACGGTGGGGCGTGGTTCACCATCGATGGTCGCAAAGTCGATGTCCACTATCGCGATCTCGATGTGGTCGACCATGAACTCGCCGAGGCTGAGCGAGGTCGGTTCCATTGGGAGCCGCTGATGTTCCACCTTGCTGGTATCCCCAGCTATCTGGTGGTCGCTGAGCTCGCCATCAACCAGGTGCTGCACGGCGCGCTCCCCCGGCCGTCCTACCCTGCTGCCCTTCGTGAAGCGGCGCCGCCGATTTGGCGGAGTCGAGCCACGATGACTCTGCAATACGCCAAAGACAACTACTTGGTTCGTGCCCAATCTACGGAATTAGCAGCAACTCTCGGTATCGCTGCAATGCAGACAGCACACGCGATTCTGGCCGCTCGCGGTGAATGGGTTACCAACGAAAAGCGGCTACTGCGACAAGCCGGGCTACGGGGTATCGACGCGATCGTCGCCGGGCTCGAGCCTGAGCCGAAGTCCCTCGCCCAGGCAATTGTCGAAGCAGAAGCGTTGCTGGACAGGTGATCATGGGGAACTGGTGGTGCGGCGCTCTCGGTCGATGCCACCACCAGTTCCCGATCGGTCCACTAGCAGGACTCAGTTCGTGAGCAGTGGACGTAGGCGGCTTTGCAGTCGACAGCTGTGGTGTCCGTAATCCGGATCGTTCAATGCTGCGGCGACGAAATCGGTGTGATGCAAACGGCGTCCGAGCCGAGTCTCCAGACAGCCGATACACAGAATGTTGTCCGCCGAAGCCGCAGCGCAGTCCCACACGCGGTCGTGCACCGTGTACCACTCGTCCGGACCGTCGAGTGGCGCGGTCGGCAATCCGCAGTCGTGGCAAGGGAATTCGTCTCGCTCGTACCGCGGATGCCGACCACCGGTCAACCATGCCAAGAATCGGTGCGCCGGTCTCGAAACAAGCTGCGGCACTGTCGCTGCGGCTATGCGCGCCGCTGCACGCTGCCCTTCTTGATGCACGAGGTACACACCTTCATCCGCACGGGCGCACCGTTCTGCACAGTCCGCACCGGCTGAATATTCGGATTGAACCGGCGACTCGTCCGCCCCTTGACGTACCGCCGTTGCGCACGGCGTCCGGCGCGGGCCACCCGCTTGCCGAAGCTCGGCTTCTTACCGCATACGTCACATTGAGCAGACATCATCTCTCCTGTTCTCCGCCGGCAATCGCCATCGGCTCGGCATCGGTTGTTCGCAGCGATATTGTTGGCGGCAAGGCACGAGCCGTGCGCTGCGTTTTATTCGCGAATAGAACGGCGCGTACGCGGCTGACCAGCGAAGATGGCGAACCGCGCGAGCGTTGCCCGCCCACCGACCGATGCAGATCGCACGCCTCTCCGTGCAAAATGCACGTCAGATCCATCCCCGGCCAACCGCGATCCGTATCGCCTCGATGCGATTACGAGCCCCCACCTTGCGATTGATGGCGGCCAGATTATTGCGAACCGTCCCCGCCGAAAGATGCAGCGCCTCAGCGATTTCCCCGGGCGTGCGCCCCTGCGCGGCCAGCCGGAGAATCTCGAGATCCCGGGCAGTCATCGGATTCTCGGAACCACCCAGTGCTTCGGCAACTGCCTGCGGTTCCAACACCCGATCCCCATGCGCAACCCTGCGCACAGCATCGGTCAACGCCTCGATCGATGCCCCCTTACTCAGCACCCCCTCCACCCGAACCGCCAACGCCGCCCTGAGCACATCGGGCCGGCTCGGCCCCGTCACAATGATCACCCGGCATTCCGGCACCGCCGACTTCAACTGCGCCGCAGCCGAAACCCCATCCAGCCCCGGCAGATCAGCATCCAACAGCGCCAAATTCGGCCGAGTACGCAACGCACCCGGCACCACCGCACTACCCAGGCCCACCTGCGAAACCACTTGCACGCCAGGCACACCGGACAAAACGGCAGCCAGCGCTTCACGAGGCAGCCGTAAACCACCGGCGATCAGCACGCGAATCATGAGACGGCCCCGAGGGTCTCCGAAGACACAAAAACTCCTGTTGCGATAGTCGGCAAGAGATACGGGCAGGCCAGGGCCACGTACGCCAACTGCGCACAGAAAATGGAAACGGGTACGACAAAGCCCAGGCCGCGGGAGAAGCCGTCCACGGCAGACCCGGAGCACGCCTCAGCGGCTCACGGGTTCAGTGCCGGAAAACGGCTACGCGGCCTGGGAAGGAATACGTCATCACCTCAGAACTCGATCGGAGCACCCACACGCACTCCGCAAACGCCATCACCCTACGACCCCCAACCCCCCACGCCAACCCATTTTTGACCAGCCGCAATCCTGCGGGTGCCAGCTACGCCGACCTCCGAACCCCACCCATTGAGTTCACGCACCGTCCCCGAGGAACGGCGAGGCGTAGGAACGCGCATACGTGTACTGCGGCGACACGGTGATCACATCGCACACGCGCACCAACCGCTCCGGCACCTTGCCACCGAAGTGTTCGGGCCCGGGCACCACCACTGCTTCAGCCGCCGCACTGCGAACAACCTCCAATAAGCGGTCGACCGGTGCCTCGGTGTCCCGCCCGAACACCACCGTCTTCGCCACCTCATACCCAAGTCGCTTTGCCAGACTGCGGATTTGAGTCTCGTGCCACGGCTGAGATATGCCGGAAATATCCCGGCGCAGATACCCGATCGCAATCGGTCGGCTCATCGGTTCACCTCGGTCGGATCGAGCGGGCAGCACCGCACCGCGAGGCAAGCACCGGGGCGCGTCTTCGGCAGTGGCACAGTGAACCCCTTGCTGTCGTAGTTGGTCGGCAGCTCGGGACCAGGTCGGCTGCACCAGCCCCAAGCGCCACCTACGACGGTAGGAATAGAACTCGGAAGTGGGCCACGATCTTGCACAAGCTTGCACGTATTCGCCTGTCTGTATACGGATTCGGTGCAAGTGCGGAATCATGTGAGGAGCACGGAAAGGCCGTGCATGATTCTCGGCAGGGGGCTAGATCATGCGCTTACAGTTCCTCGGTAAAGGCGGGTCCGGCAAGGACGACTGTCCAAGCTTGTACGCCACCGATCAGGGAAGTTACCTGGTCCAAGGTTGGAAAACCGACAAGCCGGAGGTAGTCGAAATTCCGCACCTCCTACTGGGATTCACAGATAAAGATACCTACATCGGTACACCGATGGCGGATACGGGCCGTGGCACTTTCAGACTCACTGGTCGACCGATCGTCGACCGTGACACACTCGACCAGCTGACGATGGAAGAATACGAAACCGCCATCGAGGTACCCAGAAGCGGGAGGGCTTATTACGGTGGAGTTCCTACCGACTAGGCAACTCTTCCACGAGTGTCGCAACGAAGCGTTCCGGCTGGAAGTTCGGGACTCTTATGGCGTGCCGGGAGAGTCCGAGCCATTCGATCGATTTCTGAACAACGAGCCGTTCGATCTTCGATCGTGGTTCCAGGATTGGTACGACTTCGTGCAGGAAACCACCGCGCGCGGCGTTACCCTACGTCGCGTGCGGGTGGTAACTGTTCCACACACCGACTACCATCGGTGGTTATTGAAGCTGGCGGCGCTCAACGTCGAAGCCGGTGAAGATATCCGATACATACCACGCCATAGCGCTGGTGAAGTGCCGTCCGATGACTGGTGGATATTCGACAATGAACGAGTTGCGTTCAATCTCGCAGATGGCGAAGGACGGGCCGTCGGCGGTGCGGCGGCAACCAAGGACCCTTGGATAGTGAGCTACTGCCGTAGCGCGAAAGACCGACTCTGGCCACTGGCGACGCCTTTCGATGAGTACGCACACACCGAGGCCGACACCGGGTAGTGACCAACTCGGTACAGGAGGCTCGGGAAACTCTCGGGAAGCGGCTCAGGCAGATCCGGAGAGCTGCCGGGTTGACCGGCGTCGAACTCGCCAGGCGAGAAGGCTGGCATGAGTCCAAGGTTTCGAAGATCGAGTACGGCCGGATCAAGCCATCTGACACCGACATTCGCGCGTATTGCGCTCATTCCGATGCGGACGATCAGCTCGCCGATCTACTGGCCACTCTCCACAACATCGACTCCGCTTACATCGAGTGGAAGCAAATACTCGAGACCGGAGTAAAGCGCCGTCAACAGCAAACTCGAAACGGAAGCCAGGTTCATCCGAAACTATCAGCCATACATCGTCACCGGGCTACTCCAAACCGCACAATACGCCAGAGCGATTCTCCAGAACGTGATCGAGTTCTACGATGTCCCCGACGACCTCGACGAAGGCGTATCGAAGCGGATGGAACGTCAGCAGGCTTTGTATAGACGCGACAAGCGCTTTCACTTTCTCATCGGAGAGCAGTCTCTTTACACAACAGTCGGGGATACCGAAGTCATGGTCGGCCAGTTGGAACGACTGTTGTCAGTCATAGGGTTGCCACGCGTCATGCTCGGAATCATCCCGTTGACAGCTGAGGCCAAAGTGTTGATGAACAATTTTGTCATGTTCGACAATCGGTTGGTGAAGGAAGAAGGCAGCACGGCCGGCCTCGCGATCACCCAGCCCAGGGAGATAGCCCTCTACGGACGCGCATTCAACATCTTCGCAAGCCAATCCGTGACGGGACCACCCGCCCGAGCACTTATCCAGGCAGCCCTGGATCGCCGACGGTCCATCCACCCAACGCCGCGCTGACGCGTGGCGAACCCGATCACTGACCGTACGAGAACCGGAGGTCAGCAAAGAGTAGGTGGTTGAGGCGGCGGCGAAGGTGTCCGGTTTTGCTCTGGTCCGGGGGTTCCGTTGGGGTCAGTAGGGTAAATCTCAATAGGGTCTGTCCGGCCGCGACTGGCGTCAGCTCGAAATGCACCTGGTCATCGGGGCGGCTCGGCCAAAGTGACGACCACACAACCCTGTTGGGCTTGTCCGCACGCAGCACTTCGGGTTCGACCTCGTCGGGAAGCAACTCGAGCCACGCACGCCCTTGTGGGCGCCGCGGCTGCGTCAGCGACTCCCATACGACGGGCGGAGGTGCGGGCAGCGTTCGCGCCCTCGAGCCGATCTCGATCACACTGGCAGCGTAAGGGGCCGGCTCGGCGGGCATGGTTGTAGGCGCACCACCGCCTCCACCACTCACTGTTCAGGAGCGAGGATGGCTCCGGTTTCCTCCTCGCGGATGAGGATTGCTTCGATAGGGCAGGATTCGGCGGCATCGATGAGGAGATCGTCGGGTGGGACGAGGTCGGTGAGGGGACTGGAGCGACCTTCGATGAGGGTGAAGTGGTCGGGGGCCAGGCCGGTGCACATGCCGGAGCCCATGCAGGTGGTTCGGTCGACTTCTATGCGCCAATGTTGGTCAGCCATACTTGTTTCCCCTTACCAGGTCACCGGGAGCGCGGTGGGTCCGCGGACCAGCAGACCGGTCTTCCACGGTACTTCCTCGAACGGGACGGCCAGGCGCAGCGTCGGGAAGCGGTGCAGCAGTGAGCCTATCGCGACTTGCAGTTCCAGGCGGGCCAGTTGGGCGCCGAGGCAGTGGTGGACGCCGTGGCCGAATGCCATGTGGGGGTTGTGGATTCGGGTGAGGTCGAGTTGTTCGGAGTTGTCGAAGATGGCTTCGTCGCGGTTGGCGGCCTGGGTGTTGACGATGACCGACTCGCCTGCGCGGACGGTGACCTCGCCCATGGGGACGTCCTCGGTGGCGACCCTGGCGAACGAACCGCCGGAACCGAGTTGGACGTAGCGCAGTAGTTCTTCGATGGCGGCGGGCACGAGTTCCGGACGGGCACAGAGCAGTTCCCAGTGCTGCGGTTCGCTGAGCAGGACATAGGTGAAGTTGGCGATCTGGTTGGCGGTCGTTTCATGGCCGGCGATGAGCAGGCCGATGCCGAGGTTGACGAGTTCGTCCTCGGTGAGCCGGTCCTCGTTGTCGCGGGCGGCGACGAGCGCGCCGAGGAGATCGTCGGTCGGCCGCGCCCTGCGCTGCGCCACCAACTCGGCGAGGTAGTCCTCCAAAGCCGTACGCGCGGCGTCGATCTGGGCCGGGGTATGTGCGGTGGTGGACAGCACGGTGTCGGAGAAATCCCGGAACCGGTGCTGGTCCTCGGTGGGAACGCCGAGCATCTCGCAGATCACGGTGACGGGCAGCGGCAGGGCGAGGCTCTGCACCAAATCCGCTACCGGCCCGGCTGATTCGATCGCGGCCAGCCGTTCGTTCACGATCTCCTGCGCGCGCGGGCGCAGCTGTTCGACCCGGCGGCTGGTGAACGCCTTGGCGACCAGCTTGCGCAGCCTGCTGTGCTCGGGCGGGTCCATGCTGAGCAGCGAGTTCTGCCGCGACGGTTGCGGTGTGGTGCGCGGGATGTCCTCGCGGTCCACCGTGGCCGCACGACTGAATCGGGGGTCGGCGAGTACCAGCTTGGCGTCGGCGTAGCGGGTGACCAGCCAGCCCTCGACACCGTAGGGCAGCTGCACGCGGGAAACCGGTTCCTCCCGGCGCAGTTTGGCGAACAGCGGGTCCATGTCGAGGCGGACGGGTTCACCGAAGGGGTAGTGACGCACCTCGGTTTTCACGGTCATGCGGGTCTCCCTTCGCCGACGCCGGCTGGCGCGGTAAGCGATGTAAGCAAGTGCTTACAAGACTCCATGTTAGGGAGGTCACAATGCCCCGTCAACGGTCGGATTCCGTTACGGCGGTGGGAAATTCACGTCCACTCGGTCCAACAGCACCTGCGCGGCGCGCAGCACATGGCGAGCAACCGTGGTGGGGTCGGCGCTGGCCAGCGGCTCTCTGCGGTGCACCGAACGCATCAATCCGATGCCGAGCAACCAGGCGAGCAGCAGGTCGGCATACAGCTCGCTATCGGGATCGTCACTGAGCGTGGACAACGCGCGGACGTACTCGTCGCCCAACTCGCGGCGGATCGCCGACACCCCCTCGTCGTGTCCGCTGGACCGCAGCGCCGCCTGCAACCACTGCCCCTGCGCGACCGAGCCGGCCGGTTCGAGCGCCCGCGCGAGCAGCCTGCTCAGCAGCCCGTCGACCGACCCTGCCTCGAGCGTGCGCCGCCCCTGGTCCGCGATCGCGGCCCGGAACAGTTCGTCCTTGTTGCCGAAGTACCGGAACAGCAGCGCCTGATTCACGCCGGCGCGCGTCGCGATGTCGCGCACCGTGGCGCGCTCGTACCCCCGTTCGGCAAACAATTCCTGCGCCGCGGTCAGGATCGCGGCACTGGTGGCGGCCGAATCCCTTTTGCGGCTGACCGTTTCGTTCTCACTCGACATGCATCCTCCGGTTGCCAAATCTCCGGAAGAGCAGCGTAAAGCAGGCAACCGGTCCTTCGCTGGCGCCGGCAGGCGAGCCGAAGTCAGGGACGCTAGACCCTAATCTCGGAAACCGCCTGGCAAATCGGACATTTCACGCACCGAGCGCGCCGGCCAGCAGCGGCCAGGAATCGTGCAGATCCGTTTCGAACTGCCCCCAAGTGTGTGCGCCCTCCGGCCGGTTGATGTGTACCGCGGGCACACCGAGCTGCGCGAGCCTGCCTGCGAAGGACGCGGTGCACGAGCTCGCGATGGCCTCGAGCGGCGGGAAGGTGAGCCCGCCCTGGTCGATCGCGCCGGGCGTGCCGGTGGCGGCGGACAGGTAGATCGCCTTCCCGGCGAGTGCGGACGCATTGGCGAAAGCGTCGTGCGCCCGCCAGAGTTCGCTGCCGGGCGCACCCCACATGTTCGCCGTATTGCCGCCGCCGCGCAGCACCTGCGCGTTCACCATCGCCGCGCCGACCGCGTCCGCACTCCAGGGACACCCGCTGTACGCCGCGACGGCGCTGTACACCTCCGGCGCCTGAATCGCGAGGTCCACCGCGGATCCCCCACTCATCGACACCCCCGCGATCGCATTGCGTCCGGTGCTGCCCAGCTCCGCGTCGAGAACTCCGGGGAGTTCGCGGGTGAGATAGGTCTGCCACCGGTTGCGCCCGACCGCCGGATCGTCGGCGATCCAGTCGGTGTACAGGCTGAACGCGCCACCCACCGGCATCACCACATTGACGTGCTTGTCGGCGAAGAACTCCCGGACATCGGTGTCGTCCCACCACGAAATGCCGTCCACACCCCCACCAATCCCGGTGAGCAGGTACAGCGTCGGCGCGGGACCGCCCGTCGCCCGAATCACCCGATTGGTCACCACCCGATCCATCGAGGGCGAGTAGACATCCATCCGCGAGACCGAACCGCCCAGCGACGCCTCTTCGACCAGCCGCGCCCCGGTCGGCACCGCCGCTACCGAGCCGACGGACAGCAGCGAAACCAGCAACACACCGACTACAGAAACCAGATATTTTGAAGCCGCCACTATCCCGTTATACCGCCGCGCGATCGGCCCAAAACCCGAAGTGGAAGACCAAGATTCGGGTCTTGACAGGGTGGTCGGCATGCCGTGTGATGTCCCCGCCAGACCTCGGACCAGCTGCGATGACGCTGATCACGCACGGGGACAGGCATTGTCGATGCGTGCGCGAGAACGATCCCGGAAACGGCTGCACGACTGGCTGATTCACGAGGACGCGGGACCCCGGCGAACGCCCAGCATGCTTCGACAGCGATGAGCACCCACCGCGAAGCCCGCACAGCCGGAGCTTCGTCGCCCGCAACGCCCGTGCTCGACCAGCCCTCGCCGAGGCAACCACCCCGCGCAGCACGAAGAAATTTTCTGCCCGACAGCTCCCTGCCAAGAATTTACGAAAGACTCGACACGAAGGTGCGCCAGGCGTACAAGCAGTCCGCCACCGGCCGAGCGAGCGCACCGCTGAGCACCAATTTGCACACCATGAAATTTCACTCGCACCCGCCACCACCGTGCACACCATCGACATCCAGCCCGAACGGAACTACCGCAGGACGCCAGCGAACAAATCACACTAAAACCGGCGGATTTCGCCCCGAAATGTCCGAATCGGCCCCAGCACGCCCCTGCCACGCCCCCAGCACCCGAACCGACGCACTCCCAGGCCAGCGCGATCCAGCACCGACCGATCGACCACGCCACGAGCACCGAACCCCCGCGGCGCGCCGAGCGAACAAAATTGGTTGTCTGCCACGCCGCACAGGCCGCGCCACGCACAATCGGCGAGAAAAAGGTAGGCTTGCGCGGCGCTAGTGCTGTCGGCGGCAAGCCGGTAGCACAGTGAGCGGAGAATGCTTTTGCACACAATCCGCCCGCCCGCGTTAACCATGCGGCAAGCGCGCATGGAATGCTGTCCACCGAGTCCTTGTTTTTCGCAAGATTTCCGTGGACTGAACAATCACCGAGTAAGAGGAGAAAATATGACACAGGGCGTCGTCAAGTGGTTCAACGCGGAGAAGGGGTTCGGCTTCATCGCGCAGGACGGCGGCGGTCCCGACGTCTTCGTCCACTACTCGGCTCTCGGCGGGTCCGGGTTCAAGTCCCTCGATGAGGGACAGCGCGTGGAGTTCGAGGTCGGCCAGGGCCAGAAGGGTCCGCAGGCCACGGACGTCCGCGCCATCTGATCAGGCCGGATTGAGCTCCTCCCACTCACGTGGTGGGAGGGGCGCACCTGCCTCGTCAGGCCGGTAGGACGGGCAACAGGAGATCGACCGACTCGAGGTCCAGCAGCGCGCGTTTGACAGGCAGTCCACCCGCATAGCCGGTGAGAGCGCCGTCCGCGCCGAGGACCCGATGGCACGGGATCAGTATCAACAGTGGGTTGCGCGACAACGCGCCGCCGATCTTGCGGGCGTCCGCGGGTCCACGACCGAGCGCGCGAGCGAGCGCCCCGTAGGTGGTCGTGCCGCCATACCGAGTGGTGCTTTCCAGAGTTTCCAGGACTTGACGGTCGAAGGCGCTCAGCGCGGACCGGTCCGTGCGAACGGTGAACTCGCTGCGGGTGCCCGTCAGGTAGCCGTCGAGCTGAGCGACCGCCGTCACCACATATTCCAGCGCACACGAGTTCTCGGCAGTAGGCGTGGCAGGGGCGTCGTCGGTGAAGACCACCCGGCTGACGCCCACCGGGCTCGCTTCGATACGGACGTTACCGAGGGACGACGCGTGCACGGTCCGGGCGGCTGAGATCTGCATGATGTGCTCCTGTTCGGCGATCTTGTCACCCAGTAGACGGTGGCCGGCCCCGGAACGTGAGATCACTGAGAATTGTTGTCCCGCGCGGCTTTCCACGCGGCGTACCGCTCCGGTAGACACACCGCACACGGCCGATAGCCCGCACTGATCGCGGTGGACTCGTCGGCGAAGAAGACGCGATGCGTGTGGTACACGCCGCGCGCCAAGGCACGTAAGGCGGACGGGCAGTCCAAGCGGCCATAGATCCGACCGCGCCGGTGACCGCCGTACCGGCCCGGTGTCGGACTGCGGTACGGGCGGCCGTCTGCGTCGAGCAGCGTGTAGTCGCTACTGGGCGTCATGCAGCACAAGCCCGAGGGTGTGCCGGATACCACCACGGATTCGGCTGACACCGTGGCGCACCGGGGCCCGAGACCAGCCGCGACTCGACGGCGTCGGCCGGTCGCGCGTGGTGAAGATCAGACCGTGCCCCTGCTCCAGCACGGTGACAGTGGCCTTGGACTGCGCCCTCGCCCGCTGCTCGACCAACAGGAACTCACCACCGGTGTGGTCGACCCCCGGCCGGTCCAGCCCGATCACCACTTGCAGCGGGAACACCAGGTCACCGTAGAGGTCACGGTGCAAGGCATTCCAGTCACCTTCGGTGTAGCGCAACAGAATCGGCGTCGGCTTGACCTGCCCGGCGGCGTGGCAGGCGTCGAGCCAGTCGGCGAAGTCGTCCGGCCACGGCGCCGGATCACCGAGCCGTTCGGCCCAGGATCGCGCCACCGGCAACGACTTTCGATAGAACGCCGCGCGCAGCGTCATGATCGGATCGGGCACCGGATCGGCGAAGTAGCGGTAAGTGCCCTGACCGAACCGATAGCGCGCCATGTCGATGGTGGAGCGGAATCGCGCTACGTCATCCCACATTTCGGCGAACTCGGCGCACTCGTCGGGTGTCAGGATCGGGCCGGTCTGGGCGCAACCGTACGAGTCGAGTTCGTCGACCAGCGTGGGCCAGGACTGCGCGTCCACTCGATCAGCCAGCGGAGCAAGGGTTTCCCTCATGCCGCCTCCAGCGTCAGCAGCGTCGTCTTGGCGTCGATGCCGCCCACGTACTGACCGATCGATCCGTCACTGCGCACCACCCGGTGGCACGGAATCACCACGGGCAGTGGGTTGTGCGCGCAGGCCGAGCCGACGGCACGGACCGCCCGCGGATTGCCTACGGCGGCCGCGACGGCGGCATAGCTTTCGCGACGTCCGTAGCCGATGTCGCTGAGATGCTCGATTACCTGACGGCGGAATCCCCCGGTCAGTTGCAGATCCAAAGGCAGGTCGAAATGTGTTCGGGCACCGGCGAAGTACTCGTCGATCTCGCGAGCCGCGGCATCCAGGCGCGCCGGTGCGGCGAGTACGCGCGGGCTGACCCGCTCAGCCAGCGTGATCAGGACGGCGTCGTGGTCCTCGTTGGGGTAGGCGACGCGCACCAGACCCGCTGAGGTCGCCGCGAGCAGCAGCGAGCCGACGGGCGTGTCGATGGTGCGGTAGGCGACGTCGAGCAGTCCTGCGGTCTGCGCGTCCACGGCCAACCGGCGGCGCAGCTCGGCCAGCAGGGCACGGTCGGGGGTGAGGCCGTCGAGCAGGCCGTTCGGGTCGCCACGGTCGATGGTGGCCATCATGAGTCATCCTTCGGGTAGAGCTTGCGCAGCGTTTTGAGGCCGTCGGCGGCGGCGCGGCGGGCGGCATCGGTGGAGTTGCCGAGCAGCACGGCGATCTCGGCGTGTGGCAGGCCTGCCAGATAGTGGTAGGCGACCGCCTGGCGCTGCTTGGGCGGCAACGCTTTCAGGGCGGCCCAGAGGTGCGGGTCGTAATCGGCGGGGTCGGGGTCCGGGGCCGGACGGTCGGGCAGCGTCTCGGCCGGGACCGGGGCCCGGGTGAGCGCGCGACCGACGTCGATCGCGCGACGGTGCGCGATGGTGACCAACCAGGCCTCGATGTTCGCCCCCGGGTCGAGGTCGGGATAGGCGCGCAGGGCGGACAGGAACGTCTCCGACCACGCGTCGGCCGCATCGGTCGGACCGAGCACCGCCCGGCAGACGCGCAGCACCATCGGGCCGTACTCGGCCACCACTTCCTCGAACGGAGGCAATCTCACACTGGGTAGACGTCCACGACGCCGGAAACGTGAGATGCGCCGGTCATCGGCCGTCCTCGCGGCGGGACAGCCCGCTGGCGCGCAGCACCCGGCGTGCGATACCGGCCCTGATGGACTCGTCGGTGCCGATGACCCGGACGTGGCGGCGGGCGCGGGTGATCGCCGTGTACAGCAGTTCCCGCGTCAGCAGCGTCGATTCCGGTTCGGGCAGGACCACAGACACGGTGTCGTACTGACTGCCCTGGCTGCGGTGGATGGTCATGGCGAACACGGTGACCACGGCCGGGAACTGGGTCGGGTGCACCAGGTACGGTTCGCTGCCGCGTTGCAGGGCGGCGCGCAGTGAACCGTCGGGCATGCGCACGACGACGCCGGTGTCCCCGTTGTAGATGCGGGCCTCGTGGTCATTGGCGGTGACCAGCAGCGGCTGGCCCGGATACCAGGGCGCCAGGTGCGAATCGGGTCCCGCACCCCCAGCCGCCGCCCACTCGGCAGCCATCCGGTCCCAGCGCTCGACGCCGAACGGACCCTGCCGGTGGGCGCACAGCAGGCGGTGCGATTCGAGGGCGGTGAGCGCGCCCGCCGCGTCACCGTCGAGCGCGGCGGTGGTCACCTCGCGCGCGGCGCGCACGACATCGGCCCGCACACCGGCCATCTCATCGGGTGCGCTGAGCGAGAGTTCGTCACCGCCCGCGCGGAGCAGTTCGAGCGCGGTATCGGCGTCGCCGGCGCGCACCGCGACCGCGAGGTCGGCGATCCGGCCGCCGAAGCGACGGCCGCGGGTCAGTCGAACGATGCCGCCGCGCAGGCGAGTTCGCTCCAGCGTGGTCAATGCCGATGAATTGCTGTCCGGTGCAGCCGATTCCGGTGCGTCCGCGCCGAGGATCTCGTCGAGCATCGGATTCGGTGTGCCCGCAACGGGTCCCGCAACCAGGTCGGCGAGCACCGCGCCCGCGTCGACCGAGGCGAGCTGGTCCGGGTCGCCGACGAGCACCAGCCGGGTGTCGGGGCGCAGCGCGGCGAACAGCCTGCTCATCATGGTGAGCGACACCATGGAGGTTTCGTCGACGACGATCACGTCGTAAGGGAGCCGGTTGAATTCGTGGTACTTGAACCGGGTGGTGCGGCCACGCTGCCAGCCGAGCAGGCGGTGCAGGGTGGCGGCGGTGAGGTCGGGCAGGCCGAGTTCGTCGGCTTGCTCGCGCACGGCCTCCTGGAGGCGCGCGGCCGCCTTGCCCGTCGGCGCGGCCAGTGCGATCCGCAGTGCGGGCAGTTTGGGATTCGCTTTGCGGTGCGCGTCGAGCAGACCGATGATGCGCGCGATGGTGTGCGTCTTGCCGGTGCCCGGACCGCCGGCCACCACCGTGGTCCAGTGGGTCGCGGCGAGGGCGGCCGCGAGCCGCTGGCGGTCGGGTACGCCGCCGACCGATGCGTCGAACAGCCGATCCAGTTCGCGGCGAACGATATTCGGGTCGACCACCGGATGGTGCCCGGACCGCTCGGTGAGCACGCGGCGGACGGTCTGCTCCTGCTGGTAGTACCGGTCCAGGTAGAGCAGCGGGCCGGTGTCGTCGCGGCGCTGCGATTCCACCAGCCGCAAGGGGCACAGCGGGCCCGCGGGCCCACCGGTCACCAGCGGGCTGACCCGCAGCGCGGCCACCACCGCGTCGATATCTGGCCACGGCAGCGTCGCCGGATCGATGCGCTCGCCGGTGTCCCAGGTCTCGTCGGCGTCGATGCCGATCTCGCGCATCCGGTACAACTCCAGGCACACCGAACCGGAGCGCACCGCACGCACCGCCAGCGCCGCCGCGAACAGCACCGCCTCGGTGTCCTCACGCCCCAACCGCCCCAACCGCACCGCGACATGCACGTCCGCGGCCGACAGCACCCCCGCCTCGTTGAACGTCCGCAACAGCCCCGTCCCCCGCTGCGCCAACTGAATCGAGGTCACCAACCCACCTTCCGGGCCGAGCCGCACACTTTCCGACTTCCCGCACACCGAATCGCATGCGAAACCCTCTGCGGGAAATCAGAAAGTGTGCGGCTGTGGTGCATGGCGGTCATCGGGTGACCTCGCCGGCCAGCAGGCGCGACAGCGCGATGATGAGGGCGGCGGGCGGGTTCCAGTCGAAAACGCCGTAACCGTTCGGGGTTTCGGGGCCGACCATGCCGCGGACGAACAGATAGCAGGCGCCGCCGAGGTGGCGGGCGGGGTCGTAGCCGGGCAGCCGCCAGCGCAGGTAGCGGTGCAACGCGACCGCGTACAGCAGAGCCTGGAGCGGGTAGTGCGAGCGCATCATCTCGGCGGCCATCCGGTCGCGCGTGTAGTGCTCGACGGTGAGGTCGCCGGTGCCGAGGCGGTTGGTCTTGTAGTCGACGATCACGTATCTGGTGTCCGCGCCATCGGTTACCCGCAGCACGGCGTCGATGCTGCCGGTCAGGTAGCCGCGCAGCGGAAGGTCATCGAGGGTCGCCAGGTGGTCGGCGTAGACGAAAAGGTCGTCGTCGGCAGGCAAGTGGGTGCGCAGCAGGTCCGCGATCTGCCGCAGCGTCGCCGACTCGGCGCTCGGCGCGTCGCCACCCGCCAGCGGCAGCTCGAACTCCAACTCGTTCAAGCGATCTCGGCTGGAGATGTCGGCGAGCGAGCCGATACCAAGCGGGGTGCGCAGTACAGCGAGCAGCGCGGTGCTGAGTACTTCCGGGTCGGCTTCGGCCATGAGTTCGTCGACCGCAGCACGGCAACGCTTGTCCACCTCGGCGGCCAGATCCGTTGCGTCCGTGTCGATCAGCTCGAGCACGCCGTGCACGAGGGTGCCGAACTCGGCACCGTAGGGCAGCGAGTTCATCAGCGACGGCGCGCCGGCGAACACCTCTTCGACCTCGGCGACCACCGGGGCACTCGGCTCGTCGGCCGGCCCACGGGTGTCCTCGGGTTCGATCTCCGGCTCGGGCGTGACCGGGCCGTGCGCGGAGGCGGTCAACGCCGAGTACGAGGTGCGCCGCCACAATTGGTCCAGCTTGCGGTCGAAGCGGGCGGCGGCGAGGTCGCCGGTGACGGGCTCGGTGCGCACCCGCTGGATCGCGACATCGTCGGTTCCGGCGACGGCCGTCACCGAGATGGCTTGCGCCGCTCCCCCTGCCCACGCCGAAAGCATGTTCGGCGCAACGGCGTCCGCGGGCACGGCGGCCCGCGGCGGTACGGTGTCGCCGCCGTCGGGGCGACCAAGGATCATCCGGTGCAGTGGCGAGGCCGCGGTGGTGATCGCGGGCGCCCACCACGCGACGACCTGACACATGGCCCGGGTCAGCGCGACGTAGAGCAAGCGCAGTTCCTCGCCGGCCTCTTCGGTCTCGCTGCGCAGCTTGCGTTCGGCGTATCCGGACGCGTCCGGTCCACCGACGTCGAGCACGCGCATGTCGTTGTCGTCGTGGAACAGCAGCGTCGCCGGATACGGGTTCTTCGCGTTGTCCCAGGCGAACGGCAAGTACACGATGGGGAATTCGAGGCCCTTGCTGGCGTGCACGGTGGCGATCTGCACGGCCGCGGCATCGCGGTCGAGCCTGCGGCTACGGTCGGCCACAGTGCCCGACGCGGGATCACGCACCCGGTCGGCCAGCCAGCGGGTCAACGCGGTCAACCCCAAAGACTCGGTGAGCGCCACCTGATCGAGCAGTTGCGCGATGTGCCGCAGATCGGTCAGCTGCCGCTCCCCGTTCTCGACGGCGAGCAGCCGCTGCGCCAAATCGGCTTCGGCGGAGATCTTTTCGAAGACCGCGGCGAAACCAGCGCGGGCGAACAACCGGGCGGCATCACGAAGCTGAGAGCTGACCCGGCCGACCAGATCCGCACCGCCGCTGTCGATCTCGGCTGCGGTGACGCCGATCAGTGGTGTGCATGCCGCGAGCCGCACCCGGTCACCGCGGTGCGGCTGCTCCAGTGCGCGCAGCAGCCACAGCCAATCGGTGGCACTGCTCGTCGCGAACACGCTGGTACCGCCCGCGAGCACGGAGGCGACGCCGACTCGGTCCAAAGCCGCACGCACCACGTCGATTTGGGAACGCGTCCGTACCAGCACAGCGATATCGCCGGGGCTGATCGGCCTAGTCCCAGGGGACACGCCGGCAGCCAGCTGTCCGGCGGCGCCCGACGGGCTACTTCCGCCGGACGATCGACCCGCCTCCCGCGAACCGCTCAGCTCCAGTGCCGAATCAACGATCGGCCCACCGACTGCGGCATGCGGCCCTGCCACCGGATCCGGACCGACGTGGCGTGCCGACGTGGCCAGCGAGGTGCCCGACTCGAGCAACCGGACGATGTCGGCAGCCAGATCGTCGGCGACCTTCGCGCGCATCCGACCAACAGCCGGGAATCCGGACTTGTTCAACGGCCCCGCACCCGTACGCGGCAGGCAGCGCATCCGCATCGGCGTGACGAGATCTTCCGGCCCCGACAGTCGTGACCACGGCCGAGTGGCGGCCACCGGATACACGGTGATCTCCTTGTGCCCCAACGCCGCTCCACCTTGCAGATGGTCCAGCGCGGCCAGCAACCCGGCATCGCTGCGCCAGTTGGTGGTGAGCTCTTTACGGGTGTCCGCGTGCCCGACCGCATCCAGATAACTGAGCACCTCGGCGCCGCGGAAAGCGTAGATGGCCTGTTTCGGATCACCGACCAGCACCAACGTGGTGTGCCCGTGGAAGGAGCGGCGCAGGATGTCCCACTGGAGCGGATCGGTGTCCTGGAACTCGTCGACCAGCGCGACCCGATAGCGCTCACGAATACGGCGGCAGGCGCGCGGCCCGTGCTCGGTGTCGGCCAGCACGTCGTGCAACAGCACCAGCAGGTCATCGAAATCGCGCAGCCCGGCCAGCCGCTTCCGCCGTTCGGTTTCCGCCCGGACCGCGGTCGCGAAGGCCACCCGCTCCCCCGCCGCGCCGTCGCCCTTCGGCATCAACACCGCGTGCCGGTCGCGCACCGCAGCCAGCGCCAACGTGTGCGCCTCCTTCACCGAGAACGGCGGTTCGGTGCGGGCGTAGCGGTTCAGGTAGAGGTCGTCGGCGACCGTGCCGACCAGCTCATCGACGTTTTCGACCAGCCGCGAACCGGGATCGTGCTCGCCCGCCAGCCCGAGCTCGTCCAGCATCCGCTGGCAGAAGCTGTGGGTGGTAGCGATGGTGCCCGCGTCGAAATCCGAGAGAGCCGCGAGCAACCGGGCCCGCCGACGCCGCACCTCGTCCGGATCCGCCTGCGCGAGATGCCGAATCAGCTCGTCGGCGTGCGCCCGCGCCAGTTCTGGATCGGCCAGACCGGCCGCGACGACCACGAACCGATCCCGCGTGCGTTCCCGCAACTCCTGCGTGGCCGCGCGGCTGAACGTCACCAGCAGCAACTGGGAGACATCGATCCCGGCCTCGGCCACATATCGCACCGCCAGCCCGACGATCGCGTGCGTCTTACCGGTCCCCGCGCTGGCCTCCAGCACGGTAGTCCCGGTCGGCAGCGGTCCGTACGGCTCGAAACTGTCGGGCGCGTCGATCTCGGGCACCACGAACGAGGTGTCTTGCACGGTCACGCGAACACCCGCCTCTCGACCCGCCGAAACCGCCATTCTGCCGGTCCGCCGGGCCTCGCGGTGCCACCGACACGCGTGATGAACACCGCCATACTGCCGTGGTTCACGGTTGCCCCTGGCTCTCGGCGCTCAGCAACGGCACCCACATGCGGCGGGCGAGCGCACCGAAGCGGGTGGTCTCCCCCGGTTCGCCGGGTGGCGCGGGAATCTCCATCAGGTGTTCGAGGCGCGGCGCCGGACCCCAGACGTAGCGCAGGTGGCGGTCGGTGTGGTCGCCGAAGGGTCCGGGTCCGTTCGGGCCGCCGTTGAATTCGCGTTCGGCGGCGACGATGGCTTCGTCGGTGTTGGCGCCGCGGAACCGGCGTTCGGCGTAGGCGGCGGTGGAGCCGGGGGCGATCGGCAGCGGCTCGGTCAGCCCGGCATCGCGCAGCGCGACGAGTTCGCGCAGGATGCTCCGGGCCGCTGGCATATCCGGCGCGGTGATCTCCGAACGCCATGCGGGGCGGCCGAATTGACCACGGCCGGTGGTGACGGCGCGCCAGGAGCGATCCTCGGTGACGGCGAGGGCGAGCAGCGACACCCAGGCGGCGATCCGGTGTTTCGGGGCGAGCCGGGAGAAGGTGGTGCGGACCAGGGTCTCGCCGCGCACCTCCGGCACGGTGCCGGTGAGCCTGCGACCGTTGCCGAGATCCACCGCGACGTCGACGGCGCGCGGGGCACCCTCGTAATCGCCCTGCGAGGCACGTACCAGTTTGTCCACCGTGTGCTCGACCTCGTCGAGGACCGCGGCACCGAAACCGAAGGGCGGCAACGTGCCACGCCGCCACTCGGCGGCCCGGAGTCCGGCCGGATCTGCGCCGGTGAGGCGGGCGCCCAAGAGTCGTTCGCCCAGTTCCCATTTCGCCAGGCCGTCGAGTTCGATGGGCAGCCGGTCGGCGATGTCCTCCTCGTGTTCGGGGACGCGCAGGCCGAGCCGCTGCCACAGGAAGGCGCGGATCGGGTGCTCGACGAACGAGATCAGGTCGGCCAGGGCCACATCCGTGAGTTCCGGCGCGGGCAGCGGCTCGGGCAGGAACGCCGGGCGCGGCTGCGCTGGCTCCCCGGCGGACAGAGCGCCGGCGAGCGCGACGGTGTCGAAACTGAACGGGGCATCGGACCGGAAGTTGCGACGGTCGAAGGCCTGCAACGGATGTCGGGTCACCACCGCGTCCATGCCCGCCGCACCGACGTGCGCCCGCAGCACGTCGAGCAGCTCGGCCACCGGGATGGCCGGCGGGCGGTGGGCGCCGGTGACCGGGTCGGCGCCGGTGTGGAAGACCAGCAGCTTGTCCTGGGCCGCGAGCATCGCGTCGAGCAGCAGCTGCCGATCCTCGCTGCGCGGATCACGTTCGCCCAGTAGCGGATTGCGGGCGAGCACGTCATCGCCGTCCACGCCGCTGGTGCGCGGGAACACGTCGTCGTCCAGGCCCAGCAGCACCACCACGCGATGCGGCACCGAACGCATCGGCACCATGGTGCAGACGGTCAGCTCACCGGTGCGGAAGTTGGCGCGGGTCGGCGCGGCCGCCAGCCGGGAGTGCAGCAGCACCGCGACGTCGGCCAGCCGCAGCGGCACATCGCCCGCATGCTCGGTGGCGGCGGCCAGCTCCTGGCGCGCCTCGGTGCGCACCCATGCCTGCGAATCCGGTACGTCCGTCAGCAGATCCAGCGCCCGGCCGAGCACCGTAGCCCAGTCGTGGGCCGGGCGCGGTCCGCGCAGATCGCGCAGACAGACCGCGAGCCGGTCGATGAATTCGGCGAACCGGCCGGCCAGATCGACGTCGTTGCTGTCCACGTCGTCCAGCGGCAACGCGAGATCCAGCCAGCCGGCGGAGCTTGCGGAGCCGCCATCCAATCCAGCCTCGGAGGTTTCACCCGCGGTGACACCGAGCAGGATGCGATCCACCGCCGCGTTCAACGTGTTCTGCGCGAAGTCGGCGAGCCCGAACGCCTTTCGCTGCCGCTGCCCGATCCCCCAGCGCGCGCCCGACTCGGCGGCCCACTCGCGCAACCGCTCGATATCGTCGTCGTCGAAACCGCAACGCCGCCGGACCGTTTCGGCCGCCGCCAGATCGAGCACCTGCGTCACGGTGACCCGGCCGTCGGCCAGCTCCAGCAGCACGCCGATCACCGCGAGCAACGGATTCGTGATGCCGCGACCCCGATCGGCGAGCCGGACCCGCAGGCGGTGCGCCGGGTGCGCCGAATCCGGCGCCTGCTCGGTCGATCCCGGCAGCCGCTGCCCGAACGCCGCGCGCACCAGCGGCGCGTACGCCTCTACCTCAGGACACATGACCAGCACGTCCCTGGGCTCCAAGGTCTCGTCCGCGGCGAACAAACCGAGCAGGCATTCCCGCAGCACCTCGACCTGGCGTGCGGGTCCGTGGCAGGCGTGCACCTGCACCGTGCCATCACCGGCACGCACGGCGGAGGGCGGCCAGCGATCGTCGCGGATACCCGCCTGCAACGCGCCGAGCAGCGTCAGCCCAGATGTATCCCCTTCCGGCGCAAGCTCATCCGACGCGATCGGATAGTAGGTGTCGGAGGTAGCGGTCAAGCGCTGCTGGAGTTCCCGCACGTCACGCGCGAGCCCGGCCAACAGCGGGTGACCGACGACACTGCCGCTGAGATCGGCGGCACGCGAACCAGCGGCCGGACTCCCGACCAGCTCGGTCCACATCACCGGACTCGGGTGCGGCAGCCACAGATGGATCTCCCGGCTCGCCGCCAACGCCGACAGCACGGCGAGTTGATCGGTGGACATCCTGGTCGCGCCGAACAACGAAAACCGCGCCGGAATTGGAACAAGTTCAGGCTCCGCGCGCAGCCGCGCGCACGCACCCTCGAGACGCTCGGCCGG
Source organism: Nocardia sp. XZ_19_369 (assembly GCF_015355715.1). NCBI lineage: Bacteria > Bacillati > Actinomycetota > Actinomycetes > Mycobacteriales > Nocardiaceae > Nocardia > Nocardia sp. XZ_19_369. Next base: position 66,514 of record NZ_JACVED010000012.1, on the reverse strand, counting down.
ACTCGGCGCACCCACCTCCGCGCGCAGCCGTCGCCACAGCTCCGGCTGCCACAGCAGATCGTCGGGCACCGGATTGCCCGCGCCGTCGGTATCGGACCCGGCGGCCCATTCGGTGATGAGCCGCGGTCGCTGCGCGGCGTAGCTGTCGAACAGCGCGGCCAGGTGCGCGGCGGTGGCGTAGCGGCGGCCGATGCGGTGGTCGCGCCCCGACGGGTCCCGCGCACCGAGATGCCGGGCGAGCACCGCGCACCACGGCTCGCCGAGGGAGGCGTCGATCACCCGCAGCAGCGTCCACACGACGCGCTCACCGGCCCACGGATCATCCTCCGGCCGCACCCCGCTCGCCGCCGCCAGCGCGGTGGCGACCAGGCCGGACGGCGAAGGAAACTGGATGTTAGCGGCGACACCGTCGGTCGAGGCAGCGTCGAACGACGGGGCGAACGCCGCCGCGCCGGACACGCCGAGCACCCCGGACAACCGCTGCGTCAACCACCGCTCCACGCCCTTCGCGGGCACCGCGACCACCTCCGCCGCGAACGGGTCGGGCAGCGGCGTGGCCAGCAGTTCGGCCAGCCCGTCCGCCAGAACATCGGCGCGCTCGGCACGGTGGATGTGCAGCGGCATCTGCGCCCTCTCGGTAGGTGGAGTATCGGACGGCGCTCGGTGGACGGGCTGCGCGGTGCGCGGCTGCCGGATTGCTCGGTTGTGGCGAGGCGCCTCGGGCTTCGTGCACGTTTATACGCCCAGCCGCTCCGACTCCACTGTGCCACCCCGAAGCAGGTCCGAACGGACTCGTTTCTGTTACCTGTGTGACTGGAGTGAAATGAGCCACATAAGAACACATTCCTACGCCGTGTCCGCTCGGATCCGCGCGCCCGATGTGCAACAGTGCTGAACCGGGGAGGACGAGAGAGCTGCACCGAAAGGCTGGTTCGCGTTCATGATTGCGATGGTGATTCCCCTGGTTCCGCGAGGCGGGTTCACAGTCCGCCGCGTAGGAGATCGCTGGGAGCTCGTCAACTCGCGAGGCTACGGCCGTACCGTCGTCCTACATTCGTGGCCGCGTGATCAGCACACCGAGGCGTTCGAGCACTGCTACCGCCTCAACGGGCGCACGGTAGAGGAATTACAGGCCGCGTTCCGCTGAATGGTTCGTGGTGGCCGAAACCCGCTGGGACGCAAGTACACAACCTTTAGCACACGCCGAATTCGAGCTCAAGACGTGCATCGAGCTCGCGGATGTGCGATCGTGATCCCTCGTGCGTCAACCCTCGCCCGCCACCCGAACCGTTCCCCGCGTGGCCGCATCCGCCTGTGTCCTCGCCGCTGCGGCGATCCTCATCCCCAGCGCGCCGCACGTGCTGCCGAGCGCGGCCGCCGCGCCACTCGCGCACACCAGCGCGTGCCTGGCCGGTTTCGACTGCGATATGAGCAGCCGGATCGCCGCGGTCGATAAGTATCTGACCGGCCGCCCCGGTGTCACCGGTTACGTTGTGCGCGACCGGGTCTCCGGCGGCGTCTACGCGAATGCCAACGCGGAGAACGCGGTCTGGACCGCCTCCACGATCAAACTGGCGATCGCGGAGGATTTGCTGAACCGCGCCAGGGTCGGTGCGATCAACCTGACGCCGGAAGATCGCATGACCATGGAGTCGATGCTCGCCACGTCCAACGACGGCGCGGCCGACCGACTGTGGAACAAGTACGCCGGCCTGGACCGGATGGCGTTCAACAACGCCTTCCGCAACAACGGCATGAACACCCTGGTTCCCCAGCCGACGAACACCGCGCTGTTCCCGGACTGGTCGTTCCAGAAGTGCACCGCCGCCGACCTGGACCGGCTGATGGACCACATCCTCAACGTCATGCACCCCGACGACCGCAACTACCTGCTGGACCGGATGCGCTCGGTGGACAGCAACCAGCACTGGGGCGTGTGGGGCGCGGGCGCGAACATGCGGCCGGGCCTGAAGAACGGCTGGTCCGCCGAACAGGGTGGCTGGGTGGTGAATTCGGTCGGCTTCGCCGGCCCGAACGAGCGCTACACGCTGGCCATCATGACCTCACTCGGTGACCAGGGCGGCTACACCGAGGGCGCCGACACCGACACCAAGGTGGCCGAGATGCTGCTCGCGGGGCGCTGAACGAGCCCCGCACGCACCATCGGGTTCACGCGGAGCGTCGACGCAACACCATCGGCGCTCCGTCCCTCGGGGCCGGAATCGCGTTGAACCCCCACGGCATTCGATAATGCTCGGGTATCTGCCACGCGTACGCACGCACCAGCGCGGCGATGACCGTCTTCACCTCGAACGTGCCGAAATGCATGCCGATGCACTTGTGCGCGCCCGCGCCGAACGGCAGCCAGGCCAGCCGATGCGACTTGTCCTCGCGGCGGGCCTCGCCGAAGCGCTCCGGGTCGAACAGCTCCGGCCGGGTCCACAGTTCGGGCAGCAGGTGATTGACCTGATAGGCCAGGTCGATCGCGGTGCCCCCCGGAATGTAGTGACCCGCGATCTCGGTGTCGCGCACCGCACGACGCGACAAACCGGGCACCGGCGGCATCAGCCGCAGACTCTCCTTCAGCACCAGATCCAGGTCGCGCAGACCCTCCAGCTGGTCGATAGCCGGTGCCGCACCACCGATTTCGGCGTCGAGGGCCAGCACCTCGGCGCGCACCCGCTCCTGCCACTCCGGGTGTTTGCCCAGGTAGTAGGCGACCGCCGTGGCCGTTGTCGTGGTGGTGTCGTGCGCGGCCATGATCAGAAAGATCATGTGGTTCACCACATCCGCGTCCCCGAACACGCCGCCGTCCTCGCTGCGCGCGTGACACAGTCCGGAGAAGAAGTCCGGTGACTCCGAGCGCCGCTTCTCCGGCAGCATCGCGGTGAAGTACTCCTCCAGCACCTTGCGGCCGCGCAGCCCGGACCGCCACTTGCCGCCCGGCACCGGATGCCGGACGATCGCCAGACCCGCGTGCGTGCAGTCGATGAACGCGTCGATGAGCTGACGCCGCTGTGGGCCGACATCGACACCCATGAACGTCTCCCCCGCGATGTCGAGGGTGAGTTCCTTGATGGTCGGATACAGCTGCACCGTCCGTTCGGCGTTGCCGCCCTGCGGAACCCAGCGGTCGATGCTCGCGCGGACCACCGGAGTGAGCGCCGCGAGATGGGCTTCCAGACGCTCCCTGGTGAACGCCTGCTGCATGATCCTGCGGTGGAATTTGTGTTCCTCGAATTCGAGGAGCAGCAGGCCGCGCCGGAAGAAGGGGCCGATGAAGTAGTCCCAGCCCTGGCCGAAATCGCGGCGCCGCCGGCCGAGCACCTCGTCGAGCGCCTCCGGCCCGGCGACCAGCACCCGGTCGATGCCGAGCGAGGTGTTCACCGTGACCGGTCCGTATTTGCGATAGCGGCCGACCATCTCGGCCGGACCCCAGCGCATGTACTGGAGCACTCGACCCAGGTACGGCAGCCCGGCGTCGCCGTGCACCGCGGTCGTCTCGCTGCCCTGCGGCGGTGTCGCGAGGATTCGGCGCCGTTCCGGTAGCCGGTGCAATGCTCGATCGAGCAGATGATCGCGCGGTATGTCGATCAGCGCGGTGTTCTCCGATGCTGCGTTGCCGTCGGATCGCCCGCGCAGGCTGGGCTTTCGGCCGACAGCACGGTCCCCGGCGACCATGGCAAACCTCCCTGAAAGAGACATTTATCGTATTCGCTTTTGCGCATTCGTTCGGGTGGTTCGCCGCAACCGAGCACGGCGATGGTGGTGCGGCGCGCGCGAGGCAGCGCAGCGCAACACACCCGGAACAGGGATGTCGGCGCGACCCTCGAGACAGACCCGACTACGGTTGGGACCTGACCGCAACCGTTCGCGGGGGTCACACCCCAGGTCTGTCGAGGAGCAGGACGATGAACACTCAGTCTGTCGAGAACCGTCGTCACCAGGTGGTGGTGATCGGCTCCGGCTTCGGCGGCTTGTTCGGCACCAAACACCTCAAGCGGGCCGACGTCGACGTCACGTTGATCTCCAAAACCACCTCGCACCTGTTCCAGCCGCTGCTCTACCAGGTGGCCACCGGCATCCTCTCGGTCGGCGAGATCGCGCCCGCCACCCGGCTGGTGCTGCGCAAACAGAAGAACGCGCAGGTGCTGCTCGGCGATGTCACCGACATCGACCTCGAAGCCAAGACGGTCACCTCGCGGCTGCTCAACTCCAACACCGTCACCCCGTTCGACAGCCTGATCGTGGCCACCGGCGCGCAGCAGTCGTACTTCGGCAACAACCAGTTCGCCACCTACGCGCCCGGCATGAAGACCATCGACGACGCGCTCGAGCTACGCGGCCGCATCCTCGGCTCCTTCGAGGGTGCGGAGCTGGCCACCAGCCAGGAGATGCGGGACCGGTTGCTCACCTTCGTGGTGGTCGGCGCCGGACCCACCGGTGTCGAATTGGCCGGGCAGATCGCCGAACTCGCCGACCGCACGCTCGAAGGAACCTTCCACAACATCGATCCGCGCGATGCCCGCGTCGTACTGCTCGAGGGGGCAGGCGCGGTGCTCGGCCCGATGGGACCCAAGCTCGGCAACAAGGCCAAGCGGCGGCTGGAGAAGATGGGCGTCGAGATCCAGCTCAACGCCATGGTCACCGATATCGACGCACTGGGCGTCACGGTGAAGGACGCCGACGGCACCATCCGTCGCATCGAATCTTCCTGCAAGGTGTGGTCGGCCGGTGTGCAGGCCAGCCCGCTGGGCAAGATGCTCGCCGAACGCTCCGACGGCACCGAGGTGGACCGCGCCGGACGCGTCGTGGTCGAGCCGGACCTGACCATCAAGGGGCATCCGAACGTCTTCGTGGTCGGCGACCTGATGTCGGTGCCCGGCGTGCCCGGCCAGGCGCAGGGTGCGATCCAGGGCGCCACCTACGCGGCCAAGGCCATCAAGGCCGGGCTCAATGGTCAAGCGCCGCAAGACCGTAAGCCGTTCAAGTACTTCAACAAGGGCAGCATGGCGACGGTGTCGCGGTTCAACGCCGTGTGCCAGGTCGGCAAGCTGGAGTTCAGCGGGTTCATCGCCTGGCTGGCCTGGCTGGCGCTGCACCTGTACTACCTGATCGGTTACCGCAGCCGGATCATCACCGTCATCCAGTGGTTCGTCACCTTCCTCGGCCGCAGCCGCGGGCAGATGGCCGCCACCGAGCAGTGGGTGTTCGCCCGGCTCGCGCTCGAACAGGTCAACTCCGACGAGGAAGAGGCCGACGAGCTCGCGGCCGCGCTCGGGGCGCCACCCGCGGACAACCGCAAGCTCGCGGAGAAAGCCAAGGCCGCCATCGACGGCCGGGTGAGCTGAGCCGCACCGCCTGATTTCACCGGAGGCGATCTTCGGTCTGTCCGACAGACCGAAGATCGCCTCCGGTCTGTTTCGGGCGGTGCCCGTCCGGCTGTCCCACGTGCCGTGTCCGGACCCCCCACTCCGAAGCGCATCCGCAACCCACAAGTAGCTATTTGTCGGCAATGGCAGTGCCGACGAATCGGCCGAAAATGAACCCATCCAGGTGCCCAGCAGATCCGAATGTCGGACGTCGAAAGTGACATCTCTTCTGACCTGACGAAAGGCGATCTACCTATGGGCACAGGCAAGCACAGAGCCCCCAACCCGCAGCGGCAAAAGGTGGGCTCGATGGTCGCGGCAGGTGCGGTACCGCTGGTCCTCGCACTGGTCGGCACCGGCACCGCCAATGCCGAGCCTGCACAACCCAATGTGACGGCACAGCCGGATCAGCCCGCGCAGTGGCCTGCGGCCGAACCGCCGAACGCCATGCCGTACGAGGGCCTGGACATCCCGGACAACACCAAGAGCTCGCTGCAGTGGTCGCGGCCGCTGCCGGACAAGAAGTACCTGGCACCGGTCGGGGTGCTGCACGCACCGGTCCCGGTGGCGCCGGTGCCGCCGATCGCGCCGCCGCCCGGCAAGTTCCGCTTCGGCGACGTCCAGGTCGACGCGCCGGACTGGATCGACCAGGAACAGGCCATCCAGATCAACGACAACGCGGCCATCGCCGAGGCCAACCTGGCCACCTTCCTCGACTCGGTCGGCATGGAACGCAGCAGGTCCGACCGGATCGCCGGGCAGACCGTCGGCACGGCCGCCATGGGCGCGCTGGCCGGTGCGGCCTCGGGTGCCCCGTTCGCGGCGGCCTCCGGGCTGGTCGGCGGTGCGGTGGGCCTGGTCGTCGGGCTGCCGTTCGTGCCGGTCGGCGTGGTGGCGGGCCCGATGCTCGGCGCGACCTTCGGCGCCGCCGTGATCACCATCCCGGCGGCGGCGATCGGTGCGGCGGCCGGTGCGGCCGTCGGCGCGGTCAACGCGTTCAACGCCCCCTCGCGGGTCGTCGGCGACTGACCACTGCGTGCCACGGTTAGCGAATAAGGGTGGGAACCCGACGACACTGTCGAGTTCCCACCCTTTCTCTTTGTCCCGTTGTGGGCGGAGTACGCGCCGCGGTGACCCTCGCCACCCGGACGTGTTTCTGATTCGGCGCGTCGCTTTCGGCGAGTCTTCCGGGGTACAAGATCAGCGCAACATGACAGCAATCGACGGGAGGAGATGCGGTGGAGACCGGCGACTGGATGGTCGTTTTGCTGGGCGGCGTGCCTTTGTTCGGCGTCGTCGGTCTTGCGGCCGCGTTCCTGCTCCGGCGGTGGCGACGATCTCGAGCGGAGCGCTCTTCGGGGCCGCCTCGATCAACGGGCGGCGAGGAGTGAGCTCGTCCGAGTGAGCAGCGTGCCGCCCGCTGCCAGTGGGAGGCGGGTCTCGGTCAAACCCGGTGCCTCCGCCGGTCGGTCGTCCGGGTAGCGCAGTTCGCTCTCCAGCGCGCGCGGCGCGGCGAGCTGGTCATCGGCGGCTGTGCCCGCACCCAATTCCAGACGGTGTCGCAGCAGCGGGGTATCACCGAGGTCGGCGATCAGGTCGCCGCGCCAACTGCCGGTGTCTTCGCCGGAACGTCCGATCTGCACCCGTTCGCGCAGGCGCAGCCGGGCGTCCGGCGCCAGCAGGACCGAGCTGATCGTGTGGTGTTGCGCGCCACCCGCCACGATCGTCGGCTCCGGATCGAAGTCGAGGTCTCCCCCGCTGTCGACCTGGAAGTGCCAGTGCGCCACCGAGAACGGTGTCGCCGCGCTCGGCAGCGCGATGGTGGCGGCGACCGAGCGCACCGCGAGTCGCGCGCCGGGACCGACCACGATCGTGATGTCGAGCTCGTCGCCGCCGAGCGGAGTGGCCGCGGTGCCGATCAGGTGCACGGTGTGCGGGCCGGTGCGGCGGGCCGACAGCCCGCCGCTCGCGTGGATCTCCGGCCGCGCCGCGGTGGTCGCGACTATCCGTACTTCAGTGCGCAACAGCGGATTCGGCGCCGGCGCGGTCCTGCTCCGCGATGACGCGCAGTTGCTCGCGCACCCAGCCGAGCACCGCGGTGGCGGCCGGGTCGTCGGTGAGCGAGATCAGCGCGGTCGGGCGGCCTTCGCGCACCTTCGCGGCGTCGCGCTCCATCACGCCGAGATCCGCGCCGACCAGCGGGGCGAGGTCGGTCTTGTTGACCACAAGCAGATCCGAGAACGTCACGCCGGGACCGCCTTTGCGCGGCACCTTGTCGCCGCCGGCCACGTCGACCACGAAGATCTGCACGTCGATCAGGCCGGAGGAGAAGGTGGCGGTGAGGTTGTCACCACCGGATTCGACCAGGATCAGATCCAGCGGCGGGTTCGCCGCGATCAGGTCGTCAATGGCGTCCAGGTTGGCGGTGATGTCGTCGCGGATGGCGGTGTGCGGGCAGCCGCCGGTCTGCACCGCGGTGATCCGCTCGTCCGGCAGCACGGCGTGCCGACGGAGGAAGTCGGCGTCCTCCGTGGTGTAGATGTCGTTGGTCAGCACGGCGAGCGAGAGTTCCTCGCGCAGCTGCCTGCACAGCGCGGCCACCAGTGCGGTCTTGCCGGAGCCGACCGGTCCGCCGATGCCGATGCGCAGCGCCTCACCGGGGGTGCGCTGGCGTTTCGGCCGGTCGTGGGTGTGGTCGTGCGGTTCACCGTCGATCAGGTGCGGTGGCATGGGGCGATCTCCTTCTTCCGGGGACTCAGCTGGCGAACAGGGGCATGTCGCGGTGCAGGTGGCGTTGGGCGAGTACGTCTTGCAACGGGTCCGACAGGCAAGCGAGGCCGTCGGCCGCTTCGGCCGCGGTGCGGTCGCACAGGTCGGCGAGGCGGACGGTGCAGCCTGCGATGGCGGCGGGGTCGAGTGCGAGCAGCCGTTGGGCGGCGGTGGCGGCACCGGTGAGGGTTGTGTAGACGACAACGCCCGCGGTCTCCTGCGGGGTCACGCTACAGGCGGCGCCGACCAGGCCGAAGACGGTCGACAGATGTGGGCGTGGACCGAGTACGGACCAATCCTCCTGCGGCCACAGCTGTTTGGCCAAGCGCAACAAGCCGCGACCCTGCGCACGGGAGGCCGTCCGTGCGGCGGGCGACGGAGTACGCGCGTCTGCTTCGGCCTCGGCCCGCTGCGGTTCCAGCGCGCCCGCGCACACCGCGGCCGCGAGCGAGGCCGCGACCAAGCCCGAGGTGCTGATCCGGCGGCGCAGATACAGCTCGACCGTCGCGACATCGCGCACCAGGCCGGACGCTATCGCCTCCTCGACACCACCAGAGTGCACATGCCCGCCGATCGGCAATCGCGAATCCGCCAGCGCGAACAACGTCGCCAGACTCGTCGGACCGATTTCACCCACCGGGGGATCCTATGCCCGGCGTGTCGCTGGGCGTGTCCCGGGCTGGCCGGTCCGGTTCTGTACCACCAGAGGTATTGGGGGCTGGCTGAATCTTCCGGCCGGCTGGCTTGTCCATTATTCTGCAAGGTCAGGCCGCGACGATATACATCGCGCGTACCGGTGTCGAAATGGGGAATCGTCGATGACGATAAAAGTCGATCTGGAAAAACTGGGGACGGCGTCGAAAACTCTGCACAAATTGAGCGGTGAGGCAGCCGATTTGGATGCGCTGCAGGCTGTCCCGATCCAAGTCCTCCTACCGTTCGGCGGGAACTCGACCCTGGAATCGGTCGTCGCGTCGAGCCTGATGGCGCTCGACGTGCAAACCAGTTTGGTACCCGCGGTATCGCGTCGGCTGAGCGAGATCGGGGACCTCATGCACGCGGTCACCGTGCAGTTCCAGAAGGCCGAGGAGGCCAGCACGGTCACCTTGGCCGCCACCTTCACCAAGTCCTCCGGTGATTGGCAGAAACCGAAATGACGCCGACCAGACGCCAACTGGAAAAGTATGATGCCCAGCCCATCTGGGATATCGCGCAGGCGTTCAAACGCATCGGCCCGCAGATCGAGAACCTCTTCGAACGTTACGTCGGCAGCGTCACCGCGCCCGACTGGCAGGGTGTCGCGGCTGAAGCGGCGCTGGACCGCGCAGGCAAGGACCGGAAGACGGCGTACGCGATGGCCGATACCCTGACGGCCTCGGCGGATCGGCTCGAGCAGGGCTATTGGGACGTCAGCACCCCGTTGAACTCCGCGCGCGGATACATCACCTCCGCCGAGGCGGCAGGCTTTCCCGTCGGGTCGACCCTCGCTGTCTCCTACCCGCAAGGGAGTAATCCGACGCCGGCGTTGGAATCGACCCGAGCCGAATGGGAACGCCAAATCGTCACCGCCGCCAATAGCGTGGAAACCGAAGACAAGCGGCTGCAACAGGATCTGACGAAACTCAGCGCGGCGATGAAGACCGAGTTCGACGCGATCGGCGGCAGCCAGACGACACTCGACGAAAAACGCTTCTCCGACGCGGAACGTTTCATCTTCGACGAGATGAAACGGAACATCAATTCCGACACCGTCAAGATGATCCAGGGGCTGCTGCGCCAGCCGAAGTGGTACGAGTTCGGCCGCAACTACGGCAACGACATCATGACGGCCCTGACGATGTGGGGCGTGAAGGTCGCGCCGGGGCAGGCGTGGGACCACAAACCACAGCTGCAGAGCAAATTCGATCTGAAGACGTCGAACGACTTCTATTTCAAGCAGCCCGGCACCGACCGGAAGGTCTACTACGATATCTATTCGAACATCCACTACGGATACGTCGGCCGCGCCGCGGGAATCGACTCCGAGACCCTGATCAAGGGTGCCTCGCTCGGCGAGTCCGTGCTGGTCGGCAAGAACGACGAGGCAGACCAGATCACCATGCGCGCCGGGATCGACCTCTACAACAAATACGGACCCAACATGACGCCGGAACAGTTCCACCAAGGTGTGACCGAGGCGATCGACAAGATGGAGGCCGCCGAGAACGACGGCAGGGATCTCACCCAGTTCAGGCACGAGAACTGATGCGCAACCCCGGCCCCGCCGTCTGCGTAATCGCCAGTGCGGGTGCCGCTTTCGGCACGGTGATACTGCTCGGGCGCATGTGGAGTGCCTGCGACGTCGGCGGTGCCGGCAATGCGATGGTCCTGCTGCTGCTCTACCTGCCCGCCACCTTTGTCGTCTCGGTCGCGGTGACGGGGGTTGTGTATGCGGTCACGCAAAGGGTGAGTCATCGGACGTCGCTCGCCTGCCTCGCCGCCGTCGTCGCCGCAGTGCTGATCGTGTGGGCCACGCTGTGGTTGTTCCACGGCGGCGACTACCCGACACCGATCTGCGAGGACAACATCCCGCCGTGGTGGCCGGACTGGATCCCGCTGTAATCGCGCGCGATAGCTCAGTTCAGCGGCGAAAGGCTCGTTCGCTCACCCGATCACCGTGATTTCATCGAGTATCGCTCGACGTCCGGCTAGGTAGTCGAGCCCGTCGACATGGCTGGCGACCGCCTCCGTCAACGCGCGCAGTTCGGTAACTTCTTGTTGCCTCACGGCCACCCCTCCCTGCTGCAGGGCTGCCAGTAAGTTGTCGGCGCATTCTTCGAATTCCCCACCGAAGTTCATGGATTCGCATGCCTCTCTGACGTCGGCGGGTATGCGTTCCCCGAGACCAGCCAGTAAGGCGTCCATCCTGGCTTTCCATTCCACGGCTTTCCATTCCGGCGCGAGCATCAATCACTCCTAACGTAGATTTCCGTTTTAGGAAATCGTCTGCGGGATTCCTTCTCCGTCATACTTGCACACGCCGGGGCCACTGACGGGCCATGCTGTTCGGATAGTGCCGTCGGAGTTGACGATGGCGACGATTTTCACTCCATCTCGCGTGCCTTCCACTTTGTACCGCCCATTCGGCTGCGGCTTATCAGGAATGCTGTCCGGCGATTTCGCCACACTCGTTGCCTCCTGGGCGATTCGCGCTTCATTCCAACCCTTCGGGAACACTGTTTTTCCGGGTTCCCCGCCGGTTTCCTTGAACCCGTGCCCGCCACCAGTAGCATCGCCGTTGACCACGTGATTGATGCGGTCGGGGGTAATCTTTATTTTATCGCCTGGTGGATACTGACGCGGAATCATCTCCGCGTTCATCTCAGAGTACGCTGCTCCTTTGTTGTAGACGAATTCGACGCGATGCTTGACCTTGACATCGTCCCCAGGTTTTACGTCGGGGATCTCATAAGTGTAATTGTCACCTCTTTTCGTCCTTTTGATTTTTCGCGCTTCCCCGTTAACCGTCACCGTCAGGTCATCGTCCCAATATGTGCCTTTGCGAATCCCCGTGTTATTGGTGACTGTTATTTTTCCGGTCTGCGAGCCGGGCGAATCAGGTTTCCACACCGCCGTGGCGGTCTGCGGCAGGAGCGCACCTTGACCCGGTTCGGTTTTTGTAATCGTCTGGTTTGGGTCGAGATAGTCTATTTTGCTGGCCACCGGAGTGACTGGAACGCCGGAGCGGCCCAGCCTTGCTCCGGGCGGAGAGGTAAGCGGAGCGCTCGTAGTCCTAACGCCCTTCTCACTGCTGACCGGATGCTTCAACCCAGTGAATTGAACAGAGCTGGAACGACTCCGTGGTGCCGCGGCCACGAAGGAAGCCGCCCCCAGCAGTGCCAGTAGGGGGGTCCGACGGTCTAGACCGCTGCCGGTCGTTTCTTGATCGACTTCTGGGCCGCCGGGTGGAGGTGACTGCGGACCGTGTACCGGCGGGGACGCGGGAGCCGGGATCTCCGGATGCAGGATGCGTTGTTTGAGGTCGGCGAATTCGGCGTCGGTCAGAACGCCTTGGTCATGGAGCTGGGCGGCGCGTTCGAGCTGGGAAACAACGTCCTCACCCGACGCTGCCGGAGGAGCTGGTGGTATCCCACCGGGTTGGTCCGGGACTCCCGGCGCAGCTGGTGCCGCCGGTGGTGCTGGTGGCAGGTTGCCGGGCAAGACGGGTTCGGGTGCGCCGGGGACCGGAATGATGGGGGTGCCGTTGTAGGGGCCGGGTGCGGGTGGGATGTAGGCGCCACCGTTGGGCCCACCGCCGGGACCAGCAGGATCCGGCAACGTGGGCACCACCGGTGTGGGTACTGGTGCGGTGCTCGGCACTCCGGGTTGAGGCTGCGGGGGCGGCGGGGGCGGACACGACACCATCGGAGACGGGATGCAGATCGGCTGCGCCGCGACAGGATTGGCCCAGAACACCGCAGCACCGCCACCGAGAAATACGACCAGCATCACGTAACCGGTAAGCCGTCTCCCCACGGTTGGCTGTATCGCGGTGAAGGTGGTCACCGGCCCGATCCGGGTGCGCTGCGGATCCGCTCGACCAACTTGTCAGCGCCTTGCCAGAACAGCCGTCCCGCGATCGACATGACCACGAAATAGCCCAAATACACCCAGATCACACCGTACTGATCGGCCCAACCGGGTATCCGATTCAACACCGCGAACGCCGCGATCAACACAGCCAGCCCGACCACCAGAGCGACGACCGGACGAACCAGCCCCGCCTCGGGATTCGCTGCCGATGCCCCCTCGGCGTTGCCTGCCGCGGTGGATGCTCCTGGAGTCACTGCCCATGCTCCCTTCGCCTGCTCTGACAGCCTTGGTCGAACTGGGGAATGCGCGGAGAACTGTTCACACGACAACATCATCGAGATCAGTACCGTCGGGATGCTACTCCGCTGACTCACGGCCTTGACCAGCAACGATTGCTGGCGATGGCAACGATCCGATCACTACGGGGACGGCGGCGCGGCCGGTCAGAACGATTGGGGTTCACCGTAGACGGTGACCGAGTCGTCACGGGTGGCGGTGGAAACAGTGAACGAGGCGATCGTGCGCATCGCCACCTGCCCGATACAGGCATCCACATGCAACGCCACCCCCTTCAACGCCAAGTCCCCTGTCGCGGCGGCGATCGGCTTGGCGGCCAGGGTGACGGTGGTGATCGAGCCCGGCCGCAGCGTCACCTGGACATTGCCACCCAATCCCGCATTGGCGCCACCGTTGAGACCGGCAGTGCCCGAAGGCGACTGCGACAGTGTGCCGTTACCGGAGGCTCCGAGGTTCGCGCCCAGGTTGGCGTTCAACCCCAGCGTCAGCCCGGGCGAGACATCGGTATTGCAGCCGATCATCACCCCCGCCGCGATCACCCCCGCCCGCACCGCAGTAGCACCCTGCCCACCGATCGACGCGCTGGCAGTAACCGACAAGAACGCCTCACGGGAGAATGCCGCAGCGTTCAACGGCGGCACCGGATCCAGCGTCTCCTCGGTCTTAGCTATCGAAATCTCCCAACCCTCCGGGGATTGCATCGTCTGAGCCTTATCAATACCCGGGCCCGCGAACCCGACCCCAGAGGCGGACACACCGAACAGCAACGCTGCGGACACCGGGCCCCCCACTGAGAGGAACGATCGGGCCCTGCTTCTAGACACGAGCATGCAGGTCAAACCTCCACAATCGGTGGACTCCACTGTCATGAGCAAAGCTCGGCGAACATTAGCTGCTCGCGAAGGCTGTATAAGTCGTTCCGGATCGAGACACACCGGACCTCTGCGATCGAGGCCGGTCCATAACTCGGACAACGCTCTCGCCCATAGGCTTTCGATCAATCGACCGCCCAGTACAGTGCGCAACTCGACTGGTTGTGCGCACCAAGGATGTATTCGTAACCGCACTCGCTCCGGATCGATGCCACCTCGCGTACCAGAGGTCGGGAGGCCAGGTGCGCGCGCTCTGCGCCAGCCGTTGTACGGCCGCCGCTGACGCTAAGACTTGGTAGCCGCGAATCGTGCGGAGTTCGCTTGGGTCTGGACTAGGTCCGGCTCGAACTTCCGGGCAGAAGGGACCGTCCGCGTTCGAAGAAGCGTTGAACCTGGTTGCGGGTGAGGTTGGTCCAGGCTTGGACCGGGGCCGACCACCATGGCGCGATCTCGCGGGGCCGGGTGGTGACGGCGTGGCAGACCAGATCCGAGGCCTCGTCGACGGTGAGGCCGGGGACGCGGCTGAAGTCGGTGGGGGCGCTCATTCTGGTGTGCACCAGCGGCATGTAGATGGAGGTGGTGGTGACGCCGTCGCCGGAGACTTCCGCGGCGACGCTGCGCAGCCACACGTCGAAGGCCGACTTCGACGCACCGTAGGCCGCCCACTGCGGGGCGGGCGGCATGAGCACACCCCAGGTGGAGATGTTGACGATGTGGCCCTGCTTGCGTTCGCGCATGTCCGGCAGCAGGGTGAGCAGCAGGCGCACCGGGCCCAGGTAGTTGATGTCGATGGTGCGGGTGAAATCGTGGAAGCGGTCGTAGGAATCGCTGATGGAGCGGCGAATCGACTTGCCGGCGTTGTTGATCACCACATCGATGTGACCGTGTTCGTCCAGGAACCGACGAGCCAACCGCTCCACCGCGTCCATGTCGGTGAGATCAGCGGGATAGACGTGCGCGGTACCGCCGTCGGACTCGATCTCGGCGGCGACCTGTCGCAGATCGTCGGCGGACCGGGCGACCAGCAGCACGATCGCGCCCGCCGCACCGAGCTTGCGCGCACTCGCCTTGCCGATGCCGTGCGACGCGCCGGTGACCAGCACAACTTTGCCGTCGACGGCCTCACGCAGCGTCTTCGCCCGCGGACGAGAAGTCGGATACAGCAGTCGCGTCGCCACTCGCTCGGCGATCGGCCGCCCGTTGCTCTGCGCCGGAGTCTCGTTCACGCTTCCGACTCTATTAGCAGCACGCCAATTTGGGTGGCGATACTAGTGCGCCGCTCCCGCGTTGGAACGGACGCGCGCGGGTGAGGCGAATCGCGCGATCATCGCCATCGCGATGAGCAGCGTGGCGCCGACCGCAGTCGCGATATGCATTCCGGAGACGAAGGATTCGCGGGCGGACTCGATCAGCGCGGCGTTGTCGCCGGACTCGTGGATGGTCTCGCCGAGGGTGGCCGCGAAGTCACCGCCGGAGCGGAAGATCAGTGCGGCAAGCGATCCCAGCAGGGCGAGGCCGAGCGCGTTGCCGAGCTCAAAGCTGGTCTCCGAGATGCCGACGGCCGAGCCGGCCCGTTCCGCGGGGACCGAGGACACCGCCACGTCCGACACCAGTGTGAAGGCGAGGCCGTAACCGATGCCGGCGATGGTGGATCCGGCCAGGTACCACCCGAGACCACCGTGCACGCCGACGCCGAGCAGCATAAGGTTGCCGACGGCCGAGGCGATCAGCGCGAACACGAAGGTGTTGCGGGTGCCGAAGCGATGACCGACTCGGGCACCGCTCATCGAGAAGATGAAGACCGCGACCGCCATCGGAATCCCGAGCAGCGCCGCGGCGAGCGGGTCGCGTCCGGTGACCGACTGGAGGTAGATGCTGGTGAGGTAGCTCATCGCGGCCAGCGACATCATGCCGACGAGACTGGACCCGATGGCCACCGAGAACCCGGCCCTGGAGAACAGCCGCAGGTCGAGCAGCGGTTCGTCGAGCGTGCGCTGCCTGCGCACGAACGCGGTCAGCATCAGCACGCCGAGCAGCGAGATGATGACCGACTCCGCGTCGATCCCGTTGGCTGCCGCATGCTTGACTCCGTACACCAGCGGCAGAATGCCGCCGATGGACAGCGCGACGCTCGGCAGATCGAGTGGTCCGAGCACACCCGCGCGGTGCTCGGGCAGTACGAACGGACCGAAGGCAAGCAGGATCAGCAGCACCGGGATGTTGATGAGAAAGACCGAGCCCCACCAGAATTGGTGCAGCAGCACGCCGCCGATGATCGGGCCGACGGCCGAGCCGCCCGCGAAGAACGCGGTCCATACGCCGATGGCGGCGGCCCGTTCGCGCGCGTTCGGGAACAGCGTGGAGATCAGCGCGAGGCTGGACGGCAGCAGGGTCGCGCCGCCGACACCCATCAGCGCCCGCGCCACGATGAGCACCGCGGCGCTCGGCGCGAAGGCGGCAACGACCGAGGCGATGCCGAAGATGGTGGCGCCGACGAGCAGGATGTTGCGCCGCCCGATCCGGTCACCGAGGTTGCCCATGGTGATCAGCAGGCCCGCGATCAGGAAGCCGTAGATGTCCAGGATCCACAGCTGCTGGGCGGCCGACGGGTCGAGGTCGACGGTGAGGGTCGGCATCGCCAGGAACAGCACCGAGATGTCCATCGACACCAGCAGCACCGGCAGCAGCAACACCGCGAGCCCGAACCATGCGCGGCGCGAGCCGACAGTGGGCGCCGCCTCCGCGGACCGCACCGCCTCAACGTCTGTCATCCTAGGTATTCCTCTCCATCTCGCGTACGCCGTACGCACAACTGGAGTACAGTGTACGCAAGCTCCCCCGGAAGTGAAAGTGAGTCATGGGATGACTGAGCTCAAGCTCAACCGAGCCGCCATCATCGACACCGCGATAACGCTTGCCGACGAAGAGGGCCTCGACGCGTTGTCCATGCGTCGGATCGCCGACAAGATGGGCGTCGGCGCCATGTCCCTGTACCGGCACGTCGCGAACAAGGACGAACTGCTCGAGGCGATGACCGACGAGGTGGCGCGGCGCAATCCCTACCCCTCCGCCGAGGGCCAGCAGTGGACCTGGCGCGACCGGGTCCGCATCGCCGCCGAGATCGATTGGGCGCTCTACCAGCAACATCCGTGGGTCCTCCTCACCTTCGCCACGCCGCGCTACAGCTTCGGCCCGCAAAGCCTGGCCTGCCTGGCGTGGATGGTCGAGGGATTTTCCGAGCTGAATGTGTCGACGCGGGAAGCCACGACCATGGCGTTCAGCGTGTGGAATCACATCTCCGGCGCGACCCTGCCGCACATCAGCGCTGCGCTGATGGCGCGCAAGGGGATGAACCCGGAGGGTGACAATGGATTGCGCACGATGCTGAAAGGAAAATCACAATTTCCGGTGCCGCCCGCGCTCGCCGACCTGGAGGGCAGCGGGATCAACGACCTTTCGCAAGAAGATCTGCTCTACGCCGGTCTCGCCGCGCTCTGCGACGGCTTCGAGGCCAAGGCACGCAGGCGGGCCGACTTGACCTGAACCTAGCTTCATGTTGCACGGTGGTCGGTGACCATCACGAACAGGAGCCACCGTGCACGCGATCCGTCTTCACGCCTTCGGCCCGGCCGACAATCTGCGCTACGAAACCCTGCCCGATCTGAACCCGGGGCCGGGCCAGGTGCGAATCACCGTGGCAGCGGCCGGAGTTCATCTCATCGACACCGCGTTGCGCAAGGGGTTGTCCGGGCCTTACCCCGTGCCGGAGCTGCCGACGGTGCCCGGGCGTGAGGTCGCCGGGACAATCGATGCGGTCGGCGCCGAGGTCGACGCGGGCTGGATCGGTAAGCAGGTGGTCGCGCACCTGGGCATGGTGCCCGGCGGGTATGCGTCGTCAGCGGTGACGGAAGTGGCTCGGCTGCACGAGATTCCGGCGAATCTCGACCCTGCGGAGGCGGTCGCGATGATCGGTACCGGCCGCACCACCATTGGCATTCTGCAATTCACCGAACTCGGTCCGGACAGCGTTGCCATCGTGACGGCGGCGGCGGGTGGCATCGGCACGCTGCTGGTGCAGTACGCGAAGAATGCCGGGGCGACCGTTATCGGTCTTGCGGGTGGTCCCGCGAAAGTTGCACTGGTGCAACGCAATGGAGCGGACCTTGCGGTCGACTACCTGCGCGCCGACTGGCCCGATCAGATCCGTGGCTACCTCGGGGACCGTTCGGCGACAGTGCTGTTCGACTCGGTAGGCGGCGAGACGGCCCGCGCTGCCCTCGATCTACTGGGCAAAGGTGGGCAGCATCTGGTCTTCGGTGCGTCCGGTCAAGATCCGAAAGATGCTGGGACACCGCCACTCTCCGCAGATGAGCTCGCTGCGCGCGGTATCACGTCCGAGTTCGTGATCGGCCCGCCCATGCTCCAGCGCGCGGGCGGTGACCTTCGCACCCTCGAGGACCGTGCGATCGCCGAGGCGGCCGCCGGGCGGCTACGTCCCGCGGTCCACCGATTCCCGCTCGCCGACGCTGCCGCGGCGCATCACGCATTGGAGAACCGTGGTACGACCGGCAAGGTCGTGCTGATCCCGTGACGGCTACGGACTGAATGTGGTTGGCGCGCAGGGAGTTCGATCGCGGACGCCCCGGGGTGATCAGCTGCGTCCGCGATCGCGCAGGTGTGCTCAGTCCGTCGGCTCGCCGTTCACCACTGCGTAGGCGAAGCCGTCCCAGCCTTTGCTGCCGACGGTCTGCACGACCGTCGCGTCCAGTGCCGGTTCGGCGGCGAGCAGCTCGACGGTGGCGCGGCTGGCGCGGATGGCCTGGTCCTCGGAGGTGGCGTCGACGAGGCCACCGTGGCGGACGACATTGTCGACGATGATCACCGAGCCCGGGCGGGTCAGGCGCAGGGCCCACTGGACGTAGTTGGGGTTGTTGACCTTGTCGGCGTCGATGAACACCAGATCGAAGGGCTCGGGGGTCTCCTCGGCCAGCACCGGCAGGCTGTCCAGGGCCGCGCCGACGCGGATGTCGACCCGCTCGCCCACCCCGGCGTCGTCGAGGTTCTTGCGCGCGACCTCGGCGTGCTTCGGCTCGAACTCGAGCGTGACCACCTGGCCCTTCTCGCCGACCGCGCGAGCAAGCCAGATCGTGCTGTACCCGCCGAGGGTGCCGATCTCCAGCACCCGCCGCGCTCGCGCCGTCCGCGCGAGCAGATACAGGAACTTCCCTTGCGGCGCAGACACATCGATCGCAGGCAACTCCGCCGCGGCATTCGCCGTCAGCGCCGCCGCCGTCGCCGCGTCCTGCACCAGAGTGTCCACGATGTAACCATCGACATCGGCCCATTCGGTTGTCGTCATACCTCGCAGTCTGCCACCGCACTCCCTCCCCCGCCCACCACAGCAAGCCCGCACTCTCTCTGGGGATCCGCACCCTTTAGGGGCACCCCTAGTGGGTGCGGATCCCAAGAGAGAGTGCGGCTGTTGCCCGAAGCGACGCCCTTGCCCGTCACCCCCACCCGTTTGGCAGCCGCACACCTTTTTCCTAATCCGCACACCCGGTATACGGGGTGTGCGGATTAGGAAAAGGGTGTGCACCGACAAAGGTGTCCGCCTTTTGCGTCCCCGGCGCACCCGTCCTGCTCCGGCTGCTCACGGCCTGCCCCACCCACCCGCACCCAATCCCCCATTTCGACTGCGTCCTTCCCCGAAAGATCCCGAAAACAGCACCACAGCCAGTCCCCACGCCGGAACCCACACCCTGCCCATCCCAAGCCGCGGAAGAGAAAGCCGGGAACCCCACCCGACGCGCCCAGCACTATCCGGGCATCCCATCGACTGCCATCAACCCTCAGGTCAGCTCACCCGGAAGGTCTTTAAGCGCGCGGCCCTAGACGGGTACACCCCAAGACACCCCGCCAAGGTTCACCTTCCCGATGGGAGCAATCAACGACTCCCCAGGCGGACGGTCCAGTGAGCTGAAGACCTCGCCAGGTTTTCCCGTGAGTAGTGCTGGGCGCGTCGTGTGCCGTACCCGGCTTACCTCCGCAGTCGGTCACGCGGCGCTCGGTTCCAGCGTGGTCATCTGGCTGTGGTTGCGTTCCTAGAGCTCCGAGGGGTGGAACACGTTGAGGGGTATGGAGACTCCCAAGTCGTGCACATCATTCGCAGACGGTCAGCGCCCCATGAAGGGTGTACACGGTCTGCGAGATCACCCCAACGCTGGCGGCGCGGTGGTTGCCAGCAAGATCCGCACTGGCTCTCGGGATCCGCACCCACTACGGGGACCCCAAGTGGGTGCGGATCCCGAGAGAGGGTGCGGATTTCGCTGGCAGCGGCCCGCTTTCATGATCGACGGGCATGGAGGGCGGAAAACGCGAGTAAGCCCGCCATGATGTCCCACTCGAAGCCGAGCCAATCACCCAGCGGGACATAGGGGTCGGAAAACGCGAGTAAGCACGCCATGACGTCCCGCTCGGGGCCGAGCAGATCACCCAGCGGGACATAGGGGCGGGAAAACGCGAGTGAGTCCGGCGTGATGTCCCACTCGGCATGCGGCTGCTCACCCAGCGGGACATAGCGGCGGCGAGCCGTGCGCTTTGGTGCCACTGGGGTTCGGTTGATCATGAACGGAGCTCCAGGGGGTACGCGAAATCGCGCCAATGCTGGCGGGGCGCGGTGGTTGCCAGCAAGATCCGCACTGGCTCTCGGGATCCGCACCCACTACGGGGGTCCCCAAGTGGGTCTCAACTGACAGCACATCCCTGACACTTCGGTGACAGGACATCCCGGACACTGATCGGTTCGTCGGTGCAGTGTTCATCGATGGGCCAGAAGGTAGTCACGATGGAGCAGAGGCTTGCTGCTGTGTTCGCTGATGTTGCTGCTGGTAGGTCGACAGTTGTCGGGGTGTGTGCGGAGCTGGGGATCAGCAGGGACCGGTTTTATGTGTATCGACGCCGGTTCGCTGAGGAGGATTTGGCTGGTCTGACGCCGCGCTCGCGCCGGCCCAAGACCAGCCCGACCCGTACCGGGGAGTTGATGAGCGGGTTGATCGTGGCGGCCCGTAAAGAGCTCGAACGCGAGGGCTGGGACAACGGCGCCCTGTCGATCCGGGCTCGGCTGCTCCACGACGGTGTCGTGGATGCCCCGTGTGCTCGCACGATCCACCGCGTTCTGACCCGGGCCGGGATGGTCGAACCCGAACCCCGCAAACGCCCCCGCGCCACCTACCGGCGCTTCGTGTTCCCCGCCACCGACGACTGCTGGCATATCGACGCTTTCGAACACACCCTCGCCGATCACGCCGCAACAGTGGTGGTGATCTTCCAGCTCACCGACGACCACTCCCGCTACGAACTCACCGACCTCGCCTGGGCGCGCGAGGACACCGAAGGAGCCTGGCGATGCGTCGCGACCGCGATCGAACGCTATGGACAACCACGAATGATCCTGTCCGACAACGGCTTATCGTTTACCGGCAAACACATGGGCATCATGGTGTCCTTCGAACGCAACCTCGCCCGCCTGGGAATCAAACTCATCACCACCGCACCACGACATCCCCAAACCAACGGCAAAAACGAACGCGCCCACCGCACCCTGCGCAAATGGCTCACCGCCCAACCCCCAGCGACCAGCCTGCCCGAACTACAAACCCTGCTCGATGACTACCGGCCCCTCTACAACACCCGACCCCACCAAGGACTACACGGCACAACACCAGACCAGACACGTCTCACCGGCCGCCGCCACACACCCCACACCGACCTCGCAACCCCCTACCTCCTAGCCCGCGAAGCCACCGTCACCAGCCGCGGACTGGTCAACATCGCAGGCGCCGCCATCCCCATCGGCACCGAATACGCCGACCGCACAGTCACCGCCTTCGTCCGCGACGACGACGTCCTGATCTTCTACCGAGAACAACTCGTCCGAGAACTCACCCTCGACCGCACCCGCAGACGACAAGACCCCATCCGCCCCCGCAACGGACCACACCGACCTACCCTCAACTACAACCCATAACTGTCCGGCATGTCCTGTCACCAACTGTCAGCAATGTCCTGTCACATCACAGGGTCCCCAAGTGGGTGCGGATCCCGAGAAAGGGTGCGGATTTGGCTGGCAGCGGGCTGGTTCATCTCCCGCTGGTCTTGAAAGCCAACGGCACCGCTTCCCTTAGACGGGCGCACTCCTCCGCCGCCCCGCGTGCGGTGGGTGGTTTTGATGTGCACCGTGTCCCTTCGCGGGCAGGCTCGCGCAGCTCGGTGTGCCAGCGGTCCAGGTCAATGGTCGTCGGCGGGGAGGGGCCAGTGGTCGATGTGGGTGAGGACGGCGGTGTCGGCCAGTATTGTGCGGGCCTTGCTGAGGTAGTGCTGGAGGTGGGGGGAATTCTGTTGTAGGCGTTGCGATTCGGCTAGCCAGCCGCTGGCTTGGCGTTGGACTTCGGTGGTGGTGAGGGGGTGGTCGGCGGGGAGGAGGGTGCCGCCGTGGCCGGGGGCGACGAGCATGGCGGAGCCGAGGTGTTTGAGGCAGCGGGCGGTGCCGTGGTCGTCGGCCAGGGTGCGGTAGGCGGTGAGGGCTTGTTGCCAGGAGCGCAGGGCGCGGCGGGGTTCGCCGCGCGACCACCACACGATGCCCATGGTTTCGCGGATGTGTGCGCGGCCGTCGGGGTCGCGGCCGTCGCGGGTGAGTGATTCGGCGAGTTCCAGGCGGTCTTGGGCGGCGTCGAGCCGACCTTGGCGGATGTGGACGACGGCCAGGTTGATCAGCGCGCAGACCTCGCCCGCTACGTCTTCCCGCGGGAGGAGCCACCAGGCGGACTCCAAATGGGCAACTACAGCGTCCAGGCTGCCGGAGGAATCCGTCGGTGGATCGGCCGGCCCAGGTGGACCGGACGGCTCAGGCGGATCGGCCGGCTCAGGTGGACCGGGCGGCTCAGGCGGACCGGACGGCTCAGGTGGACCGGGCGGCTCAGGCGGATCGGACGGCCCAGGCGGCTCAGGCGGACCGGACGGCGCAGGCGGACCGGACGGCGCAGGCGGATCCTGCGGCGCAGGCGGATCGAGCGGTCCAGGTGGTTCGAACGGCCCAGGTGGACCGGTCGGCCCAGGCGGATCGAGCGGCCCAGGCGGACCGGTCGGCCCAGGTGGATCGAGCGGCGGACGCGCATCGGTCGGCGGACGCGGATCGGTCGAAAGCCATTCGGCCAACTCGCGCAATGCCTCTTCGTGTTCCCACCGAGCGGCCAGACTGGTGGACACGTTGCGGGGCCGGTAACGCTTCGGTCGTTCGGTCAGCTGTCCCGCCCGCATCGACGCCAGATCCCGGTGCAGCACAAGGTCTTCCATCCCGTGCACCCGGCCCAGTTCAGCGGCCAGCAGGAGGTTGCGCTCCGACTCGCCGATGCGGGCATACCACCCGTCCAGCGCATCCCCGATTCGCACCAGTTCCGGCACCAGCGTGGTCGGTAGGTCCGAACCGAGGTCCGCGCAGGCGCTGACGAGCTTGCACAGGTCCGACTCTTCGGCTTCGAACCAGCGGCGCGACCCGGCGGCGAAGCGCACCGAATCCAACGCCAACGCCCACCGAGCGGCTCTATCGGCGTAATAGTGCACGAGCGCGGTCAACGCCGCAGCCCATCGCGGACCCGCGATCACCTGCTCTTCTCGGGGCTGTCCAGGTACCTCGAGTAGTCGATAACGTTGCGCGGCACCGGTTGCCACGCGGCCGTCCTGTAACAGGTCACGGAGCAGCACAGCGGCCGTTCGTGGCGACTCGTCCTGTGTCCACGGCAGCCGAGCCGGTGCGTCGAGCGCGGCGGTCAATACGGCAAGCAATGCGGCCGTCTCGAATTCGTTGACCGGCAGTTCCCGCAAAACCGCGACTACGTCATCACTCCACTCCTCGATGACGCGCGGCGGGTCCGGCTCCGGCCGCGGCCCAACCTCCTCCGTAGAAACCTCAGGCCCCGGCTCGACCAGATCAGCGATCATGTCGAGTTCGTGTGCTGTACGGACCTTTTCGCGATACCGCTGCACGAACCGGTACCCCACATAGACCGCTGCCGCGACAACGACGAGCACCGACAGCCACCGTAAAGTCCCGGCCGCCACCTCGACCGCAGGACTCTCCCCGAGCGAGTTCACGACCACATTGCGGGCCAGCTCGAACAGCAGCGCATAAGCAACCACCGACGCGGTCCCCAGAAACCCCTGCCAGATAGAGGATCTCGGCGCGCTCGGTTCGACCGACGACGCGCCCTCCTGCTCGCCGGGATGACTCATCGCAACACTCCCCCGGTCAGCCCCGGCACCAGCCAGCGCCGCCACGTCGCCAACAACAACGCGACCGGCAGAATGGCCGACATCAACGCACCCGCCGCCAATTGTGCCGAGTTCTCACTGAATTGACGCGCCTCGCCCCACAGCAACAGCGACCACGGCGTCGCCCCCGCGCCGCTGATCAGCAGTCCGATCACGAAATCGTTCCAGACCTGGATGAATTCGAGCACCGCCACCGCACCGAGCGCCGGACCCGCGGTGGTCAGCACGCGCCGGGCGATCGTTCCTGGCCCCGCCAGACCGTGCAGTGCATCGGCAGCAGGGGTGCCGGGCGCGGCCAGCAGAGCGCCGCGCAGCACCAAAATCGCGATCGGCAGACCAGCCGCTGCGTGCAGCAGAATCAATGGGATTCGGGTGCCGGAGAGCCCATAGGTGTCGATGAAGGTGTTGACCGGTCCGAGGTAGCTCTGCACCGGCAGCACCGAGAGCACCACCAGCGACACCACCGCGATGTTCGCAGCAGGACGGTTAGGGCGCAGTGCCGCAAGCCGATACGCGACCGGCACCCCGGCGGCGACCACGACGACGGTGGCCAGCCCGGCCACCCACGCGGTCGTCTCCAGTGACCGCAGCAGGGCCGGGTCGCGCCACATGCGGGTGATCGCGCCGAAGCCCCACCCGTTCCGATCTCGCAGCGCCGCCAGGATCAGCGCGACGATCGGAAGCAACGCCACTCCCGAGACCGCCAGCATCACCAGCACCCGCAGCGGTTTCGCCGGATGCCGCGCCACCTCCACCGTGTGCCGCCTCGGCACCGACCAGCTCGTCTTCTGGGTGCGCACATCGGGCTGCAACAGCCAGGCCACGAATCCGACCAGCACCGCGAGCGGCAAACCGTAGGCCGCCGCGACACCCGCCTCGATCTCGGAGTCGACGGCCAACCGCCACCAGTGCACGGTCGCGCTGTCGACTTGGTACTGCATCGAACCCGGCACCCCGATCAGCACCACATCGAACACCCTGGCCGCGGCCACTCCCACGGCCAACCCGACGATCAGCATCACCGGACGCAGTTGGGCGTCGAGCCGCTGCGCCAACGTCCCCTTCTCGCCGCGATACAGGTAACGGGCGCGGGCCGGATCGGACTCGATGGCGCGAATACCGGCACGGAACAGCCCCGTGACGAACCCGAACCAGGTCCACAGGAACGCCGAACCCAGCATCGCCGCGAACCAGAACCGGTACACCCCAACGCTTTCGATGCCGAGCCGATCCCCGAGGTACTGGAAGATCAGTCGAAAGGCGACACCGGACACCACCGCGGAGATCCCCACCGGCACGATCAGCGGCCACCACAACCACCGCGAATCCCTTCCCCACCAAGCGATCCCGAGCGCCACCACCAGCAGCACCACCCCGAACAACACCCACACCAACGTGCGCACATACGCCCAACTGCCGTCACGCCCCAGCGCGGTCCCCAGCACCACCAACCCCGCGACAACCAGCCCCAGCAGCACCGGCCACAACCCCCACCGAAGCCACGTGGCCCGCTGATCCCCCCGCTGCCTGACAAGCTGCGTCACCCCGACCGCACCGACCGCGACGAGCGCACACGAAACAACCACCAGCGGCCGAGCCCGCACCGCACTGACCACCGTCCACACCACCGGCACCACGACCAGCGACACCGTCAGCACGGTCGCAGGCAGCCCGGCTACCAACCCTACCCACCGCCGCGGATGACTCCCCGCGACCAGTGGCCCGCGCATCCGCCGGGTAGCAATCTCCAAACGCAGCCCGTGCGAATCGAAGTCAGTGCGTTCGGTCGCCGCGTCAGGTGGCTCGGTCATCGCCACCCCCAACGCCGCGTCGCCTCGTCATCACCGCCGCCGATCCACCGCATCGAGCGCGGCGATCGCCCGATCGGTCGCATCATCGAGCTCTTCGATCTTCCCGTCCCCGACAGCGATCAGAAAGTCGGTCAATATGCGCCACAATCCATTTCGCCCTCCGACCGCACCGATCCGATCGGACAGATCGAAAGCACTGCGCGTACTCAACGTGCGCGCCGAGGGTTCGAGGAAGCTCGAATACCGGGCGTTGGTGCGCAGATTCGGCGCGATGAACCCGTGATACTCCTCGATCCACGGCAGCGACGCGGACGGTTCGGCAAGCGCCGCAACCACTTCCATGGCCCGCTCGGTCGCCGACTCGGTCACCACCATCACATCACCGCCCACGATGCGCGGCGGGTTCTGCCCCGAGGTGACCGCCGGAAACGCGGCGACCCCGACCTCGTCCTCCAAACGGCGACCGGATCGGCGCACGGCGGCGCGCACGATGGGTTCGGCGAAGTCCGGCACGACGACCATCACCGCGCGCCGATGCTCGAACACCTCGCGCACCGCGTCCGGGAACTGGCGGGTCAATGCGGCCGCGATACCGCCGGGAAACGCATGCCGATGCCCCCACAGCGCACCGAGATGACCGAATGCGGCACGCACCGCAGGACTTTCCCAAGAACGACCATTTCCGTCGACCGCCACTTCGTCGTAGATCCGCGGCGATTCGGCGAGCAGCGCGTTCTCGAACAGGTCGGTGAGCACCCAGCCGTCCGCCGCACCGAGTGCGAGCAACCGCACCGGCGACTCGGCGAGCACCTCCATGCGGTCCAGCCAGTCCATGATGGTCCAGCCGGCCGGGTCACCGAGGCGGTACTTGTCCGCCAGTCGCCGGTTGTACCAGACCATCGACTTGTCCGCCGCCTTGAACGGCACGCCATACAGTTTCCCGCTGTACTGCACCAACTGCCGCCACACGTCCGGGTAGCGCGACCCGCGCTCGTCGGACCACAGCGTCTCCGCGAGCGGCCGCAGTTTGCGCTGTTCGGCCAGCGCCCGCACCCGGCCGGCCTGCGGCAGCATCACGATGTCCGGCGCCGAGCGGCCACCCGCGGTGAACGCCGTCTCGATGTCGTCGCCGAGCGGCACGACATCCACCGGGCGGTCGTAGCCGAGGCGGGCGAGCACCGCGCGGAACGCCGCCAGCTCGGACCCGCTCCAGGACACCCCGATGCGGACCGCACCGGGGTTGCCGAGCAGCAGGTCGGGGGCGCAGGCGGCCGCGAGTGGCGCCACGAGCGCCACGTGCAGTAGTTCCCGCCTGGTTCGCATGACCCCCCGGCCACTTATGTCGAGATACTGCCTACTTGGAGAAGTTCTCCGGCGGCTGCCACGGCCTGCCGTGCGGGTCGTCGGACCGGTAGGTCGGCGGCTGCTGTTGCTGCGGTTGTTGCTGCGGCGGTTGCTGCTGACCCTCCTGCTGCGGCGGCTGCTGCGGCGGCTGCTGCTGCGGCGGCGGCTGCGGAAGCTCTTCCTGCGGCGGCGGATACGCCTTTTCCGCAGAGGAAATCACCGACTGATGCGGCGACGCCTGGCGGGGCGTGACCGGCGGCGCGGCCATCAGGTCATCCACCGGCTTGCGGGCGGTCTCTTCCGCCGCACGGACCGCGCGCTCGATGGCGGGGTCGGGCGCGGTGTCGAACCAGTCCGCGACGTCGTCGGAGTCGTCCTCCACCTTGGTCGGCTCACCGTCGGAGGCGGGCGGCTCGTAGCGGAAAATACCGTCCTCGCCCTTGGCGCCGAAGCTGGTGGCGAAGCCTTCGAGGGCCTTTCCGAAATCGCTCGGCACCAGCCACACCTTGTTGGCGTCGCCGCGCGCGACCATCGGCAGCGTCTGCATGTATTGGTAGGCAAGCAGTTCCGGCGTCGGCTTGCCGTTCTTGATTGCGGCGAAGACCTTTTCGATGGCCTTGGCCTGACCCTGTGCCTGCAGGTAGGAGGCGGCCCGCTCACCCTGCGCGCGCAGAATGCGGCTCTGCCGTTCACCTTCGGCCTCCAGGATCGCCGACTGCTTGGCGCCCTCGGCGGAGAGCACCTGCGCCTGCTTGGAGCCCTCGGCCATCTTGATCTGCGATTCGCGGGTGCCCTCGGCGGTGAGGATCATCGCGCGCTTCTCACGATCGGCCTTCATCTGCTTTTCCATCGACTCCTGGATGGACGCGGGCGGGTCGATGCTCTTCAGCTCGACCCGGGCCACGCGCAGACCCCAGCGGCCGGTCGCCTCGTCCAGCACGCCGCGCAGCTGGCCGTTGATCTGATCGCGGGAGGTCAGCGTCTGCTCCAGGGTCATGCCGCCGACCACGTTGCGCAGCGTGGTGACGGTGAGCTGCTCGACCGCGGCGATGTAGTTGCTGATCTCGTAGACCGCCGCCTGCGGGCTGGTGACCTGGAAATACACCACGGTGTCGATGAGCAGCGTCAGGTTGTCCTCGGTGATCACCGGCTGCGGCGGGAACGACACCACCCGCTCGCGCAGATCCACCTTGGCGCGAATGCGATCGGCGAACGGGACCAGGAACGTCAACTGCCCCGACACCGTGCGCGAATACCGGCCCAGCCGCTCGATCACCGCCGCTTCCGCCTGCGGTACCAGCGCGATCGACTTGAAGACCACCACCACGACCAAAAGCACGAGTACAGCGGCAACGATCAGTACAGCCATTTACGGCCCCTTCCAGACGATGGCGGTCGCGCCTTCGATCCTCATGACATACACCTTCGTACCGGGTTCGTACACCTCGGACTCGTCCATCGGCCGGGCGGTCCAGACTTCCCCGCCCAGTTTCACCTGGCCGGCATGCGCGGCCACCTCTTCCAGCACCAGCGCCGATTTACCTTGCAGCGCATCCACGTTCGTCGGCGTCGGCGGCGGGGTGCCGAAGCGGCGGCGCAGGATCGGCCGCACCCCGAGGAACAACACCAGCGTGAGCACCCCGAAGACGACGGCATCGACCACCAGCGAGGTGCCCGCGATCGCGCTGACGCCCGCGGTACCCAGCGCGGCGGTACCGAGCATGATCAGCGTCAGGTCCCCGGTGAGCATTTCCGCCGCCGCGAGCAAGATGCCCGCGACCAGCCAAATTATTGCGGCCACGCAACCACTGTAGTGCGCCGGTGATGATCACGGGCGGCACTGACACGACTACAGATCTCGGGTGATCACGAATCGCGCACGCGTGTCGCGCGGCCATATCGGCCGCGTCGCAGTACTGAAATCGCCAGCGGCGGTGCTAGCTTCGAGCGGGTGAGCGGGCATGACAGCTATGGCGGCGACATTTTCTCCGGACACTCCCGAGCGAAGAAGCGGGTGGTCCCGCGGGTTACGGCGGAGCGCGACCTGGTGGTCGAGGACGCGGCCAGCGGATTCTGCGGCGCCGTGGTGGGTTTCGATCGCAGCTACGACGGTGAGTTCGTGAAGCTCGAGGACGCGCGCGGCGCGGTGCGGCTGTTCGCGCTGCGCGAGGCCGCGTTCCTCATCGACGGCGAGCCGGTCACGCTGATCAAGCCGACCGCCACCGCGCCGAAGCAGCCCACTCGCTCGGCTTCCGGCTCCACCAGGGTCGAGGGTCTGCGTGCGCGCGTCGCCAGGACCAGCCGGATCTGGGTGGAGGGTGTGCACGACGCCGCGCTGGTCGAGCGGGTGTGGGGGCACGATCTGCGGGTCGAAGGCGTGGTCGTGGAGCATCTGGAGGGTCTGGACAATCTCGCCGAGCGGCTCACCGAATTCGAGCCGGGACCGGGCCGCCGCGTCGGGGTGCTGGTCGACCACCTGGTCACCGGATCCAAGGAGACCCAGCTCACCACCGGGCTCGGCCCGAACGTATTGGTCACCGGACATCCGTTCATCGACGTCTGGCAGGCGGTGCGCCCGGCCACCGTCGGGATCGCCGCCTGGCCGCAGGTGCCGCGCGGCGAAGACTGGAAAACCGGCATTTGTGATCGATTGGGCTGGGGCACCCCGCAGGAGGGCTGGCGGCGGGTCTACGGCGCGGTCGAATCGTTCCGCGACCTGGAGGCGCCGCTCATCGGGGCGGTGGAGCGCCTGATCGACTTCGTCACCGAACCGGAATAGCAGGTCCGCGCGAGTGACTCGCGTCGCTGCTCAGGAATGCCGTTCGCGGGAATGCCCGCGAATAACCGTCACCCTTTATGCTCGATAATTATGTGCTCTCCTAGTGCCACGCTGACGGTGTGGGCCGGCTCCTGGCTGGCCGGCTGTAGCGCGCCCGACGACGTCCTGGCGGCCCTGCACGCGTGGGCGCCCCAGCACACCATCGCCGCGGGCGATCCGGTCACCGGTGGTCGCACCGACCTGCCGTGGTCGTCCAGGGGCAACCTGCCCGGGACCGGAATGATGGCGCTGCTCAAGGTGATTCGGGAGAGCATGGCCCAGCCCGGCGCCCAGCTGCGGCTGGTGCTTCCGGTGCCAGGCGACGTACGCGGCCTGCCCACCGGCACCGCCTTCGCCGCCGACGCGATCGAGGCGGAGGAGGGCCTGCTGATCGGGGTGCCCGGCACCGAGGGCACCGGCCTCATCCCGCAGTGGACCGACGAGGACACGCTCCAGTGGTCGGTCTACAGCACGCCGATCCCGCCCGCGCCCGGCCAGGACATGTCGCTCGGCGAGGCCGAATACGCGATGCGCGAGGCGGTTCGCGATGCCGCCGACGCCCTGCTGCAGCTGCACACCACCTCGGTCGGCTCGGCCGAATCGGACCCCCGCGAACTCATCGAGGCCGAGCTCGCCGACTACTCCCGGCACGACTACCCGGACTCGATTCCGTTGCGCGCCAGGAAGATTCTCGATACCGCCGATCACGTCGCCGCCATACTCACGGTGGCGCAACGGGAACCGGCATCCTCACCGACCTCGGCCAGCGCGATCGGCGCGCAGGAGTCGCTGCTGCGCCCGCTGTGGGACGCGATCCGCGCGGCGCGGCTGGTCGCCATCCACGCGGCGGCGCGCAGCACGCCATGAGCCGCGCGCTCCCGTCAGCTCGATACCCAGCGCCGACTAGGTAACACCGCCCTACCCGGCCGCGACCTGGGGACACGACCGCGACCATCCAGCTTCTGGTTGAATGGGCCGACCATCCGATCCCTCCAGCAGGAGGTATGACATGGACCTTCGCCATCGTGGCGCTGCGGCACTCACAGCCGCGTTGATCGCCCTCGGGCTACCAGGGGCACCTGCGTCTGCGATTGTCGGCGGCGCGGAAACCGAAGCGAGCGACTATCCGTGGCTCGCCGCTGTCGGCAGTCCGTTGTTTCTCACGCGCCCCTCCGGGCAGTTCTGCGGCGGTGCGCTCATCGCGCCGGATCAACTCCTCACCGCGGCGCACTGTGTCGCGCTGGCCGAGCAGGTCCCCCAAGCCCTCACCGTCACCTTCGGACGCACCGAGCTGCGCGAGTCGACGGGAGTCACGGTGCACGTCAAGGACATTCGCGTGCACCCCGACTTCCACGACTCCGATGTCGACGGCGAGACCGTTCATCACAACGATCTCGCCATCCTCACCCTCGACCGTCCCCAACCCGGACCGATGCTGGAAGTCGCCGTCCCCCAATCGAACTCCGGCACCATCCTCGGATGGGGCGCCACGTCCGAAGCCGACGAATCCAACACCCACCTCCGCACCGCGACCGTCCCGCTCGTGCCGGACGCCGAATGCGCCGCGGCCTACGGCACCGCGTTCGATCCGCGCGACATGCTGTGCGCCGGTTCGACCGTGGCCGATACGGGTCAATACGACAGTGGCGGGCCACTTCTCGTGGACGGCCGCCTGGTCGGGCTCACCTCGTGGGGCAAGGGTGCCGCGCGTCCGGGTTTCCCCGGCGTGTACACCAAGCTGTCCGCCGTACTGTTCTGATCGCCGGAAGCCGCTGCACGACTACGCTTGCGCCTCGCCCCCACGCGGCTCAGTGCTGATACGGCTGCTGCGGCGGGTACTGCTGCTGCACCGGATACGGCTGCTGCGGCGTGTACGGCTGCTGCTGCGGATACTGCTGCCCCGGGTAGGGCTGCTGGTACTGCTGTTGCTGCCCGGGATAGGGCTGCTGTCCCTGATACTGCTGCTGCGGCGAATACTGCTGCTGCGCTGGATATTGCTGTCCGCCATACGGCTGCTGTGGCGGATACGGCTGCCCGCCGTTGCCCTGCTGCGGCAGCTGTCCCTGGCCGTTCTGGTTGTTCTTCTTACGGGCCGACAGCCAGATGATGAGCCCGATACCGACTACCACCAGCCCGAAGCACACCAGGCCCACTACCCACGAGCCGCCCCCCTTGCTACGGCTACCCCGGCGCCTGGCCTCACTGGTTTCCAGGGCGGCCGTCCAGACGTTCTGGTCGGACCACACCTGCGGATCCAGCAATCCGGTGTTGGTCAACATTTCGGTATAGATCATCGAATTCATTCCTTGCACCCCGCTTCGGCTTCTCCGAAGGCGAATGCATGCTATCGCAACCCGATTGGAGTTACCTTTCGGCCACAACTCGGCGCTGCGGCGCACAGCAACCGACCGCACAGGGCGTGCCGTTCAGGGTGCAGCCGAAACCGGAAACCTCGCCGAGGTGCCGGGCAGCGGTGTCGTTGAGCTGCTCGTCGATCAGTTCGACGACCAGCGCGGCGAAGCGCGGATCGGTGCCGGGAGTGGCGGCGCGGGCGAAGGCCATGCCGAGTTCGGCGGCTTTCTCCTTGGCCTCGTTGTCCAGATCCCAGATCACCTCGAGATGATCGGAGACGAAGCCGACCGGGCAGACGACGACCGACTCGACATTCTTGGCCGCCAGATCGTCCAGGTGATCAACGATGTCGGGCTCGAGCCACGGCACCTGCGGCGGGCCGGACCTGGACTGCCAGACCACGTCGTAATCCGTGAAACCGGTTGCGGCGGCGGCCAAGCGGGCGGCCTCGGCGACCTGACGGCTGTACAGGTGACCACCGTCGGCGGGCGGACCCGCGGCCGTATCGGCGGAGAGCGGAATGGAGTGCGCGGTGAAGACCAACCGCGCGCCATCCCGGCGATCGGCCGGAAGTCCTTGCTGCGCAGCGCGAATGGCGTCGGCGAAGGCCTCGATCAGCAACGGATGATCGAAATACTGGCGCACCTTGACCAGGTCCGGCGCACCGTCACCGAAAGCGGTTCGCGCCCTGACGATGTCCTCGTGGTACTGCAGGCACCCGGAGTAGCCGCCCCACGCCGAGGTGGGGAACACCAGCGCGGAGCGGACACCGTCGGCGGCCATCCGCGCGACGGTGTCCTCCACCATCGGAGCCCAATTGCGATTGCCGAAATACACCGGGAGATCGATACCGGCCGTGACCAATTCGGCCTCGACCGCCGCGATGATGTCCCGGTTCAGCGCGTTGATCGGCGAGACACCGCCGAAGTGCAGGTAGTGCTGGGCGACCTCTTCGAGACGTTCGCGCGGCACGCCGCGATCCCGAGTGACGTTCTCCAGGAACGGCATCACGTCCTCGGGCCGTTCCGGGCCACCGAAGGACAGCAGCAGAAGTGCGTCGACAGCCCGGACCACAATGCCTCCTCGGCGGCTCAGTTGATCGACATGCCCTCGGGGAACCAGGTGTTGTGGCTGGCTCCACCGTCGACGTAGATGATCGACGCGGTCGTCCCGGGCAGCCAGTCCGACAGCAGCGCGACGATCGACTTCGCGACCACCGTCGGGTCGTCGACGTCCCAGCCGATCGGCGAGGCGCCGTCCCAGTACTGGTTGAGCTGATTCAGCTTGGCCGCGTCGTCGGTGGCGGTGCCCGCGATGGCCTTGGCGGCCAGCGTCTTGATCGGGCCCGCGGCGATCAGGTTCGAGCGAATCTTCTTGGCGGCGCCCACTTCGCGCGCCACGTACCGGTTGACCGACTCGAGCGCGGCCTTGGCCACACCCATCCAGTTGTAGTACGGCATCGCCGTGCGCGGATCGAAGTCCATGCCGACGATCGAGCCGCGCTCGTTCATCACCGGCAGCACCGCGCGGGCCAGCGACGCGTAGCTCCAGGCCGAGATCTCGAAGGCCTTGGCCGCGTCCGGGCCCGGGCCGTCGAGGAACGGACGCGCCTCCGGGCCCATCAGGGTGCGCGGCGCGAACGCGATCGAGTGCAGCACGCCGTCGATGCCCTCGGGCGCCAGCTCACGCACCTTGTCCGCCAGCTCGCCGAGGTTCTCCTCGTTGGTGACGTCGAGCGGGATGGCCGGGGGGACCTCTTGCGGCAGCCGCTTGGCGATCCGATCGATCAGCCGCAGCCGCTCCGGAATGCCGGTGATGATCACCTTCGCGCCCTGCTCCTGCGCGACGGCGGCCGCGTGGAACGCGATCGACGAGTCGGTGATGATGCCGGTGACCAGAATGGTCTTGCCTTCGAGCAGTCCGCCCATGTGTTTTCGGTTCTCCTGGAGTCGTGTGTGGATTGCTTGCGGCCGTCGAGGTTTCGCAGGCCGCCGTGGCGTCAGGTCAGTGGCCCATGCCCATGCCGCCGTCGACCGGGATGATCGCGCCGGACACGTAGCGGGAGTCCTCGGAGGCCAGGAAGCTGACCACGGCCGCAACGTCTTCCGGCTGGCCGAGGCGCTGCAGCGGGATGAACTTCTTGGCGGTGTCCCGCAGATCCTGCGGCAGGTCCGCGGTCATATCCGTCTCGATGAAGCCGGGCGCGACGACATTCGCGGTGATGGAGCGCGAACCGAGCTCACGGGTGATCGAGCGCGCCAGACCGATGACACCGGCCTTGGACGAGGCGTAGTTGATCTGGCCGGGGCCGCCGCCGAGGCCGACCACCGAGCCGAGGAAGATCATCCGGCCCCAGCGCGCCCGCAGCATCGCGCGGTTGGCCCGCTTGGCGCAACGGAACGCGCCTGTCAGGTTCGCGTCGATGACCTTGGTGAACTGCTCCTCGGTCATCCGCATCAGCAGCGTGTCATCGGTGATGCCGGCATTCGCGACGAGCACCTCGACCGGACCCTGCTTCTCCTCGATCTCGGTGAACGCGGCATCGACCGAAGCACTGTCGGTCACATCGCATTTCACGCCGAACAACCCGTCCGGCACCCCCGATCCGCGATGCGTGACAGCCACCTTGTGACCGTCGGCGACCAAGCGTTGTGCGACTGCGAGACCGATGCCACGGTTACCGCCCGTCACCAGGACGGACCGCGGTGTGATGTTGGACATGGGCAACAACCTACCTGGTCGGATCAGACGGTTACGACCCGCCCGGCCACCGTCCCGGGCCGCACAGACGAGTGATGCCGACACCAGGAATGGTGCCGGCATCGCCGGGTATCGCTGAACACACCCGGCCGCCGCCGGACCCACCGGTGGTCAGCAGCTGGGGCACCACGACGACACCGTCGCGGTGAATCCCAGTGCGGGAACAGCTTCGCCCGGGCGAGACGACACGGACGACCATGCCGCACGTCGCTAAAAGCTGATGTGCCAGCGGGACTGGGCGCTTCGCTGCTACGGCAGACGCTGGCGATACAGCAGCCCGATGATCACACCTGCGGACGTGATCAGCAGCCCGAGCAGCAACCACGGCCTGCTCGCATCGCCCCTGGTGAGTTCGAAGCCGATCTGCTGTTCGAGGGTGTCGTACACCTTGCTCAGTTCCTGCAGGGTGGACGCGGAGTAGAACTCGCCGCCGGACAACCGCGCGATCTCCCGCATCGCCTCGTCGTCGACTTCCACCTTCACCTTGTCGGTGCCGCCGCCTTCCCTTGGAATCTCGACGACACCCCACTTGGTGCCGTACGAGATCGTCGAGATCGGGACGTTCTTGTTCTTGGCCAGTCGCGCGGCGACGAACTCGTGCCGCGGATTGTCCATGTCCTCGTAGGCGGGGACGGTCTGCTTGCCGTCCGACATCAGCACGATCCGTGCCGGCGGCGGTTCGGCGGCGCCGCCGAGCACCGAGGCGAGGGTATCGATCGCGTTGAGTGCGGTGATGATTCCCTCACCGGTGGCCGTGCGCTCGGCGAGCTTCACGTTGTCGATCGCCGCCTTGACGGACTCGTGGTTGGTCGTCGGCGTCACCATCACCGAGGCCGTGCCCGCGAAGGTGATGAACCCGATGTTGAGGCCCTCCGGCAGGCCGTCCACGAACTCCTTGCCCGCCTTCTTCGCGACCTCGATCCGGCTCGGCGGCACATCGGTCGCCTCCATCGATAGCGACACGTCCATCACCAACATGACGGTCGCCCGGTTGCGCGCCACCTTCTTCACCGCGGTCGGCCCCGCCGCCGCGATCGTCAAGAACACCAGTCCGATCACCATGAGCGCGATCGGCACATGCCGGAACAGGCTCGGTCGCGTCGGCGCGACCTTCTCCAGCAGTTCCATGTTGCTGAACTGCAGCATGTGCTTGTGCTTGCTGCGCTGAACCAGCACATAGCCCAGCGCGATCAACGCGATAACGGCCAGAAAGCCGAGCCACAGCGATGCGGTGAAATGCGAAATACTCACTGGCGTGGCACCCGCCCGGTCGGGGCGCCGAAGCTGTGGCGCCGGGTGGACACGAACCGGACCACGTCGGAGATCCAGTCCCGGTCGGTCTGCAGGGTGAGCACGGGCGCGCCGCAACTGCGCAACGCCTGTTCGACCTGATCCCGGTGCCGCTGCGCGGCGGCCGCGAAATCGGCACGCAGCGTGGGCGTCACGCTGAATTCGCGGGTGCGCCCGGTCTCCGGGTCGTGCAGGACGACGTCGCCGACGTCGGGCAGCGAGAGATCGCGCGGGTCGAGCACCTCCACCGCGAGCAGGTCGTGCCGCGCCGAGATGGCGCGCAGCGAACGCTGCCAGTCGATGTCACCAAGGAAGTCGCTGATGATGACCGCCAGTCCACGTTTGCGCTGCGGGCGGCGCAGCGATTCGATGCCGCCGCGCAGATCACCGCGCACGCCGTCGCGGGCGTGCGGGGTGGTCGCGATGCTGCGCAGCAGCGACTGGGCGTGCACCCGTCCGCTGCGCGCGGGCACCCGCACCAGTTCCTCGCCGGTCGCCACGACGGCGCCGATCCGGTTGCCGCCGCCGCTGGTGAGGTGGGTGATGGCGGCCGCGGCGGCGATCGCCAGGTCGCGCTTCTGGCAGTAGGCGGTACCGAAGTCGAGGCTGGCCGACAGGTCGACGACCATCCAGGTTTCCAGCTCCCGGTCGGCGATGGTCTGGCGCACGTGCGGATGGGTGGTGCGGGCGGTGACCGACCAATCCATCTGCCGCACATCGTCACCCGGCTGATAGGTGCGGGCCTCGCCCGGCTCGGAACCGGGGCCGGGGATCAGGCCGAGGTGATCGCCGTGCAGCACGCCGTCGAGCCTGCGGCGCACCGTGAGCTCGAGCGTTTTCAGCGCCGCGGCCAAGCGCGGATCGGTCAGCTCGCCCGCGTGGAACGAAGGCGGAGCGTGCGGAGACCTGGACACTGCTGGAGACGGTTCCGGCGCCGCGGTCACTTGTTCTGAACGTTGCCGGCGGGCTGGGACTGCTGCCCGTTCGGCGGCTGCGGCACGGGCTGCGGGACGCTCTGCTGCTGCGGGTGCTGAGCGGGCTGCGGCGCGTTCTGCTGCGAAACCTGTTGCGGCGCACCGACGGCGGGCGCGGCGGACGCACCCGGTGCAACAGCCTGCGGGGCGACCTGCGGCATGCCGACGGTCTGCAGCACCCGCTTGATCACTTCCTCCGGGCTGATCTCGTCGGCCAGCGCGTCGTAGGACAGCACGAGCCGGTGCCGCAGCACGTCCGGGATCACCTCGACCACGTCCTGGGGCACCACGTAGTCGCGGCCGCGGATCAACGCGACGGCGCGGGCCGCGGCGATGATGCCGAGGCTGGCGCGCGGGGAGGCGCCGTAGGCGATCCAGCTGGCCACGTCCTGCATGCCGAAGTCGGCGGGCTTGCGGGTCGCCGCGATCACCCGGACCACGTAGTCGACCAGCGCGTGGTGCACGAAGGTGCTGGCCGCGACCTGCTGCAGCCGGACGACCTCCTCCGGGGTCAGGATGCGCGTCGCCTCCGGCGGGGTGACACCCATCCGGTAGATGATCTCGCGCTCCTCCTCGACCGAGGGGTAGTCGACGACGACCTTGAACAGGAAGCGGTCGCGCTGCGCCTCGGGCAGCGGGTACACGCCCTCGCTCTCGATCGGGTTCTGCGTCGCCATCACCAGGAACGGGTTCGGCATCGGGTAGGTCTTGCCACCGATCGACACGTGCCGCTCGGCCATCACCTCGAGCAAGGCCGACTGCACCTTCGCGGGCGCGCGGTTGATCTCGTCGGCGAGCACGAAGTTCGCGACGACCGGGCCGAGCTCGGTGTCGAATTCCTCGCGGCCCTGCCGGTAGATACGGGTACCGATGAGGTCGGTGGGCACCAGGTCCGGGGTGAACTGCACCCGGGAGAACGAGCCGCCGATGACCTTGGCGAAGGTCTCCACGGCCAGCGTCTTCGCGATGCCCGGCACACCTTCGAGCAGCACATGACCACGCGCGAGCACGCCGACGAGCAGCCGTTCGACCAGGCGATCCTGGCCGACGATAACCCGCTTGACCTCGTATATCGCCTTCTCCAGCGTCTGGACGTCACGCTCCAGGGTGCTCGGCTGGGACGCAGGCGCATCTTTCGCCAAATTCGCCCCGCTCACAGCTTCGGCTCGCTGGCGCTCGCCTCCGCTGTACGCGGGACGCGCTGCACCTTCGGTTCGCTCGCTGCGCTCGCTCACCCCGTCTGTCGAAGCCACCAACATCCCCGCTTTCGCCTTGGTCCTGTGCGTGCTGCCACAACTATTCCAGGTAATGGCCGTATGTGCCGCAACCGGACCCGACATGAAGGGAATTCAAAGCTTTCGATGTCCGATTCACCGCGACGCGTCAGCCGACGATACGCACCGCGTACGGCATGATCCCACCTTCGCGGACCGACGTCACCCGGACGACGGACCCCGATTCCGGCGCCTCGATCATCTGCCCGTCGCCGAGATACAGCGCGACGTGCTGGCTGCCGTTGGGCCCCCAGAACAGCATGTCGCCGCGGGCGCGCTGGTCCACCGGCACCCGGGTGCCCATGTTGTATTGGTAGCCGCTGTAGTGCGGCAGCGAAACCCCGATTCCGGCGAAGGCATAGATCATCAGACCGGAGCAGTCGAAGCCGACCTTGTTGTAGTCGCCGTAGCTGTCGGCGACGCCGCCGTCGCGGATGCCGAGCGTCGGACCGTCCTCGTCGCCGCCGCCCCAGGCGTAGATGACGCCGAGCTGGGACATGGCGCGGTCGACCACCGTCTCGATCGCCGCGGAGCCGCCGATGGACGGCAAGCTCGGACGCGGGGTGCTCTGGCGCGGTCGCGGTGAATTCTCGAGCTGGGTGTGCGGGCGTTTCCCCTCGCCGAGTTGGCCGGCGCGCCCCTGGGCGTTCTGGTCGGCGGCGGCGCGAGCCGCGGCTGCCGCGGCGGCGGCGCGCACGGCGGCTTCCTCGGCCCTGCGCTGCTGGTCCCACGTCAGATAGGCCTCGCGCTGGCCTTCCAGTCCGGCGACGTGCTGGCGCGCGAAGTCCAAGCGGCCCTGCGCATCCTGGCGCTGGCGTAACAGGTTGTCGCGCTGCACGGTCTGCTGGTCCAGCGCGGCCTTGGCGGCGGCGACGGCATGCTCGGCGTCGATCTTGGCCTGCTCGGCGGCCGCGGCGGCGGCATCGGCCGCCGACTTCGCTTGGCGCGCACTGGAATTCTTGTTGCCCTGGTCGACCTGGGCGCGGCGTAGGCCGTCGAGCACCTGCTGCTGGTTTTTCGAGACCAGGGCTAGTAGTTGGGCCTGGTCCAGGGCGGCAGCGGGGGTGGCCGCGGCTAGGTAGACGACCATCGATTCGGCGGCCGGGCGGGTGTAGGCCTGGGCGGCGAACTGGTCGAAGTTGCGCCGGGCGGCACCGACTCGCGTTCCGGCATCGGCCAATTCACGCTCGGTCTGCACGACGAAGGCGGCGGCCGCGTCGGCGGCGTCGCGCGCGTTCTGCAGATCGACGAGGGCCTTGTTCACCTCTTCGCGCTTGCGGGCGACCTCGCCGTCGAGCTGCTGCAGCTGCTGGTCGACCACCGCGACCTGATTGATCAGCGCACCGACCTCGGTCACGCCCGCGTCGACTTGTGCTCCGGCATCGGCGATCTCGCCGTCACTCGGGTTCGGCGGGGCGGGCGGCACCGCGACCGCGGGACCGGCCAGGAGCAGGGCGGTGGTCATCAGCAACCCCAGAGCGATCACCAGTGGACGCCGATAGGCCACCTCGCGGTGATTGCGCATCGCACCTCCCAAGGACCCGACTCCGGCAACGCTCGTGAGCATCGACCGGACCAGCGGCCCCGTGCCCGCAGACTCGCAAGCGCTCTAACACGGGCGATGGTCGGCAGATAACCCCTGACAACCCTTCTTCCCCATCAGCAACTACACGACCGTACGACACTTCCGTCACCAAGGGAACTCCAGCCACAGAATGTCAGGCGGGTAATTTTTCCTTTGCCTGGAATTAGCCGGATATGGCAAAGGTTTCCGGCCGGTAGAACATACCGGTCGTCAGGGAAAGTAGCTGGTTCGAAACCAGCTATGCGGTAGGGGTCCCTAGCGCGGGTCGGCGCCGGAAACGTCCACCGGCGTGGCGGGTTCGCCGCGCCGACGCGACTTCACGAAGTAGAGCCCGGCCACGACGGCAGCGGTGCCGACGAGCAACACACCGGTGATCGCGGTATAGGACACGCTCTCCGGCTGCTCCAGCTTGTCCACGAAAAGCCGTGCGGCTTCGGCGGAGTGCGCGCCACCCTTGAACTTCGCGGTGTCCTCGGCCCACTCCAGGCGGACCCGGGAGATGGTGTCGCTGTAGGTGCCCACCCAGTCGTCGCTCAGCACCACCACAGTGCCGTGCTGGGTCTTGCCGACCTCGGTGGCCAGGTCCCGTAGGCTCGAATCGTGGCCTGGATTACCGGGAACGACCACGATGCTCAGCGCGATGCCGTCCGCCCGCGCGTCGGCGGCGACCGCGGCCAACTCCGTCTGATCCTTGCCGTCCACCGTGGCGACGTGGTTGTCGGCCAGGTCGGCATTGATGGTGGTGACGGTGTCCTCGGTGATATTCGGCGGCAGGCCGGCGGCCATGGGTGTGAAAACCGAGGTGTGCGAGACGGTCATCTTCCATCCGGTCTGTCGAGCCGCATCGGCATCCGAAGCGACGTGCATCCAACACTGCAAGGTGAGCTCAACGCCACCCGGCTGGCTCCGAAAGCACAGTACGCGACGGAGAGTCGGAGCACGCGCACACGGCACGCGACGCGCCCCGGTGTGGATCGCCGTCGGCGGTGGCGTCCGGTACCCCAGCCGCCCCCGTGCGCCTCACAGGACAAGCGTACTGTTAAGGTCATAGCGCGAGGAACCGGCGCCCTCCGGCGCTGGAGCACCTGCAAAGACCATCCGTAGCGACTGCTTGCAGGTCGCTCGAAAAAACCAGCCGTTGGCACAGCCCCGCCGACGGCCAACCCTCACAGACGAGTGGAGCTGACGTGACGACAAGTATCGATACTTTCGGCGCCAAGGGCACCCTCGAGGTCGGAAGCAACTCCTACGAGATCTTCCGCCTCTCCGCCGTGCCCGGCACCGAGAAACTCCCCTACGCACTCAAGGTCCTCGCGGAGAACCTGCTCCGCACCGAGGACGGCGCGAACATCACCGCCGATCACATTCGCGCCATCGCGGACTGGGATCCGTCGGCCCAGCCGAGCATCGAGATCCAGTTCACCCCGGCCCGGGTGATCATGCAGGACTTCACCGGCGTGCCCTGCATCGTCGACCTCGCCACCATGCGCGAGGCCGTGGCCACCCTCGGCGGCGACCCGAACAAGGTCAACCCGCTGGCGCCCGCCGAGATGGTCATCGACCACTCGGTGATCATCGACGTGTTCGGCCGCGCCGACGCGCTCGAGCGCAACGTCGACATCGAATACTCCCGCAACCGTGAGCGTTACCAGTTCCTGCGCTGGGGCCAGGGCGCGTTCGACGACTTCAAGGTCGTCCCCCCGGGCACCGGCATCGTGCACCAGGTCAACATCGAGCACCTGGCCCGCACCGTGATGGTCCGCAACGGCCAGGCCTACCCGGACACCTGCGTCGGCACCGACTCGCACACCACGATGGTCAACGGCCTCGGCGTATTGGGTTGGGGCGTCGGCGGTATCGAGGCCGAGGCGGCCATGCTCGGCCAGCCCGTCTCCATGCTGATCCCGCGCGTCGTCGGCTTCAAGCTGACCGGTGAGATCAAGCCCGGTGTCACCGCCACCGACGTGGTGCTCACCGTCACCGACATGCTGCGCAAGCACGGCGTGGTCGGCAAGTTCGTCGAGTTCTACGGCAAGGGCGTCGCCGAGGTGCCGCTGGCGAACCGCGCCACCCTGGGCAACATGAGCCCCGAATTCGGTTCCACCGCAGCGATCTTCCCGATCGACGAGGTGACCATCGACTACCTGCGCCTGACCGGCCGCACCGACGATCAGCTCGCGCTGGTCGAGGCGTACGCCAAGGAACAGGGCATGTGGCACGACGCCGAGCACGAGCCGGTGTACTCGGAGTACATGGAGCTCGACCTGGGCGACGTGGTGCCCTCCATCGCGGGCCCGAAGCGCCCGCAGGACCGAATCCTGTTGTCGGAGTCCAAGACCGCGTTCCGCAAGGACATCCACAACTACACCAGCGACGCGGAGGGCAGCCCCGCCGCCGCCACCCCGCACACGCACCTGGACGAGGCCATCGAGGAGTCCTTCCCGGCCAGCGATCCGGCCGTGCTGTCCTTCGCCGACGACGACGCGGTGCTGGTCCCGTCCGCCGCGAACGGCGCCGTCGGCCGGCCGAGCAAGCCGGTCAAGGTGTCCTCGGAGGAGTACGGCGACTTCGTGCTCGACCACGGCGCCGTGGTGGTCGCCTCGATCACCTCCTGCACCAACACCTCCAACCCGTCGGTCATGCTCGGCGCCGCGCTACTCGCGCGCAACGCCGTCGAGAAGGGCCTGACCTCCAAGCCGTGGGTCAAGACCTCCATGGCGCCGGGTTCGCAGGTCGTCAACGACTACTACAACAAGGCAGGCCTGTGGCCCTACCTGGAGAAGCTCGGCTTCTTCCTGGTCGGCTACGGCTGCGCCACCTGCATCGGCAACACCGGCCCGCTGCCGGAGGCCGTGTCGAAGGCGATCAACGACCACGACCTGTCGGTCACCGCGGTGCTCTCCGGCAACCGCAACTTCGAAGGCCGCATCTCCCCCGACGTGAAGATGAACTACCTGGCCTCCCCGCCGCTGGTCATCGCCTACGCGCTCGCCGGAACGATGGACTTCGACTTCGAGACCGACCCGCTGGGCCAGGACTCCGACGGCAACGACGTCTTCCTGAAGGACATCTGGCCGTCGCCGAAGGAGATCGAGGAGACCATCGGCTCCGCGATCAGCCAGGACATGTTCATCAAGTCCTACGCCGACGTGTTCAAGGGCGACGAGCGCTGGCGTGGACTGGAGACCCCCGAGGGCAAGACCTTCGCCTGGGATCCGCAGTCCACCTACGTGCGCAAGCCCCCGTACTTCGACGGCATGCCGCAGAACCCGGAGCCGGTCACCGACATCAAGGGCGCGCGAGTGCTTGCCTACCTGGGCGATTCGGTCACCACCGACCACATCTCCCCCGCGGGCAACATCAAGCCGGGCACCCCGGCCGCGCAGTACCTGGAGTCCAACGGCGTCGAGCGCAAGGACTACAACTCCTACGGCTCGCGTCGCGGTAACCACGAGGTGATGATTCGCGGCACCTTCGCCAACATCCGGCTGCGCAACCAGCTCCTCGACGACGTCTCGGGCGGTTACACCCGCGACTTCACCCAGGACGGCGCCCCGCAGGCCTTCATCTACGACGCCTCGCAGAACTACCAGGCCGCGGGCATCCCGCTGGTCGTGCTCGGCGGCAAGGAGTACGGCTCGGGGTCCTCGCGC
Source organism: Nocardia sp. XZ_19_369 (assembly GCF_015355715.1). Classification (NCBI taxonomy): domain Bacteria; kingdom Bacillati; phylum Actinomycetota; class Actinomycetes; order Mycobacteriales; family Nocardiaceae; genus Nocardia; species Nocardia sp. XZ_19_369. Next base: position 22,445 of record NZ_JACVED010000012.1, on the reverse strand, counting down.
GACTGGGCGGCCAAGGGCACCTCGCTGCTCGGCGTGAAGGCCGTCATCACCGAGTCCTTCGAGCGCATCCACCGCTCGAACCTCATCGGCATGGGCGTCATCCCGCTGCAGTTCCCGGCCGGCGAGTCGGCCGCGTCGCTGAAGCTGGACGGCACCGAGACCTTCGACATCGAGGGCATCACCAAGCTGAACGAGGGTGCGACTCCGAAGACCCTGAAGGTCACCGCCACCAAGGAGAACGGTGAGAAGATCACCTTCGACGCGGTGGTGCGGATCGACACCCCCGGTGAGGCCGATTACTACCGCAACGGCGGCATCCTGCAGTACGTGCTGCGCAACATGATTCGCGGCTGATCACGCACTCGCCGTTAGTCGAGAGTCCGCGCACCGCGTTTTCGCGGTGCGCGGACTTCTCACACCTCTTGGAGGAGCACGTCCGCTATGCCCAAAGTCAGTGATGATCACCTCGCCGCCCGGCGCAGCCAGATTCTCGACGGGGCGCGGCGATGCTTTGCCGAATACGGGTACGAGGGCGCCACGGTGCGCCGCCTCGAGGAAGAGATCGGCCTGTCCCGCGGCGCGATCTTCCACCACTTCCGGGACAAGGACGCACTGTTCCTCGCGCTGGCGCAGGAAGACGCCGAGCGGATGGCCGACGTGGCGGCCAACCAGGGCATCGTCGGCGTCATGCGCGACATGCTCGCCCACCCCGAGCAATTCAATTGGCTCGGCACCCGTCTGGAGATCGCGCGCCGCTTGCGCACCGATCCCGAATTCCGCGCAGGCTGGACGCAGCGCTCCGCCGAACTCACCGCCGCGACGCTCGCCCGACTGGAACGCCGCAAAGCAGCGGGCGCCCTACGCGACGACGTCCCCACCGATGTCCTGCTCGGCTACCTCGACCTGGTTTTGGACGGCCTCATCGCCCGCATCGCCTCCGGGCACACCAACGAAAACCTCACTGCGGTATTGGATCTCGTCGAAGCCTCGGTGCGTCGACGGGACTGAGCGCCGGCTGCGGACGGCGGCGCATGCGGAACCGCGCCGATGCCGCTGCGTCGAAGTCCGGACATCCGGGGGCTGGATGGGGCTTCGACACAGGGCCTAGCCGCAACACGAGCCGAATCCCAGACCACCGGTCGGCAGCGCCGGATACTCGATCTGCGCGGCCGCCTCGACCTCCCGCAGAATGCGTTCCCGGTTTGCCGGATCCAGATATCGACCCCGGCAGACCACCGCGTGGATCCGCCGGGTATTGCCGATATCGGCGAGTGGATCACTGTCCAGGACAACAAGATCCGCGTGCTTGCCCACTTCGACGGTGCCACTGACCGCGTCCAGCCCGGCACATCGTGCGGCGTTGCGGGTGGCGGACTGCAGCGCCTGCATCGGCGAAAGCCCCGCCCGCACCAAGGATTCCAACTCCTCGTGCAGCGAAAAGCCGGGGAACACAAAGGGATTGCCCGCGTCGGTGCCCGCGACGATGCCGACGCCCGCAGCGTTCATCGCGCCGAGCAGTTCGAGCCGCGAGTCGAAGTTGCGTCGCAGCATGGTGACCTCTGCGGCGTCGGGCTCGGGGCCGGTCCGTTGCTGCCAGAACTGGCGCACGAAGTCAGGCAGGTAGCGCAACCGCTCGTCGTCCGGACGCCCGGGCGCCACACCGGTCGCCAAGCGTTCCAGGACGACCAAGGTCGGCGATTGCCAGACACCGCGCCGGATCATCAGATCGAACAACGCCGCGGCGACTTCGGGACTGTGCGAGTCCGCCGCCGCGCGTTCCATGCGGGCCCGATCCGCTCGCTGCGTATTCGGATCCACCGGTCCGGCATTGATCTCCGCGTAGAACTCGGGTGTCCGCGAAGAGGTGGACAACAGCATGCCGTACAGGTGCTCGATGGTGTGCTGCCCGAGCTCGACGGCCTCGGCCACCGGGATGCGGTGCGGCACGTGTCCGGCGAAAGGCAAGCCGGCCCTGCGTGACTCGTCCGCGATGGCCGTGAATGTTTCGCGGGTCAGCAGCGAGTAGACCTTCACGAAGTCGGCACCCTCGTGCTTGCTCCGCCGGACGGCCGCCCGCGCTTCGGCTTCGGTCGACACCACCGTCGAACCGGGCCAGATGCCGGGCGGTCCGTCGATGATGCTGCTCGCCAGGACGATTCGCGGGCCGAGCACCGTGCCCTGTTCGATGCGCCGCCGCAGGTCGTGTATCTCGGGAAAGCCCCACATCTCCCGGATACCGGTGACGCCGTGCACGACGTGCAGTGGCGGAAAGGTGCTCTCCGCCTGCGCCATATGGGTGTGCATGTCCCACAGGCCGGGGATGACGAACTTGCCCGTCAGGTCCAGTGTGCGCACCGCAGGCAGCCGTGGCAGGTCCGGATACCGGCCCACCGCGAGGATCCGATCCGCGGCGAGCACGATCGTCGTGTCTGGCCGCGGCGGTGACCCGGTTCCGTCGATGACCGTCGCCCCGGAAAGCACCGTGATCGGCTCGGGCGCGCCGGGATCGGCGCCGGCGGCGGCTTGCGCGAGCAGTCCACCCGCCACCGCTCCCGCCGCGCCCTTGACCAGCCAGGACAAAAACTCCGCGCGATCCATGTCCGGTATCACCGCGTCCCACCTTCCGGTGTCAGTTCACCCCCGGCCGACCGCGCAGGCGGACCGGCCGCTCACGCCAAGACTAACGACCCGAAGTGGGCAGTGGACGAAAAACGTTGCCGCAGGGCACCTTCGACTCGACGGCTACTCCCCCGGCTCCAGACTGCCGAGCAGTGCACGAGCGATGCGGTCGAGTTCGTGGCGGTCGTGCGCGGACAGCACGGACAGCATGCGGGTTTCGTTTTCGGTGTGGGCGGTGACGACCTTGTCGACGAGCTTGCGGCCGTCGTCGGTCAGGGCGACGCGCACGGCGCGACGGTCGGCGGGGTCGGCGATGCGGCGGACCAGACCCGCGGATTCGAGCCGGTCGAGGCGGCCGGTCATGCCCGCTCGGGAGAGCATCAGCGTGTCGGCGAGCACGGACGGGTTGAGCTCGAACGGTTCGCCGGAACGGCGCAGGGCGGCGAGCACGTCGAACTCGCCGCGCTGCAAGCCGTGTGCGGTGAAGACCTCTTCGATCACCCGTTGCGCAACGACGAGCAGCCTGCCGAGGCGGCCGACGATCGCCATGGCCTCCAGCTCCAAGTCGGGTCGTTCGCGCCGCCACTGCGCGACGATCGCGTCGACGGGATCGTCCATCACGTCACGGCCTTTGCCGGTCGAGGCCTGCCGAACAGAGGCCGGTGCGGTCTCGGGTGCGTCAGCCATGTGCGTGCGAAATCAGTTGTCGCGTCTCCACCATGGACAGGATTCTATTCGCTGATATATAGTTCGGTAGCGAATTATCAATCAACGAACTACCTGGAGATCCAGTGAGCATCACCGCGCCTCGCACCGACGCCGCCATCCGTCAGCCTCAGGACGCCGAGACTCTCAGCACCGACGCGGTCACCGTGCGGCTACTGCTCGACTCCGCCGACACCGACGGCACACTGAGCACCCTCGAAGTCACCATGCAGCCCGGCGCCGACGGCGCGGCACCGCACTACCACACCAGTTCCGACGAACTGTTCTACGTCGCGGACGGCGAACTGCAACTGCTGGCCGGCGACCGGATCGTCACCGTCGGCGCGGGCGGCTCGATCGTGGTGCCGAAGTTCATGCCGCACGCCTTCGGCGCCACGCCCGACAGCTCCGCGCGCATCATGATCGCGCTGCTGCCCGGCGTGCAGCGCTTCGAATACTTCCGACTGCTCGACCGCATCGCCAAGGGCGAATCCACCCTGGCCGATCTCGCCGCGGCGCAGGAGGAATTCGACAACCACTTCGTCGACGCGCCGAACTGGTGGGCCGAGCGCAACGCCAACCGCCGCTGAGGGTCGTGCACAATCCGACTGTGACCAACCCGTCGATGCAGGTCGGAACAACCCCGGCCGCACAGGAGGTTCGCAGGAGATGACCTTTTCCGTCCCGATCGTCGTCCGCGGTTACGAACTCGACACGCAAGGCCACCTGAACCAGGCTGTCTATCTGCAATACGCCGAGCACGCGCGCTGGGAGCTCATGCGGGCGGCGGGCGCACCGCAGGAAAAGCTCGTCGCCAGCGGCGTCGGACCGGTCGTGCTGGAAACCACCATCAAGTATCTGCGCGAGCTGCGCGGCGGCGACGAGGTGACCGTTTCGGTCGACTTCGAATGGCTGACCGGCAAGACGTTTGTGTTCCGGCACGAGATCCGCAAACTCGACGGCACCGTCGCGGCCGAGATATCGACGATTACCGGCCTGCTCGACCTCACCGCCCGTAAGCTCGTCGCCGCGCCGGGCGAACGCTTCGCGGAGCTGGCCGAGCGGCCCGACCTGCTCGGACTTTGAATCGGCAAGTGCAGATGCACAGCCGCCAACCCTGAGCAATATATGGCTCAATTTTTCCATCCGGAAATAGCTCACCGGTTGCGCTCTCGCCATGTCCGGAGCACCGAAAATCTTTCGGCGCTAGCGCATCCTGGTTCGAAATTCGGTTTGCCACCGGCCGTGAAATCTCTCGAACCGATCCGATCCGGCCGAGCTGCGCGTTATGATCCAAGTCACGCTCGGGGGTCGTGGCAAATCGCGAGCAGATCGGATTCAGATCGGAGAATGAGCTATGACCGACGCACTCCGCCTTCCCGGAACCGCGCCGAAGAGTGACCGCGTTGCTCCGCTGCGGGGTGTGCTGGTCGCGGAGTCGGACCGAGATATCACCGTCCGGGTACCCGAGGGAACGTGGACTTTCCGTCGGTCCGATGTCGTTCGCGTGCTCGATTCGCCGCTGACCGACGGACTCTCCTGCGTGCCCGATGGCATCACGACGTTGCCCGACGGCACCGCACCCCGGACCGGCAGAGTCAGCGCGGCCGGCGACGTCGGTGCCGTGCGCGTCGGCCGCCAGGTGGTGGTGGACATCCGCGCCGGTGCGACCGCCGATTTCACCCGCAAGATGCGCATCGACCTCATCGATCGGCCGATGACCATCCCGGAGACACCTTCCCCGGCGCGCGGCGACGAAGAATTGCGGCAGCTCACCGAGCGTTGGGCCGAGCGCCTGAACATCGCCGACCTCACCGGCGCGCACGGCGCCACCTACACCTACTGTCAGACCAAGTCGTTCGCGACCAGCGACGATGGCATCAACTGCGACAGTCTCGACTGAGCGGTGCGCGCATGACGGCACGCCGGGCGAGCTCGGTCCTCGTAGTGTCGGAATCCGACGACCTGCACGCCACCGCCATGGCGGCGACGCTGCGAGAGCATCACGCGCTCAGCGCGATTCACCTCGACCTGCGCGACTTCCCGCGGGAGTCGGGCAGTTTCCGGTTGGATCGGCTCGGCACCGCACGCTCGCTCTCGCATCTCATCGGACTCGACGACGTGCGCTCGGTCTGGTGGCGCCGCCCGCATCCGTGCCAGGTGCCCGGCGGGGTCCGCGCCACCGACGACGAGTTCCGCCAGGCCGAATGCGACAGCTTCATCCAGGGCATGCTCTGGTCCATTCCGGCCAACTGGATCAACGACCCCGGCGCCGACCGCACCGCGGCCCGCAAGATCGTGCAGCTGGAGACGGCGCTGCGGGCCGGGTTCGCGGTGCCGGAGACGCTGATCACCAACGATCCGGACGAGGCCCGCAGTTTCGCCGAATCCCGGCCCGGCCCAGTCATTTACAAGCGCACCGGGACCAGCCGCGCCGAGTTCGCCGAGACCAGGATCATCACCGAGGCCGACTACGGCAGGCTCGCGGGCATCCGCGCCGCGCCGACCACCTTCCAGGATTACATCGACGCCGAATGCGATCTGCGGGTCGTCTGGGTGGACGGCGTCGAATGGACGGTGCGCATCGACTCGCAGGCCGGTGTCGGCCGGGTCGATTCCCGCCTGGACACCTCGGTCGACTTCGTGCCCGAGCATCTGCCCGCGTCGGTGAGTAAATCGCTTGCCACGCTGATGGGTGCGCTCGGATTGTCCTTCGGCGTCTTGGACATTCGGCTCGGCCTCGACGGCGAGTACTACTTCCTCGAGGTCAACCCGCAGGGCCAGTTCGCGTACCTGGAGATCAAGACCGGCCTGCCCATTTTCCGCAGTCTGGCCAACCTGCTCGTCGACGGCGACGGCTCGGTCAGCGGCTACTGACGGCGGTGGGCTTGCAGCACCACACCCGAGGTGCGGAACGGAACCACCTCCGCCAGCTGTAGCCGCTGCGCCGGCATCTCGTCGAACAGCCGTTGGCTTGCGCCGAGCAGCACCGGAAACACCAGCAGCCGAAGCTCATCCACCGCGTCGAGACGCAGGAACTCCTGTGCGGTCCGGGCACCAGCGAACACGACGAGTGGCTTGCCCGGCTCGCTCTTCAGCTCGGCGATCTCGGCGGCGAGATCCGCGCCGATCCGGCGCGCGGGCTGCCACGGCAGGTCCGGGTCCGGCCGGGTGGACAGCACGATCTTCGGCAGCGCGTTGACCAGTGGTGCCAGCAGCGCGTCGCCTGGTGTGGCCGGATCCTGTTGCGCGCCCGGCCAATACTGGGCGAGCAGCGCGTAGGAGGCACGGCCGAAGATCTGGGCGTCCACCGCACCGAGCAGCTCGGCGAGGTACGCGTCCAGCTCGGGGTCGTCGACCTCGATCCAGTCCAGCGCACCGGGGCAAACGAACTCATCGGTTCGGTCGAAAAACATACCGGCCGAACCGGTTTCGAGTTCTGCGGACGCTACTGGCTCTTACGGCGGTTCGCACCGCCGCGGCTGCGGAGCTGCACATGCGACTCCACCAGCACATTGTGGATGAAGCCGTAGGAGCGACCGGTCGCTCGCGCCAGCGAGCGAATGCTCGCCCCTGCCTCGTACTGCTTCTTCAACTGGGTCTGTAGGCGGTCCCGGGACTTCCCCGTGACGCGTGTTCCCTTACCCAGGGTGGCTTTGACTTGCGTTGGCCTGTCGCTCATGGCTTCCTCCGAGTCGCCGAGCAGCTCTTTCCAGGCTAAGCACTCGAGGGTCCGTGATCAACGGATTCTTGTGATGAAAGTCACGCAAGCTGAATAAGTTCCAAATATTCGGCGGACCAATGGTCTTCCGTACCGTCCGGTAGCAAAATCACGCGCTCCGGCGACAGCGCTTCCGCGGCGCCCGGGTCGTGCGTCACCAGGACGACCGCGCCCGCGTAAGTGCGCAGCGCGTCGAGTACTTGCTCGCGCGAAACGGGATCCAAGTTGTTGGTCGGCTCGTCGAGCAGCAGCACGTTGGCGGCCGAGGAGACCAGCCCGGCCAGCGCGAGACGAGTCTTCTCACCACCGGACAACGTGCCCGCAGGCTGATCCAACTGGGGACCGGTGAACATGAACGCGCCGAGCAGACTGCGCAGGTTCTGCTCCCCCGCGTCCGGCGCGGCGTGCCGGATGTTCTCCCACACCGTGGCTTGGTCGTCGAGGGTGTCGTGCTCCTGGGCGAAGTAACCGACCTTGAGGCCGTGGCCGGGCACCAGGTTGCCCGCGGTCGGTTGTTCGACCCCGGCGAGCATGCGCAGCAGCGTGGTCTTGCCAGCGCCGTTGAGGCCGAGCACCACGACCCGGCTGCCGCGGTCGATCGCGAGGTCGACGCCGGTGAAGATCTCCAGCGAGCCGTAGACCTTGGTCAGGTTCTCCGCCATCAGCGGCGTCTTGCCGCACGGGGCGGGTTCGGGGAACTTGATCCTGGCCACCTTGTCGGCCACGCGCACGTCGTCCAGCTCGGCGATCAACCGGTCGGCGCGCTTGGCCATGTTCTGTGCCGCAGTGGCTTTCGTGGCCTTGGCACCGAGCTTGGCGGCCTGCACGCGCAGCGCGCTCGCCTTCTTCTCGGCATTGGCGCGTTCGCGACGGCGGCGCTGTTCGTCGGTGGCGCGGGCGTCCAGGTACTTCTGCCAGCTCATGTTGTAGACGTCGGCCTCGCCGCGCACCGCGTCCAGGAACCACACCTTGTTCACCACGTCGCCGAGCAGTTCCACATCGTGGCTGATCACGATCAGGCCGCCGTCGTGGTTCTGCAGGAAACCGCGCAGCCAGGTGATCGAGTCGGCGTCGAGGTGGTTGGTCGGCTCGTCGAGCAGCAGGATGGTGTCGGAGCGCCCGCCGCTGCCGTCGGAGGCGGCGAACAGGATGCGCGCCAACTCGATTCGCCGACGCTGACCGCCGGACAGGGTGCGCAGCGCCTGGGCGAGCACCCGATCGGGCAGGCCGAGGCTGTTGCAGATGCGGGCGGCGTCGCTCTCGGCGACATAGCCGCCGAGCGCGGAGAAACGCTCCTCCAGGCGGCCATACTTGCGGACCGCCTTGTCGCGCTCGGCCTCGTCGGCCACCTCGGCCATCAGCGCCTGCTGCTTCTCCATGTCGCGGATCAGCGTGTCCAGGCCGCGGGCCGAGAGCACCCGGTCGCGGGCCAGGATGTCGAGGTTGCCCTCCTTCGGATCCTGCGGCAGGTAGCCGACATCGCTGGAGCGCAAGATCTTTCCGGCATACGGCTCGCCCTCGCCCGCCAGGATGCGCAGCGTGGTGGTCTTGCCAGCACCGTTGCGCCCGACCAGTCCGATCCGGTCGCCGGACTGCACCCGCAGGGCCGGTCCGGGGGCCGACAGCAGGGTGCGGACTCCGGCCCGGACCTCCAGGTCGGTCGCGGTGATCACAGATTTCTCCTCGCGGATCAGTGGTGCTGGGCGGTAAGTACTCGATTGTGCGACGCCGATACACACAAGAACCACCGATTTTACCTGGGTTCCGGCACCGCTCTTACCCGCGACGACTCGGGTGTGACGGCCGTAACTGAACCGCCGAGTAACCTGCCGTGGCATGAGTAACGATCTTTTGGGCAAAAGCGCTCTGGTGAGCGGGGCAAGTCGGGGTATCGGTAAGGCCGTCGCGGCGGAGCTGCTGAGCCGCGGCGCGAACGTACTGATCACCGCGCGCAAGCAGGACCCGCTGGACGAGACCGCCGCCGAGCTGCGAGCCCTCGGCCACCAGGGTGAGGTCGTCGCGCTGGCGGGCAACTCCGGACATGCCGAAGACCGCGCGGCGGCCATCGACCGGTTGATGGCCGAGTTCGGTTCGGTCGACATCCTGATCAACAACACCGGCATCAACCCCGTGTTCGGGTCGCTGATGGAGGCCGACCTGGATGCGGTGCGCAAGATCTTCGATGTGAACGTCGTCGCGGCGCTCGGCTACATCCAGCAGGCGTTCAAGGCGTGGATGGGTGAGCACGGCGGCGCGGTGGTCAACGTCGCCAGCGTCGCGGGCATCCGCTCGTCCGGCGTGATCGCCGCGTACGGCGCGTCGAAGGCGGCGCTCATCCGGCTCACCGACGAACTCGCCTGGCAGCTCGGGCCGAAGATCCGGGTGAACGCGGTCGCACCGGGCGTGATCAAGACGAAGTTCGCCGACGCGCTGTACGCCGAGGACGAGGAGCGGGCGGCCAGCGTCTACCCGATGAAGCGGCTCGGTACGCCGGAGGATGTGGCGCGGCTGATCGGGTTCCTGGTCTCGGACGAGGCGGCGTGGATCACCGGGGAGACCGTGCGAGTGGACGGCGGATTGCTGTCCACCGGCGGCATCTGAGCGTCCCGAAGGGCCGATAGCAGTGAGCAGGGCTTGGACGTGACGGCGGATGTCGTCGTATGCGGGCTCGGCCCGGCCGGTCGGGCGCTGGCGCATCGTTGCCTGGCTCGTGGGCTGTCGGTCACCGTGGTCGATCCTGCACCGGATCGTCGGTGGACGGCGACCTACGCGGCGTGGGCGGACGAGTTGCCCGGGTGGCTGGATGCGGCGGCCATTGCGGCGACGGTCGACCGGCCGACGGCGTGGGGAACTCGTGCGCACCGCATCGAGCGGGCTTATGCCGTGCTCGATACGGACCGGCTGCGGGAGTCGCTCGAGCTGACCGGAGCCGAGGTCGTCGCGGATCGCGCGGTGGCGCTCACCGCCGGCACGGTGGCACTGGCCTCTGGTCGGCTGCTGAGCGCGCAACGGGTCATCGATGCGCGTGGCATTGCCCGCTCCCCCACGTTGGCCGAGCAGACGGCCTACGGGCTCGTGCTCGACGCGAAGCGGTGTGCGGGACTCGTGCCGCTGTTCATGGACTGGCGTGTGGACAACGGCGCGTCAGAGGAGGCACCGCGATCGTTTCTGTATGCGGTGCCGCTCGGCGGCGGCGAGATGCTGCTGGAGGAAACCTGCCTGGCCGGTCGGCCGGCGCTCGACGGCACCGAGCTGCGCGAGCGGCTGGTGCACCGATTACGTTCCCGTGGCATCGAACTCACCGGTGCCGAGCGGGTGGAGCGAGTGCGGTTCCCGGTCGAAGGTGGCAGCCCCGGGCGAGGCACCTTCGGCGCGGCGGGCGGATTCGCGCATCCGGCGACCGGGTACAGCGTGGCCGCCTCCCTCGCGGCGGCCGACGGCGTCGCGGCGGGAGCGGCGGTCTGGCCCGTGTCGGCGCGGGCCGTGTACCGACTGCGGGCCGCCGGTTTGCGAGCGTTGCTCGCGTTGCCGCCGACCGACCTCCCGGTTTTTTTCGACGCATTCTTCGGCCTGCCCACCGCCGCGCAACGCGCGTATCTTTCGGGCCGCACCGACCTGAATGGCATGGTCAGCGCCATGCGGACGCTGTTCGTGTCGCTACCGCCGACACAGCGTCGGCGCGTCGCGGCCGCGACACTCGGGATGCCGATTCGCTCGCCTATTCGAATGCGTTCCGCCATCATGGAGGAATGAGTGGGCCTTACCGTCCAGCACTCAACCGTCCCGGGCCGCTGCCGCAGCGGGCCCGCGGACGAGGCACCCGCGTCGAGGGGATTCAGCAGTGAGGTCGATCTGGAAGGGCTCGATCGCGTTCGGGCTGGTGAATGTCCCGGTCAAGGTCTATACCGCGACCGAGGACCACGACATCCGATTCCATCAGGTGCACGCCAAGGATGGTGGTCGGATCAAATACGACCGCGTCTGCACGGTGTGCGGTAAGTCCGTGCAGTACGCCGACATCGATAAGGCGTATGAATCGCCCGACGGCGACAAGGTCATTCTGACCGACGAGGACTTCGCCAAACTTCCCGCCGCCGAGAAACACGAGATCCCGGTGCTGCAGTTCGTCCCGAACGAGCAGATCGACCCGATCCTGTTCGACAAGAGCTACTACCTCGAGCCCGATTCCAGCACGCCCAAGGCCTATGTGCTGCTGGCGACGACGCTGGACCGCATCGACCGCACCGCGCTGGTGCACTTCACGCTGCGGCAGAAGACCAGGCTCGCGGCGCTGCGGGTGCGCGACGGGATGCTGGTGCTGCAGACGCTGCTGTGGCCGGACGAGGTGCGCGAGGTCGAGTTCGAATCCCTGGACGGGGTCGCCGAACCGAAGCCGCAAGAGATCAAGATGGCCGAGACGTTGGTCGAGACCATGTCCGACGATTTCGACCCGGATCAGTTCACCGACGAGTACCAGATCGAGCTCAAGCGGTTGCTCGACGAGGCCATCGCCAGCGGCACCGGCAAGGTGCCCGAGCAGCCGGAGGCCGCGCCCGCGGAGATGGACGCCGAGGTGGTCGACCTGGTCGCCGCCCTGCAGCGCAGCCTGGAGGCCAGTGGCCGGCGCGCGGCGGGCAGCGCCGACGACAACGGCAAGGCCAAGCCGGCGAAGAAGGCAGCAGCCAAGAAGACCCCGGCCAAGAAAGCGGCTGCGAAGAGCACCGCGAAGCCTGCGAAAAAGGCGGCCAAGAAGACCGCCGCGCGCAAGGGGGCCTGAGGGTACGACGGCATCCGGCTGGCAAACTGTCGGCATGGATTCTGCCGTTGTGATCGTCCCGATGGGTCTCGGCCACCTGCGCCAGGTCCTCGATCTCGGTCACGAAGTCTTCGACGTCACCGCCAAGCCGTACACGTCGTGGTCGTTGACCTCGGTGGCCGAACACCTCGACAGCCCCGACAACGCCTGCTGGGTCGCGCTCGATTCGGACCGTGTGGTCGGTTTCGTGCTCGGGTCCATGGAATTCGAGAACCGCGACGACTGGGCCTATCTCGAATGGATCGCCGTCGCGCCGGACATGCAGGGGCACGGCATCGCCCGGCGGCTGGTCGACGTGTGCTCGGAGGCGTTGTTCGCGCGCGGTGCGCGGCGCATCGTCACCGATGTGGAAGACCGCAATACGGCCTCGACGGCGTTGATGACGCGCAGCGGGTTCACTCCCGCCGCCACGGTGACGCTGTTCGTCCGGCCGAATCCCAACGATCCCGACCCGGACTCCCAGGTCACCCCCGCCGCGATCGCCCCCGGCACCAAGCGCGCGCTCATCCGCAGAGGCAGGCTGGCCGGGGACAACCGAATGGCTCGCTAGCGTTTTTCAGAACATGCCGTTGGGGATCTGATCCTCGTCCGGGACCGGCTGCAGTGCGTGCCAGTGCTCGGTGATCATGCCGTCGACCAGTCGCCAGATGTCGACCACGGCCGCGCCGCGCGGGTCATCCTGCGGAATCAGGTGGTAGTGCACGGCCACGTAGTCGTCGTCGGCGATCACCCGTTTGATGTCGAGCCGGGACCCGGCGATCGGCGAGTTGGCGGTGAACTCCAGGAAAGCGTCTCTGCCGGAAGGGTTTCCGGGGGCGTGTGCGCGGAAGTCTTCGTGTAGCAGCGCACGCATGCCGTCGAGGTTGCCTTCGGCGAATTGCGCGAGGCCGTGCAGGACGAGGTTCTTGTTGCGGGCGGCGAGGTCGTTTGTCATGCGGCCACCGTGGCAGTCGCGGTGGCGGGCTGTCGATTACCAGGGATGTAATGGCTGCGGGTCGGTCGGGTGGTGATACTGGGCGGGTGGATCAGGAGCATCGGCCGGTCGGTGAGCTGCTGCGCGAGTGGCGGCTGCGGCGCGGGCTGAGTCAGCTCGAACTGTCCGTTCAGGCCGACATCTCGTCCCGGCACGTGAGTTTCGTCGAGACCGGGCGAACCTTACCCAGTGCGGTGATGGTCGAACGGTTCGCCGAGCATTTGAATGTGCCACTGCGTGAACGCAACCGGCTGTTGGTCGCGGCCGGGCACGCGCCCGTTTACCGGCATCGGTCGCCGGACGATCCCGAGTTGGCCCGGGCACGGGATGCGGTGCGGCGGGTGCTCGATGTGCACGAGCCGTTTCCCGCATTGGCGGTCGACCGCCGGTGGAATCTGTTGTTCGCGAACACGGCCACCCGCGTCTTCTTCGACGGGGTGGATCCGATGCTGCTGCGTGCGCCGATCAATATGATGCGGATCGGGCTGCACCCCAATGGTTTTGCGCCTCGACTACGCAACTTGGACCAGGTGCGTGGCTTTCTGCTGCCGCGGCTGGCTCGCCAGGCCGGGCAGACCGGTGATGCCGAACTGCGCACCCTGTACGACGAATTGAGCTCGTACTATCCTGCGGGCGAGACGGTTTCGATCGATCCGGCGGAGGTTGCGCTGCCGATTCGGATTCGGCATCGGGACGCCGAATTGTGCTTCTTCAACACGATCACCACCTTCGGTGCCGCGTTCGACATCACCCTCGATGAGATCGCGGTGGAGGCCTATTTTCCATCCGACACGGTGACTTCCGACTATCTGTATGCGCTTGCGCAGGAGGGCGAGCGAGTTGGCATGAACGGGTCGTGACAGGTCAGCCCGCTGCAAGCCGACCTTGTTCGAAGAACGCCAGCAGTTTCGACGCGGTGTCGACTTCCGCGCGCTCGCGTAACGCGCCGAACGAGGCGTTCCAGAATTCTCCGGTGCGTGGTGTCCATGGACCGACGTAGGCGTAGGGCGCCGGGTGGCCCGCATCGCCGGGTGAGACACCGTAATTCACCTCGCCGACAGAGCTGGACAGATCAAAGTGTTCCGGCCACAGCACCGGTGTGATATCCGGTGCCAGACATCGCAATGCCTTGTCCCCCAGTGCGAACCACTCACTGATCTGCCGTGCGGCCGCGGGATCGATCTCCATCGCGCTGTCGGGATCTACCCCTGTCGTGTCCTTGTACAGCTCCTTCGGTGCCTCCGGCTCGAATCCGGCCAGCTTCGCGACGTCTCGGTAGGTCCCGCGGAGCGCTGCCCGCCCCTCCGGCCACACCAATTCGGCGCCGACGACCGACACCGGCCACTGCACGCCGCCGAAGCCGTGGTGTACCGCGCGTAGGCGGATCGTTCCGTATTGCCGGTACTGCGGTCCTGCGATCAACAACTCCGCGGCCGCGTGCAGGCCCAACCGCGACTGCATATAACTCTGCTCGTCCACACCGGCATCATTGCCGGTGTGGACGCGTCATGCAGGGGTTTCGGCTACGGCTGGGCCGCATCCTCGGGGATCGTGATGCCGAAGTGCGAGATAATCGCGTCGACACCTCGCTTCAATCCGGACACGTCCTGCTCCACTCCCGACATGCCCTGCTTCAGCCCCGAAATATCGCTCTTGACCACCGTGAACTCGTCCCGAACCTCTTGCTGGAATGTTCCCATTTCCTGTTGGAACGTTTCCATTTCGTGCTGGAACATTCTGGTTTCGTGCTGGAACGCACCCATTTCCTGACGGAACGAGCTCATGTCCAGTCGGAACGATACGAAGTCCTCCCGCAACTCCCAGACTTCTTGTTCGATTCCTATCACCCAGCGGTGCGTCTTCTTCACCCTTCTCTTCGTCTTGAAGATGGCGTCCTTGTACGAGCGCCGATTCTCAATCAGCTGTTTGTATTTCGTCTCCAAAACGCGCACACGCACATCCAGCGCTGGCAGTGTCACTGTCATGTAGAGCCCCCTGTCGTCTCGAATGGAAGCCCCAGTGTAGGACCGAGCACCGACAGAAAACCACTCGGAAATCTCGCCCAGCGAACGTATTTCAGCGACACACCGGCGAATCGCCGATCTCACCAATTTCAGGAACGTTCGCAACTGGAACTAACTGCGAAACTTGGCTTCCAATTCCGCCGCAGCGGCCTGCAGATCGGCCGGATCGTTATTCTTGAAGATCCCTTCGTACCCGGTCTCCGCCCGCACCGCCGCCTCGACCTCCGGATCGTGGTACAGCCGAGCCAGTTTCAGCAGCGTCGGGTTGTCCTTGTCGGCACCGCGTGCGGCGAAGATGTTGATGTACTGCTTCAGTTCCGGGCGTTCCGGGTCGTCGGTGTAGATCGTCTCGTTCTTCGTCAAGCCGGCAGGCCTGGCGAAGGTGTCGTCGACGAAGGCGGCGTCGACGCTGCTGAGGGATTGCGCGGTCAGCGTCGGATCGATGGGGGTCAGGCGCACCTTCGACGCCGCGGTGTCCACGTCTTCCAGCTTGGAATCCCAGCCTGCGTTGCCCCGCAACACGATCAGACCGGCCGCGGCCAGCGACAGCAGCGGCCGAACCTGATTGGCCGGGTTGTTGCTCAAGGTGATCTGGCCGCCCTGCGGGATGTTTGCGACCGACTTGTGCTTACGCGAGTACAGCGCCAACGGGAAGATCTCCGTCGCCCCGATCGGCACCAGGGTGTCGTTGTTGCGGGCGTTGTAGTTGGCCAGATACCGCACGTGCTGAAACTTGTTGAGATCGATGCGGCGTTGCGCCAGTGCGGGGTTGGGTTGGTTGTAGTCGGTGAAGTTGACGTACTCGACGGTGATGCCCTGCTCGGCGGCCTTCTTCTTGTATACGTCCCAATGCGGCAGTGCGACGTCGTTCACACCGATGCGGATCACGTCGTCGCGGTGTTCGGCGCCACAGGAAACCGAGGCGACGGCCAGGGCGGACAGGATCGGGAGCAGCAGTAGTCGGTGCTTCAAGCGCATTGCGAGCAAACTAGATGCTCAGCCGATGCTGCGGAATGGTTTCGCTCATCACAATTCAAACCATTGTCTCCCCCGCTGCCGGATCGCTTGGATTACCAGGTTCATATCGCGACAAGCATTTCGGGAGCACGAGTGAAATTCCATCGGGTACTGGCGATCCCGGTCCTGGTAGCCACCGCGGCCCTCACCCTTACGGCGTGCGGTTCTGACGACAAGGCCTCCTCCGACACGGTAGTGCGGATCGGCACCACCGACAAGGACAAAGCCTGGGACGTCTTCGAGCAGCGGGCCAAAGACAAGGGCATCACGCTGAAGATCACCAACTTCTCCGATTACAAACAGCCGAATCTCGCGCTCGCGCAGAAGCAGATCGATGTGAATCTGTTCCAGCACCTGCAGTTCCTCGGCGCCTACAACGTCGCGAACAACGACACCCTGACGCCGATCGGGTCCACCTACATCGTGCCGCTGGGCCTGTATTCGAAGAAGCACAAGACCCTCGCGGATCTGCCGCAGAGCGCGGAGATCGCGATCCCGAACGACCCCACCAATCAGGCGCGGGCCCTGTTCGTATTGCAGGCGGCCGGTCTGCTGAAGCTCTCCTCGACCACCAACTCCCCCACCCCTGCCGACATCGACAAGGGTGCGTCCAAGGTCAAGGTGACCACCGTCGATGCCGCGCAGACCGCGCTCTCGCTCGCCTCGGTCGACGGCTCGATCGTCAACAACACGTTCCTCGAGCGTTCCGGCATCGACCCCCATTCGGCGCTGTACAAGGACGATCCGAAGAATCCGGCGGCCGAGCCGTACATCAACGCGCTGGTGACCAGGGCCGAGGACAAGAACAACCCGAAGCTGCTGCAGCTGGTCGAGCTCTGGCACGACCCCGAGGTGCAGCAGGCGCACAACGAGGTCACCAAGGGCACCGCCGTCGAGGTGCGGCGCACCGGTCCCGAGCTGGAGCAGATTCTGCAGCGGGTGCAGCAGTCCATCCGCGACGGCAAGTGAGCAATCCGCCTGCCGTCGAGTTCCGTTCGGTCACCAAGGTTTTCGGCAAAGGTGCGGATGCCCAGGTCGCGCTGGACGATATCGATCTGCGGATCGAGCAGGGCGAGATCTTCGGCGTGATCGGCTATTCCGGCGCGGGCAAGAGCACGCTGGTCCGGTTGATCAATGCCTTGGAGAAGCCGACCAGCGGCACCATCGAGATCTCCGGCACTCCCATCACCGGGGTGCGGGAGCGCGAGGTGCGTCGACTGCGCCGCGACATCGGGATGGTGTTCCAACAGTTCAACCTGTTCCGATCACGCACGGCCGCAGGCAATATCGAGTATCCGCTCAAGGTGGCCGGCTGGCAGCGGGCCGAGCGCAAGGCACGGGTCGCGGAGCTGCTGGAGTTCGTCGGGCTGTCCGACAAGGCCCGCAGCTACCCCGATCAGCTCTCCGGTGGGCAGAAGCAGCGGGTCGGCATCGCCCGCGCCCTGGCGACTTCGCCGTCGCTGCTGCTCGCGGACGAGTCGACCTCGGCGCTGGATCCGGAGACCACCGGTGAGGTACTGCGGCTGCTGAAGAAGATCAACCGGGAGCTCGGCGTCACCATCGTGGTGATCACCCACGAGATGGATGTCATCCGCGCGGTGGCCGACCGGGTCGCCGTGCTCGCCGAGGGCCGGATCGTCGAACTCGCCAGCACCTTCGAGGTTTTCGCGACCCCGCAGGCCGCACCGACGCAGTCGTTCGTCGCGACGGTGCTGCACAACCGGCCGTCCGAGGACGAACTGCGCAGGCTCGGTGAGCTGCACGGCGGCCGGCTCGTCACCGTCGATATCGATGACCGGCGCGGTATCGGTGCGGCGTTGTCCACCGCGACATCGGCCGGCGTCCGGTTCGAGGTGGTGTACGGCGGCGTCAGCACGTTGCAGGACAAGACATTCGGCAGCGTCACGCTGGTGCTACACGGGGACGACGAGGCGATCGACAAGGTGATCGATGAACTCGACCGTCCCAGTCTGCTCGAAAAGATCCCTACGGACTGAAAGGAGTACCGATGCAGACGGATTGGGACAAACTCCGGCCGGTCCTGAACGAGGCGATCGGCACCACCATCTATCTGGTGCTGGTCGCGTTCGTGGTCGGCGGGCTGATCGGGCTCTTCCTCGGCACCATGCTCTACACCACCCGCAAGGGTGGGCTGCTGGCGAACGCGCCGATCAACGTGCTGCTCAACGTGATAGTGAATGTGGTGCGGCCGATCCCTTTCATCATCCTGCTCGCGGCGCTCGGCCCCGTGACGTTGCAGGTGGTCGGCACCACCATCGGCACCGAGGCCGCGGCGTTCGTGATGATCGTCGCGGCGTCGTTCGGTATCGCCAGGATCGTCGAGCAGAACCTGGTGACGGTCGACCCCGGCGTGATCGAGGCGGCCAGGGCCGTCGGGGCCGGACCGCTGCGAATCATTTTGACGCTGTTGATCCCTGAGGCGCTCGGACCGCTGATCCTCGGCTACACCTTCGTGGTGATCGGGATCGTCGACATGTCGGCGATGGCGGGCACCGTCGGCGGTGGTGGGCTCGGCGATTTCGCGTTGGTCTACGGCTATCAGCGATTCGATTGGCAGGTCACGCTTGTCGCGACTCTAATCATCATCGCAGGGGTGCAGGGCATCCAGTTCGCCGGCAACTGGCTGGCCCGAAAGGCCTTGCGCCGCTGAACAGCTCGCTGGGTGTCCGGACACTTCGCCCGGACACCCAGCGGCAGGACTTATTCGGCGTTCGCGGTGCAGTGGGTGGTGCCCGCGATCCGCGCTGCGTTCGGGGCCGAACTACCGAAATTCCATGGCGGCGGGCCGAATGCGGCGATGGCCGCCCGCTCTGCCTCGGCCCGGGTGGCGCCCGTGCCGCCGAGGTAGCGGCCGTCGCGTTCCGCGATGGCGCCGCATCCGTTGACGAATCGCACGATGATCGTGCAGTTCGTCGCGCCCTCGTCGCGGCAGTCCGCCAGCGCGGCCGCGTCGGCCTCCGCCCAGTTCGGGTAATCCCACGCCGTCGAGACCGACGCGCCGCCCGAATGCACCGAGATCGCCTTCGACCCGTAGAACGAGCCGTCCGAGCCGGGCTCGGCGGTGGCCGATCCCGCACTCGCCGCGACGAAAGCCGCGGCCGCGAACAGGCCGAGGGCAGCCTTGCCCGATAGAGACATCATGATCCTCCCCGAGAAGAAATAGTTTCGGATCAGAGCATGGAGCATTGCATCCGATATGTCCAAATGTTCGACTAACTGCTGTGTACCTGAAAAGCACAGGTGTGCAGAGTCATTCGAAACGAAACCCTCGGGTCGGTCAACCGTCGTGCCGAGTCTCAGCTCGCGTTCTTCGTACACGAGGACAGCGCGATGCTCGCCGCCCGCGGTGAAGCGCTACCGAGATCAGGGAATGGCGGCGCACTCTCACCGAGTTTGGCGATAGCCAACCGCTCCGCCTCCGCCCGCGTCGGCGCCCAGTCCGCCGCGAACTGCCCATCGGCGCCCCGCGCCACCGCCGCACAACCATTCGCGAACCGCACCATGATCTTGCAGTCCCACACCGCGCAATCCCGGATCGCCGCCGCATCCGCCGCCACGTACGACGGATGATCGACCGCCTCGACCACCTTGCCGGCCCCCGGCGAAACAGCGAGCGTCCCATAGTAATTGCCTGCAGCATGTGCAGAGCCGACCACGGTGAGCGCTGCAGCGGATGTCAGCACCGCACCCAGCGCAGCCCTATTCAGAAGTGACACAGTAATCCCCGTTTCGAGAAAGTTGACGCGACGCTGATCATCGCCGAGCGCAGGCGCGGTGTCCAGTATTTCGTTGCGGCCCTTGGGGATCGCGGCACCGCAGCACGTTATCGTGACTGCCGCAATGATTCGTCGTGCTCACGGTCTTCGCGGTAGTAGCGCTGCGTGAGAGCGGCCAAGCGATTGATCTCCGCCACCATGGCGTCGCCGTCCATCGGGCGGGCGACGATCGGGTCGCCGGTTCTGACGTAGTAGCGGCCGTCCGGGTAGTCCATCCACCAGAAGGCGCGACCGAACGTCGGACGCGAGTCGACGGCGGTGCCCGGCGACACCGTGATCTCGCCTAGCCCGAGGCGTTCCCGTTTGAACAGGCGATCCAGTTGCTCGGCCAGGCCGAGCCGGCCCGACGACCGCATCGTCCGGTCCCGGTCCGCCGCCACCTCGGCCCGGCGCACTTCGATCGGCGCGGCGGTGCCCGCCGACGTATCCGGCAGCGCGGCGACGAGTAGCGCAGCGGCGCCGCTGGCCGGGCCGTACCTCATGACGACATCGGCCCCGGTGTCAGCGGCTTGCCCAGGAAGCTGCGTGAGGGTGGTCGCTGCGGAACCATTGACTGCGGCGTGAAAACGTAAGGTACGCGCCAGGTCTGGGCCGTCGAATCCCTTCGACTCGATCCGCACCTCCGGCTCGAGCAGCACAGCAAGCGCACGTTCCAACTCGAGCGAATGCCTGCCGAGCAGCGCGTCGACCGCGCCTTCCCGCTGCCGCACGAGATCATCGAAATCGACTGCGTCCGGGCGGAATTGCAGCGGGTAAGGCAGACGGTCCCGGCCTGGATTGGTCGACGGAGTGGTAGTTCTCTATGGCTTTGGCGAAGACTTCCTTCATCAGCATTACTTCATCGATGTGTCTCTGATCCGATTTTGGATCGAGCCCGGACCGGTTGAGCCCTTCCGCGTGAACTTTTTCTTCGAGAACTTGACCTGACGGGAATCCACCGAATCCGCTGACGAACTCGACGTTTCAGCTTTCTTCGAGAAGGTCACGCAGATTCCCTATGTTGCGATCACACTCCTGCGATAGACCGTTACCCACGTCCGAGTCGAGGAACAACTCGCCGGCGTTGCTGAGGCGAGAAGCGCGTGCCATTTTGATGCTGATCCGTCACTCATAGGCTTGCCCCTCATCCCTATGGAAGATACATCGCCAATTCATCGGCGTGTCGTACCGATACTGCACACGGAGCATCCTGCTGAGGTTCACCGTATCGAGTCAGCATGTCGAAGAGCACCGTGCCGCCCGAGACTTCGACCACAACGCCGCACCCGAGATTATCTGGGTCGCTGGCCCTGCCGAACTGCAGCGCCGAACGGTTCCCGACCCTCACCGGCTTGAACTCGCTGAAATCACGACGTCCTTGAACATCCTTCAACGTCGGAGTGCCGGCAAGAATACTGAGCGTGTACCACCCCGTCTGCGCACGCCAACGGCATACTTTCCATCCGTCGAACTCGACTCCGGCGACACCCGTCTTCTTACTGTCCGGGTCTAGCCCAGTCGCCCGCACAGCATCCGACGAGAGAGCGCAAGGATCCCAAGGTGCAACGTCCTTGGCAGGCGAAATCCGTGCCGATGTACCAACACTTACCGACGTGCTCATAGCACCAGCACTGGTCGGCATCCCATCCGAACTGTCCTGACAACCAACAAGCACCATCACAACACCAACCGCAAGACCCACAACGCGGCCGACACTCCCCCTGCCCGTCATCACACCCCTCCCAAACCAGAGTTCACCACCGGAACATCCCAGTTGAGCCTCGACGATCCGACTCCCCCGCGACCTGCCCAAACCCTACCGCCCACCAACAACCAAACCCTAGTTCCCCGGCAGATACTTCACCAACTCAGTTGCATGCCTGACAGCGACTACACATGGATCCTCTTGACGCGGTTCACTATACCGACCGAGCACATCGAAAATGACTGTCCCCCTGGGCACTTCGACTGCCACACCGCACCCGAGATGATCATTGTCGCTTGCGAGCTTGAACTGAACCGCTTGGCGACCATCGATGCGCAATGCCTTGAGATCTGTAAAATCCTTACGGTCCCGAACCTCTTGAAGAGTCGGAAAGCCCGCAAAAATGCTGGTGTTGTACCAACGCGCCGACGCTCGCCAATCGCAAACGTTCCAGCCGTCGAACTCGACTCCGGCGACACCCGTCTTCTTACTGTCCGGGTCTAGCCCAGTCGCCCGCACAGCATCCGACGAGAGAGCGCAAGGATCCCAAGGTGCAACGTCCTTGGCAGGCGAAATCCGTGCCGATGTACCAACACTTACCGACGTGCTCATAGCACCAGCACTGGTCGGCATCCCATCCGAACTGTCCTGACAACCAACAAGCACCATCACAACACCAACCGCAAGACCCACAACGCGGCCGACACTCCCCCTGCCCGTCATCACACCCCTCCCAAACCAGAGTTCACCACCGGAACATCCCAGTTGAGCCTCGACGATCCGACTCCCCCGCGACCTGCCCAAACCCTACCGCCCACCAACAACCACCCGCAATGACCACGGTCGAGGTTGGCGTGGCGGTGGACCGCATGGTGAAATTTCAGCTTCGATGGAACCGATCGTCGGCTTGCTGCGTCGGTATTCAGTGACGGAGCGACCGACTACAACCCGCACACGCGAAAGGGACTGCCCCTGGTTTGGTTGATTCCTGATCTGTGAGGACTTGGTCCTCGCTGGAAGGATGTCCACCATGCCGAAGCCGTATCCGGAGGAGTTCCGCCGCGATGTCGTCGCCGTCGCTCGCAAGGG
>NZ_JACVED010000011.1:0-345498 GCF_015355715.1 Nocardia sp. XZ_19_369 | reverse complement strand
CGAACCCGGAAGCTAAGCCTGCCAGCGCCGATGGTACTGCACTCGACAGGGTGTGGGAGAGTAGGACACCGCCGGAACATCCTTCACGAAAGCCCCCCAGCTCACGCTGGGGGGCTTTCGTCGTTTCTACACACCACAGCCGCACACTTTCTGATTTCCCGCAGACCGAATTGCATGCGATTCCTTGTGCGGGAAATCAGAAAGTATGCGTGCCCGGCCCAGACAACCCCACGCGAGAATCCGCACTCTCTCTCGGGACTTGCACCCATTGCGGGGGTCCAGAGTCAGTGCGGATCCCGAGAAAGAGTGCGGCTGTGCCGCTTGCAGGCATGCCGACAGCGCCGGGTGCGGTGCGTGCGGACGCGCCGAACGATCAGCACTTCTGGACTGTCGACCGACAGGCCGATTTCCTTGTGCGCAAACATCTTTGCGCGATTCGCTCCATCCATAGGCGCCTCCGCAACGAATGCTAGATGACCATTCCAGATGGTAGGTTCTGCGCTCAGTCCAATCTTCACCAGGCGTTCAGCAGGATCGTGATGGCCTCCGCCTCGGGTTCGTGCCCTCGGAGGTGTTCCGGTGATCTCACATTCGATGGGAAGGTTTGCGATGGCAATCGAAGGAACAGAAGAGCGCGAGTCGACATACTCGGCTCCCGACCGCCGTAGGACCACACGCCGCTTCGCCTATGTGGCCGCAGGATTGTTGGCTTTGTCCACGGTCGGCTACCAGCAGGTAGTCGATGCCCCGAACTCGACCGCCGCGGAACCGTCCAAATGCACTGACGGTGAAGGCTCGGTCACCATCAAGAAGAAGGGTTCCGACCTCATCGGAACCGCCGAGCTGACCAAGAATTTCAAGAACTACGAGAAGAACGAAGACTGCGTAGGTGAGGGAGCGAACGGGACGTCGGGACCCATCACGGCGACTGCGAGCGAGGACGGTAAGTCCTGCGAGTTGACGGCGGAGGTCGACAAGGCCAACGGCCAGGCGAAAGAAGGGGACGAATTCGCCAAGGCCGGTGACATCAAGGTGACCGTTCCGTTGGACGGCAAACCTGCGACTGCGACGGCCGAGGGCACGAACGACAACGGTGAAAAGGTGACTGCCACAGCGACTATCAAGGGCTTCACCATGAAGGAGTGCAAGACCAGTTCGATCCCGACGGACAAGTTCACGGCGACAAAGGTCAACGCAACGATCGAGAAAGCCGACAGCTGAGTAGTCGTTCGATCGTCGGTGTCTGAGGCTTCCGTCGCGCCGCGCTGACAGCGATCAGCGCAGCGCGACGGGGCCGGTCTGTTGGCGCGGGTGATCGTTCCAGATTCGGTCTGCTACGTCGTAGACACCGGCACGGGAGGTGCGGCGACGAGCGTCCACAAGGGGTGAAGTGTGCTCGACATGCGCAAGGATGTCTTGGCGCGACTGGCCGTGCTGATGGCCCGGCATCGACGTCGGGTATTTGCGGCCTGGCTGCTTGCAACTGTTGCCGGCCTGCTGTGCCTGCCGCATCTGCTGGCCTCGGTGGTGTCGCCGCCGGTCGAGGTCGCGGGCTCCGAATCACAGCGGGCGGGCGAAATCCTCGGTGCAGCCCTGCCGTCATTCGGCAAGGATCCGATGATCGCCGTGTTCCATTCTTCGACGCATCGGGGGGTCGATCCGCCGTTCCGGGAAGCGATCGATGCCGGAAAGATCGCGCTGAGTGAGCAGGACGGCATCTCCGGTGTGGTGTCGTTGCCAATGGTCGGCGACTACACCCGGGCTACGGCAATGCCTGAAGCGATGGAGCCACTGCGCGTGCTGTTCCATGACGAGCACACCGCGTACGTGCTGGTCGGCATTTCCGGCGGCGACCGGGAGCGCCAAGATCGGATACCGGCGCAACAGGCCGCGATCGATCAGGCGGCGCGATCGGTATCCGGTGGCACGGTGCGAAGTTATCTAGTGGGGGTCGCGGCCTTCGGTCAATCGGTGCAGCAGGCAGAGATCGCGGATCTCATGCGCATCGAGCTGGTCGCGGTACCCGTGGCGATAGTCGTGCTACTGGTGGGTCTGCGATCCCCGGTGGCCGCCCTGGTGCCGGCGGGCATCGCGGGTGCGGCGGTGGTGACCACCCTCGGGCTGTTCGCGATGCTGACCGAGGTGTTCCCGGTGGACGGAATGTTGCTTGTCGGAGTGAACGCGGTCGGCTTGGGAATCGGCATCGACTACGCGTTGTTCGTGACGAACCGCTACCGCGAGGAGTTGGCCGCGGGAGCCGACCGGGAGAACGCTATCGCCACGGCGGCCGGCACGACCGGACGCACGGTGGTGTACTCGGGTTTGATCCTTATTCTGGCGTGTTCGAGCCTGTTCTTGGTGCACTGGCACGTATTCGTGCAAGCCGCGGTCGGTGTCATGGCGGTGACCACCGTCGCCTTGGCCGCCTCGATGTCGCTGTTGCCCGCTGTTCTGGTGACACTCACTCGGTGGCTCGAATGGCGCCCGCGTTGGATGTCTCGCCGCGCTGCCCTCGGCTACGTCGCGGCTGAGGGGCCGCCGCGGCTGGCGCGCTGGGCCGAGCATCTGATGCGCCACCCCTGGCCCTACGCCGTGGCCGTCACGGTCGGCCTGCTGTTGGCGGCGGCACCGGTGCCCGATCTACGGCTCGGCATCAATATGGAACGCGAAGCACTGGCAGGCACGGCAGGGCGCGTCGGTCAGGACATCGTGGACCAGGACGCGCCCGGCCTGACGAGCACGGTGTTCGTTCTGCTACGGCGGTCAGCCGATACGGACCGCCCGGACATCGAGCCACTCTTGGCTGCTCTGCGCGCGGATCCGGACATCGCCGCGGCCAGCGGGCTCGACGACGGGGTCGACCTCACCGCCTTGCTGGTCGTCCCGCGACACCTACCCGATTCCCCCGCCGTAGTGCCGTTGGTGCAACGTATCCGCTCACAGATCGTGCCAGCGGCCGCTCCGCCTGGGCATCAGGTGCTGGTCGGCGGGTCCAGCGCGCTGGTCACCGACCTCCTCACCGAGACCTCGGCGAAGCTGTGGTGGGTGATCGCCTGTGTGCTGGCGATGATGTTCGCGATGTTGGTCGTCGTGCTGCGCAGCCTGCTACTGCCGCTGAAAGCGATAGCGATGAGCCTGCTGGCAACCGGTGCGGCATTCGGCCTGACGGTGCTGCTGTTCCAGGGCGACCGCGGCGGCGAGGTAGCCGAGTTGGCAGGGCAAGGCACTATTTGGCCACAGGTGCCGTTGATGGTATTCGTCCTGCTGTTCGGGCTGTCGACGGACTACGAATTGTTCCTCGTTCGCCGAATCCAGGAGGAGTACCGAGCCACCGGCGATACCCGCCGCTCGGTGGCGGTGGGTCTGCAACGGACCGCGCGGCCGATATCACTCGCGGCCGCGATCCTTGCCGTCGCATTCGGCAGCCTGCTCGTCTCCGATATCAGCGGCTTGCGCGTCTTCGGATTCACCATCGCGATCGCCTTGATCATCGACGCCACCTTGATCCGGCTCGTCTTGGTGCCTGCGTTGATGCAGATCATGGGTCGCTGGAACTGGTGGTTCCCTTCGTTCCCCGTGGCTGGGCGGCCCACTCGCGGCCGCGGGCCGGAAGCGGAGAACCCGACCGAGGACAGGGAACGCGTCGCGGACGCCGTTCCCACACCCTGAGTGAGGATCGAGATGGGCAGCTATTTGCTAACCGGTGCGACCGGGTTCGTCGGCGGTGCGCTGACTCTGGAACTGCTGGAGAAAACCGGTGCGCCGATCCACCTGGTCGTGCGGGACGGCGCCTCCGGGGCGGAGGGACGATGCCTGGCTGCGTTGCGTGTCGCGGCCGAATCATACGGTCGAGACAGGGATTTCATCGATCGGCACCAGGACCGACTGCATGTCGCGGCCGGTGACCTCTTGTCCGCCGAGATTGTCAAGCGTTTACCGGCACATGGCATCACGGATGTGTGGCACTGCGCGGCGTCGCTCGAGTTCGAGGATCGGAACAGGGACAAGATCTTCGCGGTGAACGTGGACGGCACGCGCAGGCTGCTCGACCTGTCCGAGAAGCTCGGTGTCGCCCGGTTCAATTACATGAGTACCGCATACGTGGCCGGAGCCGCAGTAGGGAAGATCGTGGAGTCCGCGGTCGCGGATGAGGTCAACCCCAACAACCAGTACGAGCTCAGCAAAATCGTAGCCGAAGGCGTTGTCGCGCAGCGTGAGTCGATGAGAACCCGAATTTGGCGACCGAGCATCGTGGTCGGTCACAGCAAGACCTACGCTGCCACCAGCTTTACCGGATTGTACGGATTGATCCGTGAGGCGTGCCTTTTCAAGCGGCGGGTGGAGAAGGTGTTCGGCCCGAACTTTGTCATGCAGCAGCGACGCATACTGGCCGACCCCGCCGCGCAGATCAACCTCATCCCGGTCGATCTCCTGGTGCAACAAGCGGTTTCGCTGTCGATGCGACTGAGCCTCGATGAAAGCATCGTTCATTTGACGAACGGATCCGCGCCGACCATGCGGGACTTCATGGCGGTCATGTCCTCGATGACGGGTATACCTGAGCCCGAATATGTCACTTCCGCAGCGGGATTCACTGCCGTCGAGCGTCGATTTCACAATGCGATGCGGTTCTACGCCCCGCATGTGGAGGGGGCCAAGGCCTTTGCGCAGGACGTCGCCGAGCGACACGGCTCGCCCCTCCACTTCCCGATGGACCAGGACTACCAGCGGGCCCTGATCGGGTGGTACCTCGATTACGCCGGTCTGGCGAACGAGGTGCGGGCGACCTGACCGGCCGGGCGCTGCGGCAACTACCACTTCCGGCGATCTACGACAGGAGAAACCATGCGGCTCGCAACTCGGTTACCCGGAGAACGCGGTCTCGCGCAGCAGGACGCGGACCGGATCGCTACGATTCGAGCGGAGATCATCGGCGTCGGTGACCGTTGGCGGGCAAGGCATCCGTGGATCAGCAGCCATCAGAACGCGGTCGGGACGGCGATCTTCGCGGTGTCCGTCGGCGGTGTGCTCGGCGACGCAGTGTTGTATGCGGCGGGTGTGTTGCCTTGGTGGACAACGATATTGGCGACGGCGTTTTGGTTGTCGCTGCTGCACGAACTCGAGCACGACCTGATCCACTCGATGTATTTCCGTCGAAACAAGTGGGCACACAACGCGATCATGCTCGGCGTTTGGGTGTTTCGGCCCAGCACCATCAACCCGTGGGTTCGTCGACGCCTGCACCTGCATCACCATGAGGTATCTGGCACCGAGTCCGATCTCGAGGAACGCGGCATCACCAATGGTCAGCGGTGGGGTGGGCATCGTCTGCTCAGTCTGTTGGACACCATGCTGGGCATCTACACCCGGCCGTTCCGTACGCATCGAATAGTCAACGAGTATGTGGCGCGTGCGGCACGCGACGCCGCCGATGCCCGCTTCCTGGCGGTGACGGTTCCACTGGGCTATTTCCCGCTGGGCGCAGTCCATTACGGGCTGTGGCACATTGCGATCGGGGTGCACGTCTACGAGTTGTTCGGCGGAAACGTCCCGCACAACGCCGCGTATCACGCCATGAACTTCCTGGCGATTACCCTGTTGGCTCCCAACATGATTCGAACCTTCTGCCTGCATTTCGTCAGCTCGAACCTGCACTACTACGGCGACGTCGAGGCGCACAACGTTCTGCAGCAGACGCAGGTCTGGACGGCGAAGTGGTTGTGGCCGATGCAGGCACTGTGCTTCAACTTCGGTGGCACACACGCCATTCACCACTTCTTGGTCCGCGATCCGTTCTATGTACGCGAGGCGATCAGGCGGGAATGCCAGGTGATCTTGCGCGAACGCGGCGTTCGGTTCAACGACTTCGGCACCTTCCGCCGCGGCAACCGGTTCTCGCTCGGTTCGTTGGCCGGACCGGTCGAGCCGTGACCGGCGACGGTGTGCGAACGGCGCAGGGCAGGGCGCTCAATGATATTGCCGCACTGTGGATCTGCGTGACCTGCGGAGCGATCTACGATCCGGCCGAAGGTGACCCGGATGGCGGGATCGCACCGGGCACCCCGTTCGCCGACATCCCCGACGGATGGGTGTGCCCGGTGTGTGGCGCCCGCAAAGAAGATTTCATCCCGTTCGAGGGCTGATACGCCTCAGAACAGGCGGAATTCGGTGCTCTCGGTGCCGCGCAGGGCGTCGTAATCGAGGACGAGACAACGGATTCCGCGGTCTTCGGCGAGGGTGCGGGCCTGCGGTTTGATCTGCTGGGCGGCGAAGACGCCTGCTACCGGTGCGAGCAGGGGGTCGCGGTTGAGCAGTTCGAGGTAGCGGGTGAGCTGTTCGACGCCGTCGATCTCGCCGCGGCGCTTGATCTCGACCGCGACGGTGGCGCCCTCGGCGTCCCGGCAGAGCAGATCGACCGGGCCGATCGCGGTCATGTATTCGCGGCGGATCAGGCTGTAGCCGGGGCCGAGGGTGGTGACGTGCTCGGCCAGGAGGACCTGGAGGTGGGCTTCCACACCGTCTTTCACCAGACCGGGGTCGATGCCGAGCTCGTGCGAGGAGTCGTGCTCGATGTCCTCGATGGTGATGCGGAGTTCCTCGCCGGCCTTGTTGGTGACCACCCACAGGGCCTTCGCGCCCTCGGGGATGTCAGCGGCGCCGCGCTCTTCCAGCCAGCACGGCGGGCTCATCCAGTTCAGCGGCTTGTACGAGCCGCCGTCGGAATGCACGAGGACCGAGCCATCGGCTTTCACCAACAGCAGGCGGCGGGCCATCGCGAGATGGGCGGTGAGTCGCCCTACGTAGTCGACCTGACAGCGAGCAATCACTAGGCGCACCCAAGCACTCTAGGTGACCAACCGGCGACCGCGGACGTCAGCCCGCCTCGACTCGCGGCATCGTGTCGCTCAGCCGAAGAGGACGGCGGCGGCCAGAATCACGCTGGTGCCGAGTAACGCCCGCTCCACCCTGGTGAACCGCCGAGTGACCGGCGTCTTGGTCCGGATCATGCCGTAGCCGACACCCGAGCCGATGCAGAACGCCAGCAGATGGCCGACGCTGGTGAAGTTCTGTCCGACCAGCACGCCGGCCACCGCGGCCGTGAACCACACTGTGGCCCAGGCGATCCGCAGCCTGCTCGGCACGACGAAGACCAGCGCGCCGATCAAAGCCATGGCGCCGTAGCTGATACCGACGTCCTCGCTCCAGCGCACACTGGCGGGCATCCAATCGAACTCGACCGCTACCCAGAGCCCCGCCGCGACGAGCAGCGTCGCACCGATGTGCCCGGCCAGGAAGACGCGCACCATGTGCAGCGCGCCGAACCGCAGCTCCGCCAGCGCGAGCAGGCAGGCCAGCAGCGGCATGATCAACCACGCGGTGCCGACATCACCGATCACCAGCGCGCTCGACAGCAGCGTGACGACCCGGCCTTGCAGCAGGTTGTGCAGGTTGGTGCTGGCGTGCAGCACCACCTTCGACTGCGCCGAATCGCTCAGCGCCGAGAAGATCGACGTGACGATGACAAGAGCGGACAGATAGCCGACGGTCGCGGGCACCCTCGGTCGCCACCAACGAGAACCGACGACCGGTATGCGGTCGTCCGTGGTCGTCGCGACGGCCATAGATACCTCCGTGTCTGTGCGGTGTCCCTCCATGATCGCGGACGCCGCTGTGTTCGATCCTGGTATTCCCTGTGAGATTGCTGCGAACCTGGTCACCGCGGGTCCGGCGGGGCGTTCCGGCGGTGCCCTACTGTGCCACATTCGGACGGATCGCGGCAGGTCGAGCCCGCCGATCCGTCCGGCACCGCAGCGGGATGGGTAGCGGCCGATCAGAGCAACCTCCACGCGAGTAATAGGCTGGCAGCATGCCTCGTCGGAAACCGCGCGCAGACGGTCACACGGGCCGCTCGCGGACGGGCGGTGCGCCGCTCGGTGATGTCTTCGGCCGGACCGAGGCGGGGCCGGGTGGGGACGAGACCTACGTTGTTCGGACCATCCCAGGTGCTCGAGCGGTGAAGGTGTATCGCTGCCCGGGATGTGACCATGAGATCGCGCTGGGGGTTGCGCACATCGTCGCGTGGGCTGCCGATGGCGGTGAGGACGATCGCAGGCATTGGCACCGCGGTTGCTGGAACGGGCGGCAAACGCGGGGGATCACGCGCCGCTGGTCGTGAACGCCGGTCGCTGATCGGTTCGCGCATTCTGAATGGTTCTGTGGCCGAATGGATTCCGCCGAATCGCGATGTTCGTTGCGAATGCCCTTGCTGGAGAGGGCGATAGCTCGGGGCCGTGACGTCGGCGCTCGATGTTCTTGTGGCTGTTCGCCGGTGGCGTGCTCTAGAAGTCCTAGTGACCTCCGGGAATTAGGAAGGCCGCCCCGGGAAGGGGCGGCCTTGGTGTGAATTCGGTTGGGTTACTGCGTTAGTCGCCGCTTGGCCCGCCGATTAGTTGCTGATGTCGGCGTTCTCGCGCTCCTCGTCGACGATGTCATCCTCTTCCGAGGCAACCTCGGGGATGGCCTTGCGGCTGGAACCGGAGACCTGCTTGGTGTTGTTGCTGATCGACTTGCGCTGATCCGGAACACCGTCCAGCAGTTCGCTTTCCCGGTTGACCGCGGCGAGCATCGCGGGCACCGAGTCGAGCTGGCCGCGGATGCCGAGCAGCTGGGCGAGCACGCGTCCGCGCAGCACGCGCATCTCCTCGGCCAGTTCCTTCGCGTGCGCGATCTTGCGCTCGGAGGTCTGGGTCGCGGAGGTGATGAGGCGGTTGGCCTCGTCGGTCGCGTCCTTGATCCGCTGTGCGGCCTCGGCGCGACTGGTGGCCTCCAGCTCCTCCATGGCGCGGGTGAGCTTGGTGCGCCGCTCCGCCATGGTGACCTCGAAGTCCTGCTGGGTCGCCTTGCGCTTGGCGTCGGCTTCCTTGCCGAGGCGGTCGGCCTCGGCCTGCGCGGCCTCGATGATCTTGGCGGATTCGGTGCGCGCGTTTGCCAGGGTCTGCTCGAACTCGATCTCGAGCGCCTCGCGCTTTTCCTTGGTTTCGGCCAGCAACGACTCGTACTTGCCACGCATCTCGGTGGCCTGCTGCTCCGCGATCGACACCATCTCCGCAGCCTCGGCCTGGGCCAGGGCCCGAACCTCGGAGGCCTCGTCGGAGGCCAGCCGCAGCATGCGGGAGATGCGGTCGGACATGCCTTCCGCGGTGGTGGGCGGCACCGAGAGTCGGTCGACCTCCTTGCGGAGCTCGTCGATCTCGTCACGCGCATCCTCGAGCTGGCTCGCGAGGTTACGGGCTTGTGCCGCAGCAGCATCCCGGTCGGTAGCGGTGACCCTTAGTTCGGCGTCGAAGCGGTCGAAGTAGTTGCGTACCTCGTCTTGCGCATAACCCTTGCGCACAACGGTGAAGGGCAGTGCAACGAAGCGATTGCGATCGGACTCAGGTGACGACATGGCACACAAACTACAGCCTACAGAGACCTGATGGTGACTCGACCGCGAATGTGATTCCGAAGAGTTTTGCCCGCCCGATCTTGATACTAGTGCGTAACATTCGCGTTCGGCTCGACCAACTCGATCAGCACACCGCCAGCATCCTTCGGATGGATGAAATTGATGCGGGAATCCGCTGTTCCAGGCCTCGGCGCCTCGTACAGCAAACGCAGGCCCCGCGCGCGCAGGTGCGCGGAGACGGCATCGATGTCGGTGACCCGGTAGGCCAGTTGCTGCAGGCCCGCGCCGTTACGGTCGATGAACTTAGCGATGGTCGACTCCTCGTTGAGCGGAGCCAGCAACTGCAGGGCAGTCCCACGGTCGGGGGCGCCGGGCAGCGAGAGCATCGCCTCGTGCACACCCTGGGCCTCGTTGACCTCGCGGTGGGTCTCGATCATGCCGAGGTTCTCGGCATACCAGGCAACCGCGACATCCAGGTCGGGCACGGCGACACCGACGTGGTCGATGGCGACGACGTAGTCCGCGGGGATGAAATCGGACGAATCCATAACGTTGCTCACTACTCGAAGGTAGCCGCTACCTGCGTACCGGCAACTCGGGCGTAGCGGTTACCGTGGAGTACGGAACTCTGCGCAACCTAGATAGCGAGGCTCAGTCGTGATTTCTTCCGTGATCGTCTCCGGCGCACGCACCCCCGTCGGTCGCCTGCTCGGCGGCCTCAAGGACTTCAGCGGTTCCGACCTCGGCGGCTTCGCCATCAAGGCTGCGCTGGAAAAGGGTGGCGTCGCGCCGGAGCAGGTCGACTACGTGATCATGGGCCAGGTGCTCACCGCGGGTGCGGGCCAGATCCCGGCCAGGCAGGCGGCCGCGGCGGCGGGCATTCCGATGGACGTGCCCGCGCTCACCGTCAACAAGGTGTGTTTGTCCGGTATCAACGCAATCGCGTTGGCGGACCAGCTGATCCGGGCCGGCGAGTACGAGATCGTGGTCGCGGGCGGCCAGGAGTCGATGAGCCAGGCCCCACATCTGCTGGAGAAGAGCCGCGAGGGCTTCAAGTACGGCGACGTGACGCTGCGTGACCACATGGCCTACGACGGCCTGCACGACATCTTCACCGACCAGCCGATGGGCGCGCTGACCGAACAGCGCAACGACACCGAGCCGGTCAGCCGGGAAGACCAGGACGCGTTCGCCGCGGCCTCGCACCAGCGCGCGGCCGAGGCGTGGAAGAACGGCGTCTTCGACGACGAGGTGGTCCCGGTCTCGGTGCCGCAGCGCAAGGGCGACCCGCTGCTGGTCGCCGCCGACGAGGGCATCCGCGCCGACACCACCGCGGAGTCGCTGGCCAAGTTGCGCCCCGCGTTCCGCAAGGACGGCACGATCACCGCGGGCACCGCCTCGCAGATCTCCGACGGCGCCGCCGCGGTCGTGGTGATGAGCAAGGCCAAGGCCGAGGAGCTGGGTCTGAGCTGGATCGCCGAGATCGGCGCCGCAGGCGTGGTCGCGGGCCCGGATTCGACGCTGCAGGATCAGCCGGCCAACGCCATCGCGAAGGCCTGTGCGCGCGAGGGTATCTCGCCCGCCGACCTGGATCTGGTGGAGATCAACGAGGCGTTCGCGGCGGTCGGTGTCGCCTCGACCCGCAAGCTGGGCATCGATCCGGCGAAGGTGAACGTCAACGGTGGCGCGATCGCGATCGGGCACCCGCTGGGCATGTCCGGTGCGCGCATCCTGCTGCACCTGGTGCTGGAGCTGAAGCGCCGCGGTGGTGGCGTCGGTGCCGCCGCGCTGTGCGGTGGCGGCGGTCAGGGCGATGCCCTGATTGTCCGGGTCTAGTTCTGCCGCAAGCGAGTTCGTCGTCGGCCCCCGTGCAGGTGCACGGGGGCCGAGTCGTCTGCGCGCTCGGACGGCGGGCGGCGGCGGTCGAATGTGACCCGTCGCACTACGACACGTCGTAGTGCATCCGGCACAATGGTGCGCATGGGCAATGTCTTCGACCTGAGCACCGTCGCGAAGCGGTTTCGTTTCATCGCGGTACTCGAGGCGATCTCGTGGGTTTTTCTGATCGTCGGCATGGTGTTCAAGCGCCTCCCCGAGCCGGTGCTGTGGCCGGTGAAGGTGTTCGGCATGACGCACGGCATCATCTTCGTGCTTTTCGTGATCCTCGCCATCGTGACCGCGCGTGAGCTCGGCTGGAACGCGAAGACCACGGTGCTCGCGCTGCTGTCCAGCATCCCGCCGTTCTTCACCGTGCTGTTCGAGATCTGGGCGGTCCGCTCGGGCAAGCTCGGTGAGCTGAGCAACGCGAATTCTGGCGGATCCGGGGCTCCGGCCGCCGCCACGTCGTGACAAACTGGAAACCGTGACTCGACCTGCTGCACGCCGTCCTTCGCCAGCCGCTGTCGCCGCCATGTCCGGGGCAGTTGATCTCTCCGGTTTGAAGCAACCGCCCGCCGGTGCGCCCGGTGCCGCCGCCAACGGCGGCGACTACGCGGTGAACGAGGCGAACTTCGAGACCAAGGTGCTACGCCGCTCGGTGCAGGTGCCGGTGGTCGTCGCGCTGTACTCGCAACGCAGTCCGGGCAGTGTCGAGCTGGTCCGCACGCTGGAGCGGTTGGTCGGCGAGGCGAACGGCGCCTGGGACCTGGCCACCGTCGAGGCCGAGGCCAATATGCGGATTGCGCAGGCGTTCGGTGTGCAGGGCATCCCGACCGTCATCGCGGTCGCGGGCGGCCAGCCGCTGGCCGACTTCCAGGGCGCCCAGCCGGAGCCGCAGGTTCGGCAGTGGCTGAGCGCGGTCATCGACGCGGTGGCGGGCAAGCTGCCCGGCGGCGAGGAGCCGCAGGAGGCGCCGGAGGACCCTCGCTTCGTCGCCGCGGAGACGGCGCTGGAGCAGGGCGACCTGGCCGGCGCCGAGGCCGCCTACGAGGCGATCATCGCCGCGGAACCGGGCAACGAGGAAGCCAAGGGCGCGCTGCGCCAGCTGCGGTTCCTCGGCCGCGCGCAGAACATCCCGGCATCGGCGATCGCGACCGCCGACGCCGACCTCGGCAATGTGGACGCCGCGCTCGACGCCGCCGACGTGGAGATGCTCGATCAG
The DNA here is from genome assembly GCF_015355715.1 of Nocardia sp. XZ_19_369. Classification (NCBI taxonomy): domain Bacteria; kingdom Bacillati; phylum Actinomycetota; class Actinomycetes; order Mycobacteriales; family Nocardiaceae; genus Nocardia; species Nocardia sp. XZ_19_369. The sequence goes on along the minus strand of NZ_JACVED010000011.1, from coordinate 332,950 downwards.
CAGCCGGAGGCCGCGTTCGACCGTCTGATCGCGGTCGTCAAGCGTTCCGCGGGCGACGACCGCACCAAGGCGCGCACCCGCCTGCTCGAACTCTTCGAATTGTTCGATCAGGCCGAGCCGTTCGTGGTCGCCGCTCGCCGCAAGCTGGCTGCCGCGCTGTACTAGCTCGGCCGGCGGCGCATCCCGACAACGCAACTCGCCCCGTCATCCCGGATCGAATCGGGTGGCGGGGCGCTGTCGTTGCTATCGCTGGACCGAACGGATCCGGCTGTCACCCGACCGAATGTCAGCTGTCCGGGGCCAGCCAGACGGCGCTGTTGGGTGCCAGCGCGATCGTCGCCGAGGCCGGCCGACCGTGCCAACCCTCGTCAGTGGCCTTGACAGCACCCAGGTTTCCGATACCCGATCCGCCGTATTCGGCGGCGTCGGTGTTCAGGATCTCGGTCCACTGTCCGGCGAACGGCAGGCCCACCCGGTACTCACCGTGCACCGAGCCGGAGAAGTTGTACACGCAGGCGACTACCGACCCGTCCGACCCGTACCGCAGGAACGCCAGCACATTGTTCGCCTGGTCGTTCGCCTCGATCCACGAGTAGCCGCCCGGGGTGATGTCCTGGCTCCACAGCGCGGGCCGGGCGCGGTACACCGTGTTGAGGTCCCGCACGGCCGCCGTGATCCCTTGGTGCAGTGGGTTTTCCAGCTCTGCCCAGTCCAGCCCGCGATCGTGCGACCACTCGCGGAACTGGCCGAAATCCTGGCCCATGAACAGCACTTGCTTGCCGGGGTGACCCCACATGTAGGCCAGCAGGGCCCGCACGCCCGCGGCCTTGGCGAAGTCGTCGCCGGGCATCCTGGTCCAGAGTGTGCCTTTGCCGTGCACCACTTCGTCGTGGCTGATCGGCAGCACGAAGTTCTCGCTCCACGCGTACATCAGCGAGAAGGTGATCTCGTTGTGGTGCCAGGAGCGGTGGATCGGGTCGCGCTGCAGGAAGTCGAGGGTGTCGTGCATCCAGCCCATGTTCCATTTCATGGTGAAGCCCAGGCCACCGACGTCGGTGCCGCGGGTGACGCCCGGCCAGCTGGTTGACTCCTCGGCGATGGTGACCACGCCGGGATGATGGCGGTGCACGGTGTTGTTGAGGTCCTGCAGGAAGTCGACGGCCTCCAGGTTTTCCCGGCCGCCGTACACGTTGGGCTCCCAACCCCCTTCGGGGCGTGAGTAATCCAGGTACAGCATGGAGGCGACGGCGTCGACGCGCAGCCCGTCGATGTGGAACTCCTCGATCCAGTAGCGCGCGTTGGCCACCAGGAAGTTGCGCACCTCGTGTCTGCCGAAGTCGAAAACGTAGGTGCCCCAGTCGAGTTGCTCGCCGCGGCGCGGGTCGGCGTGCTCGTAGAGCGGGGTGCCGTCGAAGCGGGCCAGCGCCCATTCGTCGCGTGGGAAGTGCGCGGGCACCCAGTCGAGCAGCACGCCGATGCCCGCTCGGTGCAGCCGATCGACGAAGGCGCGGAAGTCGTCCGGCGTGCCGAAGCGCGCGGTGGGCGCGTAGTACGAGGTGACCTGATAGCCCCAGGAGCCGCCGAAGGGATGTTCGGCGATGGGCAGCAGTTCGATGTGGGTGTATCCGGCGGCCTGCACGTAATCGGCCAGCTGGTCGGCCAATTCGCGATAACCGAGGCCCGGTCGCCAGGAGCCGAGGTGCACTTCGTAGACGCTCATCGGCGCCTGGTTGGGGTCGGTGCTCGCGCGGGTGTCCAGCCAGGCCTTGTCGTCCCAGACGTAGTGGCTCTCGGTGACCACCGATGCGGTGGCGGGCGGGAGTTCGGTGGCGAACGCCATCGGGTCGGCGTGGTCGACCGTGCGGCCGTCCGCGCCGTGCACCCGGAACTTGTACTTCATGCCCGGCCCGACTCCGGGCACGAACACTTCCCACACGCCGGACGACCCGAGCGCGCGCATCGGCGCGGTGTGCCCGCTCCAGCCGTCGAAATCGCCGATCACGGTGACGCCGCGCGCATTCGGCGCCCACACCGCGAACGAGGTCCCGTCCACCTCGCCGTCGAGGGTGGTGTAGCGGCGCGGGTGCGCGCCGAGCACGTCCCACAGTCGCTCGTGGCGGCCCTCGCCGATCAGGTGCAGGTCCAGTTCACCGACCGTCGGCAGGAAGCGGTAGCCGTCGGCGGAGAGAATGGTGCGGCCGCCCGGGTAGGTGGTGACGATGCGGTAGTCCATCACCTCGGGGTAGGGGACGACCGCGGCGAAGATGCCGTGCCCCAACGACTTCAGTGCATGGTCGGCGGTGCCGATGCGGACGGTGACCGACTCCGCGTGCGGGCGCAGCACGCTGATCTCGGTGCCGTCCGGATGCGGGTGTGCGCCGAGCACGGTGTGCGGATCGCCGTGGGTGCCCGCGGCGAGCAGCATCAGGTCCCGGCGCTTCACAGCGTGCTCCGGTAGGCGAGTTCGGTGCGCGCCTGCTGCGCGACCGGCGGCAGGGTGAGGATGTGCGCGACCGAGTTCGCCGGGTCGAGGCGCACGTAATTCGTTTGCGCCCAGTGGTATTCCTCGCCGCTGACCTCGTCGTACACCACCGGGTGGTCGTGCCATTCGCGGCCGATGGCGGGCAGGTCGAGCGAGACCATGCCCCACTCGGCGGCGAACGGGTTCAGGTTCACCACCACGAGCACGGCGTCGCCGCTGATCGGATCGATCTTGGAGTAAGCGATCAGTGAGTCGTTGTCGACGTGGTGGAAGTGGATGCAGCGCAACTGTTGCAGCGCCGGATGCGCGCGGCGGATCTCGTTGAGCCGGGTGATCCACGGCTCCAACGATTCACCGCGGGCCAGAGCCTCGGCGAACGGGCGCGGGCGCAGCTCGTACTTCTCCGAATCCAGGTATTCCTCGCTGCCCGGTCGCACCGCCTGGTGCTCGAAAAGCTCGTAGCCGGAGTACATTCCCCAGCTCGGTGCGAGGGTCGCGGCCAGCACCGCGCGGATGGCGAACATGCCGGGGCCGCCGTGCTGCAGGCTTTCGTGCAGGATGTCGGGGGTGTTGACGAACAGGTTGGGTCTGGCCTCGTCCGCCTTGGCAGCGAGTTCGTCGCCGAACTGCGTCAGTTCCCACTTCGCGATGCGCCAGGTGAAATACGTGTAGGACTGGCTGAATCCGCGCCGCGCGAGACCGTAGAGCCGGGCCGGGCGGGTGAACGCCTCGGACAGGAAGATGACGTCGGGGTCGGTGCGGCGCACCGTGCCGATCAGCCACTCCCAGAAGTCGGCCGGCTTGGTGTGCGGGTTGTCCACCCGGAAGATCTTGACGCCCAGCGCGATCCAATGCCGGACCACGCGGAGCACCTCGGCGTACAGGCCGTCGGGGTCGTTGTCGAAGTTGACCGGGTAGATGTCCTGGTACTTCTTCGGCGGGTTCTCGGCGAAGGCGATGGTGCCGTCGGGCAGGGTGGTGAACCACTCCGGATGCGCGGCGACCCACGGATGGTCCGGCGCACACTGCAGCGCCAGGTCGAGCGCCACCTCGAGGCCGAGTTGCGCTGCGGTGTCCACGAACTCGGCGAAGTCGGCCTCGGTGCCGAGCAGCGGATGCACGGCGTCGTGCCCGCCGTCCTTCGACCCGATGGCCCACGGCGATCCGACATCGTCCGGTTCGGCGACGAGAGTGTTGTTGCGGCCTTTGCGATTCACCTCGCCGACCGGATGGATCGGCGGCAGATAGACCACGTCGAAGCCCATGGCGGCGATGCGCGGCAGTTCTTTCGCGGCGGTGGCGAAGGTGCCGTGGATCGGCTTGCCCGCCGCGTCCCGGCCGCCGGTCGAGCGCGGGAAGAACTCGTACCACGAGCCGTACAGTGCCCGTTGCCGTTCCACCTGCACGGTGTGCTGAGGGCCGCGAGTCACCATGTCGCGCAACGGCGTTGCGCGCAGGATCTCGGCGATCTCCTCGGCGAAGGCAGGCGCCACCCTGGCGGGAAGCTGCTCGTCGCTGCGCAATGCGGCGGCCGCGGCGCGCAACCGTTCGAACTGTTTCTTCGGCACGGCCTGCGCGGCCCGGTCGAAGAGCCTGGCGCCGATCTCGAGATCGTTGGCGAGGTCGGCGGCGGTCTGGCCGACCGCGAGCTTGGCCTCCACCGCCGAGCGCCAGGTGGCGATGGGGTCGCTCCACCCCTCGATGCGGTAGGTCCACGCACCGGGCAGGTTGGGGGTGAACGTGGCGTTGAACACGTCCGGTTCGAGATCGGGCGTCATCCGGATCCGGATCGGCCGGGAAGAATTCGGTGCGCGCACGGTCAGTGTGGCGGCGACGGCGTCGTGGCCCTCGCGCCACACCACGGTGCGCACCGGGAAAACCTCCCCGACGACGGCCTTGGCGGGCCGTCCGCCTGCGATGTACGGGGCAGTGTCATCGATTGCGATGCGGCCGGTCACGGACCCAACCTACCGTCAGAGCGCCATTCGTGTGATCAGCGCGGTCGGCGGATCAACGCGCGTCGGCGGCCAGCCCGAGGCCGAGCGCGATCAGGATCGCGCCGAGCGCCCGCTCGATCCGCTGCCGGATACCGGTGCGCCGCAACCAGCTGCCCGCCTGGTCGGCGGCCAGCACGATGCCCACGCACCAGGCCGAGTCGACGACGAGTTGAATCGCCACCAGGATGAAAATGGTCGGCAGCACCGGGCCGCTGGACGGCAGGAATTGCGGCAGGATCGTCAGCCCGAACACCGCCGCCTTCGGATTCGCGGCGATGGAGACCAGGGAGGCGCGGAACGCCGCGGCGGGGGTCCGGCCCGAGGGCAGCAGCTTCGTCATGGTGCCGCCGAACTCGTCGTCGGTGCGCGCACCGCGCCAGGCCTGCACGCCGAGCCAGATCAGCACCACCGCGCCGATGATGTGCATCGCGGTGTTCATGTATCGATTGGCGACCAGCAGCACCGACAGGCCGGCGGCGCCCGCCAGGTTCCAGGCGAGCACGCCGATCTCGTTGCCCGCGACCGCGGCCAGGCCCGCCTTGCGTCCGTCGCGGACCGCGCGCTGCAGGAACAGGGCCGTCGCGGGTCCGGGTAGCGCGGCCAGGATGACGCAGGCCAGCAGGAATTGGGGGAGGACGGTCACCCAGTGCGGCATTCGTCGATGCTGTCATGTCGATTGGCTGCGTCGCCAGCAGATTTCGGCTTCCGCAGCTGATGGGCGCGGTTGCCTGTTGCCCGGCCGCATTCCGGACGGCGTGGTCGCCTGCCGTTGGCCGCGCTCCGATCGCCTGCTGCGGGGCCGCATCGGAAAACGGCATTGCCGTCAGCTGCTGCGGTGTCAGATTCGCGACCGGTCCCTGCGACTGCGCATGGCGGGAACCGTCGCCTGCCCGGCTTCCAGCGGTGCTCACCCAGGAGTGGTGCGACACGTTTCGAGCAGGCGGCGCAGGGCGGCGGTGGTGTCGGCCAGTGCCTGCGGGTCGTCCGAGGTGGCCAACCACAGCGCCGCCTCGTTCATCGCGCCGGACAACAGGTGGGTCAGCGGGGCGACGGGCTGGTCGGCCAGCACACCCTCGTCGATCAGCGCCGTCAATGCCTCCTCTAGGTGGCGGCCCGATGCGGCCGCGTCCAGCGCACGCCATTCGTGCCAGCCGAGGACCGCGGGCCCGTCGATCAGCATGATCCGCGCCAGCTCCGGATCGGTGCAGGTCGCCAGGAACGTCGTGCATCCGGTGACCAGTTGCTCCCAGCGGTCCTCGACGGCGTCGGCGGCCGCGGCCACTCGTTCGCCCACCTCGCTCTGCACCTGTTCGAGGACCGCCGCGAACAGCTCGGCCTTGCTGTCGAAGTTGTGGTACAGCGCGCCCTTGGTCACCCCCGCCGCTCTGACGATCTCCGACAAGCCCACGGCCCCATAGCCTTTCGCCGCGAACAGGCGCCTGCTCTCGCGCAGCAGCGCGTTGCGGGTCTCCTCGCGTTGCTGGGTGCGGATCTTGCTCGGCATCGCCCACCTTCCCTGTTGACATACCGATGGTACGTGAACTACCTTAACTCACATACCAACGGTATGTGAAAGGTGAGAACGTGAAACTGAGCAGCTTCTACCCGGTCATCGGTACCTCCGAGGTCGCGGCAGCCCGCGACTTCTACACCGAGTGGCTCGGCTTCGAGATCACCTTCGAGGCGGACTGGTACGTCAGCCTGCGTCGGCCGGGGGATGTCACCTACGAGCTCGCGCTGCTCGACTACACCCATGCGACGGTGCCCGAGGCGTATCGCAAGCCGGTGCAGGGACTGATCCTGAACTTCGAGGTCGCCGACGTGGATGCCGAGTGGGACCGCATGGTGGTCCAGGGTGGCCTGAAGGCCGAACTCGAGATCCGCACCGAGGACTTCGGGCAGCGGCACTTCATCGTCGCCGACCCGAGCGGGGTACTGATCGACATGATCACCGAGGTGCCGCCCGCGGGTGAGTACGTCGAGCAGTTCAGCCCCGAGTACACCGCGGAAAAGTTCAGCGGGCAGTAATGACGAGCGCGGCCCCGGCGGAAAGCCGGGGCCGCGTTGGTGATTCGGTCATGGGCCCTGCGGATCAGGCGGCGGGGACCTTGTCGAGGAAGCCGTATACCTTTGCGATACGGCCGTTTTCGACGACGGCGACGTCGAAGCCGATCACCACCGGTTCGCTGTCGGCCGGGCCGAGCCCCCAGGTGAAGCGGACCTGATTGTGGTGCGCGTCAACCGGTCCCGCCAGCTTGAACACCCACCCGGGGAACTTGGTCTGCACCGCGGCGATGCCCCCATCGAGCTCCGCGTGACCGGTCACGGCCATCAACGGATCGACGTAGGTCGCCTGCTCGGTGAACACCCGGGCGATGGCCGCCTTCCTGGCGGCGGGATCGGTGGCGTTCCACGCCTCCAGGTACTGGGCGACAACAGTATTCATATCGACCTCCGGTGCCGCGGTCTGCGAGCTACCCGAGGGCGGCGCCGGCGCGGGGTCCGCGGTAGCGCATCCGGTCCCCAGCCCCAGCGCGATGATCGCGGCCGTCGCGAGGACGATTGCCTGGCGCGGCGTACGGCGGATAACTCGACTCATGATGTGTCCTTCGTAGTGCTCGTTGCTCGTCTTGCTAACGGGAGCAACGCTATTGCCGCAGGACACGACCCGAATCAGTCATCCGTAAGTACTTTCGGCAGTCGACTACCGGTGGTCGAGGTAAGTCATGACAACCCCCTTGCATTCGGATCAGACGATCCCGAGGTACCGACCCAGTGCGTCGTCGAGTGCAGCTACGTCGGTGCGGTTCAGCATCTCGACAAATTTTCCGAGGTAGTCCAGATCGATGGTTCGCACCTGGTCGACCAGTAGCAGTGTTTCGCGGCCGTCGATCTCGGTCACCGGTCGGTAGACCGAAGATCGAGCTGACGTCGAAGTCGGGACGATCGTGACTACCGAGGAAAGCAGATCTGTCGGCGACACGATGATCCCCAGCCGTCGCCCGCGTTGCTCATGGCCGCGCTTGGCATCGCCGAGATCGACACGGTGGACTGCTCCACGGATCAGGTTCACCATGCGTCGGGCTCCGCGTTCAGGTCCTCGTCCCGGAGCGCTGCCGCGTCGATTCGGGCCTGCGCTAGCCACTCTTCGCGATCGAGTAATCGCAGGGCGCGACGGATGACATCGGTGATGTTCTCGTCGTCGTGGCGGGCGCGGTTGATGATCTGCTCGTCGTCAGCGGTTGGGCGAAAGGTAATCGTAGCCATGTGACAAGTGTACGACATAAGTAAGACAGATGTCGTATCGCTTTGGTTGTGAGCTCTACCGCCGAGGCGGCTCGAAGGCGCCTCGTTCGGTAGGGTTCGCCGGGTGAAGGCATTGCGTCGATTCACCGTCCGTGCCCATCTGCCTGAGCGGCTGGCCGCCCTCGGCGAGCTCGCTACGAATCTGCGCTGGTCGTGGCATCCGCCTACGCAGGATCTGTTTGCCGAGATGGATCCGCAGCGGTGGCTGGAGATGGGGCACGACCCGGTGCGGATGCTGGGGGAGGTGCCTGCCGCGCGGGTAGACGAGCTGGCGGCCGACCCCGAATATGTGCGTCGAGTGGATGCCGCGGCGGCGGATCTGCGGGACTACCTGGCGGCGCCGAGCTGGTTCGAGCGACGGGCGGGGGAGGAGGGAGTGCGCGGGATCGCGTACTTCTCCATGGAGTTCGGCGTGACCGAGGTGCTGCCCAACTACTCCGGCGGCCTCGGCATCCTCGCGGGGGATCATCTGAAGGCGGCCTCCGACCTCGGCCTGCCGCTGATCGGTGTCGGTTTGCTGTACCGCTCCGGCTATTTCCGGCAGACGTTGTCGGCGGACGGGTGGCAGACCGAGCATTACCCGGATCTGGATCCGCAGGGTCTGCCGTTGCGGCTGCTCACCTCGGACAACGGTGGGGCGGAGACCGCGCCGGTGCTGATTCACGTGGCGATGCCCGATCAGCGGGTGCTGCGGGCGCGGGTGTGGATCGCACAGGTCGGCCGGGTGCCGCTGCTGCTGCTGGACTCCGATATCGCGGAGAACGATCCGGAGCTGCGTGCGGTGACCGACCGGCTCTACGGCGGCGATCAGGAGCATCGGATCCGGCAGGAGATCCTGGCCGGTATCGGCGGGGTGCGTGCGGTGCGCGCCTACACCAACGCGGCCGGACTGCCCGATCCTGATGTGTTCCATATGAACGAAGGGCACGCGGGGTTCCTCGGCGTCGAGCGTATTCGCGAATTCGTCTCTGCCGGGCAGGATTTCGATACGGCGCTGGCCGCGGTGCGGGCGGGCACGGTCTTCACCACGCATACCCCGGTTCCCGCCGGTATCGACCGGTTCCCGATGCCGATGGTGCGCCGCTACTTCGGGGGAGCGCACGGCGAATCCGAATCCGCCATGCTCCCAGGGCTTTCCGTGGACCGGATCGTCGCTTTGGGTCGTGAGGCGGACCCTTCGGTGTTCAACATGGCGCACATGGGTTTGCGACTTGCCCAGCGCGCCAACGGTGTTTCGAAACTGCACGGCGAGGTCAGCCGGGAGATGTTCGCCGCGCTGTGGCCCGGATTCGACGCGGCCGAGGTGCCGATCGGCTCGGTCACCAACGGTGTGCACGCGCCGACTTGGGCGGCCCGCGAGTGGTTCGACAAGGCGCGCAAGCACATCGGCGCCGAACTCGTCGAGGAGGCGCGCGGCTGGGAGCGGCTGCGGGACGTCGATCTGGGCGAACTGTGGTCCACCCGGAACGCGTTGCGCGGCATCCTGGTTGCCGAGGTGCGGCGCCGGGTGCGCGCGTCCTGGCTGGACCGCGGCGCCGCCGAGGCCGAATTGGGCTGGGTGGACAGTGTTTTCGACTCGGACGTGCTGACCGTCGGCTTCGCCCGCCGCGTGCCGACCTACAAGCGGCTCACGCTGATGCTGCGCGACCCGGAACGGTTGCGCGCCAGGCTGCTCGACCCCGAGCGGCCGATGCAGCTGGTGGTCGCGGGTAAGAGCCACCCCGCCGACGACGGCGGCAAGGCGCTGATCCAGCAGGTGGTGCGCTTCGCCGACGATCCCGAGGTGCGGCACCGCATCGTCTTCCTGCCCGACTACGACATGTCGATGGCCCGCTACCTGTACTGGGGTTGCGATGTCTGGCTGAACAATCCGCTGCGCCCGCTCGAGGCGTGCGGCACCTCCGGCATGAAGTCCGCGCTCAACGGCGGCCTCAACCTGTCCATCCGGGACGGCTGGTGGGACGAGATGTTCGACGGCGAGAACGGCTGGGCCATCCCGACCGCCGACGGCGTCAGCGACGAACACCGCCGCGACGACCTCGAGGCCGCCGCGCTCTACGACCTGTTCGAGCGGACTGTCGCGCCCCGCTTCTACGATCGCGACGCCGCCGGGATGCCGGTGCGCTGGGTCGAGATGGTGCGGCACACCCTGCAGACCCTCGGCCCGAAGGTGCTCGCCTCCCGCATGGTTCGCGACTACGCCGTCGAGTACTACGCCCCGGCCGCCGACGCCTACCAGCGGGCGACCGCCGACGAGTTCGCCGAAGCCCGGGCCATCGCCGACTATCGGCGCCGCGTCGAAGCGGCGTGGCCGTCGGTGAAGGTGATCCAGGTGGACAGCGCGGGCCTGCCGGATACGCCGATCATCGGTGCCCGGCTGTCCCTGACCGCGCGCATCGACCTGGGCGGATTGCAGGTCGGCGACGTGGTGGTGCAGGCGGTGCTCGGGCGGGTGTCCACCTCCGACGATCTCTCCGATGTGAGCACCGTCGCGATGACGCACGCCGGATCCGATGCCGGTGTCGAGCTTTTCACCGTGGACACGCCGGTGCCGCTGTCGGGCGCAGTCGGCTACACGGTGCGAGTGCTGCCACACAACGCGTTGCTCGCCGGCGATGCGGAGCTCGGATTGGTCGCCGCGCCCAACGCTTGAGACCGGCCGCAAGGGCCACACCAGCCCTTTCGGGACATAGACGGTCCGAGCGGGGATCGGTCGGGTCGAATTCCGCGATTCGGTGAATCGTCGGCTACCGTGCCTGGGCACGCCCGTACCACTCCCCGACTGGAGACCGCCCATGGCCACCGCCGTACCGACCGAGCCCCGAGGTCGCATCGACGCGTTCTTCGGCATCAGCGCGACTGGCTCGAGCATGAAACGCGAACTCATGGCGGGCACGGTCACGTTCCTGGCCATGTCCTACGTGCTCGCCGTGAACCCGTCGATCCTCGGCGACGAGGGTGCGCTCGGCGACAAGGGCATTCCCATGCAGGCGGTGTTCACCGCGACCGCCGTCGCCGCGGTGTTCGGCACGCTCGTCATGGGGCTGTGGGCCAAGTATCCGATCGCGCTCGCACCCGGCATGGGGCTCAACGCGTTCTTTGCCTACTCGGTGGTGCTCGGCATGGGCATTCCGTGGGAGGTGGCGCTGTCCGGCACCCTGCTCTCCGGCATCATCTTCTTCCTGCTCGCGGTCACCAAGGTGCGCGAGCGCATCCTCAATGCGATTCCCATGCAGATGAAGCTGGCCGTCGGCGCCGGCATCGGGTTGTTCGTGGCGTTCCTCGGCTTGAAGAACGCGGGCATCGTGGTGAACAGCGAGGCCACCCTCGTCACCCTGGGCGACTTCACCAAGGGCACCACGTTGCTCGCGCTGTTCGGGCTCGTGATCACCGTGGTCTTCCTCGTCATCGGCTGGCACGGTGCGGTGCTGTACGGAATCGTGCTTACCGCGGGTGTGGGCATCGTCAGCGGGCTGGTCGATCTGCCCAATGGTGTCGTCGCGGCGCCGAAGGGGTTGGACCAGACCTTCGGTCAGGCGATCATCCATCTGCCCGACGCGTTCACCGGTCAGATGGCCGTCGTCGTTCTCACCATGCTTTTCGTGGACTTCTTCGACGCGTCCGGGACGCTGATCGGCGTCGCCAACCAGGCGGGTCTGCTCGACAAGGACGGCAAACTGCCGCGCGCCGCGAGCGCGTTGGCCGCCGACTCCGTCGGCACCATGGCGGGTGCGGTCATCGGCACCTCCACCACCACCGCCTACGTCGAATCCACCGCGGGTGTGTCCGCGGGCGGCCGCACCGGATTGACCGCCGTCACCACCGCGGGGTGGTTCCTGATCGCCATGTTCTGCTACCCGATCTTCGCGGTCGTCGCGGGATCCGGCGAGGTCACCGCCCCGGCGTTGATCGTGGTCGGTGTGTTGATGTCTCGCGCACTCGGCGAGATCGACTGGAATCGGCTTGAATACTCGGTGCCCGCATTCATCACGATCGTGATGATGCCGCTGACGTACTCGATCGCGAATGGCCTGGCCATGGGAATGCTGTTCTACCCGATTGTCATGGTCGCCAAGGGCCGGATCAAAGACGTGCACCCGGCGATGTGGGCACTGCTGGTCGTGTTCCTGGGTTACTTCTTCTTCCTCACGGAGTGAACCGAACCGGGGACGGAAAACGTAGTCAGGAATAAGACCAGGGTCTTGGAAGTTGTGATGGCCCGTGCGAGAATCGGACCGCAGTCCGCTTCAACGCCGAAGCCATTTGACCAGCTGTTTGGAATCTGACTTGCAGGGACGAGGACCAGCATGACCACGAAATCCGTACTGGAAAGAGCTACCACCAACACCGAATTGGACGGCGTCGCCGCCGACATCGGCCTCCTGATCATCCGCGTCGCGTTCGGCGGGCTGATGGCCGTGCACGGTGCCCAGAAGCTGTTCGGCTGGTTCTATGGCTACGGCCTGGAAGCCACCGCCGCAGGCTTCGATGGCATGGGGTACAACCCCGGCAAGGTCTTCGGCGCCCTCGCCGGTCTTACGGAACTCGGTGGCGGTCTGCTCCTCGCCCTCGGTCTCCTGACGCCGCTGGCCTCCGCCATCGTGCTGGGCACCATGATCAACGCGATCAACGCGCTGTGGCCCATGGGCCTGTTCGGTGAGAACACCTACGAGATGCCGTTGCTGTTCGGCGTCGTCGCCGCGGGATTCGCCTTCACCGGCCCCGGCAAGTTCTCGCTGGATCACGGCCGCCCCTGGGCGCAACGGGGATTCGCGGTCGGCGCCGCGGCGATCGTGCTCGCCGTGATCGCCGCGGTGATCACCCTCATCCTGAAGTGGGTCATCTGACCTACTGACCACACCTCTCGATCGCGGCGCGGTGACCCATTCGGGTCGCCGCGCCGTTGTCATGTCACAGTCCGCGACGCTGCGTGGTCATCTCGTTGTTCGGAAGATCGAGACAATAGGAGACGGTGATGGCTATCGAGATCAGCAATCCTGCGGAGCTGCACGATCCGACGGGGTTCGGGTACAGCCATGTGGCGCGGGTCAGCGGGGAGCTGGTGCTCGTCGCGGGGCAGTACGACTCGGATGCGGAGGGGCATACCACGAGCGCGGATTTCGGGGTGCAGGTCGACAAGGCGTTCGCCAACCTCGGGATCGCTTTGCGCTCAGTGGGATTGGACTTCGCGGATGTTGCGCAACTGCGCACGTTCATTGTCGACCACAACCTCGACAAGCTTGCGGTGATCGGACAGAAGATCGCAGAGATCTGGGGTGAGCGTCCGCCGGTGCAGACGCTGGCGGGTGTTGCCGCGCTCGCGTTGCCGGGGATGTTGTTCGAGGTGGACGCGGTAGCTGTGCGCGGTTGACCGGGGTCGGCCGCCGAGTTCCGCGGGTGGGGATGGCGCGGGATTCGGCGGCCGGACTGGAACGATCCAATTGGATTGCTCTAGTTTGAAGGGGAACCAGGGGGAGATCGTGTGCGTCTTATCCTGTGTCGGGGTGTCCCGGGCCGAAGTCAGGAGAGATATGCGAACCGCCATTGTGTCGCCGAAGGTTGCGGTGCGGACGGTGCTCGCCGGGGTGGCGGTGGTCGGGTTGGTGGTGGGGTGCTCGCCGACCGAGGGGACGCCTACGACGGAGGTCAGTGGGAAGCCGACCAATGGTGAGCGGACAGTGCAGTACAACCCGTGCACGGAGTTGTCCGATGACGCGTTGCGCGCCACCAAAGTGGATGCTGCCTCTAAGGACGTCACCACAGATGCGCCGACAGGTCCTGTCAGCGCTCGGGTTTGCCAGTGGAGTTCGACCGAGGGTCCGTATTTCGTCAGTGTCTCGTCGACTGTCTATTCACAGGACGAAGCTCGCAAGAACGACAAGCTGACCGGCTTCCGCGATGTGCCGATCGGTCCGCGCCCCGGCCTGACCTACCAGGACAAATCCGATGTCGACAAGCTCCGCTGCTACGCGAGCCTGCCCTGGTCGAAGGGCATGTTCGAGGTGGCCGTCGGCTGGCGATACAGCGCGCGGGCCTCGATCCCGCAGTCGCCTCCGTGTGATTTGGCCGTTCGGCACGCGCAGGAACTCGAGCCTTTCCTGCCGAAGTAGCCGCATCGCGCTGCGACCCACTGATGGCAGACGCAGCGGCGCCGCAATAACGGCGGCAGCGGGCAGGGGATCAAGACAGTTAGAGGAGGGACGATGTCGGACACCGAGCAGAGCGAAATGCAGGCGATGCTGACGCGCTGGCAGACATTGAAGAAGCAGGCCGAAGGCGGTGAGCTCCTCTTGGATAGTCAGATTCGTGAACGGTTGGTGACGCACGCCGAGCAGATGCGCACCAAGCTTGATGCGATGGTGAACAAGGCTGCGGAACTCGAACATCTCAGCGGGTTCGGCAGTCTGACTTCCGCGGGGGATCTGCGACAGAAGTTCGCGCTCAAGGCGAACAACGGCACTGATTCGGCCGTGAAGCGGCTTCAGCAGAGCATCGACATCGTCACCTTGATGAAGGAAACGTACGAACTCGCCATCGGCAAGATCACCGAATCCGACCAGTCCGTCGCGGACAAACTCGCCGCCCTGAACACGGGTGGTGCGTAATGCCCTCCTTCAACGACTGGCTCGTCGCGATCGGCGCCGGCCGTCTCACCGGCTCGTCGCACGAGGCGGACAAGAACAAGCAGACCGATCAGCAGCGTGCTGCCGACGAGAAGACGAAGTGGGATCAGGACCGCGGTTTCGTCAACAACGAGTGGTCGAGCTTGCTGTCCGAGTACGGCAACGGCACGTTCGACGCACCGGCCATCAAGGCGCAGGATCCGTTCGAGACGATGTCGCATCAGCAGATCTACAACGCGCTCGAAGGGGTGCAAGAGGGCGAGATCAACGCCAAGGCCGACGGCTGGCGGAATCTGTCCACCGATGCGCGCACCGCCGTCGAAGAGTTCAAAAAGGGTGTCGAGCAGGATATTACGGAGCACTGGAACGGTAAGTCGGGCACGAGCGCGATCGATGCGACGCGCGAATTCTCGACATCGTTCGCGAAGCTGGCCGCCACGTTCCAGATGGTCGGCCACGGTCTGGACCTGACGCAGGGGCACTTGGCGCAGGCGAAAGCCAGTGTGGGGAAGCCGGATAGCTATACGGTCGGTGATCGATTCATCGACGCTTTGCCTTTGCAGAACGTCATCAAGGGCCCCACTCATCGCGCGCAAGAGGCGGAGAGTGAGGCGCGGTTCGTGATGACCCAGTACTACCGCCCCGGCGTGAACGAGGTCGACCAGATCACCCCGATCCTCCCCGAACCCACCACCACGGTGGACAAGAACAACCCGGGTGGCCCGATCAGCAACCCGAGTTCGAACCCGACCGGCAACCCGACCAGCGCCGATCCGACCGGCTCGCCGAATTCGACGGACCCGAAATCCGCGGACGACACGAAAAAGCCGGACACCACCACCCCGCAGTCGACGCAACCCGCCAGCACGAACCAGAACCCGACCTCGGACAAGCCGACCAGCACAACGCCGGCCTCGGCCACCCCGGGGACCCCCAGCAACACCGACGATCCGACGAAGTCGCGCAACCCGTCGACCCCGGCCGGCACACCATCCACCACGTTCCCGGGCACCCCGTCGCGCACCCCGGGGACCCCGAGTTCCACCCCGTCCCCGGGAAAGAGCGTGCCGGGCAAAGCAGCCACGCCCACCACCACAGCCGCGTCGACCGCCGCCCGCGCGGCATCCACGGGCAAGGCGGGCGCGGCAGGCATGCCGGGCATGGGTGCGCCCGGTGCGCGCGGCAAAGGCGACGAAGACGGCGAGCACAAAACCCCGGATTACCTGATCTACGACCGTGGTTCGGAATTGCTGGGCACGCAGCCGCCCGCGCTGCCGCCGGGCGGGGTCATCGGCGGATGAGTGAATCCCGCTGGCGCCTGGACGGTTTGATGTTCGAGCTGGCGCTGGAGGCGCTCGGCCGGGACCGGCTGCCATATCCGTTGCGCTACACCGTCGATGACGTGGACGCCTACGAGGACTATCAGCGGCTGCGCGAGAATGCCACGCGGCAGCTGTCGGGGTTCGCGACTCCCGACTTGTTCAATGCCTTGAATGTGTTGCTGGAACCGCAGGTTCGGGTCGAGGTGCACGGATTCTTCGGGCGCGACTTCAAACAGGTGGTGCGCGTGCACGCGGGTATGACGGCGCGCGCCGCGACCATCGCGGTCCAATTGCCCGGTCCCACGCAGGAATACGGCCGCGATATTCTGCTCAGCCGCTGTCCGCCGCAGGCTTTGCCGGGGCAGATCGCCGCGCAGTTCCCGAATTGTGTCGGCGGCAAATATCCGCCGATCAGTGGGCGCCGCTCGGATGTGCACCGGGTGGAGTACGCCAAGCACCCCACGCGCCTTTCACACACCGAGCAACTCAATCGCATTGTCCGCCGCCCGCGCTCCGGGCTCGGTGAAGTCGGCGTGTTCGCCGGTGGCGCGATCGACAGCAGGCCGACCACCGACGGTCGTGGTTTCCACTGGATGGATTACCTGCCCGCCGACGGCCGCTACCTGCTGCACAACCACGGCGACGACGAGTTCACGCTGACGCCGGGGCCGACCGAGGAGCTCCAGCGACAACTGCACCGGCTCATCGAGACCACCTACCGCGCGGTGGCACACAGCTGGTGATCAGGGGTGTAAGACGAGCATCGTGTGCGCCCCGTGGTGGAATTCGTAGTCGGTTTCTCGCAGGCTGGTCCGAATACCTTTGTCTTCGAGTTCCTTTCGGACGTGCGCGACCAGGTCGTCCAGTGGGTTACCGAGGTGGTCGACCAGCGGATAGGTGCGGACCTCACCGGTGCCGACCCGGGCCAGTTCGAGCAGGGCGTTGCGGTGGAAGTCGGCGTTGAGCCGATCGGCGTAGGTGAACAGCAGGTGGGAGCTGAGCACCAGGTCGAAGCTGTTAACCGGGAAGGGTAGCGACGGCAGCTCCGCGGCGACGTACCGATCGGGGTGGACGGTCTGATCGGCGCCGAACAGCAGGGCAGCGGCGTGGCGCATGTCGCGGTGCTGCTGCGGGCCGCCGTACCAGTCCCACCGGTATCTGGCCGAATGCGCCGTGGCCCAGCTGCTTCCGCGGTCGGTTTCGGCGACCGCGAGAATCCGCAGCTCCTCGGCGGAGCGGGCGTAGACCGGATCGGCGGCGGTGACGTGGGCGCCGAGTGCACTCGCCTCAGCCGTGAAACTCGCTGCGCCGCCCGGGCAGTCGAGAATGCGGCCGTGCAAATCGGCGTCGGAGAGCATGAATATTGCGCGATACTCGGCCAATGATCTTGCGCTGACCAGAAATTCGCCTAGGACATCAGTGTCTGCGGGGTGCTTCATCTGGAAACGGTCTCATGTGCGGACCGCGCGCGAGGGGGGATTTGTGGTGTCCCCGCGCCGCGTGCAGGGCTTGGCGCGGGGACCGCCGATACATTCGGTGTGGGAATTGGGGTTCACCGAAGTACCACCCTTAATTTACTTCTGTTCGGAAGTATGCGCGAGTATCGGCGCGGCGATGTGCGCGGTATCACACCGCGTTTTCGGTGAGTCGCTTCAACGCCTTCACGACGACCTCGGGGTCGGCGGTCTCCCAGTACGGCGGTAGCGAGGCGCGCAGGTAGCCGCCGTAGCGGGCGGTGGCCAGCCGGGAGTCGAGGATCGCGACCACCCCGCGGTCGTCGACGCTGCGCAGCAGCCGGCCGGTGCCCTGGGCGAGCAGCAGCGCCGCATGATTGGCCGCGATCGCCATGAACCCGTTGCCGCCGCGCGATTCGACCGCACGCTGGCGCGCGGTGAGCAGCGGATCGTCGGGGCGCGGGAACGGAATTCGATCCAGGATGACCAGGCTCAGCGACGGACCCGGCACGTCGACGCCCTGCCACAGCGACAGCGTGCCGAACAGCGAGGTCTCCGGGTCGTCGGCGAACTTGCGGACCAGCGCGCCGGTGGAGTCGTCGCCCTGGCACAGCACGGGTGTGTCCAGCCGCTCGCGCAACGCCTCGGTCGCCGCCTTGGCCGCTCGCATCGAGGAGAACAGGCCGAGCGTGCGACCGCCCGCGGCCTTGATGAGCCGCTCGATCTCGTCCAGGTAGGCGGGCGCGAGGCCGTCGCGCCCCGGCGGGGGCAGGTGCTTGGCGACGTAGAGGATGCCGGACTTGGCATGGTCGAACGGCGAGCCGACATCGAGCGAACTCCAGCGCACCTTGTCGGCGTCGGCGGGTGCCTCGGCCCCGTTGGCCATGCCGGGATCGGACTGGCTCGACGATTGCGCGGGCAGTCCCCAGGTGATCGCGAGCCCGTCGAACGAGCCGCCGATCTGCAGTGTCGCCGAGGTGAGGACCACGGTCGCGGTGCCGAACAGCCTGCTGCGCAACAGCCCACCCACCGAGAGTGGCGCCATCCGCAGCGCGCGCCGGGCGACGCCGCGCATCTCGTCGGCGGACAGCCAGATGACGTCGTGTCGTTTGGCCGGATCCGGTTCGTCGAACGCGGTGAGCGCACGGACCGCGCTGTCGTGGATCTCATCGATCGCGGCCACCGCCTGGGTACGGGCCGCGGCGGTCTCCACATCGCCCTGCTGGGTGGTGCCGCCCTGCGGGGCCAGCGCGGTGCGGGCGTTCCACGCGGCATCGCGGATCAGCGCGAGCACCGGGGCGACGCCGCCGGGTATCCGCTCCCAGCGGGCGGCGGGCAACTCGTCCAGCACGTCGTGCCACGCCTCGGCGGCGCCCTCGAGACGGTCCACCTCTTTCTCATCGATCAGCTTGGCGCAGCGCCGCGCGGCCGCGCTGATCGCCGTCGAGGCCAGCTCGGCGGTGGCCACGCCGGTGACGCGGTCGACCAGTTCATGCGCCTCATCGATGACCACCACGTCGTGTTCGGGGAGCACCTGGATGCCGCTGATCGCGTCGATGGCCAGCAGCGCGTGGTTGGTCACCACCACGTCGGCCTGCGCGGATTCCGCCCGGGCGCGTTCGGCGAAGCAGTCCTGGCCGAACGGGCAGCGCGACTTGCCGAGGCATTCGCGCGAGGAGACGCTCACCTGTTTCCAGGCGCGGTCGGTCACGCCGGGTACCAGCTCGTCCCGGTCGCCGGTCTCGGTGTCGGAGACCCACTCGTTGAGCCGCTGCACCTCGCGGCCGAGCCGGGAGATGGCGAACGCGTCGAACAGCTCGGCCTCCGGCTCGTCCGGGATCACGCTGTTGATCTTGTTCAGGCACAGATAGTTGTTGCGGCCCTTGAGAATCGCGAACTTCGCCGCGCGCCCGAGCGGCTTGCTCAGCGCCTCGGACAGCCGGGGCAGATCGCGATCGACCAGCTGACGCTGCAGCGCGATCGTCGCCGTCGACACCACCACCGTGCGCCCGGTGCGTACCGCGTGGCGCAGGCTGGGCACCAGGTAGGCCAGCGACTTGCCGGTACCCGTTCCGGCCTGCACCGCCAGGTGCTCCTTGGTGTCGATCGCGTGGTCCACCGCGGTCGCCATCGTCACCTGCCCGACGCGCTCTTTCCCGCCGAGCGCCTGCACGGCAGTGGCCAAAAGGTCGGGGACGGCGGGGAGTTCGGGCACGCGAGCAGCCTACTGCCCGGGACCGACAGCAGACGCGGCCGTCGCGGTGATCGGTTACCCGGAAACGCTTCCTTCGAGGTCGACGCCCGCGGCGCGCATATGACCCAGCGCGGCGTCGGTCGTGTCGCGGGAAACCCCGGCCGTCAGGTCGAGCAGCACGCGGGTGTCGAAGCCTTCGATTCGCGCGTCCAGCGCGGTGGCGCGGACGCAGTGGTCGGTGGCGATGCCGACGATGTCGACCGACTCGATGTCGTGCGCGCGCAGCCAATCGGCCAGGCCGGTGCCGTCCTCGGCGGTGCCCTCGAAACCGGAGTAGGCGGCGGAATACTCACCCTTGGAAAAGACCTGCTGGACCGCCGCGGTGTTCAGATTCGGGTGGAAATCCGCGCCCGGAGTACCCGCGCGGCAGTGCGGCGGCCAGGAGTCGACGTAATCGGGCTGCGCGGAGAAGTGGTCACCGGGGTCGATGTGATGGTCGCGGGTTGCGACCACCGCGGTGTAGTGGGTGGCCGCGAGCAGGTCGCTGATGCGCGCGGCGACCGCGGCGCCGCCCGCGACGGCGAGCGACCCGCCCTCGCAGAAATCGTTCTGCACGTCGACGATGATCAGGGCTCGGGTCATGCTGACCTCCCGCGGTGTGAACTGAGTACCCGTATTGCATTGTGCCGCTTCGCGAGACTGCCGACCCGGCGGATCGGCAGGCGGTGGTCAGCTGACGAAGGTCGTCGGCACGGCGGGTTCGCCCGCGGACAGCTTCAAGCCTTCCCACGGCAGGCTGATCAGGCCGTTCGCCACGTGATCGCGGCTGTCGGACAGCGTCGGCAGATCGTCGACGAGCTTGCCCTCGCGCACCAGCGGGACCAGCAGTTCACGCGCCTCGAAACCGTTCACCTCGGGCATCGGCCCGGCCGCCGGGTAGACGATCTCCTCGACGATCGTGCCGGTCTCCCTGGACAGCCGGATCGCCTTCTTGGTACCGCCGCGCGACTCCTTGTGGCTGCTGCGCTTGGCGACCGGCACGCCCTCGACCTCGACCAGCTTGTAGACCATGCCCGCGGTCGGCGCGCCGGATCCGGTCACCAGCGAGGTGCCGACGCCGTACACATCCACCGGCTCCGCCCGCAGCGCGGCGATGGCGTATTCGTCGAGGTCGCCGGACACCACGATGCGGGTCTTGGTGGCGCCGAGCCCGTCCAGCTGATCGCGGACCTGCCTGGCCAGCACGCCGAGGTCGCCGGAGTCGATCCGCACCCCGCCCAGCTCCGGCCCGGCTACCTCGATCGCGGTCGCCACGCCGCGGGTGATGTCGTAGGTGTCCACCAGCAGCGTGGTGCCGATGCCGAGCGCCTCGACCTGGCTGCGGAAGGCGGCTGCCTCGCTTTCTGCCGTGCCGGGCGCCCCGACACCGGCGCCTGCCGCCCCCGCGTGCAAGAGCGTGAACGCGTGCGCGCTGGTGCCCGCGCCCGGCACGCCGTAGCGACGCACCGCCGCCAGATTCGAGGTCGCGTCGAAGCCGGCCAGGTAGGCGGCCCGTGAGCTGTCCGGCGCGGCGAGTTCATGGGTGCGCCGCGACCCCATCTCGATCATCCGGCGCCCGCCCGCCGCGCTCACCATCCTGGCCGCCGCGGACGCGATCGCGCTGTCGTGGTTGAGGATCGACAGGACCAGCGTCTCCAGTACGACGCACTCGGCGAAGCTGCCGCGCACCGACAGGATGGGGGAGCCGGGGAAGTACAGCTCACCCTCGGCGTAGCCGTCGATATCGCCGGTGAAGCGGTAGTCACGCAGCCAGTCCACCGTCTTGGCCGGCAGGAACGGCGCGACCACGGCCAGCTCCGGCTCGCCGAACTGGAAACGTTCCAGCGCCTCCAGCACCCGGCCGGTGCCCGCGACCACGCCGTAGCGGCGGCCGTGCGGCAGGCGGCGCGCGAACACCTCGAAGGTGCAGCGGCGATGCGCCGAATCATCGGCCAGCGCGGCGGCCAGCATGGTCAGTTCGTACTGGTCCGTCAGCAGAGCGGTGCTGCCGACGCCGTCGCGGATGTCCACGCAGCCACTGTAGACAGACCGGTCCGGTATAGAGCGCTTGCGAGTGCGATACATGATAGGTGGGCGCTCGCTCGGTGACCTGTGAAATGCTCGAATCAGGTCCGATCGGGGTGTTGCTCATCCGGAGTCGAGTCGTACCCTTGACGTTATGGCCTTGTGCAACATAGTCGGCGGCGGCGTCGGGGTAGGCGCCGTGGACGCGACACTGTCAGCGGCACAGGCGACCCCCGAGGCGGTCGAATACACCGAGATCTTGGAGGCAGAAGATCGCCCGTGGGTCACTGTGGTCTGGGACGACCCGGTCAACCTCATGCACTACGTCGCCTACATCTTCCAAAAGCTTTTCGGCTACAGCAAAGCGAAGGCGACTGAGCTGATGCTCTGCGTGCACAACGAGGGCAAAGCGGTCGTCTCGTCGGGTTCGCGGGACAAGATGGAACACGACGTCCAGCGGCTGCACGCCGCCGGACTCTGGGCGACCATGCAGCGAGACGACTGACCAGGACGACTACCCTGACGCCGTGCGGAAGTGGAGCAGAAAGAACTCGCTGAGCGGTCTCAAACTGCGATCCGAGATGGACGCACGCGAGGCCAATGTGCTGCGCTCGCTGGTCGGTGCGGTCTCCGGGCTGCTCAGCGAGCGTGCCGAAGCCGCGCCCGAGGACGACCTCGCCGCGCTGACCGGGCTGCGTACCGGCAACACCGCAGCGCCGGAGGATCCGCGGCTGCGTCGATTGCTGCCGGACTTCCATCGCAGTGAACCCGGTTCACCCGACGCGGACCGCGCCGACCTCAACAGCGCGCTGCGCGGGCTGCACGAGCCGGAGATCATCGACGCCAAGCTGGCGGCGGGCAGCGTCATCCTGAACACCGTGCCCACCTCGGGCGGCAAGATCGTGCTCACACCCGAGCAGGCCGACGCCTGGCTGACCGCCCTCACCGACGTGCGCCTCGCGTTGGGCACGGTGCTCGGGATCGACGCCGACACCCCGGACCACCTGAGCCCGGACGATCCGCGCGCGCCACACCTGGACGTGTACCACTGGCTCACCTGGATGCAGGACTCGCTGCTGCAAGCCTTGGCTCCCTGACCCGCCCGCACGGTCCCGCGCGAACCGGACCGGACAGGTAGAACAGAACCTGTATGCGGGCGCAGTCGCGCCGCGACCGAGAGTCAGGAGCAACTGTGCAGGTGCAAGCGGGGCAACGTAATTCGCTCACCGACGTATCCGGTCTGCTGGTCGGGCACCACTACGCACTCGACCCGGACGCGACGCTCGGCTCCGGCGCGGCGACGGGCTCCACCGTCGTCTTCGCCCCCGGCGGCGCGACCGCCGCGGTCGACGTGCGCGGCGGCGGGCCGGGCACCCGGGAAACCGACGTGCTCGACCTGGCCACCACCGTGCGCCAGGTGAACGCGCTCCTGTTCACCGGCGGCAGCGCGTACGGGCTCGCGGCGGCCGACGGGGTGATGCGCTGGCTCGAGGAGCGCCGCGAAGGCGTCCCGATGGACGCGACCGATCCGAGCCGGGTGGTGCCGATCGTGCCCGCCGCGGTGGTCTACGACCTGCCGTTGGGCGCGTGGGACATTCGGCCCACCGCCGACTTCGGCTACCGGGCCGCGGACGCCGCGGCGCTCGACTTCGAACGTGGCGTGGTCGGCGCGGGCGTCGGTGCGCGAGCCGGGGCGCTCAAGGGCGGCATCGGGTCCGCGAGTGTGGTGATCGGTGAGGGTGTGGCAGCCGGCGCCACGGTCTCCGCGCTGGTCGTGGCGAACTCCGCGGGCTCGGCCTTCGATCCGCGCACCGGCCTGCCGTGGGGCGTCGGTACCGATGGACCCGATCATTTCGGCCTGCGGCCGCCGACCGCCGAGCAGCTGGCCCACGCCAACACGTTGCCTTCGAAAGGCATGCGGCTGAATACGACCATCGGCGTGGTGGCCACCGACGCGCCGCTGAACCCGACGGGTTGCCAGCGCCTCGCGACCGCCGCGCACGACGGGCTGGCCCGCGCGATCCGCCCCGCGCACGCCCCGTTCGACGGCGACACCTTCTTCGCGCTGGCGACCGGCGCCTGGGAGCCACCGGAGAGCTTCCCGCTGCCACCCGCGTTCCCGCCGGACGTGTTCCTGGTCGACGTGCTGTGCACCGCCGCGGCCCTCTGTGTGGAACGCGCGATCGTGGACGCGATCTTGTCCGCGCATTCGGTCGGCGAAGTCCCCGCGTACAGCGCTCTATTTCCCCGTTAGCCGCGGGGAATCCGGGACCGGGCGACGGACCCCGGGGAATAGCCGAATATTCTCACTCGTTGTCGACTGCGACAGGGTCGGCATTGCGAAAGGGTTCGACTAGTGCTGGTGATCAGGGCCGACCTCGTGGCGGCGATGGTGGCGCACGCGCGCGCCGATCATCCCGACGAGGCGTGTGGCATCATCGCCGGACCGGAGGGGTCCGATCGCCCGGAACGCTTCGTCGCCATGGTCAACGCCGAGCGTTCACCCACCTTCTACCGGTTCGACTCCGGTGAGCAGCTGAAGGTGTGGCGGGCGATGGACGACGCCGACGAGACGCCGGTGGTGATCTACCACTCGCACACCGCCACCGAGGCGTACCCGAGCCGCACCGATGTGTCCTACGCGTCCGAGCCGTTCGCGCACTACGTGCTGATCTCCACCCGCGCCCCGGAGCAGCACGAGCTGCGCAGCTACCGGATCGTCGACGGCGAGGTCACCGAGGAACCGGTGCGGATCGTCGACGCGTACGAAACCGACTGAAACCGATGCTTGTTCGTGCAACCGAGGAGTCCCCATGCCGGTAACCGTGTCCATCCCGACGATCATGCGTTCGCTCACCAAGGGGGAGAAGCGCGTGCAGGCGCAGGGCGCCACGTTGAGCGCGCTGATCGATGACCTCGACGCGAACCACCCCGGCCTCGCCGAGCGACTGCTCAAGGACGGCAAGCTGAACCGTTACGTCAACATCTACGTCGACGACGAGGACGTGCGTTTCTCCGGCGGCCTCGACGCCGAGGTGCCCGCCGACGCGAGCGTGACCATCCTGCCTGCCGTCGCCGGCGGCTGAGGCGACCCGTGGCGCGCTATGAATCGCTGATCGCGACCCTCGGCAACACCCCGCTGGTCGGCCTGCGCACCCTGTCCCCGCAGTGGGACGGCGACAACCACGTGCGGCTGTGGGCCAAGCTGGAGGACCGCAACCCGACCGGCTCGATCAAGGATCGGCCCGCGCTGCGGATGATCGAGCAGGCCGAGGCCGACGGTCTGCTGACGCCAGGCTGCACCATCCTGGAACCGACCAGCGGCAACACCGGCATCTCGCTGGCCATGGCCGCCAAGCTCAAGGGCTACCAGCTGGTGTGCGTGATGCCGGAGAACACCTCGGTGGAGCGGCGGCAGCTGCTCACCATGTTCGGCGCGCAGATCATCGATTCCCCGGCCGCGGGCGGCTCCAATCAGGCCGTCGCGCTGGCCAAGCAGATCGCCGCCGAGCACCCGGACTGGGTGATGCTGTACCAGTACGGCAACCCCGCGAACGCGCTGGCGCACTACGAGACCACCGGCCCGGAGATCCTGGCCGACCTGCCGGAGATCACGCACTTCGTCGCGGGCCTCGGCACCACCGGAACGCTGATGGGCACCGGGCGCTTCCTGCGCGAGAAGGTGCCTGGCATCGAGATCGTCGCGGCCGAACCGCGCTACGGCGAGCTGGTCTACGGGCTGCGCAACATCGATGAGGGCTTCATCCCCGAGCTCTACGACGAGTCGGTGCTCACCACCCGTTTCTCGGTGGGCCCGTTCGACGCGGTGAAACGCACCCGTGAGCTGGTCGGCGAGGAGGGCATCTTCGCCGGTATCTCGACCGGCGCCATCCTGCACGCCGCGCTCGGCGTCGCCCGCAAGGTGGCCAAGGCGGGCAAGCGCGCCGACATCGCGTTCGTGGTCGCCGACGGCGGGTGGAAGTACCTGTCGACCGGCGCGTACGACGGCACCCTGGAAGAGGCCGAGGAACGTCTCGACGGGCAGCTCTGGGCATAACTGCCCGCGGCCGGTCGCGCCGGTACCCTCGTCAATAGCGGGACGACGGTCGTTAGCTGCATCGTCGTGCTCCTGCTCGACGAGGAGGCTGCGATGACCGGTGGTTCGGGAATCGGTTCGTCATTCGACCCCGATCGGATCGCGTCGATCCGTGCGCAGTTGGGGAAGCCCGGCGCGACGGTGCCGCGGAGTGCAACGCCCCCGGTGCAGTCGAACAACTTCTCTGCCATCCGGCAATTGTGGTTGCGCGCCGGTGTGCTCATCGCGGGATTCGTCGCGCTGCTGTACGGCATCGAAGGCGTGGACACCCTCGATAACAACGGACTCGACAACGCGGGTATCCAGCCCCGGCAGGCCGACGGGCTGTGGGGCATTCTGTTCGCCCCGGTTCTGCACCACGGCTGGCCGCATTTGATCGGCAACACCCTCCCCGTTCTGGTGCTCGGCTTTCTAGCGCTGGCGGCGGGCATCGGCCGTGGCCTGGCGGCGACCGCGATCATCTGGATCGTCGCAGGCCTGGGCACCTGGCTGACCGGTGCCACCGGCAGCGTGCACCTCGGCGCGTCGGCCCTGGTGTTCGGCTGGTTGACGTTCCTGATCTCGCGTGGGTGGTTCGCCCGTAATGTCGGGCAAATCGTGCTCGGACTCGTGGTGCTGGCGCTCTACGGGTCGTTGCTGTGGGGCGTATTGCCGGGACAAGCTGGAATCTCTTGGCAGGGGCACCTTTTCGGGGCGATGGGTGGACTGCTCGCCGGCTGGGTACTCTCTGGTGATGCACGCCGGAATCGTCGCGGGAATCAGGCCGGAGTCATTGCGTCGCCACGGTGATTCAGCGGCTCGTCGAGAAATGTGGGGGATAGTTTCTTGATGGAGAATTCGTCGTGGGAGCATGGGGGAATGCGCCTAACCGTCCTCGGGTGCTCGGGCAGCGTGTCCGGCCCGGACTCCCCAGCGTCGGGCTATTTGCTGACCGGGCCGGATATGACGCCCGTGGTGATCGATTTCGGGCCCGGCGTGCTCGGCGCGTTGCAACGGTATGCCGACCCCGGTGAGGTCGACATCTTCCTCACCCACCTGCACGCCGACCACTGCCTCGATCTGCCCGGCCTGCTGGTCTGGCGGCGCTACCACCCGACACCGCCGGTCGGCCGGGCCATCGTGCGCGGCCCGTCGGACAGCGCGCTGCGCATCGGCAACGCCTCGGCCGAGGTCGGCGGCGAATGCGACGACTGGTCCGACGTGATCGACCTGCAGCCGTGGAACGCCGGCGAGGAGATCGAATTCGGACCGGGCCATATCGTGTCCGCGAGCCGGATGTTCCATCCGCCGGAGTCCTACGGTCTGCGGATCGTGACGGCTGCCGGGCGCACCTTCGTCTATACCGGTGACACCGCGATGTGCGACTCGGTCAACGAGCTCGCCAGGGGCGCCGACATTCTGATGGCCGAGGCGTCGTGGACCCACGACCCCGCGAATCGGCCACCCGGCATTCATCTTTCGGGCACCGAGGCGGGCACGATCGCCGCCGAGGCGGGCGTGAAGGAGCTCCTGCTCACCCACATTCCGCCGTGGACCTCGCGGGAAGACGTCATCGCCGAAGCCAAGGCGCAGTTCTCCGGACCCGTGCACGCCGTGGCACCGGGTGAGACGTTCGATCTCTGACCGCCTCAGCCGCGCGAAGGTGCGGCAGTTAAGCTCTGCGCGTGTCTAGACGAGCCGATGGCAGGGCGGACGACGAACTCCGCGAGGTAAGGATCACCCGTGGATTCACCACGCATCCAGCGGGTTCGGTGCTGGTCGAGTTCGGTCAGACGCGGGTGATGTGCACCGCGAGCGTCACCGAGGGCGTGCCCCCGTGGCGTCGTGACTCCGGCCTCGGCTGGGTCACCGCCGAGTACGCGATGCTGCCCGCGGCCACGCACACCCGCAGCGGACGCGAGTCGGTGAAGGGCAAGGTCGGCGGCCGTACCCAGGAGATCAGCCGGCTGATCGGCCGTTCGCTGCGCGCCTGCATCGACCTGGCCGCCATCGGCGAGAACACCATCGCGATCGACTGCGACGTGCTGCAGGCCGACGGCGGCACCAGGACCGCCGCCATCACCGGCGCTTATGTCGCGCTCGTCGACGCGGTCACCTACCTGGCCGCCAAGGGCGTGCTGGCCGACCCGCAGCCCATCTCCTGCGCGATCGCCGCGGTGAGCGTCGGCGTGGTCGACGGCCGAGTGCGGCTGGACCTGCCCTACGAAGAGGATTCGCGCGCCGAGGTCGACATGAACGTGGTCGCCACCGACACGGGCACTTTGGTCGAGATCCAGGGCACCGGCGAGGGCGCCACCTTCCCGCGCTCCACCCTGGACAAGATGCTGGACTCCGCGCTGGTCGGCTGCGAGCAGATCTTCGGCATCCAGAAGGAGGCGCTGGCCCTGCCGTACCCCGGCGTGCTGCCGGAGCCGGCCGAGCCGAAGAAGAAGTAGTCATGGCGCGCCGGGTACTGGTGGCCAGCCGCAATGCCAAGAAGCTGAACGAGCTGCGGCGCATTCTCGCCGACGCGGGGATCGCGGGTATCGAGATCGTCGGGCTGGACGACGTGCCCGCCTACGACGAGGCGCCGGAGACCGGCGCGACGTTCGAGGAGAACGCGCTCGCGAAGGCTCGTGACGGTGCCGTTGCTACCGGATTGGCTTGTGTCGCAGACGATTCCGGCATCGAGGTGGACGCGCTCAACGGCATGCCGGGTGTGCTCTCGGCGCGCTGGGCCGGGCGGCACGGCGACGACGCGGCGAACAACGCGCTGCTGCTCGCGCAACTCGGCGATGTGCCCGACGAGCGGCGCGGTGCGCGGTTCGTGTCCACCTGCGCGCTGGTCGTGCCGGAAGGTGCGGAGATCGTGGTGCGCGGCGAATGGCCGGGCGCGGTCGGCCGGAAACCGCTGGGCGACGGCGGGTTCGGGTACGACCCGCTGTTCGTTCCCGAGGGTGGCGACACCTCCGCCGCGCAACTGACTCCCGCCGAAAAGGATGCGGTCTCGCACCGAGGCCGCGCG
This sequence comes from Nocardia sp. XZ_19_369, assembly GCF_015355715.1. Lineage (NCBI taxonomy): Bacteria > Bacillati > Actinomycetota > Actinomycetes > Mycobacteriales > Nocardiaceae > Nocardia > Nocardia sp. XZ_19_369. The sequence continues at coordinate 304,408 of NZ_JACVED010000011.1, read as the reverse complement.
CTGACGCAGCTGTTGCCCGCGTTGTCCGAGCTCGCCGAGCCCTGAGCCGTCCGTCCAGGACTGCCCCACTCGTAGGCTGGCCTGCTGGATGAGGTGAGCCGCACAACTTTTGATTTCCCGCATACGGAATCGCATGCAATTCCGTATGCGGGAAATCAAAAAGTGTGCGGCGGTCGCGTGCTAGATGCCGAACTCTTCCTTGACCTTCTTCGCGTTGACGTGCTCGACGACGAAGGACAGCAGCGGGATGGTGCCTGCGAGGAGGGTGCCGACGGTGCGCAGGACGGGCCAGCGCACCTTGACCGCGAGGTCGGCGGTGACCAGCAGGTAGACGAAGTACACCCAGCCGTGCACGACGGCGATCCAGCTCGGGGTGTGCACGTCGAAGCCGTACTTGGCGATCATCTCGCCGGTGAGCAGCAGCAGCCAGAGGCCGGTGATCCAGGCCAGGGTGCGGTACCGCAGCAGCGCGGATTTGATCTTGGCCGTGCCGGTGCCGCCGGTGCGCGCCGGTGCCAGGGTGCGCTCGGTGGCCGCGGTGCTCTCGGTGGAATTCTCGCTGGCGGTCAACCGGCGCTCCTCTCGGTGTCGCGGGTATGCAGGCCCGCCTCGCGGACCTGATCATCGATGTCTTGGGCGTGCAGTGCGGCCAGATACCTGTTGTATTCGGCGAGCACCGGGTCGTCGTCGCGAACCGCCTTCGGCCGTTCCGGCAGCAGTCCGGCCGGAATCTCGCGCGGCGCAACCTTTTTCGGGCTGGGTGTGGTCTGGTCGCCGGGGTTCTCGCTCTCCTCGGCTTCGCGTTCCAGCCGGACGAACCGGAAGTAGGCGAACACCGCGAACGCGGCGAACAACGGCCACTGCAGCGCGTACCCCAGATTCTGGCCGGTGCCGCTGGTCGATTCGAACCGCTGCCACTGCCACCACGCCAGCGCCAGGCAGCCGAGGGCAGCGACGATCACCAGCGCGATGAGGGCCGGGCGATTGTGTGCCGAGCGGCGGGGTGAAGCGGACACGGCTACTACGGTACCCGTCTACTACGCGGTCCGTAGGAGCAGGTCGGCGGTCGGAACCCGCTGCGATCCCGGGCTGTGCGGTGCGGCACCCGGCATTGCGAACTGCCGCGGGGCACGTGAAGTCCCGGCGGCGGCACCCTCACCGCGAGGGTGGTCGCAGCACATGCGACGACCCGCCCCCAGGGAGAGCGGGTCGCGCTGCGTTCAGAACTTGTAGGTGACGCCGGTCAGTCGCTCGGATTCTTCCCAGAGCCGCTTCCAGAGTTCCTTGTTCTTGGACAACCGGCTGGACGGCGACGCCTCCACCGGCCCCTGGGTCTGGAAGAACCGGCGCGGACCCCAGTAGACCTCGGGATCGGCGTCGGGCATGGTGGCGGCGAACAGCGAGGAGTGCGCGGCCTTCTTCGGCGGGTGCCCGATGAGCGCGACGAACGGCTTGATGATCCGGTCGACCGGGGTCTCGGTCCTGGCGAACAGGTCGGTGGCCGAGACACCGGGGTGCACCGCGTAAGACCGCTTGGCCGAACCGGATTCGGCGAGCCTGCGCTGTAGTTCCCTGGCGAACATCAGGTTCGACAGTTTGGCCTGCGCGTAGGCGAGATTGCGCTGGTAGCGCCGGTTCTCGTAGTTGAGGTCGTCGACCCACAGCTTGGGGGTCTGCTTGTGCGCGATGCTGGCCAGCGTCACCACCCGGTCGCGGATGCGGTCCAGCAGCAGACCGGTCAGCGCGAAGTGGGCGAGGTGGTCGACGCCCCATTGCGTTTCGAAGCCGTCCTTGGTGCGCGAGAACGGCACGTTCATCAGGCCCGCGTTGTTGATCAGCACGTCGATTTCGCCCGATTCGTCGGCGAACTTGCGCACCGACGCCAGGTCGGACAGGTCGAGCTCGGCGACGCGGACGTCGCCGGTGATGCCGTCGGCGACCGCCTTGGCCTTGGCCGCGTTGCGGCAGGCCATGATGACGGTCGCCCCGTTGGCCGCGAGGACCTCGGTGGTCACGGCGCCCAACCCGCCGTTCGCGCCGGTGATCACGAAGGTGCGTCCGGTCTGATCCGGGATTTCAGTAGGTTTCCACGCCATGAAACAACCTTACTCTGGAGTAAGTTTCCGGGGAAGGGTTTCACCCCGGTTCGATGACGAGTGTCTCAGACGGAGGTGATACCTGTCACTCGGCCGCGTGTGGGAAACCGCCGCGAGAGATCACAGTCGCAAGCGATCACAGCAGCGCACCCGGCGGCTCGCACGGCCTTCGTCAAAGATCACACCCCGCGCACGCGAAGTTCACTCAGCGTCCGCTGCCGATTGGTTGCTGGAACACCGCCGCCAGTGTCGTGCCGACCGTGTCGCTCCACACCTGCCAGGTCGCCGGGTCGAGCATCATCGAGCCGACATCGGTGGTCGTCACCCCGGGTGCGACGGGTTTGCCGGCGAAGCGGTCGCGCAGCCACAGCAGGGCGCGCGGCGCGCCGATCGGGTCGAGCGTCAGGTGCTCGCTGAAGTGATCGCGGATGTATTCGACGCGGGCGTTGGGGTCCTGCGCGTAATAGGCGACGAGGTCGTTGACCGGGCCGACCGGAATCAGCCAGTCCGGGTTCGCCTGGAACATGAACATCGGCATGTCCGGCACCGCCTTGCCCATCTTGGTCTTGTCCAGCACCGCGGTGACCGTGGGATCGGTGAACGGATTCTTGGCCAGCATGCCGATGTTGTCGGCGAACGGGAAGAAGATGGACTGGTAGCTCGCGCAGAGCTGTTCCTTCGCCGCCATCATCAGCTTGCCGAGGCCGTTCATGTTGGCGTCGAGGAAGTTTCGCAGCTCCGGGTACTCGCGCGAGACGCCCAGCGCACCCGCGAAGATCAGTCCGGCGGAAAGATTGCCGTTGGCCATCTTCAGCGCGGCCGACAGGTCGGCGGGGATGCCGCCCTCGGCGACGCCGACGACATTCAGTTCCGGCGCGTAACTGCGCTTCAGCTCGGCGGCGTGGCCGGTGGCGATGGCGCCGCCGGAGTAGCCCATCAGGCCGACCCGGGTCGCGTTCCCGGACAACTCCATCGGATCGAAGTTGGTCGCGGCCCGGATGCCGTCCAGGGTGATCCGGCCCGCCAACGGCCCTGCGGCATAGGCGGAATCGGGTCCTTGATGATCGGGCACGACCACCGCCCAGCCCTGCGCCAGCGCCGCCTGCACCTCCAGGAACTGCGCGGCCACCAGGATCGAGCCGGTGAGTGTGGCCGGGATCGAGCCCATCTGCAGTTGATAGGACGGCATGCAGTAGTTGCCGGTGGAGTCCTCGGCGATCTGATAGGAGAACAGCGGCCGATCGGCGACGTGACCGCGCGGCTTCAGCACCGTGGCCACCGCGGCGATCGGCTCGCCGCGGGTGTTGGTCGACCGATACGACAGCTGCCAGGAATCGACGTTGACCGGGATCAGCGACAGGTTCGCCACGTGCACCTGGCGGGCCGCGATGATCTGGCCCGGCGCGAGATCGGCGTAGGTTTCCGGCGCCGGGCGATAGAAGGCCGGATCGAAGCCGGGCGGCATGGGCGGAATCGGGAACTGCAGTGCGGGCTGGACCGGCGGCGTATCCGGCTCCGCGACGGCCGGCCCGGCGAGGGCGAAGGGCAGCCCGGCCGCCAGCACGGCGAGGGCCGCGAGCAGCTTCGATGCGTGCTTGCGCGGTGTAACCACAGATCAACCTCTTTGTTGCCCGGGCGCACATGTGAGCCCAATCGGTTTCAGACTGTTGTCGAGTATGCATCGCCATGACGTGAATCACAAACATTTGTTGTCGAGACGTGCCTCGCAGCAGGGGTTCGTACCGCCGGCAGCCGGAGCGAATGCGCAGGTACGCATGGGTCGTGCCCCCGCTCGGATACGGTGGGTGCGTGACCATGGTTGGCAGGCAGTACGGCGGACGCGCCGTCACGGAGCGCAAGGCCGAACGCCGCGAGCGCTTCCTCGACGCGGCGACCCGGATCTTCGCCGAACGCGGCTACGCGAACTGCTCGCTGGCCGACGTCTGCGCCGCCGCGTCGCTGTCCAAGCGGCAGTTCTACGAGGAGTTCCAGACCAGGGAAGACGTGCTGGTCGCCGCCTACGACCGGATCCAGGACGAGGCGGCCGCCGTGCTGCTCGCGGCGCTGACCGACCTCGACCCGCGCTTCGACATGACCGCGGCGATGACCGCGATGGTCTCGGCCTATCTGGGGTCGATCGGCGCCGACCCGTATCGCGCCAAGGTCGCCTTCATCGAGGTGGTCGGGGTCAGCGACCGGATGGAGCGGCACCGGCGCGAACGGCGGCACGCGTGGGCGCAACTGCTGGATACCAAATTGGTGCCCACGGTGGCGCCCGGCGCGCGGATTCGCGGCGGAAGTGCCTGGGGCGCAAGCGCATTGATCGGCGCGATCAACGGCCTGGCGCATGAATGGGTGCTGGCTGACCCGCGTCCCTCGGTGGGGGAGCTGGTGGAACTGCTGGTGCCGATCGCGCTGTCGCTACTGGAAGTTCCGGATCAACGCACGGCGTAGGTGGCCAGCGACGGGGCCAGTGCGTCGAACGCGATGGTGATGTATTCGGTGAGGGCTGCGGCGATTTCGTCGTTCGACTGGCCGTCGAGGGTGCGGCGCATGGTCTCGTCGAACAGCACCCGGTGCACCCCGCCCAGTTGAGCCGCCGCCACCCGCGGCGTGATATCCGTTGCCGCCGCGCCGGTTTCGGCGGCGAGCGTCGCGGCTAGGGCCCGCTCGCGTTCGTCGTGGAATTCGCGCAGTCGTGCCGTCAGTGCGGGACTGTCGTCGATCATCTTGGCGAACTCCGGTCCGGAGAAGCCGACCACCGGATCCTGTTCAGCCGCTGCCGTCAGGTAGGCGCCGCGCAGCGCCGCTAACGCGGATTCGCCGGGTTGGCGCTCGCGAACAGTGCGCGCGAGCTGGTCGATGAACACGTCCGCCAGGTCGAGGGCCAGGTCCTCTTTGCGCGGGAAGTAGTTGGTCACCGTCATCTTGGCGACCTGTGCGGCGGCCGCGACGTCGGCGATCGTCACCTTGTCGAAGCCGTGCTCGAGGAACAGCATGGTCGCGTGATGGGAGATGTTCTCCCTGGTCTGCAGCTTTTTTCGGTCCCGGAGGCCCAACGTCTCGGTGCTCATGGCACCACCATAGCTGATACCGACCAAAATTTATGCTTGACATATTTTTAGGTCTGTTCTAAGTTTGTGCTCGTCGTCAGAACGAAGGAGCAGCACCTCGATGAACCACGGACTTGTCGAAGCAACCCCGGCCCGCACCAGCTCCACCACCGACCGAAAGGGACCAGCCACCATGGCCGACAAGACCACCGCACAGACCGCGATCGACGCCGTGCTCGAGCGCTTCGCACCCACCGAGGCCGCTGCCAAGCGAAAGAAGCCGCACACCAACGCTTTCCCCGGCACGCAGCGACTCGACCGAAAGGTCCTCTCGCCCAACCGGACCGCCTTCCGGGCGGCCCCGCAGCGCCCGCTGCGCATCCCCGGTCGCGGCTGACCAGCCGAGCACTGCCCCTGCCGGTCGTCGGCGCAGCACCGCGCCGACGACCGGTTCGCTCCCTTCGGAAGGACTCACCCGTGACCAAGCTCTGCACCGCCCGCCCGACTCGCGTGTCCGGCACCGTCAGCGAAGACCCGGTCAACGACTACCTGCGGCTCATCGCGCGCACCCCGCTGCTCACCGCGACCGAAGAGGTCGAGCTCGCCCAGCGCATCGAGGCGGGGGTGCTGGCCGGCCAACGGCTCGCCGACGAGGGCGAACTCGACCCCGCGGAACGCCGCGAACTGCGCCGTCGCGTCACCGACGGTGAGCGCGCCAAGGACCACATGGTCGAGGCCAACCTGCGCCTGGTCGTCTCGATCGCCAAGCGCTATCCGACGCCCGTCGGCATGTCGCTGCTGGACCTGGTGCAGGAGGGCACCGTCGGCATGATGCGCGCGGTGGAGAAGTTCGATCACCACCGCGGGCTGAAGTTCTCCACCTACGCCACCTGGTGGATCAAGCAGGGCGTCGGCCGCGCGCTGGCCGATCAGGGCCGCACTATTCGGATCCCGGTTCACGTCGTCGAGGTGCTGAATCGGGTGGTCCGCACTCAGCGGGCGCTCACTCAGCAACTCGGCCGCGCTGTCAGCCCGGCCGAACTGGCCGTCGAGCTCGACATGACGCCGGAGAAGGTGCGCGAGGTGCTCGACCATGCGCGCGAACCCATTTCGCTGCACACGCCGGTCGGCGAGGACGACACCGCCGAGCTGGGTCAGCTCATCGCCGACACCGCACCGGACCCGTCCGCCGCGGCGCTGGCCTCGGCGGTGCGCGGCCAGCTCGATCAGGTCCTTGCCGCCCTGACCGAGCGCGAAGCCGAGGTGATCGCCCTGCGCTACGGCCTGCACGGCGCCGAGCCGAAGACGCTCGACGAGATCGGCAAGACCTACGGAGTGTCGCGCGAACGCGCCCGTCAGATCGAGGCCAAAGGCATGGCCAAACTGCGGCAACCGGCGCGGGCCAAGGTGCTCGAAGGCCTGCTCGGCTGAGCCCGGCCGCCGCCGCTGCTCGAGTCGCTGCCGTGTCGCTGGACGGACAGGACGGCGGATCAAGACCATACTGAGTCGATGACCGGTGCAGTCGCTGTCGCCGAGAAAGCCCCCGAGCCGATGAGCCGGGCGAAGACCAACATTGTGTTCGCCACGATTGTGCTGGGCATGTTGCTGGCCGCGCTCGATCAGACGATCGTGTCCACCGCGCTGCCGACGATCGTCGCCGACCTCGGCGAGGCGGGGCACATGGCCTGGGTGGTCACGGCCTACCTGCTCGCCGAGGCGGTGGCGACCGCGCTGGCGGGCAAGCTCGGCGATCTGTTCGGCCGCAAGCTGGTCTTCCAGGTCAGCGCGTTGATCTTCATCATCGGCTCGATGATCGCCGGCCTGGCCAACGGGATGATGATGCTGATCATCGCCCGCGGCATCCAGGGCTTCGGTGGCGGCGGTCTGATGGTCACGGCGATGGCGCTCATCGCCGATACCATCCCGCTGCGCCAGCGCGGCAAGTATCAGGGCGCGCTCGGTGCCGTTTTCGGTGTCACCACGGTGATCGGGCCGACGCTCGGCGGCCTGTTCACCGACCACGCGAGCTGGCGTTGGTGCTTCTACGTCAACGTGCCGATCGCGATCATCATGATCGTGATGTCGGCCCGCACCATTCCCCGGGTGCGCGCGGTCATCAAGCCGATCATCGACTACGCGGGCATCGGACTTGTCGCCGTGGCGGTTTCGACGCTCATCCTCGGGCTCGAATGGGGTGGGCAGGAGTACCCGTGGGGCTCGTCGATGATCCTCGGACTGTTCGCGGCCTCGGTGGTGCTGTTCGCGGCGTTCGTGGTGATCGAACTGCGGGCGAAGGAACCCATGCTGCCGATGGGGCTGTTCCGCAGCCGGGTGTTCACGGTGTGCTCGATCCTGAGCTTCATCTGCGGCTTCGCGATGCTCGGCTCGATCACCTATCTGCCCGCGTATCTGCAGTACGTGGACGGGGTTTCGGCCACCATGTCCGGCGTGCGCTCGCTACCGCTGGTGGTGGGTCTGCTGGTCACCTCGATCCTGTCCGGTCAGGTGGTCGGCAAGACCGGCCACTACCGGTACTTCCCGATCGTCGGCACGCTGGTGATGGCGCTCGGCCTGTACCTGATGTCGACCATGGGCCGCGACACCGGCTTCTGGGAAGAATCGCTGTACATGATGGTGCTCGGGCTGGGCATCGGCCTGACCATGCAGGTGCTCACCATCGTCGTGCAGAACACCGTGCCCTACGCGCAACTCGGCACCGCAACCTCCGGCGTCACCTTCTTCCGCACCCTCGGAAGTACCTTCGGCACTGCGATTTTCGGCACCCTGTACAGCAACGAGATCGGCCCGAACCTGCGTGAGGGGCTGGCGCAGGCGAAGGTGGTGCCGCCGGAGGTCGCGGCGAATCCGCAGTCGCTGCAGGCGGTGCCCGACGACGTGGCGGCGCCCATCATCGACGCCTACGCGAAGACCATCGACCACGTCTTCGTCTGGGTGGTTCCGGTGGCGTTGGTCGGCTTTGTGGTGGCCTGGTTCCTCAAAGAAGTGCCGCTGCGTGACAGTGCCAGGACCGGTGCGGGCGATGTCGGCGGCGGCTTCTCGGTGCCCGACTCGGCGGACCGGGTGGTGCAGCTGGAGCGGGCGATCGCGGGAACCCTGCGCAAATCACACGCCGAGGGGCCGATCGGGCCGCGCATCCTCGCCGACGCGGGCAGCACGCTGAGCCGCGGCGAGGCCTGGGCGCTCGGCCAGGTCTACCTGCGCGACCGCGTGAAGGGCGGGGCCACGATCGACTCGGTCGCGCGGGCGCACAAGCTGCCCGACGATGTGCTCGAGCCGATCTATCGCCGGGTGGCCGCCAAGGGATACCTCATCGATGACGGCCGGGAACTGCGGCTGACCGACCAGGGCCAGGCCGAGCTGGACCGGGTGAAGGCCGCGTGGCGCCGGTGGCTCGACAGCACGCTCGACGACTGGAGCAACGACGATCCGGCCGATCGCGCACTGTTCGACCAGGCCCTGGACAACGTCGCCGCCAAGCTGCTCGAGGAAGAGACCGGCGAGCACGAGCCCGCCCGCGCCTGAAAACACCCGCGTCGCGATCGCGCTACCGCCTTGCGCCGCGAATACTCGTGCACGTATATTCGTAGACGAGTAAGGAGGTGCGATGGCCAAGAAGCGCAAGGTGAACAACCTGCTGGCGCTTGCGGTGCTCTCCGTGATGATCGATCGGCCCAAGCACCGCTACGAGATCGCCCAGACGCTGCGCGACCGCGGCAAAGACCAGGACATGGACATCAAGTGGGGTTCGCTCTACACCGTCGTGCAGAACTTGGCGAAGGTCGGTTTCCTGGAGATCGTCGGCAGCGAGCGCGACGGTGCCCGGCCGGAGCGGGTGATCTACCGGATCACCGACGCGGGCCGCGCCGAACTCACCGACTGGACCAGAGAATTGCTCGCCGAGCCGGAACCGGAACAGAACCGGTTCGTCGCGGGGCTTTCCGTGCTCGCGGTGCTGCCTCCCGACGAGGTCGTCGAGTTGCTCGGCCGGCGCATCGAGGCGCTCGACCAGCTCTTCGACTCGGGGCGCCGGGAACTTGACCAAGCCATGGCAGGCAAACTGCCTCGCCTGTTCGTCATCGAATCCGAATACGGGCTCGCCATGCTGAAAGCCGAAGCCGCCTGGGCGCGTTCGCTGCGCGACGAACTCGTCGACGGCACGTTCCCCGAGGTGGACTGGTGGCGGCAGGTGCACGCCGAGGACATCCCGGTGGCGGAAGTCATCGCGTCCATAGAAAGGGGGCTGACCGAACAGGAATCGTCCTGACCACGAGACCAGGCCCGGCGGGGTGCGGCAACACCGCCGCCGAGCCCGATTGAACAGTCTCGAACCGCGCCCGCGTACGCGCACCCGGCTACAAGGCTGGCAACCACAGGATAACTGGGTGCGTTGTGCACGGGTCGGTTCGGGGATTCGAAAAATCCGCAGTACCCGAACCTGGAGACACCCATGTCTGAAACTCGAACCGCACTGGTCATCGGCGGCGGCATCGCCGGACCGGTCGCCGCGACCGCCCTGCTGAAGGCGGGCATCGACGCCCGCGTCTACGAGGCCTATCCCGGACCGTCCGACAACATCGGCAGCGGGCTCGCGCTCGCACCCAATGGCATTGCCGCCCTGGACATCATCGGCGCGGGTGACGCCGTGCGCGACATCGCCGTGCCGGTGCCGAAGATGGGCCTGTCCGTCAACGACAAGGACATGCACATGCCCGGCCTGTCCGGCCTGCCGCCACTGCAACTGGTCGATCGCGGCGAACTGCACCAGACGCTGCACGATCACGCGGTCGCCGCCGGCGTGCCCTTCGAATACAACAAGCGCCTGGTCGATGTCGCCGAGACGGAGTCGGGCATCACCGCCCGGTTCACCGACGGCAGCACGGCCACCGCCGACGTACTGATCGGGGCCGACGGCATCCGATCCACGGTGCGCGGCTTGATCGACCCGCAGGCGCCGGGGCCGGAGTACCTCGGCATGCTCGGCTTCGGTGCGCTGGTCGACTACGACGGCGAGATCCCGGACGACACCATGACCTTCGCGTTCGGCAAGCAGGCCTACTACCTGTACGGGCCGGGCGGCGACGGCCGGGTGATGTGGGGCGCGAACCTGCCGCACAAGGAGTACCTGTCGCTCACCGCGGCCCGGGCGATCCCGAAATCGCACTGGCTCGACATCCTGCGCGAGACCTACGCCGAGGACACCCCCGGCGGCGAACTGGCCAGGCGCACCACCGAGGAGCAGCTGGAAGTCATCGGCGCACTGCACATCATGCCGCCGGTGCCGCACTGGTTCCGCGGCCGGATGGTGCTGGTGGGCGACGCGGTGCACGCGCCGTCCAACAGCTCGGGCCAGGGTGCGTCGCTGGCCATCGAGAGCGCCGTCCAGATCGCTCGCTGTCTGCGTGACCTGCCGGTGCCCGCGGCGTTCGCCACCTATGAGCAGCTGCGCCGCGGCCGGGTGGAGGCCGTCGCGGCCCGAGCGGCGAAGGCCAACCACAGCAAGACCCTCGGTCCGGTCGGACGCAAGATGATGCAGCTGCTCGCTCCGCTGTTCATCAAGATGATGAACCCGGAGAAGACCATGGGGCCCGAGCAGCGCTACCGGATCGACTGGGATGCGCCCGCACAAAAGGAATTGGCCGTAGCGGTTTGATTCGCCCGAACCGGGCGGGCTGGTGGTCCGTACTCTGTGGAGCACATCAAGTCGAGCGCACTCCGGGGGAACGATGCAACCTGACCACCAGCCTGCCCTGCACCTGACGGGCCTGTGCAAACGCTTCGGCGGTCCATGGGTCGTCGACAACGTGAGCCTGGCGGTCCCGCCGGGCTCCTTCTTCGGGTTGGTCGGCCCCAACGGGGCGGGCAAGACGACGACCCTGTCGATGGCCTGCGGACTGCTGCGGCCCGACAGCGGTCGCGCCGAGATCTTCGGCGCCGACGTGTGGGCCGATCCGGTGCGCGCGAAAACCCTGGCGGGCGTGCTGCCGGACGGGCTCGCGCTGCCGGAGCGGCTCACCGGACGGGAATTGCTCACCTACACCGGGCTTTTGCGCGGCATGCCGGAGCGCACGGTGGCCGAGCGCGCCGACGAACTGCTCGCGGTGTTCGAATTGACCGGGGCCGAAGGCACTTTGGTGGTCGACTACTCGGCGGGCATGCGCAAGAAGATCGGTCTCGCGACCGCGCTGCTGCACGCGCCGAAGCTGCTGGTGCTCGACGAGCCGTTCGAGGCGGTGGATCCGGTGTCGGCGAGCACGATTCGCACCATCCTGCAGCGCTTCGTCGCCGCGGGCGGCGCGGTGGTGCTGTCGAGTCACGTGATGGCGCTGGTGGAGAACCTGTGCGATCAGGTCGCGGTGATCACCGGCGGCCGGGTGGTCGCGGCGGGCACGCTGGAGCAGGTGCGCGGCGGAACCACGTTGGAGGAGGCGTTCGTTCGCCTCGTCGGTGGCCGTGTCGGCGGCGAGGACGGACTGTCGTGGCTGGCGTCCTGATCCGGATGCGGCTGCTGCTCACCCGGCGGGCGCTGACCAACGGCTGGCAAGGCTTCACCTTCGTGACCGGCATCCTGGCCGGTGCTGTCGTCGCGATCGGCACGGCCGCGGTGATCGGTTTCGCGGCGCGCGACGGCGATGTGGCCCACGGAACAACCATCGCGGCAACGCTTTTCGGGATATGGACGCTCGGCTGGCTGTGCGGTCCGGTGCTGATCGGCAGCAGCGACGAGACCGTGCAGCCGGAGCATCTGCGGCTGCTGCCGATCAGCCATCGCGGGCTGGCCGCCGGGCTGCTCGCCGCGGCGTTCGCCGGGCCCGCGCCGGTGATCAACCTGATCGCGTTCAGCGGGTTGATCGTGCTTGCGGCGCAATGGGGTTGGGCGGCAACGTTTGTCGCGGTTATCGGTGTGCTGCTGCACCTGGTATTCGTGGTGCTGCTGTCGCGGGTGGTGTTGGCCTGGGTCGGCGCGGCCATGCGGTCGCGGCGCGGCAAAGATCTCGGTGTCCTGCTGGCCGGGCTGGTCGGCCTCGCCTACTACCCGTTGAGCTGGCTGCTGGGGCACGTGAGCGAGCTGCGGGACGTGCCGTCCGGTGTCGCGACGGCGCTGCGCTGGTCACCGTCCGGTTGGGCGCCTGCCGCCGTAGCAGCTGCGGCACAGGGGGATTGGCTGATCGCGCTGCTCGCGCTCGGCGCGCTGGCCGCGGCGTCGCTCGGGTTGTGGCAAGCGTGGTCGGTGCTGCTGGCCCGGCGCCTGGCCGCGCCGATGAACTCGGTGGCAGGCGGCAGCGGGGGCGGTCTGCTCGGCCGGGTGCGACAGGGCGGACCGGTCGGCGCCGTGCTGGTCAAGGAGCTGCGCGCCTGGTGGCGGGACAGCCGCCGCCGGGCCACGCTGCTGCCGGTGCTGGTGGTCGGCATCCTGATGCCGGTGTTCCCGGCCGTGCAGGGTGGTAGCGCGGGTGGCGTGCCGTTCGCGGGTGTCACCGCGGCTTTGTTCGCCGTGCTGGCCGCCGCCAATCTCTACGGTTACGACGGCACCGCTCTGTGGCAAACCCTCGTCACACCCGGGGCGGCTCGCGCGGATGTGCGTGGTCGCTTATTGGCCTTGCTGCTGGTGGTCGGGGTGCCCACGCTGCCGCTCAGCTTGATCCTGCCGGGGGCGCTCGGCCGGTGGGAGATGTACCCGTGGGTGCTCTCGCTGTATGCCGTCGCGCTGGGTGTCGGGGTCTGCTCGGCGCTGGTGCTGTCGGTCATCGCGCCGTATCCGTTGCCGCCGCGCACCGGTAATCCGTTCTCCGGTTCGGGTAATCCGGGGTGCGCGAAGATGCTGATCCAGTTCGTCATGATCCTCGGGCAGATGTTCTCGGTGCTGCCGGTGGTGGCCATCCTGCTGGTCGGTCGCGCGACCGAGCTGAAGGCGGTCGAATGGCTGGCGGTCCCGGTCGGCCTCGGGCTCGGCATCGCGGCAGCCCTGCTCGGTGCCCGCATCGCTGAGCGGCGGCTGGCCACGGGTGGGCCGGAGCTGCTCGCCGCCGTTCGCCCGAAGTGACGCATGGCAACATCGGCGAGGCAATAGACTGGTCCGGTGAGCGATAGGGATTCCGATGGCAGTTTGGATCTGAATCAGTTGCGCACATTTCTGGCCGTGCACCGGGCGGGGTCGATCACCGCGGGGGCCCGGCTGGTCGGGTTGTCGCAGCCCACGGTGACCGCGCAACTACAGGCGCTGGAGAAGCGGCTGGAGCAGCGCCTGTTCGAGCGGCTGCCGCGCGGCGTCGCGCCGACGGCGGCCGCCGCGGAGTTGGCGGCGCGGATCGCCGAACCGTTGGACGCGTTGAACGCGGTCGCCGGACGGAATGTCGCGGCGGAGTTCGCAGCGCAGCCACCGGTCCGGTTGGCCGGGCCTGCGGAAATGCTTGCGGTGCAGGTGCTTCCGGCGTTGGCGCCGCTGGTGGCGGAGGGTGTCCGGCTGACCGTGACGGCCGGGCTCTCGGAAGATCTGCTGGCCGGGCTGCGCGCCGGTCACCACGACATCGTGGTGTCGACCGTGCGTCCCCGGGGCCGGACGGTGGTCGCCGAGGCGTTGTCGGATGAAGAATTCGTCCTGGTCGCCGCGCCCGCGGTCGCCGAACGGATCGACCTCGTGCAACTGCGCGCCGAGGGTCCGGTCGTGTTGTCCACGGTCCCGCTCGTCAGCTACGCCGCCGATCTGCCGATCCTGCGCCGGTACTGGCGGCACGTCTTCGGCATCCGGCTGGCCGGTGAAGCCGCGGTCATCGTCTCGGATCTGCGCGCGGTTGCTGCTGCGGTCGCCGCGGGCGCGGGGATCAGCGTGCTTCCTCGTTATCTGTGTGCGGCCCAACTGGATTCGGGCACACTGGTCACCCTGCTCGACCCGCCGGACCCGCCGATCAACACCGGCTTCCTGGTCCGCCGCCCCGGCCCCGGCACCCGTCCGCACGTCGACCTCGTGCACGCCCACCTGCGCGCCGCCGCCCGCACCTGGTAGCCGCACACCTGCTGATTTCCCGCACCTGGAATCGCATGCGATTCGGTATGCGGGAAATCAAAAAGTGTGCGGCTGCGTCGGTTTGCGGGCCGCGCGGGTGCGGAGGATGTCGGCGGTCTGTGCGTCGGCGGGGAGGAACGCCTCCAGGTGTAGTTCGGCGAGGGTGATGTCGGTGGCCGTGGCGAACGAGGTGAGGGTGGTGATCAGTCGCAGCTCCCCGGCGTCGCTGCGCAGCCGCAGCGGTACCGCGAAACCCAGATGGTCCGGGCCCGGTTCGGCCTGCGGCAGATAGCCTTCCAGCTCCTCGATCAATTCGCCGAGGGCCGCGTCGGGGCTGCGGGACACCTGGCCGCGCAGCGCCTCGATGACGTGCCTGCCCCACTCGGGCAGGTTCTCCACGCGCTTGGCCAGCCCGTCCGGATGTAAAGCGAGGCGCAGCACATTGATCGGCGGCTCCAGCAGTTCGGGGGCGGCGCCCTCGGTGAGCACCTCGAAGGCCGCGTTGGCGGCGAGCAGGATGCCGCGCGGGCGCACCACCAGCGCGGGGTAGGGCTGGTGGCCGTCCAGAATGGTCTTCAGTGCCTCGCGCACCGGACCCAATTCCGGTGTGTCCAGGTCGGATTCGGGGAACGCAGGCGCGTATCCCGCGGCGAGCAGCAGGCTGTTGCGTTCCCGCAGCGACAGTTCCAGCGACTCCGCCAGCCGCACCACCATGGTGCGCCCCGGCCGCGATCGCCCCTGCTCCAGGAAACTCAGATGCCGCTGGGTGGTGTCCGCCCGGATCGCGAGGTCGAGCTGACTGACCCGGCGCAGGGTCCGCCAATGCTTCAGCTCGCGGGCGAATCCGGGTGCTGCTATCGCCGTTGTCATGTGCACAGTCTTATCCGAGGTGGGCTCGCTCGCGATTCCGCGGAGGGTATGAGCAGCAGCTTCTCCGTGATTCGGCTATTCCCTGCCGGGAATCGCGCGGTATCGCTGCGACGGCAAAACTCTGTGCCATGAGCAAGCAACTGAACGACAACGAACTGGCCCGCTTCGCCGAAGAGTACGCCGCGCAGTGGAACGAGTCCGACCCCGAAACTCGGCGCAAGCGGATCCGGGAACTGTGGGCACCCACCGGTGCACAGACCCTGGTCGACCCGCCGGTGGAGATGCGGGAAGAGGCTGAGCGGCTGCAATTCCCGATGCCCGCACTGGAGGTGCGCGGCCATGATGCCATGGACCGCAGGGTGACTCGGGCCTACGAGATGTTCATCGCGTCGGGGGAGTACGAGTTCGCCGTAGAGGCACCGGCGTTCCGGCTGCCCGCCGGACTCATCGGGGTGAGCTGGACCATGGTGGCCAAGGCCGACGGTGCGGTCGCCGGCGGCGGCTTCGAGGTCATCGGCCTCGACGACGAGGGCCGGATCCTGTCCGACCACCAGTACATCGAGGGCGTGCGATGAACGGCCTTGCGTATCACCTGGATCCACTGCGCGGACTCGACGGCCTGACCACGGCGGCGCAGGACCTGCCCGAGCCGGGCCCGAACCAGGTCGTGATCGAGGTGCTGGCGGCCTCGCTCAACCGACGCGATCTGATGCTGATGGACGGCGACTACCCGCTGCCCGCCACGCCGGGCATCATCCCGCTCTCCGACGGCGTCGGGAAGGTGATCGCGGTGGGCGAGAACGTGACCCGCGCCGAAGTGGGCGACCGGATCACCGCGAGCTACTTCGTGCGGTGGATCGACGGCCCGCAGCGGCTCGCCACCGTCGCCGAGCAGTACGGCGCCAACTTCCACGGCATGCTCGCCACTTACGCGGTGCTCGAGCAGGATTCGGTGGTGCACGTGCCCGAGCACCTGACCGATGTCGAGGCGGCGACGCTGACCTGCGCGGGAGTCGTTGCGTGGGCGGCACTCACGAAGCCGGTGCCGGTGTCTCCCGGCGACACCGTGCTCACGGTGGGCAGCGGAACCGTCGCGCTGTTCGCCGTGCAGCACGCCGCAATGCTGGGCGCGCGGGTCTTTTCGATAACCTCCAATCCTGTCAAGGCCGAACGGCTGCGCAAGCTCGGGGCGGACGAGGTGATCGATCGGACCGAGACACCGGACTGGGACGCGGCGGTGCAGGAACTGACCGGTGGCGACGGCGTCGAGCATGTCGTGGACACCGTCGGGCTGCCGACACTGTCGAAATCCGTTCGCTCCGGCGGATACAACGCGCAGATCACGATGATCGGTGCGATGCCGACCGCGGTGGCGGAGCCGGTCGGCGAGGTGTTCGGCTCGCAATACGTGTCGATCCGCCGCATCGCCGTCGGCAGCCGCACCGACTTCGCGGCCATGAACCGGGCGATCAGCGAACACCGCACCCGGCCGGTCATCGATCGGGTGTTCGCGCTCGACGATGCGGTGCAGGCGTACCGCTACTTCCGCGACGGCGACCCGTTCGGCAAGGTTGTCGTGCGGATGTCCTGAGCGACGCCATCAGGGGCAGGTGCTGAGTTCCCTTGTCATGGCGTCCTTCTCGGCCTGGGTGACCCAGAGCTGGTAGGCCGCTTTGACCTGGATCTGCCTGGTCAGGTAGGCGCAGCGGTAGCCCTTGCTCGGCGGCAGCCAGCTGGCCGCGTCGGAGTCGCTCTTGGACTGGTTGGTCGGGCCGTCGACGGCCTGCAGGTTCAGCGGATCGTTGGCCAGGTCACGGCGACGCGCCTCGGAAAGCTGTTGCGCGCCTTTCTGCCAGGCGTCCGACAGCGCGATGACGTGGTCGATCTGCACGTCGTCGGAGGTCTTCGGGCCGCGGACGAACTTGATGGTCTTGCCGGTGTACGGGTCGTTCAGGGTGCCGGTGGCGACCACGCAGCGGCTGTTGTCCTTGAAGGTGATCTCGGTGAGATCCCGCTGCAGGATGTCGTTGCGGGTGTCGCACTTGTTGTGGCCACCGGGGACGGACACGTCATCGGTCCAGGCGGGGCCGAATTGTTCACGGGTGTAACCGGTTTTGGGGGCGCGGCCGGCCACCCGGATCGTCTCCAGCAGGGCGAGGGTGTCGCGGCCGGGCATGCTGGCGGGCGCGTCGGCGCAGACGGTGGAGCCGCACTGCGCGCTCGCTCTGGGGGATTCGACTCGGTTCACGTAGTAGTAGGACACTCCGATGAATGTCGCGATGGCCAGCCCGATCAGAGCGAGCCGCTGCACTGTGAACTTCATCGAGCTTCCTAACGCCAACCACCAACTATATCGGGCGCCAACGTATCCGGCGGCCGAGGTCGTGGAAGTGATTGGGGGGTATGACGTTCCGCACAGCCAAGGGGGCTGGATACAACACCACCCTCGAGTCGCCGTGCCGGCGCCGACTCGAGGGTGGCTGATCACGAGGGAGATCGACCGTCGCGCGGGGGTGCGAATGGGTGTCCAGTCCATGTTCCGCACCCACCGACACCGCGGGTCCGATGAGGGAGGACCCGAGCTGTCGAACCGCGCCGGGCGAGCTCGCTCGTGATGATCGTGCGTAGCTGGTTGCTACGTATTGAGACAGTAGATAGCGGGACCTGATCTTGGCAAGCCGAATGCTCTGATTCGGGATTATTCTCAGGTTCATTTCAGACTGATTGTTAGTTCTACTGGATTCGTACGGATATGACGGTCGGTTCGGGTGACCGACCTTCGCCGGCGCCGCTCAGTCGCGCGGTGCCACCGAGGCGGCGAACCCGTCCAGGAGATGCCGCAGCCCGAACTCGAAAAGCCGGTCGATGTCGAACTGAAAGTCGTTGCGCTCGTTGAGCCGCGCGAGCGTGGGAAACTGCCCGCCGGCCAGGAACTGCTCGAACTCCGGCTCGCGGACGTCCCACGGTTCGACCGGTGCGCCCGCCCGGCGTAACCCGGCTTCCAGCTCCAGGTTCACGGCGATGCCGCGGACGTAGCTGTACAGCGAGACGTGGGCGTAGATCACGGCGTCCGGACCGAGGCCGAGGTCGTCGAAGGCGCGCACCGCCCATTCGGTGTGCGCCAGCAACTTCGGCGTCGGATCCGGCTGATTCACCCAGATGGCCGCGACCACCCACGGATGCCGGTGGTACATCGCCCATTGCAGGCGGGCCAGCAGTTCCAGGCGTTCGCGCCAGCCCGCGGGCGCCGGGTCCGGGAATTCGGCTTCACCGAAGGCCGCGTCCGCCATCAGCAGCACCAGCCGATCCTTGCTGCCCACGTGGCGATACAGCGACATGGTCGGCACGCCGAGTTCGGTGGCCACTCGGCGCATCGACAGTGCGGCAAGACCTTCGGCGTCGGCGATGGCCATACCCGCGCGCACCACCAGCTCCGCGGTCAGTTCGGCATCGCGGCTGTGCTCGCGCGCGGGTGCGGCCTGCGGGGTGTCCACCACGGTGCCGACACCCGGCACCACGCGCACCACTCCTTCCTGGCGCAGCACGGCCAGCACCTTGGTCGCGGTGGCGATGGCGACGCCCCATTCCTTGGTGATCTGCCGTGCGGAGGGCACCCGGTCGCCGGCCCGCAGCACGCCGGAGGCGATCCGCTGCTGGATCTCCGCAGCGATGCGCAGGTAGGGCGGCGTGGCGTCCGCGGCGTCAGCTGTACTAGTACGCATGGCACGAATATTAGCCACTTCACCAGGCTTATCTGCACTAGTACGCTATGTACAACGTACGGACTGCCATGTACGTTGTACTTCGACAGCTCGAAGCGCAGCAGAAGTGAGAACGCCATGACGAACACGAACATCCTGATTTCTGGCGCCGGAGTCGCAGGCCCGGCGCTGGCGTACTGGCTGCGCAGGCACGGGTACACCCCGACGGTGGCGGAGCGGGCGGCGGCGCCGCGCCCCGGCGGGTACGCGGTCGACTTCCGCGGCGCGGCGATCACGGTGCTCGAGCGGATGGGGATCCTCGACGAGGTGCGCAAGAACAGCACCACCGTTCGTGACAGCAAGGTGGTGGACAGCGACGGGCGCCACGTCGTCACCATGCCGGCGGCGATCTTCGCCGGTGAACTGGAGGTGCTCAAGAGCGATCTGACCGACATCCTCTACGCACTGACCGAGGACGAGACCGAGTACCTCTTCGACAACTCGATCACCGCGCTCGACGAGGACGCCGACGGTGTGCTCGTGCGTTTCGAACGAGGCGAGCCGCGCCGCTTCGACCTGGTGGTCGGTGCGGACGGGATGTATTCGAAGGTGCGGGCTCTCGCCTTCGGCGCTCACGCGGACTACCTCCACCACCTGGGCGTCTACAACGCCATCTTCGCTACCGACAACTTCCTGAACCTCGACTACGAGGGCCGCGCCTGCCAGCTCGGCGACGGTAGGTCGGCGAATGTGTTCAGCGCCAGGGACAACACCGAGGCCCGTGCCGCGCTGTACTTCGCCGCGGAGCTGCTCGACTACGACCGGCGTGATCTCGATGCCCAGAAGCGGCTGCTCGCGGAACGTTTCGCCGGGGACGGCTGGGAGATGCCGCGCCTGCTGGAGTATCTGGCCGCGTCATCGGACCTGTACCTGACGCCGGTCAGCCAGGTCCGCATGGACACCTGGTCGAAGGGCCGGATCGTGCTGCTCGGCGACGCCTGCGCCTGCGCGTCACCGCTGTCCGGTCGCGGCACCTCACAGGCTCTGATCGGCGCTTACATCCTGGCGGGTGAACTGGCTACCGCCGCAGGTGATTACGCGGCCGCGTTCGCCAGTTACGAGAACCAGCTGCGCGACTACGTGAAGACCAACCAGGCCGGGGCTGAGGAAGTGGTCGGCATGATGTTCGCCGAACCGCCGCCGCAGGAGGTGTTCGACGCGATGGCCGCCAACCCGCCGGAGGCCGATACCGAACTCGTCACCTTGCAGAACTACTGATCGGTCAACTGGTCGCGGGGGCGGGCCGAAGCAGCGCGCCGTTCAGCGCGCCGCGAGCAGTGCGCACCGCCACCGCCGACCACGCGGCGACCAACCCGGCATACAGAATGATCGCGATGGCGGCGAAAAAGTCTGCGCCGGTGTGGGTGTAGAGGACAGTGCTCCCGGTGACACAGGTGCCGAGGGGGAAGGTGAAGCCCCACCAGGTCATGTTGAAGGTCAATTCGCCTGCACGATAGGTTTTTACGGTGACGGCGCAGGCCAGTGCCAGCCACAGCATGGCGAATCCCCAGGTGACGAGGCCGAAGATGACCGAGAAGACCAAGAGGCCCTTGGCATAGAGGTCGGGCATGGCCGCGGGGGCCACATTGGCGAGCAGACCTGCGGCGGTGACGGATTGGCCGAGCGGCCCGAGCACGATCCACAGGGTGGGCACCATGCTTGCGGCCGGGGCGCCGTGATGCACCAGCCGCGACCAGATCATGGTGATGGTGATCAGGGCGGCGATCAGGCTGAGACCGAACATCGCCACACAGAGCAGCATCATGGTCATCCGCAGCTGACCCGCGGGAGTGTGCGGGATGAGCAGGGCACCCATCGCGGCGGACACCATCGGCGGGACCACCGGCATCAGCCAGCCACCGAACGCGGCATCGGCGCCGACCCGGTGCCTGGTGAACATCCGGTAGGGGACGGCGAAGGCGGTGAGCAGGCCGAGCACGGTGCCCGCGATCCAGAGCACCCAGTCGATCGCCACCGCGGCGGGCATCCCGA
Source organism: Nocardia sp. XZ_19_369 (assembly GCF_015355715.1). Lineage (NCBI taxonomy): Bacteria > Bacillati > Actinomycetota > Actinomycetes > Mycobacteriales > Nocardiaceae > Nocardia > Nocardia sp. XZ_19_369. Next base: position 283,614 of record NZ_JACVED010000011.1, on the reverse strand, counting down.
TCACGTCGGAACCGAGCAGCAGGGTGCCGCCGCCGACGGTCAGCAGCGCCATCGGCGGCGCGCCGAAGAACTGCGACATCACCGGGTGGTTGCGATGGTCGCGAGCGGTGTCGGGGAAGCGCACCCAGTGGGTGACCCACGCGACGCTCAAGGCCACCAGCAATGCGGCGGCCAGCGCCCACACGACAGTCGCGGCGCCGCGCAGTCCGGGGAACTGCCACGGCAGGGTGGCCGCGGCAGTGGCGACGATGCCCGTGCCCATCACCGCGGCGAACCAGTTGGGGCCGAGTTGGCGCAGCGAGCCGGACCGGTGCGGACGGTGGTCGAGCTCGCCGACCAGACGCCGAGGTGCGGGGCGGAAGGTCACGGTGGCGGTCATGTCTCCAGCGTCGCCGGATGTCGCCGGGTCAGGTAGCGGGCATGTTCCTATGTATGCATAGACTCGTTCTATGCCCCTGTCGCCGCGAGTCCCCGACCTGGCCGCGCTCGACCTGCTGCTTTCGGTCATCGAACTGGGCAGCCTCGGCCGGGCGGCGGCGGCACACGGCATCAGTCAGCCCTCCGCGTCCTCGCGCATCCGGTACCTGGAGAAGCTCGTCGGCGTGCCGGTGCTGGAGCGCACCACGCTCGGCTCCCGGGCGACCCCCGCCGGTTCGCTGATCGCGGAGTGGGCCCGCGGGGTGATCCGCGCGGCCGAGCAACTCGATGCCGGAATCGACACCTTGCGCGCCGAACGCGACTCGCACCTGCGGGTCGCGGCCAGTCAGACGATCGCCGAATACCTCTTCCCCGCCTGGCTGATGAAGCTGCGGGCCAGTGCGCCGGGCACCGCGATAGCTCTGGAGTCGGGCAACTCCGTCGAGGTCGCCGAGCAGGTCCTGGACAACAAGGCGGCGATCGGTTTCATCGAGAGCCCGCAGAGCTTCCGCGGCCTGGAGTCCCATGTCGTCGCGTACGACCGCTTGGTCGTCGTGGTCGCGCCCGCGCACCGCTGGGCCCGGCGCGGCTCGGTGGGCCGCGCCGAACTCGCCGAAACCCCATTGATCCAACGGGAATCCGGCTCCGGCACCCGAAACTGGTTCGAGCACGCGATGTCTCGGGAAATCCCCGGCTGGCGACCCGAGGTCGCGCTGGAGTTGTCCTCCACCACCGCCATCAAGACGGCGGTCGCCTCGGGCGCGGGTCCGGCCGTGCTGAGCTCCCTGGCCGTGGCAGCCGAAATCGCCGCGGGCACCCTGGTTTCGCCGAAGGTCACCGACTTGGCACTGGAGCGCACCTTGCGCGCCGTGTGGCCGACCGGACAGCGGCCGACCGGCCCGGCCCGCGACCTCTACACGATCGCCCGCGCCACCGCCCGGTAGTGCCTACGCACTGTCGGCGGGCTGGGCTGTCGGGGGAACTCCGGTGTCCAGGAAGCGAATCAGGCGATCGATGCGGGCGGTGTGGTCGACGCAGCGTTCGAGGTGGTTGGCGAGCAGGGCGATGGTGATGGCGGCGGTGGTGGTCGACTGCTCAGGGCCGGGGGCGGCGAGGGCCGAATGTAGTTGCTTGTGCAGCAGTTCCATCGCATGCAGTCCGGGATCCTGCTCGGCGGGCGGTTCTTGGTGACCGGTCGCGACGGCCTGACCGCTGAGCGCGGTGCGGGTCGCGGCGAGCGTGCCCATGGCGGCCAGGATGTCGAGGATCGGTTGCGGCGCAACATGTCCCGGATGGCTTTGATAGACCTGGTCGGCGACCCGGCTGAACAGCGCGCCGATCCGCGACAACTCGGTCGCGATCTGGATGGCGGTGACCACGTGACGCAGGTCGCGGGCGACCGGCGCCTGCAACGCGAGCAGCACCACCGTCCGCGCCTCGCACGAGCCGTACATCGTCTGTAGTCGCTCATCGAGGGCGAAAACCTCGTACGTGGCGGTGAGGTCGGCACCGACCAATGCGTCGGTCACCCGCTCGGCCGCGTCATGGGTAAGCCTGCACATCAACGTCAAATCATTGGTCAACGCGACTAGCTCGCGAGTGAACTGGGTGCGCACGGGCAAATTCTCGCCCATAACCGCGCGGCCGGTCGCATTAATCCCCACCTGGCCATGAATTGACGGTGCAGATGATGCCAACTCGCCGTTATCTAGTCGAGAATAGGCAGGGCACTTGACCGCGACGGACAGGATTGTGGTGTGAAGCGCGATGTCTCAGCTCAGCTCGAGGTGGCGATCACCGCGCCGACCACCCTCGAATTCCAGATCGCCGTCGCCCGCCAGCCGAACCTGGATCTGACCGAGTCGCTGGTGTTCGAACTGGACGGCTGGGCCATCACGCCCTGGGAAATACTCGGTCCGCACGGCACCCGGATCCACAAATTCTCGGTCGGCCCGGGCATTGTGCGGGCGCACTACCGCGCGACCGTGCTCGGCCACGCGACACCGGAGACCACCACCGACTACGACCGCGCGCTGTACCTGCGGCCGAGCCGGTTCGCCGAGTCGGACAAGCTGCTCGGCTTCGCCGCCACCGAATTCGGTTCCGGCACACCGGATGCCCAGCTCGCCGTGCTGGTGTCGCAGTGGGTCGGGCGCCGGATCCGCTACGTCGCGGGCAGCAGCGACCCGATCGACGGCGCGGTGGAGACGCTGCTGTCCGGAGCGGGCGTGTGCCGCGACTTCGCGCATCTGGTCGTGGCGCTGCTGCGCGCGGTGAAGGTGCCCGCGCGGGTGGCGTCGGTGTACGCGCCGGGCTGCGCGCCGATGGACTTCCACGCCGTCGCCGAGGCCTACATCGACGGCGCTTGGCGCGCCCTCGACGCCACCGGCCTGGCGCCGCGCTCGACCCTGGTCCGGATCGCCACCGGCCGGGACGCCTCCGATATCGCGTTCCTGGACAACCACGGCGGTGAGATGAAGGTGCGCAGCCTGCAGATCCACGCCACGGTGGACGGCCTGCTGCCCTTCGACGACAACCTCACCCCGACCGCGGTCTGCTGAGCGCGATCAGGAGATGTTCTTCAGGAACGACACCGCGTTCGCGCTACCCGCCACCACGATGTCGAGCTTGCCGTCACCGTCGAAGTCGGCAACGACCGGCGTCTGCGGCTGTGCCGTGACGCTGAAATCGCCTGTCTTGCTGATGGTTCCGCCGTTGCCGGTGAAGATCACCATCTTGGAGTTCAGCACGGCCGACATCGCGGCGTCCAGCTTCCCGTCCCGATTGAAGTCGCCGGCGGCGATGCTGGTCGGGCCGAGGCCGGAGATGTTCACCCGGTCGGTCTTCTTGAAGTCACCCTGACCGTCCGACAGCAGCAGCGTGGTGCTGAAGGAGAACGAGTCGGCGGTGATCACGTCATCGATGCCGTCGTTGTCGAAATCGCCCGCCCGCACATCCTCGGTGATCAAGCCGCTGGTGCTCGCGCCGCGCCGGGTGAAGCTGCCGTCGCCGTTGCCGGTGAACACGTGCACCTGTTGCAGCACGTCGTTGTTGATCGCGATATCGATCTTGTTGTCCGAGTTGAACTTTCCGACGGTGAACGCGGCGGCGACGCCAGGGATCAGGCTGGTCGACCCGCCTTCGAGGGTGCCGTCGCCCTTGCCGAGCCAGGTCTTCACCCCGGCGGGCACCAGGCTGAGCACATCGGCCTTGCCGTCGCCGTTGGCGTCCGCGACGATCACTTCCTGTTGTGCGCCTTCGAGTGTCAGGTACTTCTCGGCCGGCTTGAAAGTGCCGTTGCCGTTGTTCAGGAAGGTCGCGACCGTCGTCCAGGCCTGCGCGACTACGTCGGGCCTGCCGTCGCCGTTGAGGTCGCCGACACCCACCGCGCCGAAACCGTTGCCGGCGTCGCCCACCCTGGTGCCGGTGTTGAACCGGCCGTCGCCCCGGCCGGTCATCAGAATCGGCCCTGCCCCTTGGAAATCCGCCGAGACGATATCGGCCTTGCCGTCGCCGTCGAAGTCGGCGGTGACGGTGCCGATCGCGGACGGACCGGGCCCCCACGACGGAAATTGGCCACCGGAGGGCGAATCCACTTTCGGCGCGAAATTGATCGCTCCCGCGGCATGCGCGGGAGCGGGGGCGGTCAGGACCGAGCCGAGTAGGCCGAACGTCGCGGCGGCCGCGGCGAGAATCACGCCGCGCGGGCGAGGGGAGGGAGCGTACATGAATTGTCCTGGTGTGCGCAGTGATAAAGCGGGGGATCCGGACTTTATGACGTGCATCACAGTGGAACGAAGGTTATTCCGATAATTCGTCGGATTGCCCACCGCGATGGTATTCGGCTGTGGCACTGTGCCAACGGGTTCGGGCCGACGGCTTCGGTGCTCGCGGGTCGCGCCCCGGTGCTACCGTCGCCGCATGCCGAGCAAGCGCGATATTCAACATCGAGTGGTCACCACGTTGCAGCGCCGCGTCGTCAATCCGTTGCAGCGCAAGGTGCCGGCCCAGCAGCTGCTGGAAACCGTCGGCCGGGTGAGCGGACAGCCGCGCGTCACCCCGATCGGCGGCCGCAAGGTGGGGAACGAGTTCTGGCTGGTCTCCGAGTTCGGTGATCGCTCCCAGTACATCCGGAACATCAAGGCGAACAACCGAGTTCGAGTACGCCTGCACGGCCGCTGGCACACCGGCACCGCGCACCTGCTGCCCGAGGACGACGCGCGCGCCCGGCTGCGCGAGCTGCCCCGCGGTAACAGCGCGGTGGTCCAGCTGGTCGGCACCGATCTGCTCACCGTCCGCGTCGACCTGGACGACTAAGCGCGCGCTACTCTTTCGCGCACTTCGACCAGAACTGGAACGGCCCCGCGAGACCGAAGGCGTTCTGTCCCCTGCCCGCTGCCTTGTCCTGCGCTTCGGTGATGGTGCTGCCCCAGTCGGAGGCCCAGCCACCGCTGCTGCCGAAGGCGAACGCGACACAGTTGTCCTTCGACCAGACCGGCTCCTGACAGGAAGCGCCACAGGCGATTTGCGCCTGCCCGACCGCGGCGTCCTGGCTGATCGAGCTCCTGGCCCAGTGCACCTCCTCGGTCGCCTCGTTGTAGGCGGCCGCGATCCACACGTTGGTCACCTTCGGCGTGGTCGGCGGTGCCGTGCTGATCGGCGGGAGCTTGGCGCTCGTCCGGGTGGTCGGCGCGCCCGCGGTGCTGGTGGCAACGGCGAAGCTGGTGGTGTCGGCGCCGCTCGCGTCGACCCGGTCGTTCTTGGCCGAGTTCTTCAGCACCTTCAGCCCGATGACCCCGCCGATCACGAGCAGGGTGAGCAGGACCGAACCGATCACGGCGAGCACCTTGCCCCCGCCGCCGCCACCCGAGCCGGGTCCGCCGGGTCCGTACTGCGGCGGGTACCCCTGCCCGGGCGGACCGGGTGGGAAGCCGCCCTGCTGCGGCGGATACTGCTGCGGCGCTTGCTGATACATCGGTGCTTGCTGATACGGCGCTTGCTGGTATTGCGGTGCCTGCTGATATTGCGGGACCGGATACTGCGGGACCGACGGGTACGGCTGCCCTTGCGGATCGTAGGGCTGGCCCTGGTGGTACGCCGGATCCTGCTGACTCAACGGGTTCAGCAGGGTCGGATCCGCGGGCGGCACCGGTTGGTAGGCCTGGTTCGGTTGACTCAGTGGGTTCAGCATCGTCGGATCCGCGGGCGGTACCTGCTGATACCCCGGATCCGGCTGGCCGAGCGGGTTGAGCATCGTCGGGTCCGCGCGTGGATGCGGCGACTGCGCCCCGGCGTCGGAGGCGCTCGGCTGATTCAGCATGGTCGGGTCGGCGCGCGAGTAGCCAGGAGCCTGCTGTTCATCCTTCGCTGCGCTCTGCTCACCGGGTGGACCGGGCTGCGCGTGTGGATCGTAAGGCTGCCCGGGGTAGGGGCCGGGTGGGTTTGACATGCGTCCCCGCTGCTGGTTCGTCTCGATCAAGGCCGAGCCAGGGTATCGGCTCGGCGCTCGGTTATCTGCCCCTGCCAGTGGGGGCATTGTCCGATTCGGTGCCATTTCCGGGCCGCCACACCGCGCTGACCTGTGTGCGGAGGGTTAGCTGCAACGATGGATCTCATGATCCGTGTGTTGACCGACCGCTGGACCGTGTTCGTACCTATCATCGCCGCCCTCGCGCTGGCCGTAACCTGGGGGCGAAGTCTCTCCGGCGTGGCGGTGGTCGTGGTGGCCGCCGCGCTCATCGGCGCGGTGCTCGCGGCGGTCTATCACGCGGAGGTGGTCGCGCACCGGGTCGGCGAGCCGTTCGGGTCGCTGCTGCTCGCGGTCGCGGTGACCGTCATCGAGGTGGCGCTCATCGTCACGCTGATGATCTCCGGCGGTGACAAGGCCGCGTCGCTGGCCCGCGATACCGTCTTCGCCGCGGTCATGATCACCTGCAACGGCATCTTCGGGCTGTCCCTGCTGGTCGGCGCGCTACGTAGACGGGTGGCGGTGTTCAACGCGGAGGGCACCGGCGCGGCACTGGCCACGGTCGCGACGCTGGCCACGCTCAGCCTGGTACTGCCGACCTTCACCACCAGCCAGGCCGGGCCGGAGTTCTCCGCCGGCCAGCTCGCCTTCGCCGCGGTCGCCTCGCTCGCGCTCTACGGGCTGTTCGTCATGGTGCAGACGGTGCGGCACCCGGACGACTTCCTGCCCGTCGAGGGCAACGGCGTGGTCACCGACGAGGACGTGCACAGCGAGTCGCCCACCGCCAAGGCCGCGCTGCTCAGCCTGGTGATGCTGTTCGTCGCGCTGGTCTGCGTGGTCGGACTGGCGAAGGTGGTGTCGCCGTCCATCGAGTCGGCCGTCGCCGACGCAGGCCTGCCGCCGTCCGCGGTCGGCGTGGTGATCGCCTTGCTCGTGCTGCTGCCGGAAACCCTCGCCGCGGTGCGGGCCGCGCGCCGCGATCAGGTGCAGATCAGCCTCAATCTCGCCCTCGGCTCGGCCATGGCCAGCATCGGCCTGACCATCCCGGCGATCGCCGTGGCCACCATCTGGCTGGACGGGCCGCTGGAGCTCGGGCTCGGCGCCACGCAGATGGTGCTGCTCGCGCTGACGATCGTGGTCGGGGTGCTCACGGTTGTGCCCGGCCGGGCGACGCTGTTGCAAGGCGGCGTCCACTTGGCCCTGTTCTCCGCGTTCGCCTTCCTCGCGGTGAGTCCGTAGGCCGTGTGATTCGACTCACGCGAGGCAGTCGAGGCAAGCCGTATGGGCGGTGTGCTGACTATTGGCCCAGCTCCGGCCCTTTAGTCGCTGCGCGACCGTCTCGCTTGTCCCATTTGCCGATTACGCCCTTTCGTAATCGGTCCGTGATCTTGCTGGCAGTTAGCTAAATCACATGACGCACGTCACAGTGATACCGAAACGCGCTGATAACCCGTACCAGAACGGCCATTTACTTCCATCTTGTGCTGTTGACCGGGCAACGAAGCTAGTCACCGGCAAGCGTTCAGGAGGCGATGGTCACACCGTGATCAGCTTTACTGTTACCAGGTGTCACCGATAGCTTCATGGTGGCAGTGACGCCCATCATGGAGAGAACGATTGTGAAACCTGAGACACACCGGCCCGGCTCGGGCCTCGAGTGGCGTCTATGACCCGGGCTCGCTCGAGTGCCACCGCCGTCCGCGTCGTCCGCAAGAACTTCTCCGACACTGTCGTTTCGTCGTTGCGGACCTTCGGTCGCGCCGTGGACATCGCACGGGAATCGGTGACCGGCACGGTCACCGGGATCGCGCGCGGCCAGTTCGAGTGGCGCGAGGCGACCACCCAGGCCTGGCGGTTGGTCACCGTCACGGCGATTCCGGCGATCCTGATCGCCATCCCGTTCGGCGTCATCGTCTCGATTCAGGTCGGCAATCTCATCCACACGCTGGGCGCGGACTCGCTGCTCGGCGCGACCGGCGGCCTCGGCGTGATCAAGCAGGGCGCCCCGCTGGCCACCGGATTCCTGCTCGGCGGTGCGGGCGCCGCCGCCATCGCCGCCGATCTGGGCGCGCGCACGATCCGCGAGGAGATCGACGCGCTCAACACCATGGGCATCAGTCCGATTCCCCGCCTGGTGATTCCGCGGCTGGTCGCGATGATCCTGGTGGCACCGCTGCTGAACATCCTCATCATCTTCGTCGGCATCGTCGCCGGTTACGCGGTCGCGGTGGGCGGCCAGAACGTCACGCCGGGCAGCTACTGGGCCACCTTCGGTTCCTTCACCACCGTCGCCGATGTCTGGGTCTCGCTGCTCAAGGCGGCCCTGTTCGGCTTCCTGGTGGTGGTGATCGCCTGCCAGCGCGGGCTGGAGGCCAAGGGCGGACCGCGCGGGGTGGCCGACGCGGTGAACGCGGCCGTGGTGCTGTCGGTGGTGTCGATCGCCGTCGTCAACCTGGGCGTCACGCAGGTGGTCGAGATGTTCCTGCCGACGAGGTTGGTCTGACATGTCCGCATCGACCTATGTGCCCAAGGGTTTGGGCTGGCTCGCCCGCTTCTACCAGCGCCGCGGCCTGCTGCTCGCCCGGTTCGAGGCGCTCGGCTTCGTGCTGGCGTTCGTCTGGCAGGTGCTCTCGTCGATTCCGTCGACGATCAAGCACTACCGCGACGAGACGCTGCGCATCATCTCCGACATGACCTGGGGCCGCGGCTCGGTCATCGTCGGTGGCGGCACCGTGCCGATGATGATCGTGCTCGGCCTGGTCATGGGCGCTTCGGTGGCCGTCGAATCGTTCACCATGCTGAACATGCTCGGCATGGGTCCGGTCACCGGCATCGTCTCGGCCTATGCGACCACCCGCGAGCTCGCGCCGATCGCCGCGGCCATCGGCTTCGCCGCGCAGGCGGGCTGCCGCATCACCGCCGAGATCGGCTCCATGCGCATCTCCGAGGAGATCGACGCGCTGGAGGCGATGGGCTTGCGCTCGGTGCCCTTCGTCGTGACGACCCGGGTGATCGCGGGCGCCATCTCGATCGTGCCGACCTTCCTGATCGGGCTGATCCTGGCGTACCTGTCCTGCCGCGGCCTGATCACGCTGGTGCACGGGCAATCCGCGGGCGTGTACGACCACTACTTCTTCCAGTTCGTGGCCGGGTTCGACGTGATCGCCGCGGTGATCAAGGTGGCCATCTTCGCCACGGTGGTAATTCTCATCCACAGCTACTACGGCTTCTTCGCCACCGGCGGACCCGAGGGCGTCGGTATCGCCTCCGGCCGCGCGGTGCGCGCCTCCTCGGTGGCGATCGTGGCCATCGACATGGTGCTCACCATCGTGCTGTGGGGTTTCAACGCGACGATCAGCTTCACGGGGTAATGGCGATGCCGAAGTATGGATTGCCCGGAGTGGCGGTCGACAAGCAGCGGTCCCGGCTCGTCGGCCTGGTCGCGGTCGCAGTGATCGTGGCGGTGGTCGCGATCCTCGTAGTGCAACGCGAACTGCGCACCGACGACGGGATGCACATCTCGCTGCACACCGAACAGGTGGGCGACGGCATCCTGGCGGGCACCCCGGTGCGAGTGGACGGCGTGCAGGTCGGCACGGTCACCGGCGTCGACCCGGCCGAGCGCGGCACCCAGCGCATCGGGTTGCGGCTGGATCGTTCGCAACTGCACGGCATCGACGACAGCATGCGGGTCGACTACGCGCCCGCGAACCTGTTCGGCATCAGCGAGATCGAGCTGCGCCGCGGTGCGGGCGGATCCGCGCTGCGCGACGACAGCGTGCTCGACCTGACCGGCGCCAATTCCGCCGCGATCTTCGACGCCACCATGGGCAGCATGCTGCGCAGCCTGTCGGCGTCCGGTGACTCGGTGCTCACGCCGCAGATGGCGACGGTGATCGGCCAGGTCTCGCACGACATGAAGGCGTTCACCCCGCTGGCGCAGGCGATCATCCAGGCGGCCCAGATCGTCACCGACAACCAGCGGATGCCGTTCTCCGAGCTGGCCGCCGCGCTGGGCCCCGCGTTCTACGGCGCGGGCAACTTCGCGGGCGCCAACGAGGTGATGGTGGACATGATCCGCAATATCCCTCGGCTGCAATCGAATCGGGAATCCTTCGATGCCGGCGTGCGGATGCACACCGACACGCTGCTGCCCGGTATCGCCAACCTCGGCACCGCACTGGGCAACGATCTGTCCGGCGTCACCGACATGCTCGCGCCGGTGCTGACGCTGCTCGCGCAGATGGTGCCGCAGCCGCGGCAGTCGGGGGCCGACCTCACCGAGTTACTGCGCAGGCTGCGCGCGGCCATGCCCGACACCCCGAACGGCCCGGTGCTGAACGCCGAGATCGATCTGAGTGGCATGCCCGTCCTGGCACCGCTATTGGGAGGTGCCCGATGAAAGTACGTTCCGCCGCTTGGCGGCTCGGCCTGTTCGCGGCGGTGATGATCGGTGTGCTGATCATCGTCTGCACGGCGATCAAGCGCCCGGTATCGGGGCCGACCGAGGATCACAGCGCGTTGTTCACCGATGCCAACGGCTTGAAAGTGGGCGACGACGTGCGCATGTATGGCGTGCAGGTCGGCAAGGTGAACGGGATCGAGCTGGACGGCGTACAGGCCCGAGTTCGGTTGTCGCTCAAGACCGATGCGTCGATCTACGACAACTCGAAGCTGGCCATCCGCTACCAGAACCTCACCGGCCAGCGCTATATCGACCTGCAGCAGCAGCCGCAGCCCGGTAAGCGCATTCCGGGCGGCGCCACGGTCGGCACCGATCACACCGTGGCCTCGTTCGACGTGACCAGCATGTTCAACGGCCTGAAGCCGGTGCTGGCCACCATCTCCCCGGAGGAGATCAACCAGTTCAGCGCCAGCATGGTCGCCTTGATCGAGGGCGACGGCAACGGCATCGGACCCGCGCTGGCGGCGATCGACAAACTCGCGGCGCACGTGAAAGACCGGCAGGTGGTGATCGACAAGGTGCTGCAGAACCTGTCCGACCTGCAGGAAACGGCCGGCGGAAAGATCCACTACATGGTGCCGCTGCTGGCCAGGCTGGCCGACATCTTCTCCGGGCTGGAGTCCAATATGGCTGGGCTGGCCCAGTTCGCCGCGGCCGCGCCCTCGGTGCTCGGCCCGCTGGACAACCTGTTCAACGCCCTCGGTCTACAGAGCCCCGACGATGTGGACGCGTTGATCCACCAGATCTTCCCCGACCCGCAGCAGGCCCTCGAGATATTCGACAAGCTGCCCGGGCTGCTGGCCGGCTTCGACGCGGCGATCCCCAAATCGGCGGTCGCGGGCTGGAAGCCGCAGTGCACCAAGGGTGCGGCGGACGTGCCGCAGGTATTCGGCGTACTGATCGCGGGACAGCAGGTGGCGGTATGCGCTGGGTGAGCGGCATGTTCGCCGATCGTCGCGTGATCGGTGAGCAGGAGACCAAGCGGCGCGAGATCCGGCTCGGCATCATCGGCGTCGTCCTGGTGGCGATCGTGGCGGTCGCGGCCGGCGTGCTCTACGCGGTGCCGATCGGCAAGAAGACCTACACGGCCGATCTCGCGGAGGCTCAGTCGGTGAAGGCCGGTGACGACATCCGCGTGGCCGGGATCAGCGTCGGCACGGTGAAATCGCTGGAGCTGAAGCCGGATCGGGTGGTCATGCGCTTCACCGTGGACTCCGGGTTGTTCGTCGGCGATCAGTCCACGCTGGATGTCCGCATGCTCACCATCGTCGGCGGCAACTACGTGGCGCTGTTCCCCTCGGGCACAAAGCCGTTGGGCGACAAGCACATTCCGATGGATCGGGTGCGGCTGCCGTACAGCCTGGTGCAGACCTTCCAGGACGCGGCCGAGCCGGTCAGCAAGATCGACGGCGATACCTTGCGGCGCAACCTCGCCGCGCTCGGCACCTCCGTCGCGGAGGCGCCGGACACGTTGCGCACCACCCTCGACAGCCTCAGCAGCTTCGTCGACGACCTCAACCGTCAGCACGAGATGATCTCCAAGGCGATCGCCAATGCCGATGAGTACGTGACCATGTACGACGGCGCCAAGGGCTCGCTCGGCCGGCTGGTGCAGGCCACCAACCGGATGGAAGACCTGGTCCTCGGCAAGCGGGCCGAACTGCAGGAGGGGCTGCGGCTGCTGAACGCCGTCATCAGCAAGGCCGCGGCGATCGCGCCCACCTACGCCGAGCTGAAGCCGAAACTCCAGCCGCTGTTCGACGCCGTGCCCCGGATGTCGGAGCTGCTGAACAAGCTGGACCCGGTCATCGGCTCGGTGCAGGACATGCAGCAGAAGCTGTCGGCGCTGGCCGGGCCCGACGGCGGCGTGACGATCGACCAGTCCGGGCAGACCATCACCGCGCCGGCGGGCGCACTCGCGCGGGTCTGCGTGCCGTTGCCGGGGAGGGACTGCTGATGCTGCACAAGGTGCTCGGCTCGCGGGCGTTCATGTCGGTCTCGGGTGCGCTGGTCGCGGTCGTGCTCGTCGTCGTGGGGTACTTCATCGCCTTCGACCCGATGAAGAAGACCGAGAGTTACTGCGCGATCATGCCCGACAGCGTCGGGCTGTACGTCGGCAATCAGGTGACCATGCGTGGGATCCCGGTGGGCACGGTGACGTCGATTGCGCCGCAGGGTAAGTCGGTGAAGGTCGAGTTCGACGTCGAGGCCGACAAGCCGGTCTACGCCGACGCGGGCGCGACGACGTTGGCCGACAGCATCGTCGCGGCCCGCCAGCTCGCCGTGGTGACCTCCGGTCAGAACACCGCGCGCTGGAACGCCGGTCAGTGCATCACCAAAACGCTGACGCCCAAGAGCATCTCCGAGACATTGAACGCGGTGGCGCAGCTCTCCGCGCAGATCTCGGGACCGGACAACAAGACTCCCGACGCACTCGCCCAGGGGTTGTCGCAGCTGAACGCGGCGACCGTGGGGACCGGGCCGCAGGTCAACGACATCATCAAGAAGCTGAGCGGGGCGATGGCCTCGCCCGACGCCGATATCGGCCATCTGGTCGGGGTCTTCGACGCCTTCGCCTCGGTGGGCAAGAAGGTCGAGGAGCACTGGGGCGACATCGAATCGATGTTCCGCCGGTTGGCGCCGACGCTGAATGCGGCGCGCACCGACCTCCTGGAACCCGGTGCCCAGGTGATCGACGGACTCGGGCAGCTGCTCCCGATCCTCAACGACCTCACCACGGCCTTCGGCGATCCGATCATGAAGTCGCTCGATGTCACCGTGCCGCTGGTGAAGTTCCTGCGCGCCCGGGTCGGCTCGCTGGCCCAGATCGTGTCGATGATGCCGGTGCTGACCGATGCCTTCCGGTCGTTCGGGCAGTCCGGAATCACTTATGCGCCACCGAAGGTCGCGATTCCGCAGCAGCAGGCCGATCAGGTCTGCGCGGTGGTGAACGCGATGGCGCCGGGGCGCTGCGACGCCGCGGACGGCATGGCGAAGGTCGACATGGCAGCACTGCTGTTCGGAATGGCGGGTGCACGATGAACATCCATCGGGACGAGACCGGACGACTGGTCGTCACACTTTCCCGCCGTGAAAAGGGCTGTGGCGGTGGTCGTTTCGTCGCCGGACTCGCGGTGGTGCTGGCGGCCGCGCTGCCCGCCGCGGGCTGCGCGTTCGATCCGTCGTCGGTGCCGGTGCCCGGCTCCGAGGTCTCCGGCGCCACCTACGACGTGCACATCCAGTTCGCCAATGTGCTGAATCTGCCCGCGCGGGCCAAGATCATGGCCAACGGCGCCCAGGTCGGCACGGTTTCCGGGGTGTCCGTGGTGGATTCGGCCAAGGCGGGCGGCCGCGGTGGTTACGTGGTCGTCGATGCCCGGATCTCGAAGTCGGCACAACTGCCCGCGGCCACCCTGGCCGAACTGCGGCAGAACACGGTGCTCGGCGACATCCATCTCGCGCTGATCACCCCGTCGAACGGCTTCGACAAGCTGCTGCCGGAGGGCGGCACGATCCCGCTCGCACAGACGAAACCGCCGGTGCAGCTGGAGGACACGATGGCCGCGCTGGCCACCTTCACCCAGGGCGGCGCGGTGCAGCAGGTGCAGGACACCATCGAGCAGCTCAACGATGTGCTGCCCGCCGATCCCGCCCGGACCAAGCAGATCGGCAAGACCCTGGCCGACGACGCGGTGGACCTGGGCAACCACCTGGACGACCTCGACTCGCTGCTCGACGGGATCGACAACAACACCAATGTGCTGCACGGCATCCGGCCGGTGCTCGCCGACCTGCTCACCCAGGAGTCGGTGGACCAGATGAACGGCATCGCCCCGTCCATCGTCGGGGTGACCAAGATCTTCAACCAGCTCGGCCCGATCGGCACCTCGCTCACCTGGCTCGGCCCGCTGCTGAACAGCGCCGACGGCACCGTGCAGGCGTTCCTGCCGCTGCTGGCCTCGGCCCGGCCGCTGGACCTGAGTCAGCCGTCGAATCTGCAGGCGCTGGTCTCGCTGGTGCGCGAGAAGATCATTCCGTTCGCCGAGCACGGGCCCAAGGTGAACATCACCGGCGTGAAAACCGATGCGCCGGTGCCGATTCAGGACCAGACGGATCGGATCATCCAGACCCTACGCATGATCGGAGTCGTCCGATGAAGCTCGGGCCGATCGCCTCGCTCGGCGGCATCGCCGCCATCACTTTGCTCGGCGCGGGCTATCTGACGTTCAACGTGGTGCAGGCCGATCCGCTGGCCGAGTACACCAATGCCAGCATGGTGCTGACCAATTCGGGCGGGCTCGCCGTCGGGTCGCCGATCCTGCTCACCGGGATCGAGGTGGGCCGGGTCAGCTCGGTGCGCAAGAGCGCGGGCGGTGTCGAGGTCGGCCTGAAGCTCGTCGCGGACCGCCGGGTGCCGACCGACAGCACGGTCACCATCGAGCACCTGTCCGCGCTCGGCGAGCCGTACGTCGAGTTCCGGCCGAATGCCGACGGCGGACCGTACCTGCGCGACGGCCAACAGCTGACGACTTCGAATGTGCGTATGCCGCTGTCGATTCCGGAGGTCGCCCGGCTCGCCACCAAGACGTTGAACCAGCTCGACCCGACCGTGGTCGGCTCGCTGGTGAGCACCGCCGAGCAGTCGCTGGCCGGCACCGACGGCGCGATCCCGAATCTCGCGCGCTCCGGCGACCTGCTCGCCGCCGCCATCATGAGCCGCAATCCGCAGATCGCCTCGCTGCTCAACAGTCTCCAGAACACGGCCACCAACATGGATTGGGTAGGACCGTCTTTCAGCGCCGCCGCGCCCGAGTGGGTCCAGTTCACCCAGGCGCTGAGCGATCTCGTCGCGCACGTCGGCCGGATGGTCGACAGCCAGCCAATCGACCAGTACACGACCGGAAACGGGATCTCCCCGTTCACCGCGAAAACGGTCGACGCGTTGCGTGAGCTCCAGCCGGAGCTCAGTTCGCTGGCGCCGGTGCTGCGCCCGCTCGTCGATGCGCTGGTCGCGGCCGCGCCGCGCATCGATATATCCGACCTGATCTCCCAGGCCCTCGCCGAGGTCGACGCCGATGGCGCCGTCAAGGTGCGGGTGGCCGTCAAATAGGAAAGGAGGACGCGATGTCGAACGACGTTGTGACCGAACCGAAGCAGGACGTCGACACCGAGGCCACGCCCGCCCCGGCGCGCGACCCGAAGACCGTCTCGATTCGCCTCTCGACCGTCGCGGTCGCCGCAGCGCTGGTGGCGCTGACCGCCGCGACCGTGGTGTTCGGCGCGCTGTGGGCCTCGGCGCGCGGCGACCTGAGCGACCGCGACGCCGCGGCCGCCGACGACAAGCACGCCGAGCAGGTCGCCACCGATTACGCGGTCGGCGCCTCCAACATCAACTTCCAGGACGTCAACGCCTGGGTCGCCAAGCTCAAGGCCAACACCACCCCGCAGCTGGCCAACAAGTTCGACGCCACCGCGCCGAAGCTGCAGGACATCCTGGTGCCGCTGAAGTGGACCTCGACCTCGGCGCCGATCACCGCCAAGGTGATGAACACCGACAACGGGGTCTACAAGGTGAATGTCTTCCTCAATGTCACCTCGACCAGCGCGCAGACGCCCGAGGGGGCGCAGACCACGGTCACCTACACGGTGAATGTGGATCCGAACAACGGGTGGAAGGTCACCGACGTCGGCGGGATGGCGGGCGCGCTGCCCAAGCAGTAACCCTCGGTCGCTGAAACGGGCCGAGTTTACCCATAGCTATTTCTGGTAAACGGCTTTTACCTGCATAAATGAAAATTGTCTAAAGTCGACGTTGATACAGCAACCTTCGGGTAGCGTGCCGTGAAGATCAACATTCGTACCGGTATTTCCCTGTCCAGCAGAGAAGGCGGTTTCGATGGTGACACCCGGCGGCAGTCACGAGCCCGACGGTGGACGCGGCGCCGACAACCGCGGCCTGGTGATCGCGGCTGTGATCGCCGCCGTCCTGGTGCTGGTGGTCGCGGTCGGGATGCTGCTGCGGTCGGGTGAGGACTCGAAGGACGACAAGTCGCCGTCCGCGACGACCTCGGCGCGGCCGTCGACCACCGGCCGCACCACCCCGTCGCCCACCCGGGTGAGTCCGGGACCGCCGTCCCCGGTCGCCCCGCAGCCCGCGCGCAAGATCGGTGACGACTGCTCGGCGGGCGGCATCGTCGCGCAGTGGGATCTGCGCGGCGGTGAATGGGCGTGTGTTCCACAGGGGCAGGGCGTGCACCACATCGGGGACGACTGCTCGCACGACGGGATCGTCGCGCAGTGGATGCGGGGGCCGGACGGGCGCTGGGTATGCCAGCCGCAGGATCAGGGCCGGCCCGGACAACAGGAGCAAGGCCCCGGACCGGAGCCGGTGCCCGCCGACCCGGGACCACCGCCCGCGAATCCAGAGCTGCCGCCCTCGGTCCCGGAACCACCGCCTGCTGCGCCGGAACCCCCGCCTGCTCCCGCGCCGCCACCCCCTCCTCCAGCGCCGCTGCCGCCTGTTCCGGCATTCCCGCCCCTCTTTCCCGGGCTCCCGCCACCGCCTCCGCCGGTGCCCGCCGGTGCCGATCGGAGTCATCCGACGCCGATCGGGTCTGTCGAATAGGGCGGCGAAAATCGGTCGACACGGCTGCGATGCTCGTTGACGTGACCGTCGTGCCCGAGTTCTTCGCCACCCGCCTCGCCAACCAGGAGGGCGCACCCGCCCGCGCCTGGCTCGACCGCCTGCCCGACCTCGCCGCGCACTATGCCGATCGCTGGCAACTCACCTTCGACGGACCGTCCATGCACGGCTACGGCGGGCTCGTGCTGCCCGTCCGGCGTGCGGACGGCAGTGCGGCCGTGCTCAAGCTGAACTATCTGACGCCCGAGACCAAGGACGAACCGGTCGCGCTGGCCGCATGGCAGGGCGACGGTGCGGTGCTGCTGCTGGACAGTGACGCCGACAACGGAGCGATGCTGCTGGAACGTCTCGAAGCCGGACGTTCATTGCAGACCGAGCCGATCGATGACGCTGTGCGAATCACCTGCGAGCTCATGCGCCGATTGGCTATCCCAGTGCCGCAAGGTATTTCACGCAACTTGCGCACGGAGTCGGCAGGCTGGGCGGAGGAACTGCCCAGGGAATGGGAGCGGCTCGGTGCGCCGTACTCGCGCAAACTGTTGGACGCGGCCGTGGAGGTGTGCACCCAGCTCGGGCCCACCGCCGCCCAGCTGCTGGTGAACGAGGACCTGCATTTCGAGAATGTGCTTGCGGCACAACGGGAACCGTGGCTGGTCATCGACCCGCAACCGCTCGCGGGCGATCCTGAGTTCACCACCCTGTCTCTATTGTGGAGCCGCAGAACCGAATCCACCCTCGACAATCGCTTCGCCGCGGTAGTCGACATCGCGGGCCTCGACCCCGATCGCGCCCGCGCGTGGACCCTCGTGCAGTGCGCGCGCAACTGGCTGTGGTTCGCCGAGGACGAAGACTGTGACGACCCGGGCTACCCCTCCGTCCAGGAGATTGCGCCCTGGGCATTGTGCTGATCGGTTTCGCCGCACGGTCGCCACAACTCGGAACCCCTACGCGTGTGCGGTTTTCCCGCCGTCGATGACCAGCTGGGCGCCGGTGAGATACGGGTGTTCGGGTGAGGCGAGCGTGAGCGCGAATGCGGCGATCTCCGCCGCGGTGGCCAGTCGGCCGAGGCCTGGAACATTGCTGCCCGCCCACTGTTTCATCATCACCTGGTACACGTCGTCGGGAAGGTGCTCCAATCCGGCGGCTCGGCGCACGAATTCGGTGTCGGTGGTGCCGGGGACGAGCGCGTTGACCCGGATGCCGTCCGCCGCGTAGTCGAGTGCCGCG
Source organism: Nocardia sp. XZ_19_369 (assembly GCF_015355715.1). Classification (NCBI taxonomy): domain Bacteria; kingdom Bacillati; phylum Actinomycetota; class Actinomycetes; order Mycobacteriales; family Nocardiaceae; genus Nocardia; species Nocardia sp. XZ_19_369. The sequence goes on along the minus strand of NZ_JACVED010000011.1, from coordinate 265,395 downwards.
GACTGCACCAAGCCGACCAGTCCGCGCTTGCTCGCGGTGTACGCGCCGCGCCCAGCGTCAGTGGCGAGTGCGTTGCTCGACGAGGTGACCACGATGGTGCCGCCGCCACGTCGAATCAGATGCGGCACTTGGTATTTGATCGCGAGAAAGGTGCCGCGCAGGTTGGTGTTCAGCACTCGATCGAAGTCGGCGGTGCTGTACTCGTGCAGCTTCTTCTGCACGGTGATGCCCGCGTTGTTGAACGCGACATCCAGCCCACCATAGAGTTTCGCGGCCGCGTCGACGAAGTTCCGGACATCGTCCTCGACCAGCACATCGGCCCGAATATAGGTTGCCTCACCGCCTGCCGCCCGGATCTCGCGCTCCACCGCACGGCCTCGATCCTCGCGCCGCCCACAGAATGCCACCCGGCCGCCTTCCGCGGCGAACAAGCGGGCGGCCGCCGCGCCGATGCCCGAGGTCGCCCCGGTGATCACCACGGTTTTGCCCGCGAAGCGCCGCAACGCGGTCGGTTCGTACCGTGGTGGGTTCGAATTCGCGCCGAGCGCAACACCTCCGGCGAGCCCCGCGGCCGCGCCGACCGCGAGGCCGGATGCCGCCATCGTGCCGAGCAGCCGCCTGCGGCTCGGCTTCGCTGCCTGCTGCTTATCCGGTGCGGGGCGGGGTGCCTCGGTCGGACCGAGCTCGCCGCCATCGGCTACGCGTGCCGCATCATCGTTGTTCGTCATGCCACCACCCTCTCGACCAGCGAGATCCGGCGACTCCGCCCGCCGGCCCGAATATCGGCCGCGCGGAGGAGGTCACTCCTCCGCAGGGAGGAGCCGGGCTGTGGTGGTGCCCGGCATGATGAGGACGTGGTGAGTTCGGCGGAAGTGACGCGTGGCCTGGAATCGTGGCTCGACGAGCGGTTTTTGCCGGTCCGGTTGCTGGTCCTGCTGGTGTCGGCGGTGGGCTGCTTGCTGTTCCTCGGCGATTCACCGAGCACTGTCGACTGGATGATCGGGCTGCTCGCAGTGCTGGTGACCGTGGGTGGGGTGCGCTGGCCGCTGGCCACGTCGCTCGCGGTGAGCGGTGTGCTGCTGCTCGGTTTCGAGATCGGCGATACCGGTCCGGTGGTGCCCAAGGTCGCCGCCGCGGTCGCGCTGGTCGAGTTGTCGGCGCGCCGGTCCGGTTGGCAGCCATGGGTGGCCGCCTGCGCGCTGGCCTGCGCCTATCTCCTGCATCCGAGTGGTGACCTGGCCGCCAACGGGTATCGGGCGGTGGTCATGGCGGGCGCGCCGGTGCTGCTCGGTGTGCTGCTGCGCACGGCCCGTGAGGGCGCCGAACACGCGCGCCGCGAGGCGCACGAGATCGCCCAGCGCCGCGACGCCGAGGTGGCCGCCGCCCGCGCCGTCGAACGCACCGCCATCGCGCGGGAACTGCACGACCTGATCGCCCACCACGTGTCCTCGACCGTGCTGCGCGTCGGCGTCGCCCGGCACGCCATGCCCGACGCGCCGCCCGGGGCACTCGAAGTGCTCGACGACATCCACGCCAGCGGCAAGGCCACGCTCACCGACCTGCGCAGACTGCTCGCCATTCTGCGGGATCCGGCGATGACCGGCGACTCGTTCATCGCGCCCGCCGACCTGCCCGCCGCGCTCACCGCCGTGGTGGACCGCGCGCGGCAATCGGGCATCACCGTGCACGCCGCGGTGACCGACGACATCGCCGAAGTCGATGCGGTGCTTGCCCTTACGCTGCTGCGACTCACCCAGGAGGGTGTCTCGAACATCGCGAAGCACGTCGGTTCCGGTGCGACAGCGCAGTTGACCATCGCGATCCAGGACGGCGAAGTTCGGTTCACATTGCGCGACAACGGTTCCGCGTCGTCGTCGAGCCCGCACGTCGGTTCGGCTCCGCACCGGCCCGCCGACGGCCACGGACTCGGTTTGATCGGACTGCACGAGCGCGTCGAACTGCTCGGTGGCGAATTCAAAGCCGCTCGGGTCGGCCCGGAATGGGAACTCGCAGCACGTCTTCCGACCGGACGCCCGGTGCCCGCATGACCATCCGCGTCCTTCTCGTCGACGACCAGCACCTGGTCCGCGCGGGCCTGCGCATGCTCTGCGAAACCGACAACACTCTCGAGGTAGTTGGGGAGGCCGCCACCGGCAGCGACGCCGTCCGGCTCGCCGAGCAACTGAGCCCCGACGTCGTCCTGATGGACCTCCGCATGCCAGGCATGGACGGAATCCGTGCCACCGCAGCGATTCTCGCGAGCAGACCCGCCACCCGCATCCTCGCCCTCACCACCTTCGACGACGACGATCACCTGTACCCGGCCCTCGCCGCAGGCGCCTGCGGCTTCCTCGTCAAGGACGCCTCACCCACCGACCTACTGCACGGCATCCACCGCGCCGCCGCAGGCGACCACCCCTTCTCCCCGAACGTCCTGCGCCGCGTAGTCGACTCCGCTCTGGCAGCCCGCACCACCCCACCCACCCCCGAACCCCGCACACCCCCTGGCCTCACACCCCGCGAACTCGAAGTACTGGCCCTGGTCGCCGAAGGCCTCCCCAACGCCGACATCGCCACCCACCTGCACCTCGGCATCACCACCGTCAAAACCCACATCACCAATCTGATGGCCAAAACCGGTACCACCAACCGAGTCCAACTAGCCCTCCTCGGCGCCCGCACCCCCCGAAATTAGCTGGACACGGCTGAGACGCTCGAAGGGTGAGCATTGTTCCGGAGTTTTTCGCTGAACGCCGCGCCGGACAGGCGGGGGAGCGGGGGCGGACAGGAGCGTACGAGGCCGCTCGTGTGGAGGATGACGTCCTTGTGCGAGATACCGCGCCGTCTCGAGTCTTGTGCCATGCGGCGTAATTGGGCACGACGAACCGTTCGACCGGCGCATGCGCCGTGGCGGGATCGGATGCGGGCGAAAACGACCGTGACCGCACCGCCCGGACGATCACCTGGTCGCAGGTGGGGTCGGCGGTGGCGATTCCGCTGACTGCGGGTGCGGTTAGTGGGGGTGTTGGGCGGCGTACCTGACGCGTTCGAGGGCGCGGCGGCGCATGCGTTCCGGGTTCTCCAGGTCGGCGGGGAGTCCGTGTTTGGCGAGGCGGTGGGCGCGGTTCATCGGCATGAAGGCGGCTGTGTAGAACAGGGCCAGGAGCATGGCGAGTAGCACCATGGCGCCGCGTAGCCAGAGTTCGCCGGGGAAGAGCAGGAAGACGACGAACAGGGGGGTGAAGGGGACCATGCCGCGCAGGATGTGGCGGGCGGTGGCGTACTTTCCGGTGAGGTCGTTGCGCACCCAGTCGATCATCGAATCGGGCAGGCGGCGGCCGAAGACGTAGCCGATCCACTGGATCGGGTTGGGCCGCGGTGTTTTTCGGGACATGCGCGAACTCCTCGCAGATATCGGGTCTAGACCGCCGTCGATCGGCGCGCGGCCTCGTTGACGCGGGTGAGAACTTCCCGGAGTTCCTCGAGGTCGGCCAGCGTGACGCCGAGTCGCTCGACCACCGCGGGCGGGATCTTCTCGGCCTGCTTGCGCAGTGCGACACCGGCCGGGGTCAGGTTCACGACCAGGTTGCGCTCGTTGCGACTGTCGCGCTCGCGGGTGATCAGCCCGGCGCTCGCCAACCGCTTGAGCAGCGGCGACAGCGTCGGCGAGTCCAATTGGATGGCCTCGGCGATCGCCTTGACCGACATCGGCGCCGCACCCCACAGCGCCAGCATCACCAGATACTGCGGGTGGGTCAGGCCGAGCGGCTCCAGCAGCGGCCGATACACGCCGAGCACCGCGCGATTGGCCACCGCCAACGCGAAGCACACCTGCCGGTCGAGTTGTAGCGGATCGTCCATCTGTCCTCCTGTCGCACCGCCGCCAATGTTAACGCACTAACAGTTAATGCACGAAGTGTGTGTGCGACATCTCGTCGGAGAAGCGTGGTTGTGCCACGGGCGATGGTTAGTTTGAGATGCATGCAGAACGACACAGGTCGCATCCACGAGCTCGACGCCGTGCGCGGATTCGCCCTGTGCGGCATCCTGGTCGTCAACATCTGGCAGCTCACCGGCATGACGGCGGTGCGCGCGCCCGGCGAGCTGGTCCCGCTGCGGCACCTGCTGTCGGTGCTGTTCGAAGGCCGCTTCTTCCCGATCTTCTCGTTCCTGTTCGGACTGAGCTTCGCGTTGTTCCTGGACAGCGCGGCCCAGCGCACCGATCATCCGAAGCTGGTGCTGATCCGCCGCCTCGTCGCGCTGGGTCTGCTCGGTCTGCTCCATCACCAGTTCCAGCCCGGTGAGGCGCTGTTGCCTTACGCCATCGTCGGATTGGTGATCCTGCTGCCCGCCGCCAGCCTGCCGAACTGGGCGGTACTGCTGCTCGGCCTCGTCGGCACGGTGGGCGTCGCCGTGGTACTCAGCGGCGGATTCGGCCTGGTCCCCGGCCTCTTCCTGCTCGGCCTGGCCACCGCCCGCTACGGCATCCCGCACACCCTCGACGACCGCGGCTGGCAACTAGCCGCCGTCTTCACCTTGGCCTTACCCGCCGCGGTCGTGGCCGGCATCTGGGAGTACCGCACCCCATACCTGGACCTTTTGGCCACGAGCGCCCCCGCAGTTGCCGGCCTGCTCGGTGCCCTCACCTACCTCACCGGCCTATTACTCGTACTACGCACCGAAACCGGCGCCATCCTTTCCGAAGTACTCGAACCCATGGGCCGAATGGCGTTGACCAACTACATCTCTGCCACAGCCCTGATCCTGCTGGCCGAACCTCGCCTAGCCCTGTCCGGCTCCGCCAAGTACGGCATCCTCCTAGGCCTTGCCGCCGCGATCATCGCCCTGCAAGCCCTCGTCAGCTGGGCCTGGCTGAAGATATTCCGCTACGGCCCACTGGAATGGCTGTGGCGCTGCGTCACTTGGTGGGAACTGGTCCCCGCCCGCAAGGTGCCCGAACCCGCCCGACGCTGGTGAAGGGTTAGGCCGCAGCACTATCGGTCCGGCGCGGCGGGCGAGCTACTCCGGGGTTGCGTCGCAGACTGGACGGTCATGGACCAGTTGGTGCTGATGATCGTCATTCTGTTCGCCGCGATTCTGGCTGAGCCGCTGGCCAAGCGGGTCGGGGTGGCGTCGGCGGTGTTGATGACGGTGTTCGGCTGCGTGGTCGCGTTGCTGCCGTTTGCTCCGCGGATCAATATTTCACCGGATCTGATTCTGCCGCTGGTGCTGCCGCCGCTGCTGTATGCGGCGGCGCGGCGCACCTCGTGGCGGCAGTTCGCGGAGAATTGGGTGCCGATCGCGTTGCGGGCGGTCGGGCTGGTCATCGCGACAGCCGTGGCGGTGGCCGCGGTTTTTCACGCCTGGTATCCGGGGCTGCCGATCGCGGCGGCGGTCGCGCTGGGTGCGCTGGTCGCGCCGCCGGATCCGGTGGCGGCGACCGCGCTGGCGGGAAGTCTCGGTCTGCCGCGCCGGCTGGTGGTGGTACTGGGCGGTGAGGGACTGTTCAACGATGTCACCGCGATCGTGATCTACGGTGTCGCGATCCAGGCCGTGGTGACCGGCCAGTTCTCGGCGCCGCACGCGGCCGCGGAGTTTGTTGTCTCGGCGGTGGTCGCGGTTGTCGTCGGCTTGCTGCTCGGCTGGGCCGGTAGCAAGCTGACCAACTATCTGGGCGTGGCCACCTGGCAGGTGGCGCTGAGCCTGCTGCTGCCGTTCGCCGCCTACGGCATCGCGGAGGCCTGGCGTGGTTCCGGCGTGCTCGCCGTGCTGGTATGCGCGCTGTACCTGACCGACGCCGTCACCGAATTCAGCGACCCGGACTATCGACTGGTCGGCGATTCCTTCTGGGATATCACCGAAATGTTGCTGAGTGGCTTCGCTTTCGGGCTGATCGGCTTGGAATTGGCAGCGGTACTGGAAGCGACCGGTGACCGCTGGCCGACCTTGCTCGGCGGTGCGGGTGCCGTCGTCGCAATGGTCGTCGGCCTGCGCCTGGTCTGGTTGATGACCACGTGGGCGATCAGCCGATCGTGGTGGCGGCGGGTCACCGACGAGCCCTACACCTGGCGCGAGACAATCGTCACCTGGTGGGCGGGCATGCGCGGCGTGGCGACTGTGGCACTGGCACTGGCTATTCCGCTGCTCACCGACGACGGCGCTGATTTTCCGGGTCGTACCGAGATCCTGTTCACCGCCTTCGCAGTTGTCCTGTTCACCCTGCTCCTGCAGGGGCCGACGCTCCCACTTGTCGTGCGCCTCACCGGCGTACACGCGGACACCAAGCTGGAACGTGAACTGGAACGCCAGCTCTGGGAGCGCGTCATCAAGGCCGAATTGGCGCGCCTGAAAGCTATTGCGGTGGAACAGGATCTCCCCGACGACGTCTACGAACGCCTGCGCGACGGCTTCCGGCAACGCATGGCGCGGGCCGACCCACAGGCGGCCGACGCGGACGCGCAATCCGAGGCCGCACGAAACGCGAAGCTGGCCAGGAAATTACGCGACATCCGCGAGGACGTCGTAGAGGCAGGCCGCCGCGAGGCCCAGAACGCCCGCCGCGAGCCGGGCATGCCGCCGGACCTGGTCGACCGGGTGACCCGGCGACTGGATCTGGGCAGACGCTGAACCGTTGCGCAGGTGCTGAGTCCGGCGACACCGGAACCAGCACGCGCGCAACAGGATCAGCTGGCCGCCACGCCCGTGTTACGGATCGCCTCCAGTACCTCCTCATAGGTCAGCGAGGAGTTCACGGTGGCGGACTCCGACGCCACATCGATGTCGACGTTGTCGACACCGTTGACGCCGCGCAGCGTGGACTCGATGGCCGAGGCGGACTCGCGGGTGACGTTGTGCAAGGTAATCGTGTAGGAGCTCATGAACACCGAATAGACCGAATCGACGTGCGTAAACGCCGACGAGCAGTAGATTTCGCCGATCCACGTTTGGTCGTCGTATCCCCGGGAATAGCCGGGGTGTCACACAACTCGACGCAACAGGATTGTCATGATCATCATCATCGGGCTCGTCGTCTTGATCGCAGCAGTGATCGTCGGAGTCGCCGGCGTGGTGGCGAACAACGGCGAAGCCAACTTGCTACCAAGTGATTTCGCGGTTTTCGACTACCACTTCCACGGCTCCAGCGGTTTGCTGTTCGGCTACGGCATCGTCCTCGGCGCCATCGGCACGCTGGGCCTGGCCCTGCTGCTGACCGGTGTCTGGCGTGTCTCCCGGCGCAACATGGTGGCACGTCGTGAGCTCAGGCAGTCCCGCCGCGAAATGGCGGCGGTCCGGCGCGATCTGGCGGACGGTACCCCACCGGCCCGCAAGGAGCCCGCACCGCAGTCGCACCGCGAGCCAGTCTGGAGTCGATTCGTGCGCCGCCCGGCCACGGCTCCGGCCGGTGACACACCGCGCGCTGAAAGCACGACCCGTGTACAGGCGCCGGCGTCGAAATAATCATCGAGAAAAGGAAATACGACCATGATTATTCTCGGACTTGTCCTCCTCATCGCGGGGTGGCTGCTCGGAATCGGATTGCTCACTACCGCAGGCATCATCATTCTCATCGTCGGCCTCGTGCTGATGATCGCCGGATCGGTCGGCCGCCCGGTCGGTGGCCGGCGCTGGTATTACTAGGGATCGACCGTGAATAAATTCGAAGACAGGATCGCGCACCAGGTGCAAGCCGCCAGGGGCAACGTCAAGAAATATCTCGGCCGGGCGGCCGGAAACCGTCGCCTGGAATCCGAGGGACGTCGAGAACAGGCCGGCGGCAATATGAAACGCGCCGCGGACAAACTCCGGGCCGCGTTCAAGCGCTGACCTGATGGCCGGTGTTCAGCCGAGGGGCAAGTCAAGCCCCTCGGCTGGCACCGGCTTCGACGTTTTCAGGCGTCAGACCCCGGCGACGTCGGTGAGTTGCCCGATGCCATAGGTGACCGCCATGGCCAGCGCCCCGCCGATCACCACCCGCAACACCGCCCGGCCGCGGTCACTACCGCCGAGGCGGGCACTGACCGAACCGGTGATCGCCAGCGCGATCAGCACGGCGGCGAAGGTGATCGGAATCCGCAGCGGAACCGGCGGCAACAGAATGGCCAGCAGCGGCAGCAACGCGCCGAGCGTGAACGACACCGCCGAGGAGCCCGCCGCCTGCCACGGATTGGTCAGCTCCTCGGGGTTGAGCCCGAGCTCGGCCTCGGCGTGCGCGGTGAACGCGTCGTGCGCGGTGAGCTCTTCGGCGACCTTGCGCGCCGTTGCCGGGGACAGCCCCTTGGCCTCGTAAATTCCGGCCAGCTCGGCCAACTCGAAGTCTGGCTCTTCCCGGAGCTCGCGTTGTTCCTTGGCGAGCAGGGCACGTTCGGAATCGCGCTGCGTGCTGACCGATACGTATTCGCCGACCGCCATCGAGATAGCGCCCGCGGACAGCCCCGCGATGCCCGCGGTGAAAATGGTGCCCGTATTGGTCGTCGCCGCGGCGACACCGACGACCAAACCGGCGGTCGAGACGATACCGTCGTTCGCGCCGAGCACGCCCGCGCGCAACCAGTTCAGCTTGGACGCCAGCCCCTCGGCATGGGGCTCGTGCGGATGCGCGCCTGCGGGTTCGCTGGTCGTTTCGTCCATGAGGCGAAGACTAAGCGACGCTCGGCCTGTCGACCGGTAGCCCGGTCAACAGTCCGGCGACAGGAACGTTCGCAGGTAGCCCGCCGATTGCCGGAGATACATCCAGGTCCAGAAGCGCAGACCGGACGCGCTCGGGCTGGCCACCATGGTCAGGTCGCCGTCGAAGCATTTCGCCACGATGTAGCGCGCCCGCGACACATGCGGGGTGTGGGTCACCACGATGAGGTGCCGCCAGCCGAATTGCTGTGCGCGCCGCCTGATTTCGTGCGCCTCGCCCACGGTGGTCCACGGGTCGGGGACGAAACAGCTGACGGTGAAGTCGAATCGGCCCGCGCAGTACCGGTCCATCTCGTGGTCATCGAGGCCGGTGGACCGCGAAATCAGCAGTGTCGGAGCGTATCCCCGCTGTGCGAGGTCGAGCCCGAGATCGAAGCGTTCATAGGCGGTACCGCCCAGTACGACGATGGCATCGGCCTTGCGCAATGGATCGGTCTGCGGACGCACGTACACCGGCAGACCCGCAAGCCCGATCAGCAGGACCAGGGCGAGCAGGGCTCCGCAGAAGACTCCAGCTCGTCGCAGGCCGGGCACCATCCCGACGATACCGAAACGCCGGCCCCGGCCTTACCCGGGCGGAAAGACGTACAGCTTCTCCGGCGTGATGCGCACGATCAGCCGCTCGGCGTCGGGCTCCGGCGGCGGCGTGGCGCCGTCCATGTACTTCGCGTACATCCGGTGCGACAGCGTCTTTTCCGGGTCCTCGGTGATCTCAACCCGGCCGCGCACCTCCGCGTATCGACCGGTGGTCTTGCTGAGCACCAGGAGGCTGACGCGGGGGTCGCGCTGCATGTTGCGGGTCTTCAGCCGACCCTTGATCGTGCTGAACAGCAGCGTCTCGCCGTCGTAGTCGACGAAGATCACCGAGGACTGCGGGCGTCCGTCGGCGTTCGAGGTGGCCAGTATCGCGGCGTGCGGGCCGTCGATCAGGGCGCGCACGGTGTCATCGAGGGGCACGGTCATCATCGGTCTCCTTGTCGTGGTGAATCCGCACTGCTACCGAATGCTCGGCTCGGTGCACGACGCCGAGGACCTGGTCCAGGAGACGTATCTGCGCGCCTGGCGCTCCTTCGACGGCTTCCAGGGGCGCTCCTCGGTGCGGACCTGGCTGTATCAGATCGCCACCAATGCTTGCCTCACCGCGCTGCAGCACCGCGGTCGCCGGGTGCTGCCCTCCGGGCTCGGCGCCGCAGGCGACGATCCAGCTGCGGAACCGGCCATGGCGCCGACGGGGACCCAGTGGCTGCAACCGATGCCGGACGCGCTGGTGACCGCCGAAGCAGCAGATCCGGCCAGCGTGGCGGTCGCCCGTGACAGCCTGCGGCTCGCCCTCATCGCCTGCCTGCAATACCTGAACGGCAGGCAGCGCGCGGTGCTGCTACTGCGCGACGTCCTCGGCCTGCGGGCCGCGGAGGTCGCGACGATCCTGGACACCAGCACCGCGGCGGTCAAGAGCACCTTGCAGCGGGCGCGGGCGCGGCTGGACGAAATCGCCACGGCCGCAGAGCAAGCCGCGGCACCGACCGAGCCGGGTCAGCGGGCGTTGCTCGCGGAGTACATGGCCGCCTTCCAGAACTCCGACGCGGCCGCCCTCGAACGGTTGCTGCACCGCGACGCCGTGATCGAGATGCCGCCTTTCCAGACCTGGTTCGAGGGTAAGCGCACCTGTGTGGCTTACCTTGCGGCACAGGTCCTCGGCGTGCCGGGGGACTGGATGCTGTTTCCGACGCGCGCCAACGGACAGCCCGCCGCCGCGGCGTATCTGCGTGAAACGCTCGGCTGTTACCGGGCTTTCGGCGTCGCCGTGCTGACCACCACGCCTGATGCCGTCACCCGGATCGCGGCTTTCTGCGATCCGGACCTGGTCATCATGTTCGGCTTTCCCTCCGAGATCAGCGACACAACTCTTCGAGATGGTGCCGCAGAAGTTCTCGAACACGCTCGGGCGGAATCTTTTCCGGGCGGATCAGCGACTGCACGGTGAGCCCGTCCACGAAGATATAGAGGCGTTCGGTCTCCCACTCCAGATCGAGATCGTCGCGCAGCCGGCCGCTCGCTGCCAGTTCGCCCACCACCCAGGTGATGAGTTCTGCTGTGCCGTCATAAAGTTCGTCGCTGCTCTGTCGCAGCGCCGGTTCGGTGAGCACGCGGCCGAGGAACGCCAACCACACCGTGGTGACCGCGCGCTGGTGCGGGCCGGTCGGCAGCAGTCCGGTCAGCAGGATCTGTGCCGCGCGCTCGCAGGGGTCCTCGGCCAGGTCCAGCTCCCGGATCCGGTCCATCATCCCCTCACCGACCATGCCGAGGGAGAAGGCCAGCAGCTCGGACTGGGTGGAGAAGTAGTGCCGCAGGCTGCCCATCGAGACGCCCGCCTCGGTGGCCACCTTGCGGACCGACGCGTGCTCCAGCCCGTCGCGCTGGATGACCCGCCAGACGGCCTCGGCGATCGTCTGGCGCCGCTGCTGATGGGCCTGTTGGTCAACGGTTCGTGCCACCTCGTATTTGTAGCACGACTGTGTTAGTTTTCATTGGCAATACAGTCGTGCGGATAAAGAGGGGGCAATGATGCGGTGGTTCGGCGTAATGCTCGCGGTGATCGCCCTGCTGGTGGGGGCCTGTGCCGGCGATCAGTCGCGGGAGGCAGCGTCGATCTGGTCGCCGTGTCAGGACATGGCGCCCGACGGACGGCCGTGGGAATGCGCGACGATCAGCGCGCCCCGCGACCACCGCGATCCGGCGGCGGGCACCATCGAGCTGGCGCTGATCCGCACGCGCAGCGCCGATCCCGCGAAGCGTCTCGGATCGCTGGTCTACAACCCCGGCGGTCCCGGTGGCTCCGGGCTGGAAACCGTTGTCGGCGTGGCGACCCGGTTCGCGCCTCTGCTGGAGCACTACGACCTGGTGTCCTGGGATCCTCGGGGTGTCGGCCGCAGCTCTGCGGTCGTCTGCTCGGACGGCGCACTGCCGGAGCGAGTTCCGCGCACCGACGACGAGTGGGCGGCCATTGATACGAGCAGTCGGGAGTTCACCGACTCCTGTGTCGCGGCGTCGGGTCCGTTGCTCCCGCACATCGGCTTGTTCGATTCCGCGCGGGATATAGACCTGGTCCGTGCGGCGGTCGGCGATGACAAACTCAATTACCTCGGGGTCTCCTATGGCGGTCAGCTCGGTGCCGCCTACGCCACGCTCTTTCCGGAGCGCGTCGGCCGCATGCTGCTGGACGCGCCCGGCACGCCGTTGCGCACCTTCCGGCAAAGCCTGCTCGACCAGTCCGCGGGCAGCGAGGCGGCGTTGCGCCAGTTTCTGAGTTTCTGTGTGGCCGAAGGGAAGTGCCCGCTCGGCCGGACCGAGCAGGAGGCGTTGGCGCAGATAGGCGCGTTCCTCGCCCGCGTCGAGGCGACTCCGTTGGCCACCGATCGCGGCACGCCGCTCACCCGCTCGGTCGCGACGGCGGGCCTCGGCCTCGGCGCGGCCGCCCCGGAGATCTGGCCGCACCTGATCAACGCACTCGCCCAGGCTTTTTCGGGTAACGGCAACGAACTCATCGGTTACGCCGACCTTTTCGCGGGACGCCGACCCGACGGCTCACGCTCGAACTTCGCCTCGATCAACACCGCCGCGAACTGTGCCGACTATCCGGACTTCTACAGCATCGAGCAGATCCGCGAATTCATGCCCGAATTCGCCGCGGCCTCACCGCGTTTCGGCGAGCTGACCGGACTGCGCTTGGCGGAGTGTGCGTACTGGCCCGTTCATGGGGTGGGCCGCGCTCCGATCAGCGGCGCGGGTGCCGCGCCGATCGTGCTGATCGGCAACACCGGTGATCCGGAGGCGCCGATCGGCTGGGTGTCCGAACTCGCGGAGGCGCTGGCTTCGGGTGTCCTGGTCACGTATCACGGTGCGGGGCATGGGGCGTACGGCGGCGTGAACAAGTGCGTCGACCGGGTGGTGCACGCGTATCTGCGGGAGGGTGTCGTGCCGGAGCGCGGGACGGTCTGCCGGTAACGAACTCTGCTGGCTAGAAGGTGCCACCGTCCGGAATGGGTCCGCGCTACGCCTCGCGCACCCCGCGAGCGCGAGTCGGCGCGGACCCGACCGGTCGCTCGGTCCCAGTTGCGGGCGGTCGCGAATCCGCACGACTCATTCCTGCCCACCACTGGCGGTGGTGGACGCATCGACACAGCAGGATGCCAGCCGCGGTTCAGCGTCGGATAAATGATGAATAAACGTTCGTTATTCGGTGCCCGCGGCGCCGTACAGCCGGTCGATGGTCGGCGGCGCTAGTCCTGCGCGCGTGAAGATCTCGGCGGACTCCCGCAGCTCCTGCTCGGCGGGGTCCCGGTGGCCCCGGGCTGCCAGCGCTGCGGCATGCAACGCCATCGCCCGCGCCCGGTCGATCGGGTCCGCCGCTTTGGTGAGCAGCTGTAGCGCACCGGCCGCCTGTGTCTCTGCCTCGGCCACATTGCCCGCTTGCAAATGGATCTGTGCCAGCCGGGTGCGTGCCCAGCCCTCCCACAGTCGTACACCGTTGCGTTGCGCCGTGCGCACCGCCTCGATGCCGAGCTCGATCGCGCGCGGGTGCTCGCCGCGCATCGACAAGGTGGCGGCCAATTCGTGCGTGGCCCAGCCGAGTGCCACCGGGTTGGATGATTCCCGCGCGAGCGCGATGGCTCGCTCCGCGACCGCCACCGCCTGGTCGTATTGCTGTGCCTCGCAGTAGGTTCGGGTGACCAGTGCCAGGCACCACGCCTCCATCGAGCGGTCACCGAGGGCGCGGGTGAGCTGGGTGGCGTGCTCGAAATGCCGATGCGAGGCGTCCGCGTCGCCCAGCCGTCGCGCCGCGATGCCGAGCAGCACCGACGCGAGCACCGACAGCCTGCGGTCGACATCGGTCGCCGGCGGCCCGGACACCGCCCGCAGATGCGGCAGGCTGGCCTCGACCTCGCCGAGCCCGACCTGGAGCAACGCGCCCAGAGCGGTCCTGATCCGCCGCTCGGCGGCCAGATTGTCCGCCGCGATGGCGGCCTCCAGCAGCGACTCCAGTGCGCGGGACAGCTCACGGGCGCCGGTGCCCGCGTCCATCAACTCGGCCATCACCCACGCGAGGTCGGCCGCCACATCGAGCGCGCGGCCGCCGACCCTGGCCGCCTGCTGATGCAGCGCGATGACGACCGGCCGCTCGATATCGTTCCAGGCCTGGCCATCCGAGCCACTGGCGAACGCGCGGCCCGGGACTGCGGTCGCGACGAGCAGTCGCGTCGTATTGCTGTAGTCGATCGCGCTGAGCAGATTCTTCGCGCTGGCCAGGTGATAGTCGAGAACGCGCACCAGCACGGCGGATTCGTCCTCGTCGGCGACGCAGCGCGCGAAAAGCCGCAGTAGATCATGGAATCGGTAGCGGCCGGGCGCGGTGGTCTCCAACAGGCTGAGGTCGACCAGGGACTCGCAGACGTCCTCCGCGTCGAGCTCGGCGATGCCGAGGACCGCCGCGATGGCACCGATCGACAGGTCGGGCACCTCCGCCAGGGCCAACGTGCGAAAAGCCCTGGCCTGCTCGGCATTCAACTGCCCGTAGCCGAGCCGGAACGCCGCCTCGACCGCCAGCTCGCCCGTCTTCAGCACGCTCAGCCTGCTCTTCTCATCGGCCAGCCGATCCGCGAACGACGCGATCGTCCACTGCGGCCGCACCGCGAGCCGAGCGCCGACAATCCGCACCGCGAGCGGCAACAGACCACAGTGCGCGACCACCTCGCGGGCCGACTCCTCCTCGGCCGCAACGCGATCCGTGCCGAGAATTCGGACGAGTAAGTCCATCGCCTCCGTAGTCTCGAGCACGTCGAGCCGGGTGCGGGTCACCGCGGGCAGCTCGGTCAGCGCCGATCGGCTGGTGATCAGCACCGCCGACCCGGCAAGCAGCGGGGCGACCTGCGCATAGTCCCGAACATTGTCGAGCACCATCAGTATCCGCTTGCCGGACAACCGCGTTCGCAATTCCGCCGCACGATCCTCCACGGTGGACGGGATGTCTCCTTCGGCAACGCCGAGCGCGCGCAGAAAGCCACCGAGCACGGCCCCCGGCGGCGTGGGCACCGGGTCGACACCGTGCAGATTCGCGTACAACTGCCCATCCGGGAACCGATCCCGCACTCGATGCGCGACATGCAGCGCGAGCGTCGTCTTACCCACCCCGCCCATACCCCCGACCGCAGAGATCGCCACCGCACTCCCCGCCCCGGTCAGCTGCGCCGCGAGTTCATCGACCAGTCGTGCCCGACCGGTGAAATCGGCAATGTCCGGCGGTAATTGGGCGGGCACCGGTTCTACGCCGCGTTCCGTCATCACGCGCGGTTCGCTCATGGAGTGCTGCTGGGTGATGACGCGCGGCTCAGGTATGGCACGCGGCGCAGGCGCGGCGTGGGGCTCGGTCATTGCGCGCGGCTGAGCCGTGCCGCGGATCTCGGGCATGGTGCCGCGCAGGATCCGCTCGTGCAGCACGGTCAGCTCCGGCCCCGGCTCGACGCCGACGCCGTCCACCAGCGCCCGGCGGGCCTGGGCGTAGGCGTCCAGCGCGTCGGACTGGCGGCCCGAGTGGTACAGCGCGGTCATCAGCAGCGCCCGGAACCGTTCGCGCAGTGGATGTTCGTCGATCAACGAGCCGAGGTCGGCGACGGCGGCAGCGCCGTGACCGGTCTCGATGTCGAGCGCGAGCCGATCCTCCAGGATGGCCAGCCGCCACTGCTCCAGCCGGGAGCGTTGCCGCTCGGCGAACGGCCCCGGTAGCCCACTCAGCGCGGGGCCGTGCCACTTACCGAGTGCGGCAACCAGATTCGCCCGCGCCCCGGCAGGATCGTGATCGCGCAGCTGTCCGGCGGCCGCGACGAGCCGCTCGACCTCCGCCACATCGGTCGTCTCCGGCGGTACCCGCAGCGCGTAACCGTCCCCGACGGTCACCAGCACCGTCGACGGGCCGCGAGCCGGCCGCTCGGGTTCCAACGTCCGGCGCAACTGCGTGACGTGGGTGCGCAGCGCGGCGATCGCGCGCGGCACCGGCCGCTCGCCCCAGATGCCCTCCACCAATTCGGCGGCCGTCACCGCGCTGCCGGCCCGCAGCAGCAGGGCCGCCAGCACGGCGCGACGCTGGGGCGGGCCCAGCGGCAGCGGCGCCTCCCCGCGCCACGCCCTGACCTCGCCTAATACCTCGAACTGCAACAACCGACCTCCCGAACGCTGGGAGTGTAGCGCCGTGGTCACGTGCGATGGCGCGCACCGTCGCGGCGCACGGCGGTCGGTGTGCTGCCCCACCATCGCCGGCAGCAGCGGGTGAAGGTCGACTGCTCGGACAGGCCGAGGACGGAGGCGACCTGGCTCATCGGCATGTCGGTGGTGGTGAGGTAGCGCAGGGCTTCGTCGCGGCGCACGTCGTCGAGGATGGCGGCGAACGAGGTGCCCTCCGCGGCGAGCCTGCGCTGCAGGGTGCGCGGGTGCACGGTCAATAGTCGTGCGACGGCACCGATTTCGGGCGCGAGGGTGCCGAGCAGCTGTTGCACGGTGGCGCGCACCTTGGGCACGATCGAGGCGTCGATGCCGCCCGCCTGTTCGGCCAGGAACGCCATCGCCAAGCGGTGCAGATTGTGGTCGCCCCCGCTCAGCGGCTGGTTCGGCAGATTTCGTGGCACGCGCAGCGCGGCGTACGGGCGGTTCGTCCGCACCGGTGCGTCGAAGAATTCTTCGTAGCGGGCGATCGGCACCGTCGGGTGGTAGGGCAGCTCGACGGAGAGCAACCCGTAGCTGTCTTCGGCCAGCCGCTGAATGGTGTGGTGTACGAAGGCAAGTCCGAGATCGGTGGCCTGAACAGGGGAGGGCAACCCCGGCTCGACGCCGTACCGCAGCGCGATGACGCCGCGATCCCCGTACGGGTCCGGCTCCGTGGTCAGGGTGAGTGAGCGGGCGTGCAGGAACAGGTAGCGCGCCGAGCATTCCAGCACGTGGGTCAGCGACGGCGAGTTCCGGATGGCCAGGGCCAGCGGGCCGAGCATGTCGAGATCTTGCCTGCGCGAGATGCGCAAGCCGAGGTCGGGGCAGTCCAGGCGCTGCGCGGCCAGGTCCAGCACCGCGGCCAGCGCTTGGTCGGGGATGAGCAGGTCGTCGGTGTCGAGCGCGGCGATGGGCAGCCCGCAGGCGGTGGCGAACTGCTCGGCATCGCCGCCCAGTTCCGCCACGGTCGCGCGGAAGCCGCGCAGGCCGGCCGACCGGATCACCGTCATGTCGCCCAGAATCAAATAGTTGTCGCGCAAAGTCAAGAATGCGGGTCTGCGCGGTCTCACACTGGAGTGATGAACGAGACCGCCGTAGCCCCCGAACACCTCGATGTCGTGATCGTCGGCGCCGGACTGTCCGGCATCGGCGCCGCCTACCGGTTGCAGACCGAGTGCCCCGGCAAGACCTACGCCATCCTCGAGGCGCGCGACGCGATGGGCGGCACCTGGGATCTGTTCCGCTATCCCGGCATCCGGTCGGACTCCGACATGTTCACGCTCGGCTACCCGTTCAAGCCGTGGCGCGAGGCGAAATCGATCGCCGACGGGCCGTCGATTCTCCGGTACATCAACGAGACCGCCACCGAGTTCGGCATCGACCGGCACATCCGTTACCAGACCAAGGTGGTCGCCGCCGACTGGTCGAGCGAAACTGCCCGCTGGACACTGACTTTGGCGGAGCACGATGCCACCGGCGCGGTATCGCAGCGCGAGCTGACGTGCAGTTTCCTGTACGCGTGCGCGGGCTACTACAACTACGACCGCGGCTACACCCCCGAATTCCCCGGCCGCGCTACGTTTTCCGGTCAGGTGGTGCACCCGCAGTTCTGGCCCGAAGACCTCGATTACACCGGTAAGCGCGTTGTCGTGATCGGCAGCGGCGCCACCGCGGTCACCCTGGTGCCCTCGATGGCCGGGCAGGCCGAGCGGGTGACCATGTTGCAGCGCAGCCCGACCTGGATCAGCGCGGTCCCCGGACGCGACAAGCGCGCGGACAAGATTCGTGAGCTGCTGCCGCCGAACCTGGCGCACCGGGTGATTCGCACCAAGAACATCCTGTTCACCATCGGCTTCTACCAGTACTGCCGTCGCCGCCCGGCGGCCGCGCGCAAGCTTCTCACCGCGTTGACCACGCGAATCCTCAAGGACAAGAGCCTGGTGGCCGAGCACTTCACGCCCACCTACAACCCGTGGGACCAGCGCCTGTGCGCCGTCCCCGACGCCGACTTCTTCAAGGCGATGAAGAAGGGCAAGGCCGAGGTCGTCACCGACCACATCGATACCTTTGTGCCGGAAGGCATTCGGCTGAAGTCCGGCCGAATCCTGGAGGCGGACATCATCGTCACCGCCACCGGCCTGCAGATGCTGCCCTTCGGCGGCATCGTCCCGCGCGTCGACGGCCGGCCGATCGCCCTCGCCGACCAGTTCATCTGGCAGGGCGCCATGCTGACCGGACTGCCCAACTTCGCCGTCTGCGTCGGCTACACCAACGCCTCCTGGACGCTGCGCGCCGATCTCAGCTCGCGCCTGGTCTGCAAGATCCTCAACCACATGGACCGCCGCGGTTACGCCGCCGTCGTCCCCGAGCCCGACGGCAAACTCACCGAACAACCGCTGATCGAACTGGCCGCAGGCTATATCCAGCGCTCGATCGACGATTTCCCCCGCCAAGGTGACCGCCACCCGTGGAAAGTCCGCCAGAACTACTTGATCGACTCGGTGACCACCTTGCGCACCGACCTGAACAAAACCCTCACCGCCACCCCTGAATCGGCTGTGCGTGAGCCTGTTCCCACTGCGGCCCGCTAACGGCCCTACCATGACCGAGTGACGGTGATTCTGGTAACTGGCATGTCCGGCACGGGTAAATCGACCGCGCTGAACCATTTGGCGCACCGTGGATACAGTGTGGTCGATACCGATTACGGCGACTGGATCGAAAACCTCCCGCTACCGGACGGCGCCGGCGCAGAACCTCATTGGCGCGAAGACCGCATCGATGCCTTGCTGACCCGGCACGAGGGCTCCGGCGTCCCGCTTTTCATCGCAGGCACGGTCATCAACCAGGAAGTGTTCTACCCCCGCTTCGCCGAAATAGTCCTACTCTCCGCCCCCTTACCCGTAATCCTCACCCGCATAACCACCCGCACCACCAACCCCTTCGGCAAAACCCCCGAAGAGCGCGCGCAAATCGAGTCGGATACCGCCGAGATAGAACCCCTGCTCCGCGCCGGGGCCACCATGGAAATCGACACCCGAAGGTCCATAACCCAAGTGGTAGACCAACTGGTAGCGCTCGCCGGCTCCCCGCCGCGCCATCGTTGAGGACTTTTTCACCGGCGAGCTGCTGCGAATAAATCTGGTGTCGAAGGTTTTGTATCGATGCCCTCGGGTATCGACCACTCGCCGTGGAATTACGCTACGGGACGATGCAAGGTGGCCGGATCCCCATCAACACCCTGCATTTCAACTGAGCCCCCGATAGGCGACCCCGGCGCGGCTCTGTCAGCTCCGCCGGGGTTTCGGGCCGATCAGGCGACGCCGATCGAGCTGAGGAGCATCGGTAGGGCGTTGCGCATTTGGACCTTCCATGCGTCCCAGTTGTGGCCTTGGGCGGGGACGTAGCGTTCGTCTACTCGGGCGCCCAGTTCTTGGAGGCGGTCGACGAAGCGGTAGTTCTGTTCGTAGGCAAGGGATTCGACGGCGTCGCCTTTGCCGTAGGAGACGAACAGCGGGATGTTGGTGAGTTTGGCGGCTTGGCTGTACGGGTTGTTGGCGACCCAGATGTCGCGATGGTCGCGGTAGTCGCCCCAGACTCGTTTCCAGTCGGCGGCGCAGCCCTGGCCGGGCTTATCGGGGTCGCCGGGTGCGCCGGAGGCGTGCAACGGGTCGACGTTTCCGCTGAAGCTGGCGGCGGCGGCGAACCAACCCTGATGGGCGGCAGCGAATTTCATGGCGCCGAGACCGCCCATGGAATTGCCCGCGATGGCCCGGGTGGTGTTGGCGTGGTAGGTGGATTCGAGGATGTTGCGCACGTCGTCGAGGAGATACCGCTCCCAGGCGGGCGGACCGCCACGTCCGTCGTTGTACCAGTCGGAATAGGCACTGCACCAGCTGGTTTCGGGTAGCACGAAGATCGCGTCCTTACCCGCGGTGAGCGCCTCGAGGTTGCCTTTGTCGGTCCAGGATTTGTGGTCGTCGAACCCACCGTGCAGCACCCAGACGGTGGGCCAGCTGCGCGAGGATTCCTTGGTCCAACCGGGCGGCAGCAGCAGACGCACCACCTTCACGGACCAGTCGGGACCTTCGAGGTTGGGGGAGGAGATGCCGATATCGAGGATGCGGTCGCTGACCCTGGCTTCCCAGCGCACCGTGCCTGCCGCGGCGGAGGCCGGTGCGTCGACGGCGAAAGGCGCAGCGAGGCTGGCGATTACGGTGGCGATTGCCAGAATGATGCTGCTGAGTCGTGGCAACGGATGATCCTTTCCTTCGAGGATCGGCTTCGAGCGCTTCGATCCCCGAGGGTGAATCTAGAGCATCGAGACACTCTACGAATAGTGTTGTTCGCAAATTAGTAGGATCTCACTATCCCCGCACGTTCGGCTGAATGATATTGCTGGTCAGTGCATCTCGGCCGGAGGGCACCCCAACGGCCACGGCGCTGTCACCTCCGGCACAGTGATCCGCATGCGTATAGCGGTATACCTCGCCCATCCCCGGGCCGACAGTTTCAACAGGGCCCTCTTCGATGCGGTCGTCGACGAACTGCGGTCCCGGGCGGTCGAGGTGGTACCGCACGACCTGTACGCGGAGGGCTTCGATCCGATGTCGGCGGCGGCGGAGACCGATACCGTGCACGGCACGCGGTCGGGTGACGAGCTGGTCCGGCAGCACCAGAACGAACTGGCGGACCTCGACGCCTTGATCTTCGTACACCCGAACTGGTGGGGCATGCCGCCGGCGATCCTGACGGGCTGGGTGCAGCGGGTGCTCACCCCCGCCGTGGCCTACAAGCTGGATGACGCGTCCGGCCGGCCGATCGGATTGCTACGACTGCGACGCGCCTTGGTGCTCAATACCTCCGATACCACCATCGAACGGGAGCGCGACGTCTTCGGCGACCCGCTGCACCAGATCTGGGCGGCCTGCGTGCTGCCCTACGTCGGCGTGCACGATGTCCGGCGCACCGTGTTCCGGATAGTCACCGACTCCGCCGACGAGACGCGCGCCGCCTGGCTGCGCGAAGCCCGCGAGCTGGCCGCGGCCCTGGTGACGGACGGCTAAACCGGCCCGCGGTCGGGCAATGCGCCGATCTTGACGTGTCCTGATTGTTATCTCGAACAACAAATCGGTCGCTTGAACAGGTTGTGCTGTGGGTCACAGTCGAATATGTTGCAGCGAACAACATTCGCTCGACCTCGACCGCCCGGGCACTCCGGGGCGGTGGTTCCACGAAAGGCCCCCTCATGCGTAAGGGCATTCTCGGCGTTGCGGCCGTCTCGGTCGCCGCGCTCACTTCCTTGACTTTGACTGCTTGTGGTGACGACTCGACGGGTTCGGGCGGTGGCGGAGCCAAGATCGGGGTGATCCTGCCGGACAGCAAGACCTCGGCCCGATGGGAGACGGCGGACCGGAAGTACCTGCAGCAGGCCTTCGACGCCGCGGGCGTCAAGGCCGACATCCAGAATGCGCAGGGCGACAAGAACGCCTTCCAGACGATCGCCGATCAGATGATGACCAACGGCGCGTCGGTGCTGCTGATGACGAACCTGGACAGCGGCACCGGCAAGGCGGTCATCCAGAAGGCGAAGGCGCAGGGCGTCACGGTCATCGACTACGACCGGCTCACGCTGGGCGGCGGCGCCCAGTTCTACGTGTCCTTCGACAACGTGAAGGTCGGCAGCCTGCTCGGCGAGGGCGTCGCGAAGTGCCTGACCGACAAGAACGCCGCCAATCCCGTTGTCGCGTACCTGAACGGCGGGCCGACGGACAACAACGCGACCCTGCTGAAGACCGGCTACGACGCGGTGCTGAAGCCGAAGTTCGACGCGGGCCAGTACGCGAAGGGACCGGATCAGGCGGTACCGGAGTGGGATAACACCCAGGCGGGCACCATCTTCGAGCAGATGCTCACCAGCCAGCCGAACATCGGCGGCGTGGTGGCGGCCAACGACGGTCTCGCCAATGCCGCGATCGCCGTGCTGAAGAAGCAGAAGCTCAACGGCCAGGTTCCGGTGAGCGGCCAGGACGCCACGGTGCAGGGCTTGCAGAACGTCCTCAAGGGCGACCAGTGCATGACCGTGTACAAGGCGATCAAGAAGGAAGCCGAGGCGGCGGCGGAGCTGGCCATCGCGCTGACCAAGGGCCAGCCGGGTCAGGCGAACGGCAAAGTGCAGGACCCCGAGGCCAAGACCGACGTGCCCTCGGTGCTGCTGGAGCCCAAGCCGATCTACGCGCAGCAGGTGAAAGACGTTGTCGCGGACGGCTATGTGACCAAGGCCGAGCTGTGCACCGGCGAGATCGCGAAACTCTGCGCGGACAACGGCATCTGATCGCACCAGCCCCTTCCGCCTTCTCGATGAGGGGACGGCGGAGGGGGCACTTCTCAGGAGCAGCACCATGAATGAAGCATCGCGCAGCGATTCGGTGGGGGGCGGTGGCCGGGAGACGGGTGGGCATACGCCCGTAGTCGAATTACGCGGCCTGGAAAAGAGTTTCGGGCCGGTTCATGTCTTGCACAACGTCGCCTTCGCCGCCTATCCGGGTGAGGTGACGGCACTGGTCGGTGACAACGGGGCCGGAAAGTCCACGCTCGTCAAGTGCATCGGCGGCACCCACCCGATCGATGCGGGCGAATTCTTGTTCGAGGGCAAGCCCGTTCAGGTGCACAGCCCGCGCGACGCGGCCGCGCTCGGCATCGAGATCGTGTACCAGGATCTGGCGCTCTGCGACAACCTCGACATCGTCCAGAACATGTTTCTCGGGCGGGAGAAGAAGACCGGGATCGTGCTCGACGAGTACGCGATGGAGGAGCTGGCCGGAAAGACCTTGGCGAGCTTGTCTGTTCGGACGGTCAAGAGCGTCCGGCAGCAGGTGTCGAGCCTGTCCGGCGGCCAGCGGCAGACGGTGGCGATCGCCAAGGCCGTGCTGTGGAACAGCAAGGTGGTGATCCTGGACGAGCCGACCGCCGCGCTCGGCGTCGCGCAGACCCAGCAGGTGCTCGAGCTGGTGCGCAGGCTGGCCGATCGTGGGCTCGCGGTGGTGCTGATCTCGCACAACATGAACGACGTGTTCGCGGTCTCGGATCGCATCGCGGCGCTGTACCTCGGCCGGATGGCCGCCCAGGTCCGCACCTCCGACGTGACCCACGGGCAGGTCGTCGAACTGATCACGGCAGGCCGCAGCGGCGCACTGGGCCTGGACGCGAATGGAGCAAAAGGATGAGCGAGCGCAGCGAGCGAACAATGAGCACAGCCGCCCCGGCGGTTATGCCGGAGCCGAGCGCAAGCGAGGCGCAGGCATGAGCGCCATCTTGACCGAAAAGCCCGCTACCGCACCGGTTTCCGACTTGGTGAACACCTACGTCGGACGAGTACGCAGTGGCGACATGGGCGCGCTGCCTTCGGTGCTCGCACTGATCATCCTGTCCTGTGTCTTCTGGGCCGCGCGCCCGGTCTTCATGTCCGAGGCCAACTTCGCGAACCTGTTCACCCAGGGCGCGGCGATCGCGGTGATCGCGATGGGCCTGATCTTCGTGCTGCTGCTCGGCGAGATCGACCTGTCGGCCGGTTTCACCAGCGGCGTCTGCGCGGCGGTGCTCGCGGTGTTGCTCACCGACCGCGGCTGGCCCTGGTACGCGGCGGTCGTGGTGTCGCTGCTCACCGGGGTGCTGATCGGGCTGACGATCGGCACCATCGTGGTGAAGATCGGTATTCCATCGTTCGTGGTGACGCTCGCGGCTTTCCTTGCGCTGCAGGGTGTCGCGCTGAAGATCATGGACAACGGCCGCAACATCTCCATCCGCGACGACACCATCCTCGCCGTCGCGAACAAGAACGTCCCGCCGTTGCTCGGCTGGCTGCTGTACGCCGTGCTGGTCGCGGGGTTCGCGTTCGTGCAATACCGAAAGCTGCGGGCGCGCACCAAACTCGGCCTCACCGGTGAGACCGCCCCGGTGATCGTGGCGCGGATCGTGGCGGTCGCGGTGGTACTCGGCATCGCGGTGCTCGTGCTCAACGGCGAACGCAGCCGCAACCCGGAACTGCACTCGCTCAAGGGCATGCCGATCGTGGTCCCGCTGATCGCGATCCTGTTGCTGGTGTGGACCTTCGTGCTCAATCGCACGTCCTTCGGCAGGCACATCTACGCGGTCGGCGGCAACGCCGAGGCGGCTCGTCGCGCGGGCATCACCGTGGATCGCGTGAAAATCACTGCGTTCGTGCTGTGTTCGACCATGGCGGCGGTCGGCGGCCTGATCGCGGCGTCCCGCGCCAACTCCGTCGACCCCAACACCGGCGGCAGCAGCGTCCTGTTGCTCGCGGTCGGCGCGGCGGTCATCGGCGGCACCAGCCTGTTCGGTGGCCGAGGTCGAATGCTGGACGCGGTGCTCGGCGCCGCCGTGGTCGCGGTGATCGACAACGGGATGGGCCTGATGGGCTACAGCGCGGGCACGAAATTCGTTGTGACAGGATTCGTGCTGCTCTTGGCGGCCGGAGTAGACGCCTTGTCGCGCAAACGAACGCTACTTCGTAGATAACCCATTCCGCGGCGAAGGACGGTGAATGCGCGCAGCCCCATCTCCGGATGAGATCCGCAAGAGCAACTTGGCTGTGCTGCTCCGGCACGTCCATCGTGACGGTCCGGTCTCGCGGGCCACGCTCGCGGAGCGAATGGGGCTGAACCGCAGCACCATTCTGGCGTTGACGGCCGACCTCGCCGCAGTAGGGCTGGTGCGCGAGGAACTGCCCGGGCAGACGGGAAAGGCGGGTCGCCCGTCGCTGGTGGTCCGGCCGGAGTCGGAGCGCGTGTACGTCATCGCGCTCGACGTCGGCGCCGACCGGCTGGCCGCTGCCCGAGTCGGTTTGGGGGGGCTCGTCCTTGCCCAGGTCGAAACCACCCGCCCGCGTGGCACTTTCGATCCGGAGGACGTGATCGCCACGTTGGCAGGCATGGCCCGCGACATGATCGGCCAGGCCGCCCGCGACGCCGTGTGTGTCGGTGTGGGCGTGGCCTTTTGCGGGATGGTGCGCGAGGAGGACGGCGTCGTCCGGTACGGGCCGAACATCGGCTGGGTCGATGTGCCGTTCGGCGCGAGCCTGACTCGGGAACTCGACCTCGGCCTGCGGGTCGTCGTCGGCAACAACGCCAACCTCGGTGCGCTGGCCGAGCGGGAGCGCGGCGTCGCCGCGGGGCTGTCCGACCTGATCTATCTGCACGGCGACGTCGGTATCGGGGCGGGCATCATCATGGGCGGCCAATTGCTCGGCGGGGAGGGCGGTTACGCGGGCGAGGTCGGCCACATGATCGTCAACCGGAACGGAAGGCCCTGCGCGTGCGGGTCGCACGGCTGTCTGGAGGTCGAGGCGGGCGAGCTCGGTTTAATCGCCGCCGCGGGCCGTGCCGACCCGGCGGGCCGGGCCGCGGTCGAGGCCATCGTGGAGGCGGCGGCGCGCGGTGACTCGACGGCCAGGGACGCTCTGCACCAGGTGGGCGACTGGCTCGGCTACGGCGTGGCCAACCTGGTCAATATCTTCAACCCGTCGATGGTGGTCTTCGGCGGCGTGCTGCGCGAGATCTACCTCGCCTCGGCGGCCCAGGTGCGCAGCAGGGTAGCGGTCGACGCTTTGCTCGCGGTCCGCGAGCGGGTGCGGCTGCGCACCTCCGCGCTCGGCGGCGACGCGACCCTGATCGGCGCTGCGGAGCTGGCCTTCACCGAGGTGCTCACCGACCCCGTGCAGACGCTGGCCAGAATCGCCGCGGCCCGCGCCTGAAATCGGGTGCGGCCTCGCGCATTCGCGCTCGCAAGCGCTCCGAGCGGGCCGACCGTTGTCGGCGGCGAGCTTCCCGCTGGTCACCAAACCCGACTACTATGCGCAGACCACCGTTCGGGTGATCAAGCGCACCGTGCCCGAGTGGGTCGGCCGATCCGATGGCGGTGTTCGAGCGTGAGCAATAAAGGGGTTTTCGATGGATAGGCCGGCGTGGGCGCCTGAAGGCGTGGATATGCAGCAGGCAAGCCCGGCACGGATGTATGACGCGCTGCTGGGTGGTTCGCACAATTTCGAGATCGACCGCAAGGCCGCCGAGATGGGCAAGTCGCTCGTGCCGGACCTGCCCAGGTTGGCGCTGAGCAACCGGGCGTTCCTGCGCCGCGCGGTGCGATTCCTGGCCGATTCCGGGATTCGCCAATTCCTCGATATCGGGTCGGGAATCCCGACAGCCGGAAATGTGCACGAGGTGGTGCACGCCATCGATCCCGATATCCGGGTGCTCTACGCGGATATCGATCCGGTGGCCGTCGCCCATTCGCGCGCGATTCTGCGCGGCAACAGCCGAGCCGGCGCCATCGAGGCCGATCTGCGCAAGCCGGCCGAGCTGCTCGACAAGGCTGCCGAGACGGGCCTGATCGACTTCGACCAACCGGTCGGCCTGCTGCTGGTCGCGGTGCTGCACCTGCTCGCGGACAGTGACGAGCCCATCGCCAAGGTGGCCGATCTGCGCGCCGCCGTCCAGCCGGGCAGCTACGTCGCTATCTCTCATCTCACCTCCGAAATGCGGCCCGAGGACGCGGGCAAGCTGGGCGCCAATGCCTCCGATAAGAATCGAATTGGTATCCATTTCCGTAATCGCGAGGGAATCGTCGCTATGTTCGAAGGATGGGACCTGATCGAGCCCGGCGTGGTCGAGTTGCCGGTCTGGCGCCCGGAGTCCGAGCGAGATCTGCACGAGGCACCGGGCCGTTCGCTCGGTCTGGCCGGCGTCGGCCGAAAGGCCTGAAGCGCGAAGACGAACCAGCAGGGGGTCCCTGAGTGGGGTCGCATGAGCTAGCGATGCGGTGGGCCGAGGCGCTGGACGGCGCGGTGGCCCCCACTCTCACGCGGACCCAGATCGAAGCCATGCTCGCCGGATTGAGCGAGGCGCTCGAAGCGGTGGTGCTCGGCACCGCCGAACTCACCGTCGCCCGCGATGCCGCCTCGGTACTGGTCGCGGCGAACTACCGCGACGCGGTGGCGGTCAGTCGTTCGGTGGTGGTCATCTGCCACGACCTGGTGGCCGATATCTGCCCGACCACCGCCGGGCCGAACTATGAGCGGATCCGCGACCGGGCGGTGCTCACCGCCGCGGAGTTCGCGGCGGGCTTCACCGCGGCGCTGCGGACGGCGGCGCTCGCCGAACAGGAAGCCACCCTGGCGGCGACCTTGGCGGCGGCGCAGGAGGCCGAGGCCAAACGGCAGCTCTCCGAGGCCAGGTTCGCCGCGGTCTTCGCGGGCGCCTCGGTCGGCATCGGCACCATCGATGTCACCGGCAAGGTGCTCGACGCGAACCTGGCGATGGCCGAAATGCTCGGTCTGCCAGTGGAACTCATGCCCGGCCGGGCGGTGGACGAGCTGCTCGGCCCGGCGAACATCGGCTACGCCTTCGCGGAGCTGCAACGGTTGCTCAGCGGGGCGTCCGACCGGTTCCGGCTGGAGACCGAGCATCTGCGCCCCGACGGCGCCATCACCACCATCGACCTGTCGATGTCGGCCGTGCGTGACAGCGCCGGGCAGGTGCGGTTCCTGATCGGGGTCGCGGTCGACATCACCGAACGCAAGCAGCTGGCCGACCGGCTGTGGCACGACGCCAACCACGACAGCCTCACCGGCCTGCCCAACCGCACCTTGTTCTTCGACCGGCTGGCGAACGCGAGCCCCCCGATCGGCGTGTGCTACCTCGATCTCGACGGGTTCAAGGAGATCAACGACGTGTGGGGACACACGGTGGGGGACAAGGTGCTTCGAGTGGTCGGCGAGCGATTACGCGCGGCCGTCGGCCCGGTCGACGGACTCGTCGCCAGGCTCGGCGGCGACGAATTCATCGTGCTGATCGAAAAATGTACGGGCGCAGACAAATTGGCGGAGGTATCCGGCTGGTTGTCGCAGGCACTCGTCGAGGCCATGGAGGTGGAGGGTCATCTGGTGACCGTCGCCGCCAGCATCGGCACCGTCTTCCTCGACGACGTACCCACCGCCCCGGACCAGCTCATGCACGCGGCCGACACCGCGATGTACCGCAACAAGGCCGCGCAGACCATGCGCGAGTCGCGGTTCCGGCAGCGTAAGTAGTCGATGCTCGATGCTGCGGTGACCAGCCGGCCTCGTCGAGATGCCCAGTGCGATTGTGCAATAGCGAAGGAACTGCCGGTCCCACCACGGCGCGGGTTTAGGTTCTGTTAGAACCGAAATGACTGAGACAGTGCCGCGAAGGCACTGTCGACCCGGAGTAGTCGTGCCGAGAGTGGTTGGTCGGATGAAGATCTCGTCGATATCGATGATCGGTGTCGTATTCCTCGGCACGCTGTATGGAATGCCGGATCGCGCGGCGGCGCAGACCGGCTCGGCGGGCCCGTCGCCCGAGGTGTTCACCGTGACGACCACCGCCGACGGTGCGGCGGCGAATCCGTTCGAGGGGCGGTGCCGCACCGACGCGGGGGAGTGCACGCTGCGCGCCGCGGTGCAGGCCGCGAATGTCCGGCCGGGCAGCATCATTCGGGTGTCCGAAGGGCGGTATGTGCTGACCATCCCGCCGAATTTCTGGAATACCAACGGCCCCTTCATCGATCCGGCCACCGGCGACCTCGACGTCACCGCCGACACCACCATCGAGGGCGCGGGCCAGGACCGCACCGTCATCGATGCCGGTCATCGCGATCGCGTCATGCTGACCACCGCGCGGGTCGCCCTCTCCGGCCTGACCATCACCGGCGGTAATGCCGCCGAACACGAGATCCCGCTGTTCGAGACCGGCGGCGGCGGAATCGCCAACTCCGGCAAGCTGATTCTCGACCACGTGACGGTGACCGGGAACGCCGCCGATTATGGCGGCGGCATCTTCAACATTCCCGTCGCCGACATGAAGGTCACCGACAGCGTCATCACCGCCAATGCGGCGGGCGAGGCGGGCGGTGTCCGCTGCGACAACACCTGCACCTTCACCCGTACCGAGATCACCGACAATCAGGTGGTCAACCCGCGCACCAAGTGGTACCGGTTCGGCGGATTCGCGGGCCGCGGTGGCGGACTCGACATTCGGGGCGTCGGCGAGGTGCTGCTCATCGACTCTGTCGTCCTGCGCAACAGCGCCGACGAGGGCGGCGGCGGCATCAATATCGCCCCCGCCTACCTCGACAGCCTGCCGTACCAGTTCACCGATGTCGTCAATCCCGGTATGGGCAAGCTGATCCTGCGCGGCTCGACCATCGCGCAGAACACCGCGGGACTCGGCGAACAGAACTGCAAGAAGGTGTTCGCCGTCATCCTGTCCACCGGCGCCAACCGCAGCAACGACCACTCCTGTGACCTGACCGCCACCGGCGACGAGGTGCGCCCGGACGCGGGCGTGCGCTGAAACCCGCACAACCAGAAGGGAATCCGCCATGGGTTCGTTCAATGCAGGCGACTGGATGACGGTACTCGGTCAGGGCTTCGCCTGGGCGATGTCGATGCTCGTGTCCGGTGCCACCGCAGGCTCCTCCTGATCAGCCGCCCCATCGCGCTCGGTGCGGCAACCGCTAAGCGGCGCCGACTTCGCTGACCGCGTCCAGATGCGCGGCCAGCAACCGCACCCGCCGCTTCTGCTGCGCGGTCGTCTCCACCGGATGGTGGATCTCGATGCTCAGCTGGTCATCGAACGTGCTGATGATGATGGTGCCGCTCGGTTGCTGTAGTCGATGCCCGGCCTTGTCCGGCTTCGCGATCATGACCGTGCGAAAGTCGTCGATCCGCAACCCCTCGGGCAACTGCGGCCGGTCGATGCGCCCCCAGTTGGTGGCGAGCACGATGCCGGGGGCGCGCGGCGGTGGGCCGGCGGCGATATCGGGGATGTGCAGCGGTGTCTGCTGCACGACGCCGGCCGCCAGCCCACGGCGTAGGCCGTCGCTGACGGCACGGCCCAGTTCGACCAGAGTCGTCTTGGCGCCGACGCTGGGGACGAAGTCGGCGAAGCCGAGAACGTTCGTTCCTTCGGTGCAGCCGATCGCGGGCGTGACCCGGTTGCGCAGGTCCACGGAATAGGTATAACTGAGCTCGGTCAGCGGCAGCTCGCGCAGTTCGGCCTCGGTGAGTAGGATTGCGGCCGAGGCCAGTCCATTGATCGTCGTCCCCTCGCGGTGCGCGAGGTCGGCGAGCGCGCTGGTCTCCTGCTTGGTCAGGCGGCAGCGTGCCGTGAGGGGCAGCAGATAGGCATCGTCGTCCACGACGGGCGGCACGACGCGGGGTGCTTCGGCGACCACCAACGGTCGCGCCGACACCGGGAGTCCGGACATCTTCTCGACGCATCGCGCGAGCAGCAGGTCCTCCACGGCGTCCGGAAACCGGTGCGGTTCCAGCGTGGGCGCGCGCCCGTGGCTCACTTCGGTGTAGCAGGCCCATAACTCGGCGAGCACGGCCAGCGAGTGGCAGGCGTCCGCGATGCTGTGGTGGGTCACCAGCGTGACGCCGGTGCTGTCGCCGTCCCGGACCACGCACAGTGCGGCCAGTGCCGTGCGCTGGTCCAGCCGCGCGCCGCTGAGCAACAGTTCGGGATCTCCGTCGACAACGGTGAATTCCGGTGTGGTGCGGGGTGATTCGACGATGACGTGCCCGCGCCCGTTGGCCTCGAGGTGGGCGCCGAACGCCGGGTAGGCGCGCACCACCGCCTCGTAGGCGGCCGAGAGCGCCGCTAAATTCAACCGACCGGACAGTCGCATCGAGTAGCCGACGAGGACCTCACTACCGGCGAAGATCTCTTCGCTCGGTGCCAACGGCCGGATGACGGTAGCCGTGGTCATGTCGAAATACCCTCCACATGAGACTGCCCATCGAGGCTAGCTCGAATGCCCGACACTGCACGGTCTTTCGGGGTCATCACCTCTATGTGGTGTATCGCGCATACCGAACGAGCTGTTTCCCGTCGTTGCCACAACGAGACCATGCTCGGCGATCAACCATTGCCCGCAGAGGCAGCGCAGGTAGCGGACGTATCCGTGTGCGGACACCAGCATCGGTGTGGGCCAGGAACAGGAGGGGCAGGTCAGGTCCATATGCCCAGCCTGGTGTAATGACTCAGTGTACTTCAACCCTTACGGTGGCGCGGCCGCCGAACTCGCCGCCCGGCTGGTGAACGCCGGCCGAAACCAGGATCTGCGGGACCTACTCGCCGACTCGGGCTACAAACCGCTCGGCACTGTCACGGCCGCGCAGACCGCCGAGCTGCGCCGGTGGATCGCGGAACTCGACGCGGTGTTCGACGATCCCACCGTGCACCGGCTCAACACTTTGCTCGCTAAAACGACCAGTCAGCCTTATATCTCGACACACGACAGCCGGTCGCCGCACCTGCACTTCGCGCAGGAGACCGCGCCCGTCGACGAACGCGTCAAGGCCTACACCGCCGTCGGCCTCGCCGCGCTGTTCTGCGCCGATCCGAATCGCATCGGCCGCTGCGCCCGCGCCGGCTGCGCCGAGGTCTTCGTCGACACCTCGCGCAACGGCCGGCGGCGCTTCTGCTCGACGCGCTGCTCGAACCGGGTGCACGTGGCCGAGCATCGCTCGCGGCAATCGGCCTGAGCGCTCAGTACGCCTGCTTCGCCGCCACGACGCGCCCGGCGTCGATGGCGTTGCGCAACGCTCGGTGGTCGTGGTGGGTCTGGTCGGCATAGGCGACGGCGAAGTCGATCATCGCGCGGTCGAAGGTGTCGCTCGACCCGAGGTAGGAGGCGATAGCGACGCGGTCGCCGGAACGGGCGTGCGCGCGGGCGAGGGTGTGCCCGCACAGTGCCGCGTAGTCGCGCAGATAAGCGCGCGACATCTCCTCGATGTCGGCCGAGCCCTTCATGTCGCGCAGTTGGCGCCAGTAGTAATGCCGCCCGTCCGGGCCGGTCGCCCAGCCGAGAAAAATGTCGCTGGCGGCCTGGGTGAGCCGCTGCCCGTGCACGACCCGGTGCCCCTGATTGCGGAACTTGCTCGCCGCGGTGTGCGGCGCGAGTACCGACTGTTCGGCCTCCTTCACCTGCAGGAACAGCGGGCTCTTGTTCATCCGCCCGGCCAGCAGGGCGACGAAGCAGCGGGTGCCGACACTGCCGACGCCGACCACCTTGACCGCCAGGTCCAGCATCTCGTGCCGGTCGAGCAGCACCCGGCGCTCCTCGGCCACGCTGCGGCGGTAGTCGCCGAACACCCGCTGGATCACTTCGGCGTCCAGCTGCCCGATCGGGATCAGCAGCGGTGGGCGGTGCCGGATGCGCGGGACGCCGTCGGCGTCCGGCTCGGTCAGCTTCGTCAACGCCTGCAGATTGGTACGGGTCCGCGCCTCGGCGAGCGCCTGCTCGATACCCTTGCGGCGCTTGGGTTTCCGAGCCAGTGCCGTCAATTGGTCGGCGTCGATCTTCTCGTACCAGACGGCCAGTTCGCCGAGCTCGGCCAGCCGGACCATCGCCTCCCGATAGGCGCGGGCCGCGGCGCCGACCGCGGTTTCGGCGTCGGTATCGGCGAACCCGTTGGCCCGTGCCGCCACCGCGACGCTGGCCGCCAGCCGTTTGACGTCCCATTCGAAGGGGCCGGGCAAGGTCTCGTCGAAGTCGTTGAGGTCGAAGACCAGTGCGCGTTCCGGTGAGGCGAACAGGCCGAAGTTGGACAGGTGCGCATCACCGCACAGCTGGACGGTCAGCCCCGTGTTGGTCGAGGCGGCCAGATCGGCGGCCATGATCGCGGGCGCGCCACGCAGGAACGGGAACTGCCCGGCCGCCATCCTGGCGTACCGGATGGGTACCAGCTCGGGTACCCGGGTCGCGGCTTGGCGTTCGAGCACGCTGATCGGGTCCGCCCGATCGGCAGGCGGCTCCCACACCCCCAGCGCCCGCCGTCCGACCCGCTTGCGCGCCCGCCGCCCCAGTTCGGCCGCGCCTGGTTCCACAATCGCCAAGGTTTCCGCCATCGTGCCAGTTTGTCACTCGATGGCAACCAACGAGCAAATCCGACGCGAGTTTCCTAGCAAATCTGGAGCGAGTCGGAAAGCACGGCCGCAGCCTCGCGCGGTGTGTTCCGGCTGCTGCCCGCTACCGGATCGGCGGCGCGGCAAGCGGGTTCGACGATCGGGCACCGAGCGGTTGCGCATCGGCGGACGGTGATCAACAGTGGTGTCCAATGGCGGTGGAGCGACGGGAGGCCGGCATGGACCACACGGACGTGGTTGTCGTCGGTGCCGGATATGCGGGATTGGCGGCGGCGCGGGCAGTGCGGGCGGGTGGCCGCGCAGTGGTCGTGCTCGAGGCCGCCGGACGCGCCGGCGGCCGGGCGTTGACCGACTGGATCGCGGATGAATGGGCGGTGGACCTCGGCGCCCAATGGATCTCCGGCGCCCACACCAGGTTCGCCGCATTGGCGCAAAAGTACGGCGCGGACACCTACCCGGCACCGTCCGACGGCGCGAATCTGCTGGTCGAGGGCGCCGTCCGGCAACCATTCCGCGGGGCACGGCCGCCGCTGCCACCGCTCGTGCTGGTCGTCCTCGCGCAGGCCATGTGGCGGATCGAGCGGCTCGCGGCGCGCATCGACCTCGCCCGCCCGTGGACCACCCCCGGCGCCGACCGGCTCGACGCGATGACCGCGGCGACCTGGTTGCGGCGCAACCTGCCCGAGCGGCGGGCCAGGCATATCGCCGAGGTGATGGTCGGCGAGGAACTGTGCGTCGACGTCGGCAGCGTCTCGATGCTCGCCCTGCTGACCACCATCCGCGCCGCTGGCGGCGTCGAGGCCGGCGTGACGGCCGAGACGGTCACCCGCTTGTTCGTCGATGGTGCCGACGGCCCGGCCCGCGCGATCGCCGCCGAGCTCGGCTCCGCGCTGCGGCTGAACGCCCCGGTCACCTCGATTCGACAAGTGCCGGAAGGTCTTTCGGTGCGCGGCGAGTTCGGTGAGGTGCGGGCCGGGCAGGTGATCGTCGCGCTGCCGCCCGCGCTGGCCGGGCGGATCGGCTACGACCCGCCGCTGCCCGCCGCCCGCGACCAGCTGACCCAGCGGATGCCGATGGGGTCGGTCCTGAAGGCGTTCGCCGTCTACGATCGTCCCTTCTGGCGCGACGATCGACTCACCGGCCAGGCGTTGAATCTGCACGATCCGGTCCCGATCACCTTCGACGCCACCCGGCCCGGCGGCCCCGGGGTACTCGGCGCCTTGGTGCCGGGTCGCGCCGCGCATCGGCTGGCCGCGCTCTCCGCCGGCGAGCGCCGGACCATGATCGTCGGTTCGCTCGTTCGCGCTTTCGGTCGCGCGGCCCGCGATCCGATCGACTGGCGCGAGAAGGTCTGGGCCGACGATCCCTATGCCCGGGGCGGGTACGGAGCGTTCTTTCCGCCCGGTGTGCTGACCAGTATCGGTTCGGCGTTGCGTCAGCCGATCGGTGCGATTCATTGGGCGGGGAGCGAAACCGCGACGGAATGGGCGGGCTATATCGAGGGTGCCATCCGGTCCGGCGAACGCGCGGCGGCCGAGGTGCTCGCGACCGACGGTGTCGCTGCCGCGCGGGAATAGCTATATCAATTCCCATGTCAGCTCGCGGATTCCAGCCATTCGCGGAGACTGGTCATGCGTCCAGTTCCGGGGATGAATGGTAGATCGATTAATAAAGCCCGTACATATTCATTTACGCTTCTCTGACGCACCCCTCGATTCCTGAAGGCAAAAAGGCGGATTCGACCTCGGGAAATGGCGAATAGTGATCTCCGTTATGTTGACTGAGATTCCGCCGTGCGCGAACCATGGACCGCATGGCACATTCAGCAAACCTTCAGCAAAGGGTCGTGCGACGTGGTCGCATGTTCCCGGCCGCGGTGTTGGTGTTGTGCACAGTGCTGGCCGGCGGGTGGTTCGCCGGACCCGGCTCAGCGGCCGCGGATCCGGACCTGCCCGGTTGCACCACGGACGTCTCGGTTCCGAATGAACTGACGGTGACCTGCGACCCCGGTTCCGGAGTCGGCGAGCACGCCTTCATCCGCTGTCGCGACCTGCTCGGCATGCCGCACACCCATATCGGCGCCACCATCGGCGCCGACGGCGGCTGGTCCAGGGCCACCTGTGCCCCGGCCGAAACCGGTCCGGTCTGATCCGGGCGGGGCTTTGTTTCCCCGATATCGCCTTCGCGCCGGAGCCCGCGAAACGCACTACGACAGGGCCATGGGCGCATCGTAACCAGCACGTTCTACGGGACGGGTTCACGGAGAGGCTCCAGTAATGCGCGTAGTCACCAAGGATCGTCAAAGAGAAACCAAAGCTTCGGCACGGCACCGCAGGACGGTGCAGAAATCCCGGCGCGGTATGTATGCCGCCGCGACTTTCGCCTCCATGGCGACCGCCATGATCGGCGCAGGCCACGCCTCGGCCGATATCGAGTTGCCCGCGCCGCCTGCCGATCTGAACGGCGTGCTGTCCGGCGCCGGTGATGTCGCGGGGCAGCTGCTCGATCCGGGGCAGCAGGAAGCGCTGAACAACGCACTCGGCGCCGCGAGCGCGGCAAGTGCGAACACTCCGTTCGGCGACCAGGTGAACTCGGCGATCGATACCTATCGCGGTGGCGGGGGCCCGTCACCCGAACCATCGTGGGGTGGCGGTCCAGCCGCGCAGAACGAGCCCGGTGCGGTCGTTTCCGAAGTGGCGGGCCGCGTTCCCGCGCCGGTGGCCGACCTCGCCGCTACTGTCGCGCAAATCGCCGGATCGGGCATGCAGCTCGATCAGCTGGCCACCTGGGCGGACAAAACCTTTCCCGACGGCCCGATGCGCGGACCGGTCAACGACCTGCTGGCCTTCGTGCAGCAGGCCACCGAAATGGCCGGCACCCGGCGCAGCAGCGCGACCCCGGCCATCGACGACCTGATCGACCAGGCGCGCACCCTCTTCGGCTTTCCCAAGGACGGACCGGACCCGGTCCAGGGTCTGCGTGACCTGCTCACTCCGACTGTGGGACAACAGAATCCGGCCGCACAGCAACTGCCGCCCGGTCTGCTCGCGATCGCCGCACCGGTCATCGGCCTGTTCGCACCACAGCTGGCGGGCCTCGCGCCGGTGCTCGCATTCCTCGCGCCGTTGCTCGCCTTGGCCTCGAACCCGGCCGCCGCGATCGGCGCGGTGTTCACCCAGATCCGCGACGCCGTGCGCGGGCTGGTGTCCGATGCCAGGCAGCCTGCGGCGCTGCCGTTGCTCGCCTTGCCGGTGATCGCGCTGTTCGCGGTGGTGCCGCTGTTGTTCGCGGGCGGAATCGGGGTCGCTGCCATACTCACCCTCGGCGCGGTGGTGCTCGGCGCGATCCTGTTGGCCCCGTTGGCGATCGGTGCGCTGGTTGTCGGCGGGCTCGTGCTCGCGGTACTGGCGATCCCGGTGCTGATCGTGCTCGCGGTGATCGCGATTCCGGTGCTGCTCATCGCGATTCCGGTCGCCATCGTCGCGTTCGCGGTGCTGGCGCCGGTCGTCCTGGTGGGTGGTATCGCCGCGATCGCAGTGGCCATTGTCGGCGGAATCGCCCTTGGCGTAGTCGCTTTGGCCGCCGGGCTGGCGCTGAGTGTCGTCGGGTTCGTGGTGCTGACCGCGGCCGCGCTGCTGGCCACCGTCTTCGTGCCGGTCCTCGGACTGGTGGTCGCACCGCTGATGTTCACCGGTGCGCTCGCCTTTCTTGTCGTCAGTCTGATCGCTACCGCAGTCGCGTTCTTCGGTGTGCTCGGCGTCGCCGGGCTCGCCACTGCCGCACTGTTTGTCGGCGTCGGGTTGCTTTCGCTGCTCACCCCGTTCGGGCTCATCGCCGTTCCGATCCTGATCGCACTCGCGGCGGTGGCGCTGGTGGCGTTCGGCGCGGTCGGTCTCGCGGGCGGCGTGATCCTGGCCGTGGTGGCGCTCGCCGGGTTGCTGGTCCTCTCGGTGGCCGGGGGTGCCGCGGTGACCGTGCTGCTCGCGCTTGCGGTGGTGGCGACCGCGATTCAGCTCGTTGCCGCGGCGGTGTTCTGGGCGGGGCTGTCCGCGGCGGGCATTCTGTTCGCCGCGCTCGGTGCGGCGGGTGTCGCGCTCGCGGTGGTCGGCGGGTTGATCGCCACCCTCGCGTTGGTCTTCGCCGTCCCGGTGCTCGGGCCGCTGCTGGCTCCGCTGCTGTTCATCGGCCTGGTCGCCATTCCGGCGGCGCTGGGGCTTGCCGTGTTGTTCGGCGGGTTCGGGTTGATCGCGTTCTCGGTGTTCGCGTTGACCGGGACGGTTCTGCTGGCGATCACCGGGCTGGCCGCGGCCACCCTCGTCGCGACGCTCGCATTCATGGTGACCATGCCTTATGCGATCCCACTGATTCTGGTTGCCGCACTGGCCTTCTCGATCATCACGGGCGTTGGCATCGGCGTGGTTGCCGCGGCGTTCACGGTGGTGACCTGGCTGGGCGGCGGCGCCATCGTGCTCGGACTGCTTGCGTTCGCGCTCGCCGCGGTCGCCACGGTGTTCGCCGGTGGGCTGGTGGTCTCGGTGCTGTCGTTCGTGATGCTCAGCTTCGCGGCGCTGGCGGTGATCGTGATCAACCCGCCGCTCGCGCTGATCGCGCTGCCGCTGCTGTTCGGCGGGGTGCTGCTCGGCACGCTGGCGACCATCGGCACGGTGGCCGTGGTCAGCACGCTGCTCGGTGGATTCGTCGCGGCGCTCGGGCTGGGGCTGGTGGGCGCCTGGATGTTCTTCGGCGTGCTGGCGCTCGGGGTGTTCCTGGCGGCGTCGGCGCTGTTCCCGCCGCTGCTGTTGGTCACCGTGCCGTTGGCGGCTGCGGCCTTCGCGATCATGGCGGTGCTGGCGATCGCGACCATCGCCGTCGGCGGGGCCGGTCTCGGCGCGATTCTGTTGGCGGGCGGGCTGATTTCGGCTGTGCTCGCGGTGGCGGCGGTGCTGGCCACCGCAGCCGTAGCGGTGGTCGGGTTCGCGCTCGCCGCGGTGCTGACGCTGCCGTTCCTGATCTTCGGGCCGTTCGCGGTGGTGGTGTCGACGGCGCTGTCGCCGATCATCGCGCTCGCCTTGCTCGCGGTGTGGTCGCCGGTGCTCGTTGCCGGGTTGGTGGTCGCGGCGCTCGCGGTCGGCATCGGCCTGTTCGGACTGGTCGGGTTGCCCGCACTGGCAGCGCTGATCGGGGTCTCGGTGGTTGCCGTCACGACGGCGCTGGCGGTCACCCTGTTCCTCGGCAGTCTGCTGCTCGACTTCGCCACGCTCGGTGTCGCCGCGGTTGTACTCGCGCCGCTGGTTGCCTTGGCCGGGCTCGGTGCACTGGCGGTGCTCGCGCTTCCGGTGCTTGCCCTGCTCGCTGTTCCGGTGCTGGGCTTGGCCGCGCTGGGTGCGCTGGCTGTGGTCGCGCTGCCGGTGCTGGCCGTGGTCGCGCTGCCGGTACTCGGGCTCGCCGCACTCGGCGCGCTTGCCGCCGTGGTCATTCCGGTAATCGCGGTGCTCGCGCTGCCGGTGCTGGCGTTGCTCGCCCTGGTGGCGGTGCCGCTGCTCGCCTTGGCCGGACTGGCCGCGCTGGCGGCGACCTTCGTCGCAGGGTCGGTCGCCGGGGCAACGGCCCTCGCGGTCGCGGTGCTCGGCACCCTCGCCATCGGCGCCCCACTGGCCTTGCTGCTGATCGTCCCGCTGCTGGCCCTGGCCGCCGCCGGCGCCCTCGCCCTGCTCGCGCTTCCGGTGCTGTTGATCGGCGGGGCCTTGACCGCAGCAATCGGCGTCCCGCTCGCCGCACTCGGTGCGCTGGCCTTGCTCGCCCTCCCGGTCGTGCTGATCGGTGGTGCGCTGATCGGCTTGGCCGCCCTGATCGGCGTCCCGCTCGCCGCGGTGGGAGCCGTTGCACTGCTGGCACTTCCGGTACTCCTGATCGGCGGCACACTCGTTGCGGCCGTAGGCATCCCGCTCGCGGCAATCGGCATCCCGGTCCTGCTCGCCGGAGCCGCCCTGGCCGCACTGGTCGGCCTGCCGGTGCTGTTGATCGGCGGTGGATTGGCTGCCCTCGCCGCCGCCTTCATCGCGGTGAAACTGCTGATCTGCCTGCCGCTCACCCTCGGTGCCCTTGCGCTGCTTGCCCTTCCAGTGCTGCTGGTGGGCGGTGCGTTGGCCGGGTTGGTCGCACTGGTCGGTGTGCCGCTGGCGGCGGTCGGCGCGCTTGCGCTGCTCGCGCTTCCGGTCCTGCTGGCCGGTGGTGTGTTGGCTGGGCTGGCCGCGCTGGTCGGTGTGCCGCTGGCGGCAGTCGGCGCGCTCGCACTGCTTGCGCTCCCGGTCTTGCTGCTCGGCGGTGGCTTGGCCGCGATCATCGGCATTCCGCTCGCGGCGGTCGGTGCGCTTGCGTTGCTTGCCCTTCCGGTCTTGTTGATCGGCGGTGGACTTGCCGCGTTGATCGGTGTGCCGCTCGCGGCGGTCGGTGCGCTTGCGCTGCTTGCGCTTCCGGCGCTGCTTGCCGGTGGGGCATTGGCCGCGGTGGTTGGGCTGCCGTTGGCGGCGCTGGGGCTGTTCGCGCTGATCGAGATCCCGAAGTTGCTGCTCGGTGGTGCGCTGACTGCGGCGGTTGCTGCCGCGCTGGCACCCTTTGCCGCACTGGGTGTGGCGGCGCTGATCGCCGCTCCGCTGGTCGGGCTCGCGGCGTTGATCGGCGCGCCGCTAGCCGCGCTCGGGGCTGCGGCGGCGGTGGCGCTTGCCGTCGCGATTGCCGTGCTGCTCACGCCGGGGGCGCGGGTCGGCATCATCTCCGCCATTCGGGCCGCGCTGGATCGCACTGGGCCCCTTGGTGGTTGGGGTGGTGGGGCGGCGGCGACCGGAACGCAGTTCCTCGACGACATTCCCGACGACCCGAGC
The DNA here is from genome assembly GCF_015355715.1 of Nocardia sp. XZ_19_369. Taxonomy (NCBI): domain Bacteria; kingdom Bacillati; phylum Actinomycetota; class Actinomycetes; order Mycobacteriales; family Nocardiaceae; genus Nocardia; species Nocardia sp. XZ_19_369. Next base: position 225,605 of record NZ_JACVED010000011.1, on the reverse strand, counting down.
CTGGAGCAACTGGCCGCTTCGTTGCAGCAGCTGCTCGCTCCACTGCCGAGCGAACCCGCGCCCGCGCCGGTCGCGTTCGCCGACTTGCCCTACTCCGGAAAGGGGGCCGCCGAAGCGGTGGCGCACGATCGCGCCTCGCGGCTCGTCAGCGTTTCGCTGTGACGAAACATGCACAGTGCCAAGCCATCCGACGAAGGAGATCAGACATGACGCACACACCGGAAACCCTGCACCTGGAGTACCTCTACGGCCCGCAGTGGCACCAGGCCGTCCGCATCATCGAACGCTCCGGCCAGCTGACCGCCGAGGAACGGGAGAAGTTGAACGCCGCCTCGAAAAAGCTGATCCAGGACAAGGTTTCGGCCCTGTCCAACGGCTCCGGTCTCGAAGGCGGGCTCAGCGGACTGCTGGCCGGCCTCGGCATGGGCGCGAATGCCCAATCGGTGGCGGCACATCCGCTGAATATCGCGACCGCGACCGCCAAGGCGTTCGGGCGATCCCGCAACGTGCAGCTCGCGGGAATGATCGCCGGTCAGGCCGTCTCGCCGACCTCGGTCGGCACCACCGGCGACCTCAGCGGCCTGCTGGAGTCGTTCGGCTCGATCGGCGCAGTGGCCGTGGTCGGTCAGGCCGTCACCGCGACGGTGCTGAGCGACCTGATCGGCCAGGGCGAATTCACCCAGGCCGTTTATGACGAGCTGATGGAGCCGTGGAGCAGCACCATCGACGCGTAACCGGCGAAGAGTACGAAAGGGGTTGGCACCATGCTCGATTCGCGAAATATCGGTTCCGGTGGGCTCAGCACCGATGCGCTCGGTGGCCTGCTCGACGTCGGATCGGCCCCCGTCGCGTTCGGCTACTACGAACGTAACGAGGTCGCCGTCGCCACCGGCGTCGAGTGGAACACCCGGTCCCGCACCGCCCCGATCGGGTGGTGGAATCGGCACCGGCAGGTACAGACGGGGTTCGGCATGGCGTTGGTCACGACCCTCGCGTTCGTGCCTGCGGTGCAGAACGCGATCCTCACGGTGCTGACCCATGCCGCATAACGCGCGTCGCAGCGGAAGGCCGGTCCGCCGAGGGCTAACCGCCCTCGGCGGGCCGGCCGTGGCCGCGCTGTTCGTGCTCGTGGCCGTGCTGCTGAGCGGGTGTTCCAGCTCGGGTTCGACGGACACCCTGCGCACCCGGGTTGCCGACGCTGACAAGACGGACTGCGCCCTCGGTGGCCAAGCCGTCGCCGGTCTGCGAGATACCTTCCGGCAGTTGTCCGAGCAACTCGACGGCCTGAGTCCGGCCGCGGCCCGTGGTGATTTCGTCGAGGTGAAAACTCGTGTCACCCAGGGGATGTGGCTGTCCCACCAGGTCTCGAACACCATCAATCCCGTGGTCGACCGGATGGGCTCCCCGCTGATCGGCAGCGCCTACGGCGACGTGGCGACCGCGGGCGGCCGATTACACGACTCGCTGTCGGATTTCGCCGCGGTCCTGGACAACGGCCACCCGGCTCAGCCGGTCGCCGACTCGGTCACCGCCGCCCTGACCGACCTCAACTCCTCGATGGACCGCATGCGTCGCGCCTGCCCGAGCGTCTTCGCCGAACCGAAGGGCCCGCAGTACGGCCCACCGCTCAGCGTGCGCTGAGCTCGATCACGCACCGGTAGAACGTCTTTCGAAGAGCCGATCCCTGGCCACGGAGAGCGCACGGGAGATGGCGCCGGTGAGCACCCCGTCATCGCCGAGCGTGCTGGCGACAATGCGCGGATGCAGCGGACCGAGTTCGGCCATGCGGCGCTCGATGGCGTCGCCGAGCAGCTCGAGGTTGTTGCCGATGCCACCGCTGAGCACCACCAGTTCCGGATCGAGGATCGCGGCGACGGCGGTGATGAGCGCGCCGATCCGGCGGCCCTCGGACTCGACCACCGCCTCGGCCCGTGGGTCACCCGCGGCCGCGGCGGCGAAGATCTCCTTGGCGGAGGCGTCGGGCAGTCCGGCCTGTTCGGCGGCGCGGGCGACACCGCCTGCGGCGGCGACGGTTTCGGTCAGGCCGCGCTCGCGGGCATCGAGCGGGGGAGCGTCGACCTCGCTGGCGGGCAGGAACGACACCTCGCCCGCGGCACCGCTGTTGCCGACATAGAGTTCGCCGTTGATCACGATGCCCATGCCGACGCCGGTGCCGATCGAGATGAGCACGAAATTGCGGATGCCCGCGCCCGCACCGAAGGTCAGCTCGCCGAGCGCGGCGAGATTGATGTCGTTCTCGATGGTCGACTCGACCTCGAGCGCGGCCCGCAACTGGGTAACCAGCCCGGCGCGGCCCCAACCGGGCAGATTCTGCGCGTAGTCGAGGCGGCCGGTGATCGGGTTGAGCACGCCGGGACTGCCGATCACCGCGTAATGCACCGCGGACCAGTCGATTCCGGCCTCCTCGGCGACCTGGTCGGCCAGCGTGCGCACCCGGCGCACCAGATCGGCGGCCGAACGCGCGGTGTTGCGCACGTCGCGACGCCCGATGAAATCACCGCGCAGATCGGCGATGGCGAGGCGAATCCAGTTCCGGCCGATATCGACTCCGGCCACCACGCCCGCGCGTACATTCACGTCGTAGAGCGCGGTGGTCGGTCCCGGCCTGCCGCTCAGCGAACCGACCAGCTGTACCAGACCCGCCTGCTCCAAGCCCGAAAGTGCCGCAGACACTGTGGGTTTGGACAAGCCGCTGGCCTTGGCCAGTTCGCCGCGCGAGGCGGGGCCGTCCACCCGCAGGTAGTCGAGCAGCAGCCGCTCGTTCATCGTCCGAAGGAGCTGGGGATTGCCGACCCTACTCATCAATCCTCCTGCTCGAACCACTGGACACCTCCGTGTTAGTAAACTACCTTTCTTACCAACGCTCAACCGGGCGCTCTCACTCTCCTCTCGGCACGGTGACCTCATGCGTCGAATTCAGCTCCTCACCGCGGCGGCGGCCGCACTCGTCCTGGCGGCAGGCTGTAGCTCCGGCGACAGCACCAGAGATGCGAAATCGGGCGGCGACACCCCGACGATCGCGCTGCTGCTCCCGGAATCCAAGACCACCCGCTACGAAGCCTTCGACCGCCCGCTGTTCGAGGCGAAGGTCAAGCAGCTCTGCGAGAAGTGCAAGGTGCTCTACTTCAACGCCGATCAAGACGCGGCAAAGCAGCAGGGCCAGTTCGAATCCGCGCTCACCCAGGGCGCCGACGTCATCGTGTTCGACGCGGTCAACGCCGATGCCGTTGCGCCGCAGGTGAACACGGCGAACCAGAAGAACATCCCGGTGATCGCCTACGACCGGTTGATCTCCGGCATCAGCTACGACTACTACGTGTCGTTCGACAATGTGAAGGTCGGCAAGGCGCAGGGCGAGGCGCTGCTGGCCGAGCTGACCAAGCGCGGCAGCCTGGACAAGGGCCAGCTCGTGGTGATCAACGGCTCGCCGACCGACCCCAGTGCGGGCGACTACAAGAAGGGTGCGCACGAGGCGCTGGACGGCAAGGTGAAGATCGGGCGCGAATTCGATACGCCCGATTGGTCGCCCGACAAGGCGCAGCAGCAGATGGAGCAGGCCATCACCGCGCTCGGCAAGGACGCGATCGTCGGCGTGTACTCGGCGAACGACGGCATGGCGGGCGGCGCGATTGCGGCGCTGAAGCGGGCAGGCTATGCGACGTTGCCCCCGTTGACCGGGCAGGACGCGGAACTCGCAGGCGTGCAACGGATTCTGACCGGCGAGCAGACCATGACCATCTACCTCGATTACCGCGCCCAGGCGGAGAAGGCCGCCGAATTGGCGGTGGCGCTGGCGTACGGCGAGAAGCCGGTGGCACCCGCGAAAACCAACAACGGCGTGACCGACATCCCGTCGTATCTGCTGGAAGCGATCGCGGTCGGCAAGGACAACATCAAGGACACCATCGTCAAGGACGGGCTGTACACCGTCGCCGATATCTGCACGCCCGATGTCGCGGCGGCATGTCAGGCCGCAGGTATCAAATGACAGCTCCCACAACGGTTCTCTCGGCGCGCGGGCTGAGCAAGCGCTACGGCGCGGTGCAGGCGTTGGCGGGAGCGGATCTCGAGGTGCGTGCCGGGGAAGTGGTGGCGCTGGTCGGTGACAACGGTGCGGGCAAATCCACACTGGTGAAAGCGATCTCGGGCGTGACCGTGGCCGACGAGGGCGAGATCGTCTTCGCGGGGGAGACGGTGCGGATCCACCGTCCGCAGGACGCCCAGGCCTTGGGCATCACGACGGTGTTCCAGGATCTCGCGTTGTGCGACAACCTCGACGTCGTCGCCAACCTGCATCTCGGTGCGGAGACCCGAATCTGCAGCGTGCTGGACGAAATCGAGATGGAACGCAGCGCCCGCGATCTGCTCGCCTCGCTCGACGTGCGGATCAAGGACGTGCGCGCACCGGTCTCCGCGCTGTCCGGCGGGCAGCGGCAATCGGTCGCCATCGCACGGGCGCTGCTCGGGCGGCCGCGGATGGTGATCCTCGACGAGCCGACCGCGGCGCTCGGCGTCGAACAGACCGCCCAGGTGCTCGCGTTGATCGGCCGACTGCGCGAGCGCGGCCTTGGCGTGCTGTTGATTTCGCACAACCTGGTGGATGTGCGGTCGGTCAGCGACCGCGTGGTCGTGCTGCGGCTGGGTCGCAATGCGGGCGAATTCGAGACCGCCAACGCGACTCAAGAAGATATCGTGGCAGCGATCACGGGAGCAGCTGCATGAGAGAGCGTAGCGAACGAATGATGGAGCCGAGCGCCAGCGAGGCGGAATCATGAGTGACATCGTTGTGAAAAAAACTGTCTGGCAAGGAAATCAGGGACGCGGGTTGGCCGATGCCGCATTGGATCGACTGCGTCGGGGCGAGGTCGGCTCGGTACCGGTAGCGATCGGGCTGGTGATCATCGCGGCGGTGTTCTACCGGCTCAACGCCCATTTCCTCTCCGCCGAAAACCTCACGAACCTTGCATTGCAGATGGCCGCGACCGGAACCATCGCGCTGGGCATTGTTCTGGTGCTGCTGCTCGGCGAAATAGACCTCTCCGCAGGCTCGGTCAGCGGATTGACGGCCGTGGTGATGACGCTGCTCTACGTGCGCCACGGCTGGAACGTCGTCGTCGCGGTGATCGCCGCGGTGGCCGTCGGCGCCGCGATCGGCCTGCTGCACGGACTCATGCGCACGATGCTGAGCATGCCGTCGTTCGTCGTGACGCTGGCCGGGCTGATCGGCTGGCAGGGGCTGATGCTGTATCTGCTCGGCAAGGAAGGCACGGTCAACCTGCCGTTCGACCGCGGCATCGCCACCATCAGCGATACCTGGCTCGCGCCCGCGCTCGGCTGGCTGCTCGTCGCGCTGCTCGTGGCTGGGCATCTCACCGCGAGCCTGATCACCCGGCAGCAACGCGTGCACGCCAAACTCGATGTGCCGGCACCGATCTGGATCGTGCTGCGCTCGGGCGGCCTGGCCGTCCTGCTCGGCGCCACCGTCGCGGTGCTGAATACCGATCGCGGCGTTCCGCTGACCCTGGTGATCTTCGGCGGTCTCGTGCTGGCCCTCGACCTGATCCTGCGCCGCACGGTCTTCGGCCGCCGCATGTACGCGGTCGGCGGCAATGCCGAGGCGGCGCGCCGGGCGGGCATCAACGTCACCGGGATCCGCATCGCCGCCTTCGTCGGCTGCTCCGCCCTGGCCACCCTCGGCGGCATCCTCGCCGCCTCCCGCCTGGTCGCGGTCAACCAGAGCTCCGGCGGCAGCGACATCCTGCTCAACGCCATCGCCGCCGCGGTCATCGGCGGCACCAGCCTGTTCGGCGGGCGCGGCCGCGCCTACGCCGCCCTGCTCGGCATCCTCGTCATCCAATCCATCACGAACGGCATGCTGCTGCTCAACGTGGACTCCTCGGTGCGCTTCATGGTCACCGGCGCCGTCCTCGCGATCTCGGTCGCCATCGACTCGGTCGCGCGGCGCGGCGCCGAGGGAGCGCGCTGAGCTACGGGCGATCCCCGATCGCCCGGCGGAGGGGCGCCTGAACGCGAATCGGGTTGTCTCGCGTTCAGGTGGTCCCGCGGGTTCGCCCTGCGACGGAGGCTGTGATGGCCGTCGCAGGAGGACCGATGTGTGCGATCGAACAGCCCGAATGGGTAACGCAGCTGGACTTACGCCCGACACGCTGGGAGTTGGGTACGAGTTCGCCAGTCGTGTGGGTCGGGGTTTTGGGAGTGTGTTCGTGGATCGCAGATCGACGTGGAGGATTCGGGCTCGCGCGGTAGTACTCGCGGCGGCACTGTGTCTCGGTGCCGGCACCGCGGCCGGTGCGCAGGCTGAGGCGCCGGCCTCGTCGAGCGCGGCCTGGGTCGGCACGCCCGCCGCCCCGGACGGCTCGGTGATCGCGCGGGTCGAGGAACCCGACGGCCGCAATATCCGTATTTGGGTGCGGTCGGCGGCGATGGACGGCGCGACCTTCCCGGTCGACATCCAGCGTCCCGCCGACAACTCCCAGCCCAGGCCGACGCTCTATCTACTGAACGGCGCGGGCGGCGGCGTGGACGATGCCAGCTGGCAGTTGCGCACGAACGTGCTGGACTTCCTGTCGGACAAGAACGTCAATGTGGTGCAGCCGGTCGGCGGTCAGTTCAGCTATTACACGGACTGGATCAACTACGACCCGGTGCTCGGCCCGAACAAATGGAAGACCTACCTCACCGAGGAACTGCCGCCGCTGATCGACGCCGCGCTCGGCACCAACAAGGTGAACGCGATCGCCGGTCTCTCGATGGCGGGCACCTCGGTGCTCGCGCTGTCCATCGCGAAGCCCGAGTTGTATCGCAGCGTCGCTTCCTACAGCGGCTGCGCCCAGACCAGCGATCCGATCGGCGAGGCGTTCGTCCAGATGACGGTCGAACGCGGCGGCGGGACCATCGCCAATATGTGGGGCCCGCCCGGCAGCCCGCTGTGGGCGGCCAACGACCCGCTCGTGCACGCGGACAAACTGCGCGGCGTGAACCTGTTCGTCTCCAGCGGCAGCGGCCTGCCCGGCCCGCACGACACCCTCGACGGACCGTTCCAGATCAAGCCCGGTGTCTCGCAGTGGGCTGATCAGCTGGTGGTCGGTGGTGCGATCGAGGCGGGTATCCGGATGTGCTCGGTAAATCTGCAGAATCGGTTGAACCAGTTGGGTATTCCGGCCACCTTCGACTTCACCCTGACCGGGACGCACTCGTGGGGCTACTGGCAGGACGCGTTCGTCGCGTCGTGGCCGGTGCTCGCCAAGGGCCTGTACAACTGATCTCCCCAGCTGGCCGCAGCCCTGTGATCCAGGTCATCCTAGGTAGTAGGCTGCGGTCGGCATAGGGTCGGCTAAGGTGGGTAAACAGATGCAGATATGCGCATACGTGGCGGTGATGGAAGCAGGCGGCTAATGGGACATGAACACGAGCACGGACACGGCCATGGCAATGGCCACGCACACTCGCACGGGGTGTCCGGTGACGCCGATCGCCGCTGGCTGACGGTCGCGCTGGCGCTGATCGCCGGGTTCATGTCGATCGAGGTCGTGGTGGGTCTGCTGGCGAATTCGCTGGCCTTGCTCTCGGACGCGGCACACATGCTGACCGATGCGGCATCGATCGTGCTCGCGCTCACCGCGATTCGGATCGCTGCCCGGCCCGCCCGCGGCAAATATACCTTCGGCTTCAAGCGGGCCGAGATTCTGTCCGCGCAGGCGAACGGCATCACGCTGCTCGTGCTGGCGGGCTGGCTGACCTACGAGGCCATCCGGCGTCTGCTCGATCCGCCGGAGGTGACCGGTGGGCTGGTGGTCGTCACCGCACTGGTCGGCATCGTGGTGAATGTGGTTGCGGCGTGGGCGATCAGCAAGGCGAACCGGTCCAGCCTCAACGTGGAGGGCGCGTTCCAGCATGTGCTCAACGACCTGTACGGCTTCATCGCGACCGCCGTCGCCGGAATCGTCGTGCTGCTCACCGGATTCGCCCGCGCGGACGCGATCGCCACACTCGTCGTGGTGGCGCTGATGGTGAAGGCGGGCCTCGGCCTGGTCCGCGAATCCGGCCGCATCTTCTTGGAAGCCGCGCCCGCCGGCGTGGATCCGGATGCGCTTGGTCGTCGCCTCGTCGAGATCCCCGGCGTCGACGAGGTGCACGACCTGCACGTCTGGCAGATCACCTCCGGCAACGTCGCACTGTCCGCACACGTGCTCGTCCAGCCGGGCGCCGACTGCCACGGCCTGCGTCAGCAGATCGAACGCCTCCTCGACCACGACTACGAAATTACCCACACGACACTGCAAGTCGACCACTCCCAACTGGTCGCCTCCGCCGCGGGCCCCACCGCAGACCGCCTACTCCCGGTGCTGGAGGAACACTGCGACGACTCCCACGGCCCCATCCACCGCGAACGTCCCGGTCTCGGTCACTCCTGAGCCCACGCCCGTCGGCCGTGCATACCTCTCACAGGATCATTTCGCTCCGGGGGGAGGATGCACGGTCTGTGGGTCCACCAGAATATGGTGCGCGCAGTTCCAGCGCAGAAGCGCGATTGCTAACGTCGGGCAGTGCCGTCTCACTTCCACGTAACGTCGGCCCTGAACCGAGTCTCCATCACGCGCTTCGGTCTGGACTGGCGTCGTATGGGTGCCGCACCGGGCATTGCCGGCAGCCACCGGCCCGAGCAACAGGGTTGTTTCCTCGCGCTCGATGATTTCGAGTGTGAGTGGTTCGTACGGATGAACAACACCGGCGGGCCGGTGGACGTGTGGGAGGTTCACGGGATAGAAGCCGATGATCTCGTCCTATCGCCGGAGGGCCATCACTACTTTCCAGGAACGATCGCGGCAGCTCAGCTCCGCTTGGCGCGGCGAGACGTGCCGCCGGTGCGGAGCTGACCGGGTCTCGCCGTGGGCCGTTCCCTGCGCACCCAGCTCGATGCCCCCTGGCGGCCCAAGCATCGTTCGACCACCCGCCGCCGCGCGGACGCGGGACCCCCAGGTGGGTATCACCGGCGGCTGGTCGGCGCTGTTGAGTACCGCGAATACGTTGGGGCGCTTCGACACCGAGCTGGCGAGGCCTGCCCATCGACGCCGACCCTGGCGCCGTCCAAGGTGCGGGCCCGAGTTCGGCCGCTTGGCCGAACACACTGTATTGGCACCCCTCTATGTCAAGACGTCGGCATGGTTGTGGGGTTAGCCTGTTTGTTGGGTCCGGGATGTGGCTTGTCCGAAGGATCGGTGTGCGGGTTGGAACCGGTCGCGCTGGAGTCAAGAGTCGTTCCCGATTGCCCTCCCGGGCCTGCCAAATCACGCTGCCGCTGATCGGCGAGCATCCGGGCATAGACCACGTTCGACAACCGGCGCTTGAGCGCCCGGACTGCTTCCATCGAGGTCTTCCCGCCCGCTCTGCGGCCGTCGTAATAGAGCCGGCCGGGAGTACGGTTGCGCAGTTGAACGATGGCCATGATGTGCAGGACCCGGTTGATTTTGCGGTTGCCGGCGCGGGAAAGCCGGTGCCGCTGTTGATCACCCGAAGACGCATCCAAGGGTGCGGTGCCGTTCCAGGACGCGAACCGGTCCCGGTCCCGAAATCGCCGGATATCGCCGGTATCGGCCAAAAGCCTTGCCGCGGAAGAAGGGCCGATCCCGTGCAGGTCCATCAGCGTGGAGCCCCGTTCGGCGACCAATTGCCGTAGTTCTTTGTCCGCGGCTTTGGTTTTGCGGTCGATGGTTTCCAGGTCCTCGATCAATTCGACGACCAACCGCAGTCGGACTCTCGCGGCGGCATCCGACGGTGTGATCGGGGCGATCAGTTCGCGGGCTTGGCGGGCGGACAGGAACGTCTTGGCGCCACCGGGAATCAGCTCGAGCAGCAACCGGTGCAGCCGGCAGACGGTTTCGGTGCGGGAACGCCCGAGTTCGTCACGGCGGTCGGCGAGCATGCCCAAGGCGACCAGCTCCGGGTCGGCTTCGACGCGACGAAGATTTGGTGCATGCAACGCGGCCAGGGCCACCGAGTGGGCATCGACCGGGTCGGTTTTGCGGCCGTTGCCGGTCGCGAAGACCCGCACCTGCGCGGAGAGTTTCGCCGGCACGTCGATTACGGTTTCCCCGTCATGGACGAGCCTGTGTGCGAGGTGGCGGCCGATGCCGTTGCATCCCTCGACCGCCCAGACTCGATCGGGGAATTGCCTTCCAGCAGTGAGCATTTCCGCATAGCCGGTGTTGTCGGTGCTGTATCTGCCGGTCGCCAGAATCTTGCTGGTCGGGTCGAGGGCTTCGATGGTGGCCGAGCGTTTGTGCGGATCCATTCCGATGATGACGGTCATCGCCGTGCCTCCCATGTCAACGAAACGTAGTGGTGTCCGTGCGGGAGGGCACCGCTAGTTCGAGCTTGGGGCAGGCCCCTCTTCAGCCACTCCCTGCACGGCACCCGGTGGGAGGCAAGCCATTAGAGAGCCACACCAGTACAGACGGTGGGCAGCCGAATATTGGGAGCACCCCACCGGGAACCTGGATCAAATCCTGGCCAGGATCTGATCCTGTCAGCAAGTGTCTAACTAGCCGAATACCGGATGGCGGGGAACGATGCCGTAGTTTCTCGTTGTCTGTCCGGGTGCCGTAGCTCTGGTGTCCCGGGCGTTCGCGTCTGCAGCACTCCATCTTCGTCATCCCGGCATGCCTTCAGACGGGATCCGTTGTCGACCTGCAGGTTTCCGGCCGAAGGCGCGGCCGGATTTCGCTGCGGATGGGCTGCGCGGGTAGCGTCGCCCGCGCAGAGCTCGGTCGGAGGGGATGGAGGCATGGTGGTGTCGCTGGGGCGGTGGTGGCGATGTGTCACCTGCTGGCGCGTGGTGACCTTGGTCTTGGTCGCATTACCACGGGTGTTATATGCGCACTTCCCGGAGCTGCCCGACAGTGACGCCGGGGTGGACCACAGCGAGGCCACGGTGGTCGTCTCAGAGACCGTCGCCGGGGTGGGCTACCTGCCGACGCGGCCGCTGCTCGAGCAATTGCTCGTATTCGTCACAGAGTCCGGCCTCGTGGTGCTGCTGCCCGCAGTCGTCTTCGCGCTGCCGCGCAGGCATGTCCGGCGCGGAACACGCTGGGCCGCAGGAATTCTGGCCGTTCTCGGCACGGTAGACGGATATCTCGGGATGAAGGCGCTCGAGCACAACGACACGGCGGGATGGGATTTGCTGCTCCCGTCGCCGTTCTACCTGCTGGCAGCGGGCGCGCTCGTGCTGAGCCAACGGCAGCACCGGCCCGAGGCGAGTGAGCCCGCGACGAGCTAGCGTGGCAACGACACAACCGGCAGCTGGGTGTTGCCACGTTTTGTGACAGCAGCTCGGCGCCTCACGAACATCCGGTATTGCCGCTGGCCGCGCGTTGGTCAGAGTTCAGATTGGATGGCCGACAGGGTTTTCCGAGTGCACCGAGATGCCAACGAGCGCGCGTTCGCGTGAACGCGGCTTCAGCCGAATACCGTGAGTCGGTGTGGGGCGGCTGAATCGGCGGCCGGCTGCTTGTGGAACGTCGCCGGAAGCCACCTGCCTGAATGGAACAACAGTGCGGGCACACCGGTGGTGTCGTCTATGTGTACTAGCCCCGTAGCGACATCTATCGCTGAGCAAGCCGGTCCACTTCTGTCGAAGTCGGCCGGCTTGCTTTTGTGGGATTGTGTTGCGGCGGCGGGCTTTCGGCTCGGTCAGCCGACCAGGCGGGGGAACGGCTGTTCGGCTTCGAGGAGGTAGGCGAGTTCGAGAAGGGTGCGTTCGTTGCCGCGGGTGCCGGCGAACTGGACGCCGATGGGCAGGCCGGCGGGGCTGAGACCGGCGGGGATGGTGATCGAGGGGGTGCCGGTGATGTTGTTGATCGGGGTGAACGAGACGTAGGTGCGCAGGCGGTAGAGCAGTTCGTCGAACGGTACTGTGGGACTGAGGTAGCCGAGCTCGGGGGTTTCGTGGCCGAGGGTGGGCAGCAGGATCGCGTCGTACGGTCCGAGGGCGCGCTCGTAGGTGGCGGCCGCGGCGCGTAGTCGGTACAGGGTCAGCGGGAGACGCCATGCGCTGCGCAGGAAGTGGCGGCGCAGGCCGAGGGTGAGATCGTCGAGTCGGCCGGCGTCGAAGCTGCGGTCGGCGATCTTGCCGGTCGAGGCGACGAACGTGGCGAGCAGACCCCAATAGTGCAGAAACGCCGTCTCCAGCGCCGCATCGAACGGCAACGGCACAGGCTCGACCCGGTGGCCATGGGATTCCAGGATGGCAGCGACGTTTTCGACAGCTGACCGAATCGGACCCGTGGGCACCGGGCCACCCACGTTCTCCAGCAGCAGCGCGATACGCAGCGGCTTGGAACCCGGACCTTCGACGTAACCGATCGGCGGCAGCGCCGGATTGCGCCAAAACTCTTCCACCGCAGCGGTATACGCCGCAGTGTCACGAACAGTCCTGGTCAGCACACCCTCGCTGACGATATTGATCGGCAGCTTGCGCGCCATCGCCGAATCGATGTGCCGACCCCGGCTCGGCTTCAGCCCGACCAACCCGGCGCAGGCCGCCGGAATACGAATAGACCCGCCGCCGTCGTTGCCGTGCGCGATCGGCACCACGCCCGCGGCGACCAGCGCGGCCGACCCGCCCGACGAACCGCCCACCGAATAACCGGTGTGCCAAGGGTTTCGGGTCGGCGCGGCGAACGGCGGCTCGGTGGTGGCGTTGAACCCGAACTCGGGCAGCGTGCTCTTGCCGAGCACCGTCAGTCCGGTACTGAGGAATTGGCGGGCATACCCACCGTGCTCCCGCGCGGGCTTGCCCTGAAACGCCTGGGTGCCGTGGTTGCTCGGCATCCCGACGAGGTCGGCATTGTCTTTCACGAAGGACGGGACGCCGTAGAGCCTGCCGGTCGGTTCGGCGGGCAGCAGCGGCTGCTCGTAACTCTCGTACGCGACGGCCGCCAATTCCTCGACCGCGCGCGCCCGGTCCGCCGCCGCCGCGGCCAGCTCGCGCGGGCTGCGTTCCCCGCTGCGCACCAGCTCGGCCAGCGCGACCGCGTCGTGCTCGCCGAGCGCGTCGTCGGCGAAGGAATGGATGCGGGTGGTCTGAGCGTCAGCGGTCACTCCACGAATCTAGCCACGCGCGGGCACCGGGTCGACTGTCCAAGTGGCGGCCGTCACCCGCAGGTCGGCGGTCTACGGTGGAGCGGCAACCCCGCTGGACGACCAGGAAGGAAGTTGATGGTTTCGTCGGTCTCCGACCCGGTGCCGCCGCAGGGGCGGATCGGCGCCCTGCTGTTCGCGCTGCCGCCCGCGGGCCGACGGTGGAGTCCCGGCCTGCGGTCCGCGCTGGCCTTCGCATTGCCTGCCGCGGTGGTCGTGGCGCTGGGACAGCCGGCGCACGCGCTGTTCGTGCTGTTCGGCGCCTTCGCGGTGATGTACGGGGAGCGCAGGGCGTACCGGATGCGGGCGGGCGTGGTGCTCACCGCGGGCCTCGCGTTGCTCGCGTGCTGCGGCGTCGGTGCCCTGCTCGGGCACGGGCTCGCCGGCGGACTCGGTGCCTCGCTGCTGACCGTGTCCTTGCTGACGATCGTCGCGGTGGTCGCCGTCTACGTGATCGACGCGTTGCGGCTCGGTCCACCGGGCGCGCTGCTGTTCGTGATCGCCTGCGGTGGCGCGATGATGGCCGCCGAGGCGGGCATCTCGACGGGAGCGCTGTTGTCCTGCACCGCCTTCGGTGTCGGCGCGTCGGTGCTGGCGTCGATGGCGGGCGTGCTGCGCGATCGGCGCAAGCCCGAACGGGTCGCCGTCGAAGCGGCGATCAACGCCGTCGATGCTTATCTGTCGGCCCGGGCGGCGGGCCGTCCCGCCATCGACCTGCGCCATCAGGCGGGCGGCGCGGTCGCGGAGGCCTGGGCGGCGGTCTACGACGCGGGCCTGCCGAGCCGGACACCGGATTCGGAGCTGCTGGCCGAACTGGTGACGGCCCGCCGCCGGCTCGCGGGTCCGGCCTATGACGACACCAACGAGCTGGTGGTCGACCCGCTGATCTCGTTCGTCCGCCCGGGTGTCTGGTTCCGGCTGCGTCGGGCGCTGTCGTTCGACTCGCACCCGACCATCAGCGCTTTCCGGGTCGGCGTCGCCTGCCTGACCGCCGGGGGACTCAGCGCGCTGCTCGGCCAGCCGCGCCCGCACTGGGCGGTGTTCACCGCGCTGATGGTGTTGCAGATCGGCCCGGACCGGGTGCGCGGCAAGGTGCGCGGCATCCACCGGTTCGTCGGCACGATCGTCGGTTTGGTGCTGTTCGGGGTGGTGCATCAGCTCGCGTTCACCGGCTACGCCCTCGTCGCGCTGGTAGCCGCGCTGCTGTTCTGTATGGAGCTGTTCGTGCCACGCAATTACGCGCTGGCCGCGATCTTTATCACGCCGATCGCGCTGCTCGCGGTGGGCAGCACCCCCGACGGCGCCGTCGCGCCGCTGATCCGCGACCGCTTCATCGAGACCGTGCTGGGTGTGGGTATCGCGGTGCTCGTCCCGCACGTCGTCGTCCCGCGCGCACACCGGCGCACCTTCCGCTGGATCGAGCATCGGGTGGGCGCCGTCGCCCGCGACCTGCTGGAACTGTCGCGCACCGAGCCGGCCGGTGCCCCTGCGGTCGCGCTGACCCAGCAGTTGCAGTTCGAACTGGTCGGCGTCGCACGCAGCGGAATCGACTCGGCCACCGAAGAACCCGCGTGGACCGCCGAGCACTGGCCCGCGCACGCCGCCACCGCCCACCTCGGCTACGACCTGCTCGCCGCCTACTGGGAGCTGCCCCCTGGCGCGCTGCTGGCCGACCCGGACCGCTGGGTTGCCGAATTCGACGCGTTGACGCCGGTTTCCGCGCACACCTAGCGAGTGCTTACTCCTGCTAGCGTTCGAGCATGCAGGACAGTGTGACAGTGCGAATGGCCGCGCCCGCCGACAAGATCTGGGAGCTGGTCAGCGATATCACCAATACCGGGCGGTTCAGTCCGGAGACCTTCGCCGCCGAATGGCTCGGTGGCGCTACCGGACCCGCCGTCGGGGTGAAGTTCCGCGGACACGTGAACCGCAACGGCTGGGGTCTGAAGTATTGGACGGTGTGCCGGATCGACGCCGCCGAGCCGGGGCGTGAATTCGCCTTCACGGTGCTCGGCCCCGGCAGTATGCCGATCAATACGTGGCGCTATCGGTTCGAGCCGGTCGACGGCGGCACCGACGTCACCGAATCGTTTCAGCTGCACAGCAACCCGGTTCTGCGGGTGTACTGGCTGCTGGCCGGTCGGGCGCGCCGCAAGACCAATGTCAACGGCATGCGCGAGACGTTGAACCGCATCAAAGCCGTAGTCGAACAGGCGTAACCCGCGCCGTCAGTTCACGCAGGGGACGGTGCTGCCGATCGTCGTCGTGATGGGCTTGCCCGTGTCCGGGGCGGGCTCGCTCGGGGTGGTGGGCGCGACCGTTGTCGGCGCGGTCGAGGTGGCCGAGCTCGCGGCCAGTTCGTCGGGCATGGTGAAGTCGCTGCCGAGGACAACCTGGACGTGTCCCGGCGCGACGCTCGATCCGGCGGTGGCCGTGAGTCCGCCGAGGGTCTCGGCCAGCTGGGTCGCGTCCGCCTCGGCGCCGGTGCCATAGGTCACCGTGGTCGTGGTGGTGGCGCTGCCGCGGTTGCCGACCGTGCCCTCGCGATAGCCGCGGGCCGTCAGCGCGGTGGACAGCTGGCCCGCCATCCCGGCCACGCTGCCCGCGTTCAGCACGTCGACCGTGCTCGTCGGCGGGCGCGCCGGCGTGGTGCTCGGCGTCTCGACGCCGAACGCGGACCGCACCTCTTTCTTGATCGCGGCCGGATCGATGATGTTGACGTCCTGGCCGTTGATCGTGTCGTAGCGCAGCACCGGCAGCGTCCGGAACTCGACCCCTATCGAGCCCGCGGCACCGAGGCTGCTGGCGAAGTCGAGCAGGTCCCAGCCGTCGGAGAGCACCACGTCCTGGTGCGCCACCTTCATCAGCTCGTTGAGTTTGCCCAGGTTGGTCAGCGTTCCGGAGTCTTTGAGCGACTTGGCGACCGAGGTGAGGTAGGCCTGCTGCCTGCGCGTCCGGTCGAGGTCGCCGTTCTCCAGGTTGTGGCGCTGGCGGACGAAGGCGAGCGCTTCGGAACCGTTGAGGTGTTGCGGCCCGGCGGGGAACACGGCGCCGGAGTAGTAGCTGTCGTCGACCGCCTTGTTCAGGCACACGTCGACGCCGCCGAGCGCCTCGGCCAGGTGATAGAAGCCGGCTAGGGCTACCTCGGCGAACCGGTCGATCGGCACACCGGTCAGGTTGCGGACGTTGGACACGATGGACGCCCGGCCCGCTTCTCGGCCTGCGCGTTCCAGGGTGAGCTGGTCTTTTTCGCCGTTCGCGATCAGTTTGGCTTCCGTGGCCGCTTTCTTGAGCCCGTACGCCTCCTTGATCTTGATCTTGTCGTAGCCCGGGATGCCGGACACCGATACGTAGCTGTCGCGTGGGATGGAGAACGCGACGATCTTGCGCATATCCGCCGGAATGTGTAGCAGGATCAGCGTATTCGCGTTGTAGCCGCCGTCGTCGCTGTCGCCCGCGTGCAGCTTGTCGAGGATCTCCTTCGGCAAGTCGTTGCCGTTCTGGTCCTTTCGGGTGTCCAGGCCGATCAGCAGGATGTTGAGGTCGCCCCCCAGCGAATGCGGTGCGTCGGCGCCGATCGCGTCGGAGCGGTTGAACCCGTTGTTGAAGTCGACCTTGGCCGACCAGGCGAAGCCGGTACCGGACAGCACCGCGAAGGCGGTGACCGAGACCAGCACCCGCACCGCGTTCTTCGCCACGCTCCGGGACCGGTGCGGGGGTGCGGCTACGCGGCGGGCTTTCGGGGCGGCGCGACGGTGCCGTGCGCGGCGTGCGGGCGGATCGGTGACCTTGGCGAACTCGACGGTGTCATCGTCATCGCTCATCGCTGCGGACGCTCGGTCCATCGCCGCGGCCGCTGGGTCCATCGCCGTGGACTCAGTGCCTTCCGCCTTCTTCGGCACTCGTGCCACGGATTGTTCCTCGCCGTCTCGATCGCTGTCCGACTCAGTCGAGAGTACGCACGCGCGCGTAATACCCAGATCATCGCGGGTTATGTAGCGGTGAACGCGGTCTAGGCTCGAGCCCATGTCTGCTCCCGTGCTTCTCGTGCTCGGCGCCGGTCCCGGTGTCGGATTGGCCGTTGCCCGACTCTTCGCCCGTGACGATCACGCGGTGTTCCTGGCCTGCCGGCTGCCGGAGGAGGCCGAGCCGCTCGCCGCCCAGTTACGCGGCGAAGGTTTCGACGCGGAGGGCGTCGGCGTCGATCTGTCCGATCCGGCCGACGTGACCCGCGTGGTGACCGAGGTGGGGCAGCAGCACGGCCGCATCGACGTGCTGCACTTCAACCCGAGCATGTTCCGGCAGGCAGACCCGTTGCAGCTGTCGGTGCCCGAGTTGATCGAGGACTTCACCATCGGCGCCGCAGCACTGCTGCCCGCGGTCCAGGCCGCACTGCCGTTCTTCGCCGAGGGCGCGCGGGTGCTGGTCACCGGCAGCGCCGCGGCGGACAAGCCATGGAATCAGGCCGCGTCGCTCGGCGTACAGAAGGCGGCAGTCCGCAACCTCGTCACCACCTTGGACACCACCTTGGCGCCCAAGGGTATTCGCGCGGTAGCGGTGCAGATCAACGGCGTGCTCGGCGAGGGAGCGTTCACCAGGGACCGGGTCGCCCAGGCACTCCATGCGGCTGCGGTGCGGCCTCTCGACGAATGGACACCGCACACGTCCTACGACGGCTGACCAGGCGCTGTGCCGAAGGCCGGACTTCGGCACAGGCCTAGGTCAGGAGCTTCGGCGGTGGTAGGCGGTCAGTCGGCCCGAGGCTGTCCAGCCGTACGTCGAAGACGAACGGCACATCGTCGGGGCCACCCTTCTGGATCGGTTGGCTGGCACGACGAACCTTGAACGGCGGGAGACTCTCGTCCGGTTCCGAGCAGGCGCAGGGCCGTCCGGCGCGGTAAGGCCCTGGCAGCTGTGGCGAACAGAGTGTTCACCCTGCCGGAGATGACGGTGGGCTGTCTACGCCGGTGCAGTGCCGACAAGGCTCTGACGGCGACTTGGCTGGGAGTCTGCACGAGGCTGGCGGGTACGTCGGCACCGTTGTGCGGCTGCGATTGTGTGGCAGTCATCCCGGGGCACAAGCCCATGACGTAGACGCCGCGGGCTTTGTGCTCCTGCCACAAGGATTCCGAGAGCGAGGTGACAAAGGCCTTGGTGGCGCAGTAGACGCTCAGGTTCGCCATGGGAGCGAACGCGAGGGTGGATGAGACGTTGATCAATGCGTCACCTGGACGCGCCCCGGTCAGGAAGGTGTGGGCGAGGGCGACCAACGCGTGGCAGTTGAGGTCCACCATGGCCGCCGCGCGCTCCAGCGGGACCTCGGTGAACGGTCCAGCGGTCGCGGTGCCCGCATTGTTGACCAGGACATCGAACGAGCGCTGCTGCACGGCGCGGACCACGCGCCCCAGGCCGTCCTCCGTCTCCAGGTCCGCGACGAGCGCCGCATGGTCGTGGCCGAGACCGTCGATGACCGCGTGCAAGCGGTCCTCGTTGCGCGCGACGCCGGTGACCGCATACCCGGTTGCGGCGAGCGCGTGGGCCAGCGCGCGGCCGATCCCCTCGCTCGCGCCGGTCACCAGGGCCGTGCGACGGGCCGACGGCACAGTCACTTCTCGGCCTCCGGCCGGGTGTCCGGAGAGAGGATGAACGAAATGCGCTCCATGACGGACTTTCGCTGGGTGTTCTGGAAAGCCGCGACCCGCCACCGGCCGTCTGCGTCGCGTACGAGCGTGTACGTCTGAACCTTGGACAGCTCGTCCGGTGCGTCTCCGGTGTAGTCGTCGCCGCGGCCGGTGACGATGGCGGCGTCATGCGACAGGAAGCGGATGCCGAGGTAGGAGTTGGCCAGTTTGCTGCCCTCGAGGAATCCCCCGAAGAGGGCCTTGTGGGAGTTGACGATGTCGGCGCGGCCCTCGTAGTAGCTGCCGACGTAGGTGGCGTAGGTGGCGTCCTCGGTGAACTGCGAGCCGTAGGCGACGGCGTCGTTGCGGTCCCAGGCGTCGATCAAGGACTCCAGTACACCGCACACCGCGTCGCGGTCGCCGGGGGAAGCCTCGCCGGTCGGGGTGACATTCACACACTCGTTCTGACCGGTGTTATGCACGTCGGAGGAGGCGTCGAGCCACAGATATCCGCCGCCGCCCGCGACCGCGATCGCGAGTAGGCCGATGCCGAGCATGCGCACCCGTCGTCGGCGGGGGCTTGCGGGAGACTTCCCGGCAGTCTGGTCTTTCGTCCCGTCCTGGGGTGCGGGTTTCTGGTTGGTGGTGATCATGCGTTGCGAGTCCTTCGGTGTGGAGAGGGTGTGCCGTTCCGGGACGGATGGGTCACTTCTGCGCGGCGGGGATGGTGCCGGGGGCGGTCTTGAAGGAGATGGCTTCCATCAGCGGCTTGCGCTGGGTGTTGTGGAACGCAGCCACCCGCCACTGCCCGTCCGCCTCGCGCACGAACGCGCACGTCTGCACTTTCGACAGCTTCGAGGACTTGGGCGCGGTCGCTCCCTTGTAGGTGTCGCCGCGGGCGGTGACGAGGGCAGTGTCGGGGCCGTAGAAGCGGATGCCGGTGATCTCCGAGGCGAGGTTGGTGTTCTTCAAGAACTTCGCGAACAGCGTGCGATGGCACGCCACGATGTCGGCCCTGCCGCTGTAGCAGGTCCCGACAAACGTGACGTACGTGGCGTCTTGGGTGAACAGTGCCCCGTAGGCGTCGGCATCGTTGCGGGCCCACGCGGTGTTCATCTCGGCCATCACCGCGGCGATGGCCGCCTTGTCGTCCTGGGTGTTCATGCCGTCCTCCTTGTCGTTAAGATGAAGCAGAATCTGCGCTTCAACAATATCTGCATTATTGCAACTATTAGATTAGGGGGCATCTGCACCGATGGCAACCAAGGCACCTCGAGATCAGCACCTGGTCTTCCGTGAGTACCTCGACGCGGTGGGCCTGCATGGCATGGCCGGCGCGGAAGCCGCCGGACTCGCACCCATCGAGTGGTACGCGGTGAGCCTGATCACCTTGGCCGAGCGAATGAGCACGGGCGACCTGGCCGCCCGCGTAGGCCTGACCACCGGTGCGACGACCCGGCTCATCGACCGCCTCGAGAAAGCGGGCTACCTACGCCGTACCGCGGATCCAGCCGACCGTCGGCGGGTCATCGTCGAAGCCTCAGCCGAGACCTTCCCCGACATCGAGGATGTGGTCGGTCCCGCCCGCCGACTGATCGCCGAGGTTTTGGACCGCTACACGGCCGAGCAGCGCGAGGTCCTCTTCGACTACTTCGCACACGCAACCCCTGCATACCGGGCAGCCGCCGAAGAGATCCGCGCCCGCGCCGCACGAAGCCGCCGCCCCGGCCCCAAACCCAAGGAAGCCACCGCTCCCCCAACCCCTTCCGCGAGCACGTGACCACTCGCCACCCCGCGTTCCACATCACAGTCCTCGATCGAGAGCCGGGCCCGGGTCGGGATGGTCCGCCAGACCGTGCCTCAGTCTCGTCTTCAATAGTGCGGCGCCAATCCCTACCGAAAGACAGGCCTCTGGCAGCTTGTGGTGCTTGATAACCAGATTTTCGCAATACCCGCTCATCGGCTAGATGCGGATGTTCTGAGCACAGCGGCTCTGGCCCGCAAGCCACCGCCTCGTCACTGATCGCTCAGCGCGCACAGCGTCATTTGCGGATATCGGCACAGCGCGAGCCGTCGTCTCATCGTTGCTACGCCAGCCGCAATGAAGGTCCCGGGGCGCGGGAAGCGCGTTGGTGGAGAGGTTTTGCCATCCGGAACCGTCGCGGTGACGAATGTTTGGCACCGACGTGAGCCGCGAGGCGCTACTCGGCACCAGCGACGGCGAGACGAGCGTTGAGTGCAGAAATCGTGTGTGTGCGTAGGACCGTGAAATGTGACAGGCAGGAGGAAGGCAAACCAGTGGTGACCAGAACAGGAAAGTCGACAGCGATGCCCGGTGAAAACCGAGGCAGTGCCGGTCTGGCGGGGTGGGCCTGGCTGGGGGTTGTGGCCATGGGCGGTGCGTTGCTGCCGTTGAGTGTGCCGGGCACGGCCGCTGCCGCGGCGGCCTGTCCGACCGAAGGCACTTCGACCATGTGTGCGACCCCCGGCAACTTCGGCTACACGGTTCCCGAAGGTGTGAACAGAATCCTGATCACCGTCATCGGCGCCGGTGGGGCCGAGGACAGCGAAGGGTTCGGCGGCGGGGCCGGAGCTGGGTTCCGTTGTACCGTCAGTGGTCTGCGGGCCGGCACCGTGCTGGACGTGACGGTCCCGGCCGGAGGCAAGCCGAGCACGGAACCCTCGACCTCCGGCCAGTCCACCGGTGGCGGGTCCGCTTCGGTGCGATCCACCGCCGACGGCGTGGACGTCACCGCCTCCGGAGGCGGCAGCGGAAGGAGCCACACCGACGGAGACGACCCTGGTGGCACCCAGCCCGACGACGACTCCGCCGGCCAGGATGGCACTGACCCTGAGGCTGGCACCGGCGGTAGCCCGGGCACCTCGCCCACCTGCACCGCGGCCGGTTCCGGGCTGACGGCCACCCTCGGTGCCGTCGCCACCAGCACGGCCGGGCACGCTGGTTACCACGGCATCGGGAGCACCGGCGGGACGATCACACCGGACGACTTCGCCCCCCAGTGCCCTCCTCTGGCCGGTTTCGGCGGCACAAGCGCTGACCCGAACCTTCTGCAATCCCTCTTTCCCGACAAAGATCCCAAAGCCGGTCAGGACGGCTGCGTCGTGATCACCCCGGACGTGGTATGCGAGGTCACCGGTGACACGACCGCTTGCGTGGCCCCCGGGACCACCCAGTACACGGTGCCCGCAGGAAAGACCTCGCTCGCCATCACGACCATCGGCGCCGGAGCCGGCGGCGGCGGGGGCGGAATCGGTGGTGACGCCGGACGCGGATGGAACAATAGTGACGGTGCGAACGGACAGGGCGGTGCCGGCGGCGGTGCCGGAGCCGCGATCACCTGCACCATCACCGGTCTGCAAGCTGGGACCGTACTCGACCTGACCGTTCCCCAAGGCGGCGTCGGCGGCGGCACCTCCGGCTCTGCCAGCGGTGAAGGCGGGTTCGGAGGCCAGGAGGCCACCGCGGTCTACGGTCCCGGCGGGGTGAGCGTGCTGAGCCCCGGCGGTGGCGGCGGAGGCGGCGGCTACACCGGCAAAGGCATTGTCCCCGGTCGGGACGGGACCAGCGGAAGCCCTGACGGACAAGGCGGCGGCACCCCCGGAACGGGTGGCACCGCCAGCCAGGAGTCCGCCGGCGGTGGCCCGGGCACCGAACCGACCTGCGCCGCAACCGGTGACGGCCGGACAGCAACCGCCACGGTCCACCCCAGCACCGCAGGTGCCGCAAGCAACGCTCTCACCGCGGGCACCGGTGGAACAATCGACGCACCGGCCGCCGTGACCACCGCCTGCGGCACCAACGGCACGGGCGGCGCCGGCGGTAGCGGCGGCAAGGGCGGTGTCTACGGCGGCAGCATCCAAGGCAAATCTGGTTCGGCCAGCGAGACCGGAAAGCCCGGTTGCATCATGATCGTCGCATCCTGACGCCGAACAACTCCCACTATCGGCGGTCAGCACACACCGTGCCACCCGCACCCCGATAGCACCCACCTCCCTGACCACCACACCGGATACACCGGTGTGGTGGTCAGGTTCTTCTTGTCGACACCGCTGGGCAACGGCGAACACCCCCGCAACCACCACAACAGGTCCGCCGACTGAATGATCTAGAGACATAGGTTGTTCCGCGGATCGCGCCCACTGATGCGACGAGACCGCGCATTGCAGACCGGCTGTTGAACCGAGGGGATCGGCCTTGTTGGTTTGTGGCCGCCGAACTGGCTCTATCCAGGCCGGAACGCGCGTATCACCCTCTGGCGGACCAACTCACGAAGGCGCTTATCCGCATAAGGGTCCATACCCTCGGCGACAAAAACAGCGTCGGTAAACGAGTCGACGTCGGAAGGTGGCGAAGTGCAGAACCTGTCCTTTTCGTCCGGCGGCAGGCAGAAACCGAGTTCAACGCACAGGTTGTCGAGTAGGAACCCCACGTCTACTCGATCAACATCCACGAGGGAAATCTACGCGAGATCAGCTCTGCCCGTTGATCTGAACAACACCGCTCGTTGGGTTGCGCCGCGGTGGAACTCCGATCAACCGCGGCACCGTGATCGCGTCGAGCACCGCGGCCATCATCGGTGAATCGCCGGCTACTGCCGTCGCCGCGGCGAACATGATGCCCGACCGACGGCCTACCGAGTGCAATCGATGAATCCCCGATTGGGAGGAACGACCTAGCGCGGCAGGATTGCCGCGAACTCGACTGGCATGTGCGCCGGGCCGCGCAGGTTCACGTGTTCGCGGTAGATCGGCGGATCCGTGGTGAGACAGGGCATTTCGACGCGTTGCGCGAAACGGGTGAGCGCTATCCGCGCCTCGAGCCGGGCCAGCGGCGCGCCGAGACAGAAGTGCGCGCCGAGTCCGAAGGCCAGGTTGCGGTTGTCGCGGGCTGGGTCGAAGCGGTCGGGGTCGGGGAATGCGGCGGGGTCGCGGTGTGCGGCGGCGATCAGCATGACCACCAGATCGCCGCGCTCGACGGCGAGGTCGCCGACCGTCAGATCGTCGGCGGCGATGCGCGGGATCAGCTGTACCGGCGGATCGAAGCGCAGCGTCTCCTCGACAACGGCCTGTGCGCGTTCGGGATTCGCGCGCAGTGCGGCGAGTTCGTCGGGGCGGCGCAGCAGGGCGAGGGTGGCGTTGGCGATGAGGTTGACCGTGGTTTCGTGCCCGGCGACGAGCAGTAGTGCGCAGGTGGAGATCAGCTCGTCGTGGCTGAGCATGTCCCCGGCGTCCTCGGCGGCGAGCAGCTCCGAGAGCAGGTCGGGTCCGGGGGTGGCGCGGCGGCGCTCGGTCAGCTGCTCGAAGTAGCTGCTGAGTTCGGTTCCGGCGCGCTGTATCTCGGCCGGGTCGGCGCGGAATTCGGTGGCCTGCTTCGAGGTCGGGTCCAGCGTGCGGGCCAGCAGGGCCGACCAATGGCTCAGCCGCGCTTCGTCTTCCAGCGGTACGCCGAGCAGTTCACAGATGACGGTCACCGGCAGCGGATAGGCGAACGCGGTGACGGCGTCGAAAGCTCCTGCCGCCGAGTGCTTGTCGAGAATGTCGTCGACGATCTCGGTGATCCGCGGCGCGAGCTGCTGCACCACCCGCGGAGTGAAGGCCTTCGACACCAGCCGCCGCAGCCGGGTGTGGTCGGGCGGGTCGAGGAACAGAAACGACGGTTTCGCCTGCTCGGCAGTGGTTTTCGTGGCGTCGTAGATCGGCATCGAGCCGAGCTGCAGCTTCGCCAGCGAGCGGTCCACGCTCACCCTCGGGTCACGGAGCACGGCGGTGCAGTCGGCGTGGCTGGTCACGACGACGACCGGTGCGGTGCCGATCCGGAACGGCCCGCCTTCCCGTAATCGCGCGAACAGCGGATAAGGGTTCGACCGCACCGCGGGGTCGAGTAGACGGACGTAGTCGGCGATCGACTGATCTGCTGAGGACATGGGACTCCCGCCTGCTGGGCCCGGCGATACCGGCTGTGTCCAGCATGCGCCCAGGCGACCGGCTCGCGCCACGGCTGCGGCCGACTGATCAGGCCAAGGCCAGGGCTGCTGCGGTTATCGCCTTGGCGGCCCGATCCACGTCGGAGTCGGTGGTGCGCCAGTTGCTGAACGCGGCCCGCAGCGCCGGTTGCCCTTCGTAAACGGTTGGCGTCACGAAGGTTTCGCCGGTCTCGGCAATGGCTTCGGCCAGTGCGTCGACCCGCTCGGCGGTGGCCCGGTCGGCCAGCGTGAAGCAGACGACATTGAGGCGGACCGGCGCGGTGAGCCGGAGCAGTCCGGTCGCCGTGAGCTGCTCGGCGAGGTTGTTCGCGCAGGAGATATTGCGCCGCACGATGTCCTGGTGGCCGTCGCGGCCGTACGCGGTCAGCGAGAACCACGCGGCGAGCGCACGCA
Source organism: Nocardia sp. XZ_19_369 (assembly GCF_015355715.1). Lineage (NCBI taxonomy): Bacteria > Bacillati > Actinomycetota > Actinomycetes > Mycobacteriales > Nocardiaceae > Nocardia > Nocardia sp. XZ_19_369. Next base: position 200,407 of record NZ_JACVED010000011.1, on the reverse strand, counting down.
GCCGCCGCGAGTTCTCCGGGACCAGGTGCCCGAAATCCGGGGTGCCGGTGGGCGCGGTGAGATACGCGGCGGAATTCAGGAAGACGCGCAGTTGCAGATCGCGGTGCCGGGAGAACTGGACCGCCGCGTCATACGGCACGTTGAGCCACTTGTGCAGGTCGACGCAGACCGAATCCGCCTCGCCCAGACCGTCGACCAGCGCGGCGTGCTCCGGCGAAAGCGCCGCGAACGCGCCGAACGCACCATCCACGTGCAGCCAGAACGGATAACGCCGGCGCAGTGCGGCAATCGCGCGCAGGTCGTCGAAGTCGACGGTGTTCACCGTGCCCGCATTGGCCACCACGATGGCCGGTTCGCCGTCCAGCGCCGCGAGCGCCTCGCCGAGCCCGGCCACGTCGACAGCTTCCCGGCCCGGCAGGGTCGGCACCGATCGCACACTGTCCCGGCCGATTCCGAGCATGGACAACGATTTGACGATGCTGGAGTGCGGCGTCCCCGACAGCACGTGCACCGGTCCGAGCGCGCCGACGCCGGCCTGCGCCACCGAGATTCCGCGCTGCTCGCCCAGCCACTCCCGCGCGATCGCCAGCCCGACGAAGTTCGACATGGTCGCCCCGCTGACGAACGCCCCGGTGTGCTGGTCCAGCCCGAACAGCCGCCCGATCCAGTCGACGGTCTGCTGTTCGAGCGCGATGGACGTGGAGTCCTCGCCCGACATCGCGTTCTGATCGAGCACCCCGGTGAGCCAGTCGCCGGCGACCGAGGCCGGGGTGGCGCCGCCGGTGACGAAGCCGAGGTAGCGCGGTCCCGCGCTGCCGGAGAACCCGGGTTCCCATCGCTCGCGGAACAGCGCGAGCGCCCGGCGCAGGCCGACACCGTGCTCCGGAAGTTCTTCGAGCCCCACCTCTTTCGGCGCCCGCGCGACCGGTCGCGTATCGATGCCGGTCAACAGGTCCGTCGCCGACGCGCGCACCGTGTCCAGCAGTGCGGGTAGCTCGGCCAGGTCGTTGGCAAGGTTTTCGTCCACCCTGCCGACGCTACGAGCCGGGCACCCGTCTTGTCGGGAGCCAGTCCGAAGGTGCTGGCCTTGCCGCTACTTCAGCGCGCTGCCCTGCAGCCACTGATCCCAGGGCACGCCCCAGTCGCCGTTCTGCCAGACCTCGAGCGGCGCGCCGCCCGTATTGCGCACCTCGACCACATCGCCGGGGAGCGAGAAGTCGTAGAACCAGCGCGCGTGCTCCGGGCTGAGGTTCAGGCAGCCGTGGGAGGTGTTGGTGTTGCCCTGCGCCCACATGGTCGAGGCGAGTTCGTGCAGGTAGATGCCGTCGGTGCTGATCCTGGTCGCCCAGTTGATGGTCTCCTTGTAGCCGAGCCGCGAGTTGACCGGCAGCCCGAAGGTGGAGGAGTCCATGATCACCGGGTTGGCCTTGCTCATCACCGTGTAGACGCCGGGCTGGGTCCAGAAGGTGATCGTCTTGCCGCCCACGGTTTCGCTGCCGCCCATGCCCATCGAGGTCGGCATGGAGCGGACGAGTTTGCCGTTCTCGTAGACCTGCACCTGCTTGGTGTTGTCGTCGGCGATGGACACGTGCGAGGCGCCGATGGTGAACGAGGCCTTGCTGTCCTCTTGGCCGTACAGGCCGTTGCCGAGGTCCACCGCGTAGATGTTCGCCGCGACATTCACCTTCGTGCCCGGCGGGTAGTACTCGCGCGGCCGCCAGTGCGCGCGGCGGTTGTCGAGCCAGTACCACGAGCCCTCCAGTTGCGGGGTCGTGGTCACCGACAGCCGTTTCTCGGCCAGCGCCCGGTCCGGGACGTCCTCGTCGAAGTGCGCGACGACGACGGCGCCGACGCCGTAGGTGCCACCGTCGAGCAGCCCGCCGCCGGTGTTCTCGAAGTAGACCTTGGTCTGGTTGTTCGGCGTCAGCGTGGCGAACGTCGAGGTCTGCGGGCCGCTGCGGCCGGTGATCGTGAGACTCTCGGCGGTGATGGTGTAGGTGTGGCCGTAACCGAGCGGTTCGGTGGGTTTCCACGCCGTCTTGTCCGGCGTCAGGATGCCCTCGATCTGCTTGCCCTGCTCGTTGGTCATGCTGACCGAGGTCAACATGCCGTCACCCGCGCTGACCTGGACCGGTGCGGTCGGGTCGATGTCCTTCGCGCCCTGCGCCGGGGTGAAGGAGATGGCGGGCGGCGCGGGGTCGGCCGCTCCCGGCTGCTTCGACTCCGACCCTGAACAACCGGCAACCACCAGTGCGATGACCAGGATGACAATCCCGGCCACGCTGGATCGGAAGCGGCGACTCGACATGATTTCTCCTGTGTTCGCCGTGCGCTTCCCGCTGCGCACCTCTCTCGACTTTTGTCCCGTTCAGAAGTTTACCGGCCCGCGGGCGGTGCACTTCTGGCCGCATCCGGGTCGGGCGAGGGTGTCGAGGTCGTCCTATATGCGCTGATCGGCTGGTCGGTTGGCGCGATATTAACGGTAACCGTCATTGACGACACTTGTTTGCTCATGATTTGCTGGCACATCATTGAGCGATCAACCGGCACGATAGGAAGGCTTGTGATGATCAGCATGACAACCGCTCCGCTGGACCGGAGACGTGTCGGTAACCGGAGCACGGGCTCCGCCGGGCTCCCCGACGCGGCTGTCGAACGCGCCGCGCTCGAACGCTTCTACGAACTGCTTTTCCTGCAGGACCACGAACAGGTGCTGGACCTGGTCACCGACGACGTGTTGTTCCACGCACCGTGGCAACTACCGGGCCTGCCCACCATCATCGAGGGGCGCGCCGAGCTGCACGAAAGCATGCTCTGGTGGAGCACCGAACTGTGGAGTCCGGGCAGCCTGTCCCGCATCACCGTCCGCCCGTTCGCCACCGCGCACGCCTGGCTCGCCAAGGTCGAGGGTGAATTCACCGCGCTGGAAAGCGAACGGCTCTATCACGCGATGGTGCTCAGTGAGGTCCGCTTCGACGGCGGCGCGATCGCCGAGGTGCGCCAGTACCACAACACGCTCAATCAGATCATCGCGTTGGGCGCCGACGTGCCGGGGATCAATGTGCCCGGCTACGGCGTCGGCTCGAACCGCGGCCAGGACGAGGCCGTCGCCTGATCCGCCGCGGGCCGCAGATCCAGCAGTTGCTCGAAGAAGCCGCCGATGTTGTGCGCGCGATCCACCAGGTGGATCTCCAGAATCCAGTGGCAGATCCGGCCTTTCGGATCGAGGCGGCGCATCGGCACGGTCGAGCCCGCCGCCACGTACGAGGTGAGCTCGGTGCCGGAGATCTGCTTGTGCGGGAACTCGCCCACCAGATGGCCTGCGATTTCCGCGGTCAGTTCCCACCCTTGCTCGGCGGCCTGGCCGGAAACGTAGGTGTAGAGCTGGTCGCCGGTGATGTCGGGGTGGGCTTCGAAGTAGGCGCGGCCCTGCTCCCAGAGTGGTTCCAGCGCGTCCCGCAGGGCCAGCTTGGCCGGATCGTCGCCGAGCACGAAGGTGCGCCCGAAATCGGCTTCCCATTCGGCGAAGATCGGCCCGAAGTCCAGGAAACAGATGTCGTCCGCGCCGATTTCGCGGTCCGGCGGGTTCGCGCTGTACGGCTCGAGGGTGTTGCTCCCGGATCGCACGATCCGCTTGTGCCAGTACCGCCGCGTGCCGAACATCTCATCCGCGAGATCGCGCACCGCGTCGCTCACCGCTGATTCGCGCATGCCCGGCGCGATGATGCCTCGGCGGACCACCTCGTCGAACAGCGCGACAGCCTTGGCCTCCGCCGCCAGCAGCGCGGAAACCCGCTCGACCTCCGCCACATCCGTCTCCATAACTCGACCCTAGATCATCTGGTCACCACCGGTTTCCGTGCGGATTGGCCGGGTACGGCGATAGCGGGACGACAAAGGAGGTATGGCACATGGCCATCGATCAGGAAACCGGTGCGATCACCGGCACCAAAGACAAGAACTACAACCTCATCTGGTTCACCGAACAGTGCCTGAGCAACGCGCTGCGCATGGAGCTCTACGCGCAGGACGCCGAACGCGACGGCGACGCCGAGCTCGGCGAATTCTTCCGCCGCGCCCAGCGCGAAAGCGTGAAGGGCGGCGAACAGGGCAAGGCTCTGCTGGCCAAGCGGCTCTGACCCCGAAATAAGACGTGCCGCGAATGCCGCCCGAGGCGGACAATTCGCGGCATGCCTCTGCTGACGGAAAGTTTGGTCGCCGCCGAAAGATTCACCCGCGCAACCCAGCCCGTGCTCACCACGGGCGACGGTCTGGTCCTGCGGCCGTGGACGGCCGATGACGCGCAGGAAGTCCTGGAGGCTTTCACCGATCCGCTGATCCGACGCTGGCATGTCCGTAGCGCCGACTCCCTCGCCGAGGTTCGCGAATGGATCGACGCGTGGGTGGGGACGTGGCGCACCTGTGTCGCCGCCAACTGGGCGGTAGCCGATATGGGCACCGGTCGGCTCGTCGGACGAGCCTCCTTGAAGAACTTGGAGCTCGACGGCGGGCAAGCCGAGGTCGCCTACTGGACGGCGCCCGCCGCCCGCGGCCGAGCTGTCACGCCGCGCGCGATATCCGCGCTCACCGCCTGGGCTTTCGAGACCGGCTTTCATCGCTTGGAGCTGACCCACTCGGTGGCAAACGAACGGTCCTGCCGCGTAGCGGCCAAGCTCGGCTATGCCCTGGAGGGCACGAAGCGGAGCGCGGGGTTGCACGCGGATGGCTGGCACGACATGCATCTGCATGCTCGGATCAAGGGCGGGTATTCGGCGGGCATGAGTGGACCAGAGAAGGATCGGACGACGGCCGAGGTGCAGCAGGAGGAGGCGGACTTCGCCGGCGAGCATTCGAAGCCGACGCATGCGGAGGAGCATCCGAAGGGGGCCGAGTTGGAGACCGATGAGTCGACCCCGGACGGGCACGCCGGAATGGATGGCTAGACGCGGCGGATCCGAGCCTGCCACGCCACCAGGTCGATGATGCTGCCCTCTTGCAGGCCGAGGTCGGGCCGCTGTTCCAGTGCGGATCGAGTGACTCGGCCGCGGTACTGCGACGGCTGGATGTCTTCCAGTTCCCAACCCTCGGTGAATGATTCGCGAATTATCGAGTCGCTGATCTGCGGCCCGAAGCCGGGGCCCGCATCGGACAGCGCGAGGATATTGACCAGCCCGCCCGGCTTGCACAGTGCGTGCAGGCTGCGTACGTAGGCCGCGCGTGCTTCGGGTTCGGTACCGAAGATGTGGAACAGGGCACTGTCCACGATCGTGTCGAAAATCGGTGCAGCCTCGGTAGTGCCGAGCGCGATGGCGTCGGCCACCTCGAACTCGGCAGCCGGAACCTCTTGCGCGGCAGCGTTCGCGCGGGCGAACTCGATCGCGCTGGGGGACAGGTCGATACCGAGCACGTCGTAGCCCATCTTCGTCAGCATGATCGTGTGTTCGCCTGCCCCGCAACCGGGGTCGAGCACCCGCCCCCAGATGCATCCGTCGCGCTCCAGCGCGACGATCGCAGGCTGCGGTTCACCGATCACCCAAGGGGCGCTGTCGTTGTCGTAAGCGGCATTCCAGAATTCGGCAGGACTGGTCATACCTACGATGATCGACCCTGAACACGGGTTGAGGTCAACGATCGGTACCCGAAATCCGGTTCCGCCGAAAACTCGGTGAGCTCGATCCGCGGCCGAAACAGCAGGCCTGGAACAAAATCGAGCTCACCGAGCGTCAGGGTGTCAGGCGACGGCGACCAAACGTGCGGCGTTCGCGGCCTCGTCGTCGGCAGCCTGGTTGGCCGCCAATTCGGCCTCGACCCGGTCCCGGTAGCGGCTGAGCTCACGCTCGGCGTCGGCGGCATCCCAGCCGAGCCGGGCGCCGATCAGGAAGGCCACCTCCGGCGCGGCGAGCAGACCGCGGTCCGACGCCTCGATGGAGATCCGGGTACGCCGGGTGAGCACATCGTCGAGATGCAGTGCGCCCTCGTGGGTTACCGCGTAGACGACCTCGGCGGCGAGGTACTCCTCGGCACCCGCCAGCGGCTCGCCCAGCGCCGGATCCTCGGCGATCAGCTCGAACAGGTCGTGCACGGCGGACCCGTAGCGCCCGAGCAGATGCTCGACGGTGGCCTTCGGCAGCCCGGTGCGCTGCGCGAGGCTGTCGAGGTCGGCGGCCATCTCCTGGTAGCCGACCGCACCGAGCAGCGGCAGCTTCTCGGTCACCGACGGGGCAACCGCACGACCGAGCCCCTGCACTGCGGCGTCCACCACGTCGGCCGCCATCACCCGGTAGGTGGTGTACTTGCCGCCCGCGATCACGAACAGACCCGGAACCGGTTCGGCCACAGCGTGTTCGCGCGACAGCTTCGCGGTATCGCTGGACGCACCGGAGACCAGCGGGCGCAGTCCGGCATAGGTGCCGACGATGTCGTCGCGGGTCAGCGGATCCCGCAGCACCGCGTTGACGTGATCGAGGATGTACTGCACGTCGGCGTTGCTGGCGGCCGGATGATCCTTGTCCAGCGACCAATCCGTGTCCGTGGTGCCGATGATCCAGTGCTGGTGCCACGGGATCACGAACAGCACGCTCTTCTCGGTGCGCATGATCAGCCCGGTGTCCAGGTCGAGGCGTTCGCGCGGCACCAGGATGTGCACGCCCTTGGAAGTGCGCACGTGGAACGGGAATTCGACGCCGGTCATCCGGTTCATCTCGTCGGTCCAGACGCCGGTCGCGCTGATCACCCGGCGGGCCCGCACGGTGTGCTCGCGCCCGGTCTCCAGATCGGTGACCTGCGCGCCGATCACCCGCTCACCGTCGCGCAGCAGCCCGGTGACCTTGGTGCGGGTGAGCACGGTCGCGCCGTGCTGGGCCGCGGTGCGGGCGATCGTCATGGTGTGCCGCGCGTCGTCGACCTGGGCGTCGAAGTAGCGGATGGCGCCGGTCATCGAGTCCTCGCGCAGCGCGGGCGCCAATTCCAGTGCGCGCGTGCGGGTCAGGTGCCGGTGCATCGGCAGCGCCCGTGCGCCACCGATGGTGTCGTACAGGGCGACGCCCGCACCGATGTACGCGCGCTCCCAGACCCGATGTTGCAGCGGCAGCAGGAACGACACCGGGCGCACCAGATGCGGCGCCAGCTTGTTCAGCAGCAGGCCGCGTTCCTTCAAAGCCTCACGCACCAGCCAGAAGTCGAGCTGTTCGAGATAGCGCAGCCCGCCGTGGATGAGCTTGCTGGAGCGGCTCGACGTGCCCGCCGCGAAGTCCCTGGCCTCCACCAGGGTGACGCTCAGGCCGCGCGAGGCCGCATCCAAAGCCGCGCCCGCGCCGACCACGCCGCCGCCGATCACCAGCACATCGATCTCGTTGTCGCCTAGTGCCTCGACCGCGGTGGCGCGGTAGGTGGGGTCTAATCGTGCTGACATGAATCTCTCCTATTTCCAGTGATATTCGCGTCGGCGACTCAGTCGTCTACGTCTATCCAATCGAGGGTGCGCGACACGGCCTTCTGCCAGCGGGCGTAGCCGCGTGCGCGTTGCTCCTCGGTTCCGGTGGGGTTCCAGCGCTTGTCTTCGTGCCAGTTCTGCACGAGTTCGTCGGTGTTGCTCCAGAATCCGACGGCCAGCCCGGCCGCGTAGGCGGCGCCGAGCGCGGTGGTCTCCGCGACCACCGGCCGCGACACCGGCACGCCGAGGAAGTCGGCCTGCAGCTGCATGCACAGCTCGTTGGCGGTGACGCCGCCGTCCACCCGCAGCACGTCGAGCTGCACGCCGGAGTCGGCCTGCATGGCCTCGACCACGTCGCGGGTCTGGTAGCAGATGGATTCCAGCGTCGCCCGCGCCAGGTGGGCGTTGGTGCTGTAGCGGGACAGCCCGACGATGGCGCCGCGCGCGTCGGAGCGCCAGTAGGGCGCGAACAGTCCGGAGAACGCGGGCACGAAGTACACGCCGCCGTTGTCGTCGACCTGCCTGGCCAGCGATTCGCTTTGCGACGCACCGGAAATGATGCCGAGCTGATCGCGCAGCCACTGCACCGCCGAACCGGTCACCGCGATCGAACCTTCGAGCGCGTACACCGGCTTGTCGTCGCCGAACTGGTAAGCGACCGTGGTGAGCAGCCCGTGCTGCGAGCGCACGATCTCGGTACCGGTGTTGAGCAGCAAGAAGTTTCCGGTGCCGTAGGTGTTCTTCGCCTCGCCGGGCCGGAAACACACCTGGCCGACCGTGGCAGCCTGCTGGTCGCCGAGCACACCGGCCAGCGGTACTTCACCGCCGAAAGGTCCATCGGCCCTGGTCTTTCCGAACAGTTCGGGGTTCGACGACGGCGCGATGGTCGGCAGCATCGACCGTGGAATACCGAAGATGGACAGCAGTTCGTCGTCCCAGTCGGAGGTTTCCAGGTTCATCAGCATGGTGCGGCTGGCATTGGTCGGATCGGTGACGTGCACGCCGCCGTCGACCCCGCCGGTCAGATTCCACAGCAGCCAGCTGTCGGTGGTCCCGAAGATCGCCTCGCCGCGCTCGGCCGCCTCGGCGACACCGGGCACGTTGTCCAGGATCCAGCGCAGCTTGCCGCCGGAAAAGTAAGTGGCAGGCGGCAATCCGGCCTTGTGCCGAATGGTGTCGCCGTGGCCGGCCCGCTCGAGTTCGGCGGCGATGCGGTCGGTGCGGGTGTCCTGCCAGACGATGGCGTTGCAGTAGGGACGCCCGGTCCGGCGGCTCCACACCACGGTGGTTTCGCGCTGGTTGGTGACGCCGACCGCGGCCAGGTCGCTCGCGTCGAGATCGGCCTTGGTGAGGGTGCTCTGGATGACCGCCCTGGTGCGTTCCCAGATCTCGGTCGGATCGTGCTCCACCCAGCCCGCGCGCGGCAGGATCTGCTGGTGTTCGAGCTGGTGGCGAGCGATCTCGTTGCCGTTGTGATCGAACACCATGAAGCGCGTGCTAGTGGTGCCCTGGTCGATGGCGCCGACATACTGGCTCATCGTGGTCCTTTCGAAAGAAAACTACTGAGCGAGAAAGAGATTCAGAAAAGGACCTGAGAGGCCAGCCCGGCGAGCACGCCGCCCGCCAGCGGACCGAGGATCGGGACCCAGGCGTAGCTCCAGTCGGAACTCTTGCGATTGGGACCGGGCGAACCGGTGTGTTCGGGGAGTCGTTCGGCGGAAGAGCCGCCGACACCCGCACCCGCGGGCTCACGAACCGGTGCGGCGGCCGCACCCTTGCTGACCGGCAGCAGCGCGTGCGCCAGCCGAGGGCCGAGATCGCGGGCTGGGTTGATGGCATACCCCGTCGGCCCGCCGAGCGAGGCGCCGATACCGACCACCAGCAACGCCGCCGCGAGCGGGCCGAGACCGGTCGCGGTGTGGCCGATGGACAGCAGTACCAGGACGAGCGCGAAGGTGGCGATCACCTCGGTGGCGAAGTTCCAGCGCAGCCCGCGGATGGCGGGACCGGTGGCGAACACACCCAGCTTCTTCGCCTCGTCGGTCTCCTCGTCGAAGTGCCGCTTGTAGGCCACATAGGCCAGATTCGCGCCGATGAACGCGCCGACCAGCTGCCCGGTGATGTAGGCGATGGTGGTGACGACAGTAATGTCGATGTCGGGGCCGTATTGATCGGCGCCGCTGAACAGGACGCCGATGGTGTAAGCGGGATTGAGGTGGCCGCCGGTTTTATAGGCGACATACACCCCGGCGAGCACGCCCATGCCCCAGCCGAAGTTGATCAGTAACCAGCCACCGTCGAATCCCTTGGATTTGGTCAGCAACACATTCGCGACCACGCCGACGCCGAGTAGCACCAGCATTCCCGTGCCGAGTGCTTCACTCAGGAAGATCGAGCCGAAGTTCACCGTTGAGTCTCCGTTCGCCCTGCGGCCGCCGATGCGACCCTGCGGACCTCGACGTTACGACCGGATCGAGGAACCGGACATAGGGCACGTTCGACAATGCTGAACGGCCGGGGTGGTTGTGGGGGGCCGCTGCCGCTACTGTCGGGCGCCCGAGGGCGTCGACATGACGCACGTCACACCGGCGCGGCGCGTGTGTTGCTCGCCGTTCACCAGATGTTCGACATTGTCGAATCGAGAGGTTAGGTTTCGGTTCATGCCCGGTCCGATCCAATCGATCGAACGAGCGGCGGCCATTCTGCGGCTGCTCGCCCGCGGCGCGGGCCGCCTCGGCGTCGGGGAGATCGCCGGTGCGCTCGACCTCGCCAAACCCACCGCACACGGCATCCTGCGCACCCTGCAGGGCGTCGGGTTCGTCGAACAGGACGCGGCGACCGGCAAGTACCAGCTGGGGGCGGCCCTGCTGCATCTCGGTACCAGCTATCTCGATGCCAACGAGCTGCGCTCGCGCGCCATCAACTGGGCCGACGCCCTGGCGGCACGCACCGGCGAGGCGGTCCGCATCGGTGCGCCGGTAGACGGCAGCGTGGTGGTCGTGCACCACGTCTTCCGTCCGGACAACACCGAACAGGCCCTGGAACTGGGCGAATTGCTGCCGCCGCACGCGACCGCGCTCGGCAAGGTGCTGCTGGCCTTCGACGCGGAACTCGCGGCCACGATGCGCGCGGGCGAGCTGCCCTCGCTCACCCGCCGCACCATCGTCGACCGTCCCGCACTGAATCGAGCTCTCGCCGCGGTGCGGCAGGCCGGCTGGGCCGGGGACACCGAGGAGTTCCGGCCCGGCGAAGCGGGCATCGCGGCACCCATTCGTTCGCACGGCGGACTCGTGGTGGGCGCCATCGGCATCAGCGGACCGGTCGACCGGCTCTGCGACCCGCAATTACGGCACCGTCCCACGCTGATCGGCCTGGTGCGCGACGCCGCGCACGCGGTCTCGCGGGATCTCGGCGCCGGACACTGACACACCTATATGGCACGAGAGGACACGGATGACGCAGCGGTTTGTGCTCGCGATCGACCAGGGGACCACCTCCACCAGGTGCATCCTGTTCGATCAGCGCGCACGCCTGGTCGGTGTGGCACAGCGCGAGCACCAGCAGCACTATCCGCGGCCGGGCTGGGTCGAGCAGGACGCGATGGAGATCTGGCGCAATGTGGACCGGATCGTGCCGCAGGCGCTGCGCGACTCCGGTATCACCGCCGATCGGGTGGCCGCCCTCGGCATCGCGAACCAGCGGGAGACCACGGTGGTGTGGGATCGCCGTACCGGCACGCCGATCCGGCGGGCCATCGTCTGGCAGGACACACGCACCGAGGAATTGGTCCGTGACTTCGAGGAAAAGCCTGGCGCGCAACGCATTCGAGAGATCTGCGGGCTGCCGCTGGCCACCTACTTCGCCGCGCCCCGGCTGCGCTGGCTGCTGGATACCATTCCGGGCCTGCGGGATCGGGCCGAACGCGGCGAGGTGCTGTTCGGCACCATGGAAACCTGGCTGATCTGGAATCTGACCGGCGGCGTCGACGGCGGGCTGCATCTGACCGATGTCACCAATGCCAGCCGCACCCTGCTGATGAACCTCACCACGCTGACCTGGGACGCGGAGCTGCTGAGTTTCTTCGAGATCCCCGCGGCCATGCTGCCGCGCATCCAGCCCTCGACGGCGTCGTACGGCACGACCCGCCGGGTGGTGCCCGGAATCCCGATCGCCGCCGCGCTGGGCGACCAGCACGCCGCGCTGTTCGGCCAAACCTGTTTCGCGCGTGGGGAAACCAAGTGCACGTATGGCACCGGCGGCTTCCTGATGATGAACACCGGCCGCGAACTGGTGCAGTCCTCGCACGGCCTGCTCACCACCATCGGCTACCAGATCGGCGATGAACAGCCGGTGTACGCGCTGGAGGGGCCGATCGCGGTGACCGGCTCGCTGGTGCAGTGGGTGCGCGACAACATCGGCCTGGTCACCAGCGCGCCGGAGATCGAAACCCTCGCTCGCACAGTGCAAGACAACGGCGGCTGCTACATCGTGCCCGCGTTCTCCGGTCTGTACGCGCCGCACTGGCGCAGTGACGCGCGCGGCCTGATCGCCGGCCTGACGTCCTATATCACCAAGGGCCACATCGCCCGTGCCGTGCTGGAGGCGACGGCATGGCAGACGCGCGAGGTGGTCGACGCGATGAACGCCGACTCCGGTTTACAAGCCCGCGCGCTGCGCGTCGACGGCGGCATGACGTCGGACAACCTGCTCATGCAGATCGTCGCCGACGTCCTCGACGTGCCCGTCATGCGCCCGTTCAACGCCGAAACCGTCTCGCTCGGTGCGGCTTACGCCGCCGGGCTGGCCGTCGGCTACTGGCCGGACCTGGAGGGCCTGCGCAACAACTGGCGCCTCGCCGCGCAATGGATGCCGCAGATGGACCCGGTCCATCGCGCGGACGAGTACGAGAACTGGCAGCGCGCAGTGCAATTGACCTTCGGCTGGTTACGCTCGAAACGACATCGGCAGGGCGCCTGACGCGCTTCGTCGTCGAGCGGTGCGTCGTCAGAGACAGATCGGCTCGCGGCAAAGCTACGCGCCGAGGCGAGATGCCCCGACCGTGTTACCTATCCGGTGCCGGCAACCGGAGCGCGCAGCGACCCCGCGATATTCGAACGGACCCGGGTGGCGGTCCGGCGCAACCGGCCACCTTTGAGCCCGGCCTCGAGTTCCAGCCGGACGCGACCGTTGTGCAGCGCGGTGCGCAAACCTGTTGTCACATCGGAGATCTCCGGGACGGCGAAGGTGGTGCCGGTCTGGAACTTGCGCTCCGAGGCGGTCTCCGGCGCGTCGTCCGACGTGGCGATCAGGAAGCGATCCGGGACCGCGAGCTTGTGGATGGTCCGCATGGCCAGCAGGTACTGGCGCAGTAGCGAACCGCTGGTGTAGGGCAGGTCGTATTTGTCGCAGAGCGCGCGAACCCGGACGGCGATCTCGGCATAGCGGTTGCTGGGCAGGTCGGGGAAGAGGTGGTGTTCGATTTGGTAACACAGGTTTCCGCTGGCGAAGGCCAGGGTCGGGCCTGCGTCGAAGTTCGCGGTGCCGAGCATCTGGCGCAGGTACCACTCGGATTTGGTCTCGTCTTCGAGCGCGGCGGGCGTGAACTTCTCCGCGCCGTCGGGGAAGTGGCCGCAGAAGATGACCACGTATGTCCAGGCATTGCGCACCACATTGGCGGTGACGTTGGCCGTCAGTGCACGGCGCCAGCGCTTTCCGCTCAGCGCGGGGAAGAGCACATAGTCCTTGAGCGCCTGCCGGGAGATCTTCTTCAGGAAAGCCTTTGTCACAGCGGACTTTTCGGCCTTCGTCTCGAAACGGTCCCGGTCCGCGTACAGCCCGTGCAGGCCGATGCCCCACTCGAAAGTGGTGGCCAGCAGCAGATTCTGCACCGGCTGGAAGAGATGGCTCGGTTGCCACGGCTGGTCCCTGGTCACCCGCATCACGCCGAAGCCGATGTCGTCGTCCATATCCAGCACGTTGGTGTAGAGGTGGTGGCGGAAATTGTGCGAGTACTTCCACTGGCTGGACAGCCCGACCATGTCCCACTCCCAGCTGGTGGAGTGGATCTCCGGGTCGTTCATCCAATCCCACTGGCCGTGCGAGACGTTGTGCCCGATCTCCATGTTCTCGATGCTCTTTGCCGCGGCCAGGGCCGCCGTGCCGAGCAGCCAGCCCGCCTTGTTCCGGTTCGTCGCGATGAGCAGCCGGGCGACGGTGTCGAGGGCGCGCTGGAACCGGATGGTGCGCCGGATGTAGGCGGCGTCGCGGCCGCCGAGCGATTCACTGACGTCCCGATGGATCGCGTCGAGCTCGGTACCGAGCGCCTCGATGTCTTCCTTGCTCAGGTGCGCGTACACAGCAATGTCGGTGATGGCCATGGGTCCTCTTCGGATGGATCGGCTGCGCAGGCGCAGGGAAGCCCGGTCGGGCCGCCGACACGGGGAGCGATCGGCGTTGCTCAGCTGAACCGAGCTCGAAGGTCGGCCGATGCGAAAGGCCGACGAGATTCTTGGTTCGACGCTACCAGCGCTTCCGATACCGCCAGGTCAACAGCAGACGGCCGCCGGAAAAACGGTGTATGGCTGCGCGGGAACGTGGCTTTCCGGGCACGACAACATTCCAGTGGAGTGGGATCGTGCGCAATCTGCGGCGCGGACAGGGTTCAATAGAGGGGATTGGCTATTCGCGGCCGATCGGAGGAGGCTCGACGAATGAGTCAGGAAAGCGGGCAAGGGTCCGGGCTGTTCAGCCATGACACCATTCCCATCCAGGTGTATACGCCTGCCGAGAGCAGTGACGTACATCATCAGCCGGTATTCAGCAGAGCCGAAGACGGCTCCGGGTCTGCTTTCGGGGAGGCCACGCCGCCGCACGCCTGACGCCGGACATGACGCGAGCCCCCGCATCTCCTCGAGAGATGCGGGGGCTCGGGCCGTTTCCGGGGTGCTCACGTGGAGCTAAGTGAATATTCGATAGTGCAACTCGGGTCACTGACCAGCCAGTTCGTGGATTTTCCTCCCTGCTTCAGGTGTCGTGCTGTTCAATAAGTGAACAGCCGCTAGTCACTGTCGATAGGAATGCCATGAGCAGACACGCCGTCGTGGCGGGAGTGGGCATGATTCCGTTCACCACGCCCAGCCGGAGCCGGACCTATGACGTCATGGGCACCGAGGCGGCGCGGGCCGCGCTGCTGGATGCCGGTCTCGGGTACGAGCGGTGTTCACCGATCCGCTGACGGTGGCCGAAGTGCTTGCCTCGCCGCACATCTACGGCCCGCTGACCCGGCTGCAGTGCTGCCCGCCCACCTGTGGCGCGGCCGCCGCGGTCATCGTCAGCGCGGACTTCGCCGCGGCCAACGGCATCGACCCGTCGGTCGTGATCAGGGCGCAGGCGATGACCACCGACTTCCCGTCCACCTTCGCGGACAAGGACATGACGAAGATCGTCGGCTACGACATGTCCAAGGCTGCGGCACAGCAGGTTTACGAAGCGTCGGGGGTCTCGCCCGAGGACATCCGGGTCGTCGAGCTGCACGACTGCTTCACCGCCAACGAACTGCTCACCTATGAGGCGCTCGGTCTCACGCCGGAGGGTACGGCGGAGAAATTCGTCAACGACGGGGACAACACCTACGGCGGCCGCGTGGTCACCAATCCGTCCGGCGGACTGCTGTCCAAGGGGCATCCGCTCGGCGCGACCGGGCTCGCCCAATGCACCGAGCTGGTCTGGCAGCTACGCGGACAGGCCGAGGGACGCCAGGTCGCAGCCGATCTGAAGGTCGCACTACAGCACAACATCGGGCTCGGCGGCGCGGCCGTGGTGACCCTGTACGAGAAGGTGCGGTGAGCGAACGCCCACCCGCACCGGCGACGCCGTTGTCGCCTTCTGAAAGGACAAGCAGCACATGGGAACTCTGGATGGCAAGGTCGCCATTGTGTCCGGCTCCGGCCGCGGCATCGGACGGGAGATCGCGCTGAAGCTGGCGAGCGAGGGGGCCAGGGTCGTGGTGAACGACCTCGACGCCGAGCCGGCCGCGGAGACGGTCGCGGCGGTCGAAGCCGCGGGCGGGCAGGCGGTTTCGTGTGTCGGCAGCGTGACCGAGGAGGGCTTCGCGGAACGTTTCGTGCAGACCGCCGTTGCCGAATTCGGCGGCTTGGACATCATCATCAACAACGCGGGCTACACCTGGGATTCGGTGATCCAGAAGATGACCGACGAACAGTGGGATGCCATCCTCGATGTGCACCTCAAGGCGCCGTTCCGGATCCTGCGCGCGGCGCAGCCGGTGATCGCCGCGGCGGTGAAGCAGGCCAAGGCCGCGGGTGAACCGGTGCCGTGCCGCAAGGTCGTGAACATCTCGTCGCTGGCGGGCACGGGCGGCAATGCGGGACAGGCGAATTACTCGTCGGGCAAGGCGGGCATCCTGGGGCTCACCAAGGCACTGGCCAAGGAGTGGGGCCGCTACAACGTCACGGTGAACGCGGTGGCGTTCGGACTGATCAAGACCAGGCTCACCGAGGCGCCCGCGGGCACCGGCGGCACGATCGACGTGCAGGGCAAGGAGATCAAGGTCGGTGTGAACCCCAACCTGCTCGCGGCGATGGAGCAGATGGTGCCGCTCGGGCGCGGCGGTACGCCGGCCGAGGCCGCGGGCGCGGTGTACCTGCTGTGCATTCCCGAGTCCGACTACGTCAGCGCGCAGACCCTGGTCTGCGGCGGCGGCTTCAACATCTAGGACCCGCAATGTATTTGACCCAATCCCTGCACCGCAACCTGCAACAGAGCCCGGATCGACCACTGACGATCTACGGCGACCGGGTGCGCACCGTGGCCGAATCGGCCGATCGCATAGCGCGATTCGCGGGTGCGCTGGCCGCGCTCGGAGTCCGGCCCGGCGACCGGGTCGGCATGCTGGCGCTCAATTCCGATCGCTACTACGAATATCTGTACGCGGTGCCGTGGATCGGGGCGGCGGTCAACCCGGTGAACATCCGCTGGAGTCCGGCGGAGATCGGCTACTCGCTGCGCGAATCCGACACCAGGGTGCTGCTGGTGGACGACGCCTTCGCCGCCATGATTCCCGCACTCCGCCAACAGTTTCCGGAGTTGGCCACGGTGATCTTCTGCGGCGACGGCGAACCACCGGCCGACACACTGCACTACGAGACACTCGTCGCCGAGCACGCGCCCGCCGAGGACACCAGGACCGGCGACGTGGCCCTGGCGGGTGTCTTCTACACCGGCGGCACCACCGGGCATCCCAAAGGCGTGATGCTCAGCCACGACAACATGATCATCTCCGCGCTCGGCAGCACCGCGGGCGGCGAGTTCGTCAGCCGCGGCGGCACCGTGCTGCACGCGGCGCCGATGTTCCATCTCGCCGATATCGCCATGCTGACGGCGGGCAACCTGGTCAACTGCACGCACGTGATCGTGCCGATGTTCACCCCGGCGGGCGTCATGCGGGCGATCAGCGAACACGGCGTCACCAATCTGTTGCTGGTGCCCACCATGATTCAGTTGCTGGTCGACGATCCCGCCGTCGCGGACTTCGACCTCAGCGGCGTCGAGACGGTGACCTACGGTGCCTCGCCGATCGCCGAGGCGGTGCTCGGCCGGGCCCGCAAGGTCTTCCCGGGCGCGGGCTTCACCCAGGCCTACGGCATGACCGAACTGGCGCCCGTCGCGACGCTGCTGTCCCCGGCCGACCACGACGATCCGGCGCTGCGGCGTTCGGCGGGCCGTGCCATGCCGCATGTCGAGGTACGCATCGTCGACCCCGACGACAACGAGGTGCCGCGTGGCGAGGTCGGCGAGGTCGTCGTGCGCGGCGACAACGTCATGCTCGGCTACTGGAACCGGCCGCAGGACACCGCCGCCGCCGTGCGCGACGGCTGGATGCACACCGGCGACGGCGGGCGAATGGACGAGCACGGCTATGTATTCATCGTCGACCGGATCAAGGACATGATCATCACCGGCGGCGAGAACGTGTACTCCGCCGAGGTGGAGAACGCCCTCGCGGCGCACCCTGCGGTCGCCGCCTGCGCGGTGATCGGGGTGCCGGACCCCGAGTGGGGCGAGCGCGTGCATGCCGTGGTGGTGCTGCTGCCCGGCGCGCAGGCCACCGGCGAGGAGCTGCGTGCGCACTGCAAAGCGCTGATCGCCGGGTACAAGACCCCGCGCACGGTGGAGTTCACCGACGCGTTGCCCATATCGGGCGCAGGTAAGATCCTCAAGCGCGAACTTCGCAAGAAGTATTGGGATCCCAGCGACAGTCAAGTTTCCTGAGGGAGCGGCATCGAATGGTGAACGGGCCGGGCGTGGTCCGGCCGGCCCGTGGCACCCGGCCGGCGAATCGGCGGGCGCTGATCGTCGCGGCGGCCGCGGAACTGTTCTGCCGCAACGGATACGCGAATGTGGGCATGGGCGAGGTCGCCGAGGCGGTGGCCATCGGACCGTCCGCGCTGTACCGGCATTTCCGCGGCAAGCAGAGTCTGCTGGCCACCGTTGTCGACGAGGCGCTGACCGCATTCGCCGCCGCACTCGACGCGGCGGCGGGCGAGCCCGCCGACATCGCGGGCACGTTGGCCGCGACCGTGCTGGCCCGCCGTGATGTCGGGGTGCTGTGGCGGCGCGAGGCCAGGCACCTGTCCGACGATGATCGAGCCGCGTTTCGGCAGCAGGCCAAGCAGATCGGGGCCCGGCTCGCCGAGGTCGTCGCCGCGCGCCGCCCCGACCTGGATCCGGCGGCGGCCGACCTGCTCTCCTGGAGCGCCTTGGCCGTCGCCAATAGCGTGTCGTTCCACGGTCTTTCGTTGCCGGAGCCGGAATTCGGCACGCTGCTCGGCGAACTCGTCGGCGCGGTGCTGGCCGCGCCGGTGCCGCAGCTGGGGCAGCGATCGGATCAGCCTGCCGTGGCGGTGCCGCTGGCCGCGCGGGCCCGGCGGGAAGCGATCCTCACCGAGGCGATCACGCTGTTCGCCGAACGGGGTTTCGCGAGCGTCAGCGTGGACGAGATCGGTGCCGCCGTCGGCATTGCCGGCCCCAGCGTCTACAACCACTTCGCCGGGAAAGCGGACATTCTCATGGCGGGCATCGTCCGTGGCGACGAATGGCTCCGCATAGATCTGAACCGTGCTCTCGCGCAAGCCGCCGACCCGCGCGACGGACTCGAACGCCTACTCGCGGGCTACGGGGCATTCGTCTTCGAAAACCCTTATCTCATGCAGATTCTCGTGTCGGAGGCCAGGCATCTGCCCGACCCGGACCGCGCCCGCGCGAAGGCCGCGCAGCGCGCCTATATCGCCGAGTGGGTACACCTGCTGCGCAAGGTACACCCGGACTGGGACCCGATCCCCGCACGTATACGTGTGCAGGCCGCGCAGTCGATGCTGAACGACCTCGCACTGACTCCCCATCTGCGCGCGTTCCCCGGCATCGTGCCCGCGGCCGCGGCGATCGGCGCCGAAGTGCTCGCCCTCGCTTGATGCGTCGCACACCACGACCGTGGGGCGTGCGAGACATCAAGGGCTGTGCGGGTTTATGCGGCAGCGGTGGATAACAATGCCATCGGGCGTACCGCGGTGGCCTCGACGCCGCGCGGGCGCAGCTCGCAGGTGAAAACTACGGGCTGGCCCGCGGAGAGGGTTTTGAAGCCGGGGGAGTCGATGCTGGAATACTCCACAAAGACCCCGTTCGGGTATTCGGGGGATTCGAGGAAGCCGAATCCTTTGGCGGTGTCGAACCACCGGACGGTGCCGTGCACCCAGTTCTCGCCGTCGGTCATCGCGCGACCTCGAAGGCGCTCGCGCGCTCGCCGGACCCGGATTGCATCACCTGCTGCCACCAGGAGGCGAGTGGGCTCGGGTCTGGCCACACGACGGCGGGACCCGATCGGGCAGTCTTATGCGTGGATACTTTCTGCGAAGCTCTGAACTTGTCTGAACGAACCACGGTCGGACGATCTCCTCGGAGTCGGTACATTACGCGGGCATCCCCGCGTACGCCGGATGCCCGCTACTGCGTTACTCAAACTGTAAGCACCCGAACGGATATTCGCCCGAATTCCGCTTCCACTCGGTACAACGTCACATTCCGTCGTCGGCCGAACTCGGCCGCCGAAAAACAACTGGCGGGGCGTCGGGCGGGGGGAAACCGGCGTCGGGGCTGGCCAGGGTCTCGGCCGGCTCGGCGCTGTACTACCGTCGCTGGCATGCGGCTTCACGTGGGCTGTGCGATGTGGACGCACGCGGCATGGCAGGAATGGCAACCGTCTTCGGGGGCGCGGCTGGCCGCCTATGCCGACCGGTGCAACGCGGTCGAGGGCAACACCACCTTCTACGCGATACCGGCGCGCCGCACGGTGGAGTCGTGGGCCGCGCAGACCGCGCCCGAGTTCCGGTTCGTGGTGAAGCTGCACCGCTCGATCACCCATGAGCGCAGGCTGGCCGGGGTCGACGAGGAGATGCGCGCGTTTCTGTCGGCGATCGAACCGCTCGGCCCGCGCGCGCACGCCCTGTGGGTGCAGTTGCCCGCCTCGTTCGGCCCGAACGATCTCGGCCCGCTCGCGCTGTTCCTGCGCAGGCTGCCGCAGCAGTACCGCTCGGCGGTCGAGGTCAGGCATCGCGCGTTCTTCGAGAACGAGCAGGCCGCCCGGCAGCTGGAAAGCGTGCTCGCCCGGGTCGGCGCCGAGTGGATACCCTTCGACACCACAACACTTTTCGACGGACTACCGGTCACCGCCGCCGAGCAGGAAGCGTGGTCGAAGAAGCCGCGGGTGCCGCGCCGGACCCGCGCCCTCACCGAGTTCCCGATCGTCCGCTACCACGGCCGCGACTCGACCGAGCGCACGGTCGAGGGCTGGCAGCCGTGGATCGGCACGGTCGTCGAATGGCTGCGCGAGGGCCGATCGCCGACCGTCTTCATCCACACCCCGGACAATGCCGAGGCCGTCCCGCTCGCGCGCCGGTTCCACGAGGCGGTGCGTGCCGAGCTGCCCGAGCTCGCACCGCTGCCCGAACCGGCGCCCACCGACCCGATGACTCTCTTCTGACGCGGGCTACCGGCTGCCGATGGGCTGCTGCACCAGCCCGGCGAGCACCGTGCCCGCACCCTGCAGCCAGATCGGCCAGCTCGCGGGATCCAACGCCATGGAGCCCTCGTCGTGGATCGCGCAGCCGGGCTGCGCGGGGACACCGTCGAAGCGTTCCTTCAGCCACAGCAATACCCGTGCGAGGCTGTCGATTTCGAGCGTGATGTGTTCACTGAAGTGGTCGCGGGTGTACTGCACCTGGGCCTTCGGGTCACGGCAGTACTGGTCGACCAGCGCGTTCACCGGGCCGACCGGTGCGATCCAGTCGGGGTTGGAGTTGAAGATGAACATCGGCATGTCGGGGACCGCATGACCCATCCGGAGCGCGTCGAAGACCTTGGTGGGCACGGGATCGTTCAACGCGTTCGGTGAATCATAAAGTCCGCCTTCCAGATTCATGAACGGCAGGATCGCGGCGGAGTACAGGCACAGCGAATTCTTGACCGGAGCCAAGGCTTTACCGAACGCATTCATGTGCTGCGCGTTGTACGCGGCCAGCTCGGGATACTCCCGCTCGACACCCAGCAGCCCCGAAAAGATCAGTCCCGAGCCGAGATTGCCGCTGGCCATCTGGTACATCGCCTTGATGTCGGCCGGGACGCCGCCTTCCGAGGCTCCGACGATATCGAGCTCCGGTGCGTAGGACGCCGCCAGTTCGGCGGTGTGCCCGGTGGTGATCGCGCCGCCGGAGTACCCGGCCAGCCCGACCTTGGTCTGCGGTCCGAGGCCCATCGGCTCGAAGTTCTCCGCGGCCCGGATGCCGTCGAGGGTGATCCGGGCGCCGAGCGGACCGGCGGCGAAGGCGGAGTTCGGGCCCTCGTGGTCCGGCATCGCCACCGCCCAGCCCGCCCCGAGCCCGGTCAGCGGGAGCACGAACTCGAACGGGATGTCGAACTGGCCGCTGATGTTGCCCGGCACCGAAGCCTGTTGCAGCACATACGATGGCGCGCAGTACTGGGCGTTCGAGTCCTGCGGGAACTGATAGGACAGCAGCGGGCGCGGCACGCCGCCGTTGTCGCCGCGCGGCTTCATCAGCGTGGTGACCGCGGCGATCGGTTCGTCCCGGGTGTTGGTCGATCGGTAGGACAACTGCCACGCGTCGATGTTGAACGGAATAGTCGAGTAGAACGCGAGATGCACCGCGCGCGCCGCGATGATCTCGCCGGGCTGCTTCGACGCCACCACATCGGCCGGGGGTGCGTAGAACGCCGGGTCGAGTTCCGGCGGGGACGGCGGAATCGGGAACGGCAGCGGCGGTTGCACCGGAACCTGCTGCGCGACAGGGTTTTGCTCGGCCGGTGCGGCAATTGCTGGTATTCCGGCAGCAACCTGCGCGGCAATCGCGATGAGGGCGACGAGAACCGCAGTGCGGAATCGCCCGAGCTTACCGGGGATGACGGTATTCATTGCGGCTTCTTTCGCTGGTGAGCGGTGCTGATGAGATCCGATGAAGGGATCTGTCGGGCGGAGAAAGTATTCCGGCCACGACTGCGCGCCGGTGAACGGCGCGCCGCGCGTAACCCACCAGAATTTCTGTAAGGCTAAGTAACAGCAAATGCTAAAGCGGGTGATAGGTCCAGAGGCAATGTTCTAATTCACCGCCCGCTGGACTATGCACATTGCACAGTCCGACGCTGCCGCGCCATCGACTGGCGCGGCCGAGGTGGCACCCAGCCGGCCATGGATGGCTACGACATGGACACGATGGCCGGCGACGCCGCGAGGCCTAGGCGATCGCGCGGTCCGGCTGGGGCGTCAGGAATTTGTCGCCATAGGTTTGTGCGCAGCGGAGCGCCAATTCGATATAGGTGGCCCGCTCTTCGATGGAATGCCCCAGCAATTCCTCGGTTTGGTTGATGCGGTAGCGAACGGTGTTGGGGTGCACGTTCAATTGTTGAGCGGCGGCGGGGGCATTGCGGCCGCAGGCCAGATAGGCGAGCAGTGTTTCGCGCAACCGGGCGGTGGTCTCGTCGGTGTTCATCAACGCGCCCAATTCCCTTGTCGCCATGGCACGCATCGCCTCGACGCTGCCGTCACCGGTGGTGAGGCAGACCAATTCGACGTCGCTGTAGCGAATCACCGTCGCGGCGTAATCGGTTGCGATCGCCACCCGCTGTGCGGCGATGGCCTCGCGATGACTCTGCCGGAACCCGGCGATATCCGGGGCCGACGATCCAACAGCGGCATGCAGGCCGGGCTGGCCGGCCGCGGGCAGGGCGGCGAGGTCCGGCACGCCCGCCGTGGCGAGCCACGCCCACATGCCGCGCACCCCGGACGACAGCATCAGCGGTCGCGGCGCGTCGAGCAGGGTGGCGATGTCGTTGCCGAACTTCTCCAGGGTGCGCACCGGGTCCGGGGTGGCCAGCGACTCGTCGGTCCACAGCACCAGCGCGGTTTGGTAGCGGCGCAGCGAGTGGCCGAGCTGGGTCTCGGCCTGATCGACGTCGACCGCGTCGCCGCGCAGCAGCGCACCCGCGAGCCCGAACCGCCGCGCCAGCGCGCCGCGCTGCCACTGCTCACGCTCGTCGGTGTACACCGCGACCGAGGCCTCCACACAGGTGTCGGTCCATTCGAGCACGCGATCCCAGAACAGCAGCAGCACGGCGCTGCGGAGTTGGTCGTCCTCGATCGCCTTGTTCAGGAAGTCGGTGATGTACTGCCAGAGCATGGCCTGCCCGACCCGGTAGGTGCGCATCACCACGTCGATGCCGAACCCGCGCCGGGCGACCGTCCGCGACAGCGCGAGCACCTCCGCGGGTGGATGCACCTCGAACACCTCCCGGCTCACCATGGCCAGGAAGCTGCGCCAGTGCGAGCGGGTCGCGGCATGCAACTGCTCGGCGAGTTCGGCGTCACCGGGCAGTTGCGCGTTGACCGCACTGATCCGGCCGTCGACCAGGTCGACCAGCTGCTGGGTCTGCTCGTCGCTGCGCGCCTGTGCCCCGAACTGCACGAGCCAGTCGAGGGCTTCCTGATCCAAGGCAGTCATAGCGCTCATTCTGCTGCCCGGCGTATCGGGGCGCGGCACATTCGATTACGCGACGCACACTGCTTGGTTGCAGCCGAACGTGCGCCGGATAGGTAATGTGAGTAAGCCTCGTTTCGGCGAATCTTTCCAGCAGTCGTTCGGCACATCCGATCAGCAGTGACCCCACACGTGGAGGCCGTAATGAACGGATCGGCGATCAGCGAACTATCGAGCACCAAAGAAACCTGTTGGTCAGTTTGTATTTCGGACCCGTGGGCATAACCGGCTCATGAAACCGGAGGAAGCCGCGCGCCGCTTGCTGGAGGACATTTTGGCGCGCTATACGTCGGTCGAGGAATTCATCGGCCTACTACGCGTCGACCCCCTCGAAGACACCACGGAACTGCCGCCGATATCGGCTTATCTCTGGACCATTCCCACATAGCGCCGAAACAGGCCTAGCGCCGAGACCGGCACTCACACAACAACTCAGCGATGGCCGATCGATCGTGGTCGGCGCGTCTCGATGTCGTGCGCGAGATCGGTCCACTGGTTGGCGAGCGCGGCCAGCCGGGACCACGCCGCGTGCACGCGCTGTTCGGGCACGTTCTCGGCGGTCATCAACAGGTGGTCGGCGAGGATCTGGGCGGCCGCCATCCGGTCGATGGTGCTGCCGAGGGACTCGGCCTGCTGGTCGTCCGTGCGCCGCGGCGGGACCTGCTTGGCCACCCAATCATCGATCACGGTGACGACTTCGCCACGGCGGCAGTCGATTTCCACCAGGCGGTCCGGCTGTGCGCGGCGGGTGTGGTGCAACTGCGCCAACGCTCGAGCCAGTTGGATGACCAGGTGGTCGCCCGGACGGTCCCCGGTTTGCAGTCGCAATGCGGCGGACAGTTCGTGCCAGTCCGGCAGGAGCGGCCGGCGGCCGCCTTCGCCGCACATCGCCCATGGCCTCGGTCCGTCGGCGGTCTGCACGGTCACGTGACGGGGTCGGCGCGGCCTGGTGCATGCGCCTGGCAAATGCGACCGGCTCGTGCCTCACTGCGAAGACTCTGCTGCATAGCGCACGCGCGAAACCGCGCGTCCCCCATCGTTCGATGTTCCGATTGCGTGGGCAAGGTAGGCCTTCCCTAGCGACGGTCGAGGTGCATCCGGCACCGGCGACCGGCCATATCCTCTGGGTGAGGCCGGTCGTTCTGCGCGTACCCGAGATAAGGGAGCAAAGCGCCCGGCGCCGGATGCAACTACAAGTCTCGTCGGTGACGCGGTTCACCGTAACCCTATTTCAGGTCATTCCTGGGCCGGTTTGGCCTCTTTGGTTATGTTCGGGCAATCTGCCGGACGGCGGTCAGCGCCGAGCTGTGGCCTACCGGCTGGTCTCGGGGAGCACGGTGAAGTGGCGGACGGTGCCGGACAGGTGGGGGAGTTCGATTGGCTCGGACCAGGTTCGGAAATCGTCGCGGCTGTCGCTGTAGAAGTACCGGGGGTGGTCCTCGTTGTAGTCGTCGAAGAAGATCCGCCAGCCGCCGCCGGGCAGCGGGATGACGCATTGACCTTCGCGCGGCGCGCCCCAGCGCGCCCAATCTCCGGTTGCGACAAACACATACGGGCCGGCCGGGTCGGCGGCGACGGCGAGTTCGACGAGTTTGCTGGTCTCGTTCTTGGTGAACGCGAAGTAGCGGCCGTAGTGGTGCACAACGGTGGTGTCGATGTAGCCGTAGCCGAAGTGGTCGCAGGTGGGGCGATCGACGGGGGTCTGGTAGCCGGCGGGCGGACCTAGCCCGGCCAGCGGCGTGAGCGGACCCCACGTACTCAGTTCCTTGTCTACGGCCCGCATCAGATGCGGCGTGAACCGGCATCCGTCGGACAGCGACACGATCACAGTGACGTTCCCCTGCGCGTCGACGAGCCATTCCGGCGCCCAGGTCGACGTGACGCTCGGGTCCGCCACCTCGTAGTCGTACATGTGCGTCCAGTTCACGCGGTCGTCGCTGCGCGCGAAGCCGATCGTGCGGCCCTCCCATGCGGTGGTGTACGTCAGGTAGTAGACGCCGTCGACGTGGCGAAAGAGGGACGGGTCGCGCAACAGGCCGGTCGGCGGACGGTAGGCGGGTCCGCGCAGGAGCTGGAAGTTTGTCGCATCGGTCGATTCGTACACGTACAAATCGGTTTCGCTGGAATGGGTGAACGCGGTCATCGTGTACCGCATCACCGGTCCGGTGGCCGCGGCGTGCTTCAGTGCCAGCAGGCCGAGAGGCAGGCCTGCCGCCAAGGCCAGCGCGGACCTGCGACGCATCGTCACCACTGCCACATTCCGAATTATCCAGCGCTTGTTGCCGCCCGCTTGCCGACACGCCGAAGGCAATTGGGCAGCCCACTGGACGGCGATTCGCCCAACTCGACGCGATGGCGGCTCGACGAGGTCGTCGGGCGGTCCTGGGCCTAGATCGGGTCGCCACCTCGACCGGGGAACTACCCAGGCTGATCGACCTATCGAATGGCTGTGTCGGAGAACAAGTTACGAACTAGTCCTTGGTGCACAGCCCAAGACAGCTCACCACCTGGACTGCGATTCTGTGCCTCAGCTCGTTTGCCGAACGCCGAGTAGCTGGAGTCGGAACCATGTCCGAGCCCGACCGACCGTCCCCGGGACAGCGGCCATCGCCCGCCCTCCCCACCGCCTACGAACTGCTGGACGCGATGCATGACGTTGTCCCCGAACGGCATCCGGCCGCGCCGATCCTGCGGGCCGCCTGCCTGCTCGCCGCGGTGGACGAGTGGATCCACCGCCATCGCGCCGCGATCGAGGCGAGCCCGCCCACGTCGCGCCGGGTGAACGGCCCCGGGATCGAACGCGCCGCGCGCACCCTGCGCCGCTACCTGATCGAAGGAATAGCCGCCGCGGCCCCCGGCATCGGCGGCGTCGGCAACGCCGTCGACGAACTGGCCCGCGCTTGGGTCGACTGGCGCGATGTCAGCACCGGCGACGACCTGCCCCGCCAGGTCGACACTCATCAAGCCCTGATCGCCGCCTGCGCCGCCTACGACAAGCTCGCCGGGCACGATCGTTACGAGACAGAGCGCTGATCAGTACCCGGCGGGATCGGTCAGATTCCGAGACCGGCTCTGAGCGTCGGCCACGAATCATGCAGGGCATCCTGCCAATACGGCCAGGCGTGGGTGCCGGGGGTGTTGTAGCGGATGGTTGCGGGGATGCGGTGCAGGCGCAGCTTCGCGTCGAAGAGCAGCGTGCATTCGTGGGCGACCTGCTCGATGGCGATGGCGGCCGGGAGGTCGGTGGGGTAGGAGTAACTCGGGTCGAAGGCGAGGTCGTAGGGTCCTGGGACACCGGTGCCGGTGGAGAGGTAGATGGGTTTGCCGCGCAGGGCTTCGGCGTGCCGGATCGGGTCGTGGGCGGGCCACTCGGGGTTGGCGACGCTGCCCCACATGTTGTCGGCATTGCCGCCCTTGTCGGCCACGACCGTGCGGACGGTGGCCTGCCCGAGGTTGCTGGAGTACAGGCAGCCGCTGTAGGCGGCAAGAGCCCGGTACAGCGTGGGGTGGCGGAAGGTCAGCGTGGTCGCGGCCTGCGCACCCATCGAGACACCGGCCATGGCGTTGATTCCGTTGCCGTGCAGCAGATTATCGACCAGCGGTGGCAGCTCCTCGGTCAGAAATGTCTCCCACTTGTTGTGCCCGAGTGCGGGGTCGTCTTTCAGCCAGTCGGTGTAGAAGGTGCCGCCACCGCCGACGGGCATCACGACGTTGGCCTTCTTGTCGGCGAAGAAGCTCACGATGTCGGTGCGCATGGTCCAGGTGCTCAGTGGCTGAGTCTCGGTCGAGCCGTTTCCGTCGAGCAGATAGAGGGTGGGGCGCGGTGCTGTACGGTCCGCGGGCAGTAAAACATCGAGTTGCACGATGCGGCCCATGGCCGGCGACCGCACGAATACCTCCTGCCAGCGGTCCGTGCGCTGGGTGATGTGATCGACCACGGCCTGCGCGCTCGCCGGGGGCGGCGGCGTGACCAGCGGCGTGGTCACCGCGAGCGCTACCGCGACCAGCCAGGCGGTACGGCGAGATCGCCGCATCGGTTTCGAACCAGAACCGTACATTGTCATCGGGCCCGTCCTCATTACTCCTGCCTCGCGGAAAAGCGGCGAGGTAACCGTGATTCGGGATCGGACTGCCGCCCGTTACGGATCCACACGAAGCGGTTGTGCGCGCGGGCGTGTCACTTTCTACCGAATGCAAGATTGCGTTTATCCAGCGTCGGCACGGTCAGCGGAACATTCCATCCGGAATCGCCACGGGATTGGGATCGACTGGGTAATCTGTTCGAGTCCCATGAAGTTCGGGACAGTTCCGCAGAGTGAGTCGTGGTCGCCCCTGCGGCTCACTATCGCTGTACACAGTCCGATGAGGCTCGGGGATCCCCCGGGCCTCATTGGTCGTGCTCGGGCAATTTTGCTGTCGTAGCGACAATTCGCGCCGAATTCTCCGATCCAGACGCGCCGTCGATCCGAATACGTCGTAGTGCCGACACGTGTCGGCCGCCTGTATCGCATTCGCTACGACAAAGGGGTTACCTATGTTTCACAAAACCGCGATCGCCGCGGTGACCGGGCTGTTCGCCGTCACGGCGACGCTCGCCGTTGCCGCGGGCGCGGCAAATGCCGCCCCGCAACAAGATTCGGGCACGGCGCCGAACGCGACCACCCTGGCACAGAACTTCGACGCCGTCGCGGAGCCGGACACGTTGGGTGGCAAGGAAGACAACGGAAAAGGCAAGGGAAAGGGCCAGGGTAAGGGTAAGGGCAAGGGCAAGGGCAAGGGCAAGGGGAAGGGCGGCAAGACCGGCGACGAATCGGCAGCCGTCGAAACCGAACTCGCGGCGACACTCAACTCCACTTTGCGGGATTTCCTCCGGCCACCGAATGGCGGCGCGGAGCTGGGCCTCGGCGGCATACCCGTCGACAAGTGGCTCGATATGTTCCTCGGCCCCGAGCCGGGCGCCGACGGCGACATGCCGAAGGCCAAGCCGATCATGCCGCGGTAGTGACCTCCCCGCGTTACTGATTCATCCGGCAACAGGCAGGTCCGCATCGCCGATTATGCGATCGGACCTGCCTACTGTCGTTCATGGAGAAAGTCTGTGTCCCACCCCGTACGGACGATCCTTCTGCGACCCGAGTAGAGCAGGCAGGCGCTTTCGGAAAGGAGCAACGCCCAGACGAGGTGCCGACTTGTGGTGAGGCGCTTGGTCTTCGCCTCGGCGGATTCCGGCCGGATGCGACCACGCGACGGATCAGTGGTGTCCACCTGCGCACCGGTACCGACCTCGAGAGCGGGGTTCTTCGGCTTCCGTTGCGGGGTAGAGGGTTTGGTGGCGCTACCGGCGGAGGGCGACCGGACTTCGGGATCAGGGATGGTGACGAGCACGCTGTCGGGCTGGGCGAGACCAGGTTTGGGTTCAGCAGGCACCGGTAGCGCACGGGCGAGTTCGACGAACCAGTCGGCGATGAATTGCGCCGAGGGGCGGTCGGCGTCGACTGCGGTGACCGCATATGCGCCGTGGCGGGTCACCGCGTCCTGATACTTCGCCCACACCTCGGTGTCCACGAGTTCGATGTTGTCGCTGACCAGGCGTCCGATGGCGTTGAACGCCTGGGTGACGACCTGGGTGAACCGCGGTGCGGCGGAGCGTTTGGGCATCGCGGCGAACATCTTGGCGCCGAGGGTGGCCAGGCCGGCCAGCGGATCCGTGGCGCCGAGGGCCCCGATCTGGCAGACGTCTTCCGGATGCAGCACGACGCCGACGATGCTGGTCAGGGTGTTCAGCGTGATGGTCGCGATGCGCAGCGCGGCCGCCTGCCCGGTCGGGTCGTCGATCACCGAGCGCGGGTCGGAGGCTTCGGCGAGTCGTTCGCTCAGCGATTTGTCGCGGGCCAGGACGAGGCTGCCCGGGGTGAAGCCGTGCAGGTCCTTGTCGACCACGTCGGTCGCGGTCTTGCTGACCGTGGCGGCCAGGGCGTCGGTGATCGATGACAGCGCGGTCAGCGGGTCGTCCAAGGGCAGCAGCGCCTGACCGGCGATGTTGGTGATCATGTGCAGGATCGGGGCGTTCGCGGGGGAGTCGCAGGCGAGATCGCCGTCGATACAGAACGACGCGACCCGGCCGGTGAGCGCGCCGAAGTCGGGGGCGAGATCGCGCAGTGGCCCGATTCCGCCACCTGCGGCGGGCGCGGGCTGGGCCTGCAGCGCGGCCAGGCCGGTCGACACCGTGCCCGGTGCGGGATCCGGTGCGCGTTTGCCCGCGGCGCCGGGGAACAGCGGTGCGCCGGGGTAGCGGGTGGGGTCGGCCAGCAAGGCGACGCCCGCGATCCGGTCGGCGGGCACGGGGGATTCGCCGCGGCCGATTTCCTGGGCGAGCAAGGAGGCGATATGTGCGCCCTGGGAGTACCCGACAAAGGCCAATCGGGTGTCCTGGCACCGATCTACGACCGATTGCGTCATCGCCCGCAGTTGCTGCAGGCCGCCGGTGACCGATTGCGAGTAGGGGACTTGGCCGCCCGGCACCGCACCGCCGAAACCCGCTTCGTAGGGGACATAGGCGCGATCGACCCGGTCCGGCTCCGCCGCCAGCATCGGCCGGAGGATCGCCGACAGCATGCCGCGGTCGGCCGAGGGGTTCGCGTCCGGAGATGATTCGCCCGTGCCGGGCACGCCGATGGCGTACAGGGCTGGGCAGCGCGGTGATTGGCCGGGCGCAGGCTGAGCCGGGACGGTGCCTGCTCCGGTATGCATGGCGAAGGCCGCACCTGCGACGATTGTTCCTAGTCTCCGAATACCTGTTCTGGAGAACAGCATTCGACGCACTATCTCCACCTTCACATTGCTCTGCTCGGCTCTGGGCCGGTAGTGGTCACGAAGGCCTGCGGCGTTCGCCGGTCCGGGGTGGGCTTCGCCGCCACCCCGGACCGTGTCGAATCAGCCGCCGAGAAGCGCGGTTACGACGCTGGTGAGGCCCGAGGTGAGGGCGGTAACGATGGCAGTGAGGAGCGGTGCGAGCATGATCTCCCTTTCGTTTCCTGTGTTTTCAAGCCACCTGGTCAGTTTTCGTGCGGTCGATCCGACGCCGAGTCTGAAATGTCGGTGCCCCGTTACGAGAACTCCAGGTGGCGGGAACAACCCGGTTGGGCGTCCAACGCTGACCATGCCGGGAACCGTCAGTGGCAGGCGTCGATAGTGTCTTCGTTACCCGAGTACGTTCGGATGGAAGAATCTTCGATAGATTTTTGATCAGGCGCTGAGCTGGGAAAATGGCTGCTGCCCTGCGGCTTCGCCGGTGACGGCCGCCGCGCGCAGGTGTTTTGTCCTTTTGGGGACAGGTGCGCTAGCCTTCCTCGGCGATCCAGCTCGTGCTCTCGTTCGGCAAATGTCATCGATCCGTCAATGGCGAATCACAGGAGCAGTCATGTTGAGTGGTCTCTTCGGTCTAGTGAACAGTGTGCTCGCGGTAACGGAGAACCTCGTCGGGATTCTCACTTTCGGCATCTTGGGTTAGCGGCAGGCGCGCATTTCCGTTGGCTCCGGATCGAATTCGGGCAATCCGGAGATGTGCGCCCACTGCGCATGCTGTGTGGCTCCTACCGCATTCGCCGGGTGTACCGGCGCACGAGCAACGATCGAGGAGGTTCGCTGTGACGCGTTTGTCGAAGGAATTAGCGGCTTTTGCCCTGCTGGCGATCGTAATCTACTGTGCGGCAACGGATTCGCTGGCTTTCTGGAACCAGGACAGCGTCGGCCGGGACTGGTTCGGGGTGTCCGGCGAGGGCGCTCCACAGCTCGATGGCGGCGGGTTCCCTTGGTAGGCAAAGTGATTCCGCTGCTGCCCGGTGGCGCCCAGGGGACCGCCGTGCTGGAGGTCGACGACACCCGTGAGCTGCTCGCCCAAGCGCGCGCCAGAGCGACCAGCGCTGCGGGCCGGGCCAGTGCCGCGAGCAGGCGTGCGGTGAACCGGGACAAGGCGGTCGACCATGTCGCGCGCGCCCACGGCGCCGCCCGTGCCGTCGCGGCCGCGAACACCACCCGCGACGCCGCATGGCACGCGTATGTCGCCGCCAACCACGCGATCAAGGCCACCTTCTACGCGGTCGCCAGCGCCGACGCGGCGGTCACCGTCGGGGACGCGGCCGCCGCCGCGCTCGCCGCCGCGAAGGCCGCCGCCTTCGCCCCCGACGACATCACGGTCGCCAATGCCGCCGCCGCGGCGGAGGAGGCCGCAGCTGGTGCCAGCAACGGGGCCTACGGTGCCCCGACTGCCGTGACGATCGCCCGGATCGACCGGCGCATGTCCACGAACTGACGCGGGTCCAGCGCAGAATCGTCGGCTCTCGCAACTGCCTGGCTGCGTGGCCAGGTCTGCTTCTCGTGGGTGTTCCGTGCCCTGCACTCGCCGAGAGGACCGAGCTTGCCGAGGGTTCAGCAATTAATCGGTTAAGTTCACGGTTTATGCGCACATGGACACGGCGTGCCGCGGTAGCACTCGCGGCTTCGATGGCCGCGCTGCTGGTCCCCGGCGAGAGTGTTGCTCAGCCGGAGCCAACGGCGGGGGTGGCCGCGCTCGGGCCCGACTTCCTCTGGGGCGTCGCGGCGTCCGGCTTCCAGTCGGAAGGGCACGCGCCGGGCAACGACCGCCCCGGCACAGGTGCGCTGGGCTCGGTTTCGGCGCATCGCGTTTCCGTGGGCAACGATGCGCCCGACAGCAATTGGGTGCGCTACATCGAGCGCCACCCCGAGTTCGACCGATATCAGAGCGCGATCGACTTCTACAACCGGTACGCCGCCGATATCGATCTGGCGAAGTCGCTCGGGGTGAAGGTGTTCCGGATCGGGATCGAGTGGGCGCGGCTGCAACCGACGAGCCGGCTGGAGTGGGACGCCGACGGGTTCCGCTTCTACGACGCGGTGATCGCCAAAATCGTCAAGGCGGGCATGCGGCCGATGCTCACCCTCGATCACTGGGTGTACCCGGGCTGGGCCTACGACGGCGCCTTCCAGGGCAAACATTCCGATTCCCCGGACACCGGCTGGGACAACCCGGAAATGGTGGAGGCCTGGCTGGCCAATATGCGCAAGGTGGTGGACCGATACGCCCCGCGAAATCCGTTGTGGGTCACCATCAACGAGCCGGTCGCCTACATCATGCACGAGGTCCGCAACAACGCCACCAACCAGGGGCGGATGGAAGATCTGGTGGCCGAGGCGCACAACAAGATCTACGACTACATTCACCAGGTGCGCCCCGACGCGCAGGTGACCAGCAATATCGGCTACGTCGCCGGAATCGATGATCAGGTCAACGGTGGACTCTTCGCGAAGATCGCCGACCACCTCGACTACATCGGCGTCGACTACTACTTCGCCTTCGAGCCGCCGGCCTCGTCGCCACCCGCCACCGTCCGGTCCATCGCGGCCATCGGGTCACCCGGTATGTGGAACCTGCCGATCCGGACCGAGGGCATCTACTACGCGGTGAAACGCTATGCGGAGGAGGCGCGCAAGGTCGGCAAGCCCGACCTGCCGATCTACGTCGTCGAGAACGGCATGCCCACCGAGGATGCCAACTCCGACGACAGCAATACGCCGGGTACGGGCAACTACAACCGCAGCGACCACTTGCGCGACACCGTCTACTGGCTGCAACGCGCCAAGGCCGACGGCGTGAACCTGATCGGCTACAACTACTGGAGCATCACCGACAACTACGAATGGGGCAGCTACCGCCCACGATTCGGCCTCTACACCGTGGACGTGCTCGGCGACCCGGCCCTGCAGCGCCGCCCCACCAAGGCCGTCGCCACCTACACCGAGACCATCGCAGCGGGCGGCGTATCGCCCGACTATCGGCCCACCCGCCCGCCGTCCGGTTGCGACGTCGTCGACCCCACCCCCGGCTGCGTCGATGTGGCGGCCCCGTAGCCGCCTATCGGAACGGCCGGGATGGCCGACTTCGGGGTTACCGAGAGCAAAAACGGGATGCCCGTCGAGGGCATCCCGTTTCGCGTGTTGAAAGATCGTGTTACTCCACGACTTCGACTATGTCGCCGGGCTCCAGATGATTGAAGGTGGCCTCGGCGGCATCGGGGTTCATTCGAATGCAGCCGTGCGACATCGAATCGAGTGGCCCGATGTGTGTGGCGATATCGCCGTCGAAGAAGACTGCGTATTCCATCGGTGCATTGTGCATTGTGCTCCAGAAATCTCGCCGCTTGAAGTCGACATCGAAGACGCCGACCTGCGACTCGTATCCCGGCCTGCCGATCTCGATCGGCTTCGGGCCGAAGACGGTCCGGCCGTCCTCCATCAACCACACTTCCTTGGTCGACAGCCGCATGCACGCGCGCACCTTCGCCGCGGTGCACGGTGCGTAGACCGGCGCGGGTGGCGGCGGCTGGATGATGGCCGGAATACCCGGTATATCTGGGCCGCCGGGCCATAACGGCTCGGCCTGCGCGGTTCCCGTCATGGCGAATCCGGCTGACGCGACCCCGGCCAGTACCGCGAATCTAGCCGCCCGATCTCGAAAACGCCTGCTGCTCGTCAAATTTCCGACCTCTCTTCGCCTTACCGCCACGCTTTGTGCCGAATGCCAGGGTGATAGGAATGCCTCGTCGCAACGCTCAGAAATCCGAGGTGCTGCCGATCATCGCGGACGGTGCGCGTGTGGTCAATCGTGGCGCGCGAATTGTTAGCCGAACTATCCCTGGTTAACCGAACAGCCCCCCGCCTTGCCCGGCCTGCTGGCCGCCGCCGGTGCCGCCGATGAACCCGCCGGGTGGCAGCTCCGAAGGCTGCACGATGACGAAGCCGCGACCGGAGAACGCCAGCGTGAGACCCTCACCGGTGCTGCGCCCGAGCAACCTGCCCAGGCCGAACGAGTCGTTGCGCTTGATCCCGGTCTGCAAACTCGACGACCAAGCCACCGCCGCTTGCGGATCGGCGTAGGTCGGCTGATCCACCTGCAAGACCACGGGCGAGCCGTGCGTGGTGATGGCGATCCGGCCCCGTCCGGTGAAGACGCAGTTGAAAAGTCCGGCGTTACTGGCGACTCCGGCCGCACCCTGCACCCGCTGGACCCGGTAGCTCAGGCTCGAGTCGAAGGCGAGCACGTTGGAACCGTTGATGGTGAGGCCGTCACTGCCGTCGAGGTCGATGAGGTGCACGTCGGCGGCGCTGTCGGCGAGGAACAGGTCGCCGCGGCCGGAGACGTTCATCAGCGGAACGCCCTCGCCGGTGAGCCGCTGGGTGATCGCCCGGCCGATGCCGCCGGAGCCCAGCGCTTTGAACTGCATGTCGCCCTGGTACGCCACCATCGAACCGGCCCGCGCCATGACCTCGCCGTTGACGGCGACCTTGATCATCTTGCTGCCCTGCTTCTGGATGCCGACGCCGGTGACCTCGGCGTGGTTCGGGTTGAACAGATCGCTCTGCATGGGCAGTGCTCCTTGCTGAGGTGAGGGCGCGACAGGCGGTGCGTAGGCGGGGACTGGGGGTGCGCCTTGCGGGGCGTAGTTCGGTGGTGCGCCCTGGGGCGGGTAGTTCGGCGGTGCGCCTTGGGGTGGGTAGTTCGGTGGTGCGCCTTGCGGTGCGTAGTTCGGCGGTGCACCCTGCGGCGGATAGTTCGGCGGTGCGCCAGCTGGTGGGTAATTCGGGGGCGCGCCCTGGGGCGAGTAGTTCGGCGGGGGCGCGCCGTGTGGCGGAGGCGGTGCCTGCGACGGGTAGCCCGGCGGCGAAACCGGTGCGGCAGCAGCCGCACTCGGCGTGGGCGCCTCGGGTTCGTCGTCGATATTCACCCCGAACGCCGTCGCGATACCGGCCAGCCCGTTGTCGTAACCCTGCCCGACCGCACGCACCTTCCAGGCGCCGCCGCGGCGATAGATCTCCACGCACACCACGGCCGTTTCGGTGGTGAGCCCGTCCATCGGGAAAGTCAGTGTCCCCGAATCGGAGCCGATCGTCGCCTGCAGCGTGCCGGCGCGGGCGAAGGTCGGCGGTCCGCTGCCGTCGAGGCTGGCGGTGACAACTACCTTGTCGACGTCGGCCGGTAGCGCGCTGGTCTGCACGTCGACCATGTCGCCACGGCCGCTGCCGTGCCGATAGGTGACGCCGGGTCCGACCGGCTGGTTGAAGAATACGAAGTCGGCGTCGGACCGGACGCGTCCGTCCGCACCGAGCAGCAGCGCCGACACGTCGACTCCGGCCGAGCAGGCGACCGTCACCGTCATCCGATCGGCGGGTACAGGCCGGTTCTCGCCGCGCGCGAGGGCGCTCACCGGGCACCCGCGCGGTCATCGGCGCTCGGGCCGAATGGCATGGGATTCACGGCATCAAGTCTGTCCCGACTCGGCCCCGCGCGCCACCGTCCGCGCCGTACCGAGCCCGGCCCGCCGCACACCTTTTGATTTCCCGCACCGGGAATCGCATGCGATTTCATGTGCGGGAAATCAGAAAGTGTGCGGCTGCGCGGGGTTCGGGGCGGGGCGGGCGAGGGTGACGCCGAGCGCGAAGGTGGCTGCGACGGTGGCCAGGAGGACGATTGCGACGAGGGTGGAACCACCGACCAGGGTGGTGAAGTTGTCGATGACCAGCGCTGTGATCAGCAGCAGTCCACCGGTGCCGAGGACGGGCGCGATCACCGTGTGCCAGGCCCGGCGATCCACGCCGGTGCGGCGGAAGAAGACGATGATGGCGACGCTGGTGAGCAACATCAGCAGCAGCATGGCCACGGTGGCCAGGCCGGACATCCAGGTGAACAGCTGCAGGACGGGGTCGGCGCCGGCGAGTGCGAAGGTGCCGAGGAGCAGCGCCGCCGACAGCGTCTGGGCGAGCGCGGCCTTGTGTGGCGAGCCGTGCCGGAGGTGGATATGGCCGAGCGCCGGATGACCGATGCCGTCGCGGGCCAGCGCGTAGCCGTAGCGGGAGATCGCGTTGTGGAAGGCGAGCAGGGCGGCGAACAAGCTGGTCACCAGCAGTATTGCCATGAGATCGGCGGCGGATTCGCCGAGGAACAGCCGCGCGGCGGTGAAGGTCAGACCTTCGGGGTCCGCACCCGCAGCCGCCGCGACGTCATCGCTGCCGAACGCGAGCACGACCGCCCAGCTGGCCACCGCGTAGAGCACGCCGATCGTGCCGACCGCGAGGTAGGTGGCCCGGGGGATGGTGCGGCGCGGGTCGCGGGCCTCCTCGCCGTAGATCGCGGTGGCCTCGAACCCGATGAACGACGCGATCGCGAACATCAACGCGACACCGGGAGATCCGTCGAAAAACGCCGACGGAGTGAAGGAGACGGTGTCGATGCCGTGTGCGCCGCCGCGGCTCAGCACGCCGGCTGCTAACGCCACAATGCTGGCGATCTCGACCACCAGCAGCACACCGAGCACCTTGGCACCGAGCTCGATATTGCGGTAACCCAGCACGGCGACGATGGCCATCAGCGCGAAAGCGTAGACGTACCACGGTAAGTCGGGCCCACCGTAGTGCACGACGAGCTCGTCGACGGTCGACGCCGCCAGCCCGTAGATCCCAGCCTGGATAGCGGTATACGTCAGCAAAGCCAGACCCGCCGCACCGAGCCCGGCACGAGGGCCGAGGCCCCGGCTGACGTAGGCGTAGAACGCTCCTGCTTCGTCCAGATGGCTACTCATCGCGGCATATCCGACGCTGAAGAGCAGCAGGACGCCCGCGGCGACGAGGTAGGCGGTCGGCGCGCCCGCCCCGTTGCCGAGCCCGATCATGAGCGGCAACGCGCCGCCGACGGCGGTCAGCGGCGCGGCGGCCGCGATGACGAGGAATACGATCCCCGCCACCCCGATCGAACCGCGTAATCGTGCACCGGCAGTGGATGATTCAGTCAACGGGAGCTCCATGGCAGGGACTGGTCGAGCCGGCGCAGTGGCCGGAGCCGGTGCGCGGAACATCGAGGGTGGGGTTGCGGTCGAAGAAGCCGACCGGTTCGAGCGTGAAGCCGGTATAGGCGACCGGCATGATCGGCCAGTCCTCCGGGCGCGGGAAGTGGGTGAGGCCGAACGTATGCCACACGACGAGGTCTTCGTTGTCGAGCGAACGGTCGCCGGACACATAGTCGGGCAGTCCCGCACCGCCGGGATGCTGATTCACGAAATCGCCTGCGGCATAGCGCTCTTTCGGGTCATAGCGGGTAACCCAGAGACTCTTGGTGGCGAACGCGGCCCGCTGCGCGATGGGCGACTCGTCGGCGGCGAGCAGCGTCTCTTTGCCTTCCGGGTGCAGTACGTAGGAGACGTGCTGCCCCAAGCGGTTACGTACCTCGGGGTTGCTGATGTGCCAGGTGCGGCCGACCCGGTTGTCCGCGAGCCGCTGGGCCTGCGATTCGCGGATCAGCGGGGTGCGCCGCCGCGTGAAAGCGTTGCCGTGCGGGTTGTCCGGGCCGATCGGCAGCCGGACACTCTCGACCTCCGCCACCTGGTTGCGATGTCCGTCGACCATCATGTCGAGTCGCGCGCTGAACAGGTGCTGGTGATACGGCGCGCCGAGCCCGGGGGCCACCTGCGTGGAGAACGGGTGGTCGGCGCCGGGATAGGCGGCGGTGAACACGATGCCGGTGGCCTTGACCTCGAAACCGATGGTCCCGTCGAGGTACAGGTACCAGAAGAAGCCGTAGTCGTAGTTGCCGACCGTGGTGAAGAACGAGATCACCAGCCTGCGCTGGCGGCGCACCTCCCGCGAGCCGGTCCACAGGTCGGTGTGCTTCCACAGCACGCCGAAATCCTCTTCGTGCAGGCAGATCGCGTTGTGCAGGACGCGCGGCCGGCCTGCCTCGTCGGCGATGACCGCGTCGAAGTAGGTGATGTCGCCGACACAGTCGCAGCCGAGCTCGAGGGCGTTGGCGTAGCGCCCGACGAGGTACTCACCGGTGTCGAAGTAGTTCTGCCAGGAGCGGATCGGCGACGGATCGGCATAGGGCACCACCATCTCCGCGATGGACGCGCGATGGATGATCGGCCGCACCCGGCCGCCGTCGTGAAAACCGATCTGGTGCAGGACAAGTCCCTCGCGGGCATCGAAACCCACTCGCACCGACCACTTTTCCCACTCGACGAGATTGCCGCGCACGGTGAAACTCGGCCCCTGCGGCTGGGTGATCTCGATCGGTTTCTGGGTGCTGCGCAGGGGTCCGGTCACACCGGGGTCGTCGAAATTCCCGGATTCCTGGGGTATGTCGACCGGCCCGGCGTCGATCACCCGCAACACCTCGCGGGTCATGACATCGACGAAGGCGACCAGCCCGTCGATCGGATGCGCCCACGGGTGGTCCTTCTCGTGCTGCTGGTGGAATGCCAAGCCGCGCAGGATGCGTCGACCTGCCTCGCCCGGGTAGTCGAACACGCCGGCCGACAGCGGGGCGACCCGCACCTCGGTGACGTCGAGGCCGCGGGCGGCCAGCGCGGCCAGCCAGTCCGGATCGGTCGCCAGCACCGCCTCGACCAGCTCGAACTCCTCGTCGAGCACCGGCAGCTGGCCGTCGACGATCGCGTCCATGGTGCGCTGGGTGAGCACCGCGCGGCGGCCGAGCGACACGGTCAGGTCGACGGCGTTCGGACGATCCACGTCGTGCAGCAGCACGCGGAAGCAGCGGTCCAACGGCGTGGCGTCCGACCGGTCGTAGACGGCGTACTTGTCCGGTTCGTCCAGGCCGACGTAGACGAAACGTGTTGTCGGCGCGATCAGCCCGGCGTCGGCGACGACGGCGCGCACCTCGGCGATCTCCGCTTCGGTGGGCAGGGCGAGCGGATGATCGGCACGTGCCGGTGTCGGTGTGGGCATGCGGCCCCTCCATCCTGGTTCTACGAATACGGGAAACAAAGGTGTTGTTCGCCGAGGAGCTGCGTCCGAGCAGTATATTCAGCAACTATTCGGACAATTGGTAGTCATCGGGCGCGTTCGCATTGTCGATGCCTATTTACCGACCCGGCGAGAGCTCATGAAGCTGCTCGTTGTGCATGGTGGAGACGGTTATCGAGCAAAGTCACTGCCCCTGTTTCCATATTCGTTCGGATGAGAATGACGGGTGTTGATGGCCGTACTCCGAGCGTGGAGTTACGTAATGGCAAATCATTGCGCGCACCCGATTCCGGTGCGGTGTGAGAACTGACCCCTTGACGGTTAGTGACCGATCGGTTGCAATGTGAGAGTGAGCTACGACACGATCATCAAGTCCGGACGCTGGTTCGACGGTGCCGGTTCGCCCTCCGCCACGCGGCACATCGGACTTCGCGGGGATCGTGTCGTCACGGTGTCGGCGGACCCGCTCGACGAGACGGGCTGTCCGAATGTCATCGAGGCCGCGGGCAAGTGGGTCGTCCCCGGCATGATCGACATCCATACGCACTACGACATCGAGGTGCTGAAGACGCCCGCGCTCACCGAGTCGGTGCGCCACGGCATCACCACGGTGCTGCTCGGGTCGTGTTCGCTGTCGACCGTGCACGTCGAGGCGACCGACGCGGGCGATCTGTTCGGCCGGGTCGAGGCGATCCCGCGGCGCCACGTCATCGAGGCGGTCGACGAGGTCAAGACCTGGCAGTCCGCGCGCGAGTACATCACGGCGCTGGAGGAGTTGCCGCTCGGCCCCAATATCGCTGCGATGCTGGGGCATTCGGATATCCGGACCGCGCAGATGGGACTCGACCGCGCCACCCGCAAAGAGGTTCGGCCCACGCCGGCAGAACAAGCGGCCATGGAAGCGGCGCTGACCGAGGCGCTCGATGCCGGATTCGTTGGAATGTCCGCGCAGCAGCTGCTTTTCGACAAGATCGACGGCGACACCTGCCGCTCACGCACGCTGCCGTCGACCTACGCCAAGGCGCGAGAACGGCGCCGCCTCAATGCGATTCTGCGACGGCGACGCCGCGTACTGCAGGCCGGTCCCGACATCGCCTCGGTGCGCAGTATCGCCGCGATGACGCTGAGCAGCCTGGGCATCTTCCGCAAGCGATTGAAGACGACGCTGCTCTCGGCCGCCGACATCAAGGCGAACCCGGCGCTGGTCTACATCATGGGACCGATCGCGCGCGCGTTGAACGCGTTGGGCGGCGACTTCCGCTGGCAGCACCTGCCGGTGCAGTTCGAGGTCTACGCCGACGGCATCGACCTGGTGATCTTCGAGGAGTTCGGCTCGGGTGCCGCCGCGCTGCACCTCGCCGACCAGGTCGAGCGCAACGCGCTGATGCAGGACGAGTCGTATCGGCGGCGGTTCCGCAAGGACTACGACGCCAAGTTCGGGATGCGGGTCTGGCACCGCGACTTCTTCGACGCCGAGATCGTCTCCTGCCCGGACGATTCGGTGATCGGCAAGACGTTCGGCCAGGTCGGCCTGGAGCGCGGCGGCACACACCCGGTGGACGCGTTTCTCGATCTGGTGGTCGCCCACGGCACCAAACTGCGCTGGCGCACCACGATTTCCAACCATCGGCCGAAGTTCTTGACCAAGCTCGGCGCAGATCCCGGTGTGCAGCTCGGCTTTTCGGACGCCGGTGCGCATCTGCGAAACATGGCGTTCTACAACTTCGGGCTCCGCTTCCTGCGCCGCGTGCACGACGCCGAACGCGCTGGGGCACCGTTCCTCTCGCTGGAGCGCGCCGTGCACCGGCTCACCGGCGAGCTCGCCGACTGGTACGGGATCGACGCGGGACACCTGCGCGCGGGCGACCGAGCGGATCTGGTGATCATCGACCCGGCGCACCTGGACGACTCGCTGGACGCCTACGCCGAAAGCCCGGTCGCGCAGTATGACAATCTGTCTCGCATGGTGAATCGCAATGACGGAGCGGTCTCGGCCGTCTTCATCGGCGGCAAGTACGTCTTCGGCGACGGCACGGCCGCGCCGATCCTCGGCACCGGCCGCACCGGGCGATTCCTCAGGTCCCAGGTGCGGTGACCGCGCCACCGCGCCGAACCCAGGCCCAGCGCCGCGCCGCCACGATCAGCAAACTCGTCGAGGCCACCATCGAGGCCATCGCCGAGGTCGGCTACCACAACGCCTCGCTCGGTGAGATCAGCCGCCGCGCAGGCGTTTCCAAGGGCGGCATCTTCCGGCACTTCGACTCGCGGACCGACCTGGTGGTGGCCGCCGCCGAGGAGGTCGGCCGCAGGCACATGCGCGCGTTCGACAACATTCGCCTGCGCGAAAACGCCGACCGCCCACTGGATTTGACGCATATCCTGCATCGCGCCCGCAATCAGATCCGGCAGGACACCAACACGGTCTGGTTCGAACTGCTGGTCGCCGCGCGCACCGAACCGGAGCTGCGGGCCCGCCTCGCCCCGGTCGCCCGCGCCCTGATCGACGACGTCGAGCGCGTCGCCGTCGCGGCCCTCAGCCCCGCCGTCCCCGCCGATATCGCGCGTCTGCTGGCCACCTCGATTGTGCACATGTTCGACGGCGAGGCGATCTTCCGCTCCACCTATCCCAGACCCGAGCTCGAAGACACCCGGATCGAGTACATCGCAGGCACCTTCCAGCGGCTGGCGGCGCAGAGCCGAGTCGAATCGGACTCCTGAGCAAACCGTCGCGCAGGCCCCGACGAGCTGATTATGGTCTATTGCATAATCGATAACTGTCTTGTTGACTGAAGACCATGGCCGACACCGTTACCGTCGAACGCGACGGACATGTCCTGCTCATCGGGCTGAACCGCCCGGACAAGCGCAACGCGTTCACTCGCGAAATGCTCGAGGCGCTCTCCCGCGCGTACGCCCTGCTCGAGCGCGACGACGAGCTGCGCGCCGGCGTCCTGTTCGGACACGGCGAGCATTTCACCGCAGGCCTCGACCTGGTCGATGTCGCGCCCGCGCTCGCCGCCGGCACGATCACCTATCCCGAGGACGGTCTGGATCCGTGGCGGCTGAACTACCGCTGGACCAAGCCGGTGATCGCCGTGGCACAGGGTTGGTGCATGACGCTCGGCATCGAGCTGCTGCTGGCCGCCGACATTCGGATCGCCGCCGAAGGCACCCGGTTCAGTCAGCTGGAGGTCCGGCGCGGCATTTATCCGTTCGGCGGTGCGACGCTGCGGTTCTGGCGGGAAGCGGGCTGGGGTAACGCGATGCGCTGGGTGCTCACCGGAGCTGAGTTCGATGCCGCCGAGGCCTACCGGATCGGCCTGGTTCAGCAGGTCACGCCCGATGCTGCGACGGCGCTCGCCGCGGCGCGCACCCTGGCCACCGAGATCGCCGAGGACTCGGCGCCGTTGGGCGTGCGCACCATCCTCGCCTCCGCGCACCGCGCTCGCGACGAAGGCAATGCCGCCGCGGCCGAGCACCTGGTCGGCGATGTCACACAACTGTTCGCGACGGCCGACGGTGCGGAGGGCATTCAATCGTTCGTCGAGCGGCGTAAGGCGCGGTTCACCGGCAAGTAAGAGCGACAGGCCTTTTCGCGGGCCGCTCAGGCCAGTCGGAGATCCATCTGGATGGTGGTGCCGTGCACGCCGGTGTGGATGCGGACCAGGTCGGTGAGGTGGTTGACCAGCAGCAGGCCGCGGCCACCGAATTGGAACGGTGCCGGTGGCAGGCGGCCGGCGAGGGGATTGGTGATGTGGCCCGCGTCGCGGACTTGAGCGCGGAGCTGCCTGCCTTCGATCCAGAGCGCGAGCGTGCCGCTGCCGCCGCCGTGCACCACCGAGTTGGTGATGGTCTCGGCGATCACCAACTCCAGGTCGATGATCCGGTCGTCGTCCATGCCGAGGCCGCGCGCGTAGGCGCCTGCCCGGTGCCGGGTCTCGGCGAGCGTCGCGGCGTCGAAGGCGAGCACGCTGGCGATAGCGGGCGGCGGGGACAACGGCTTGTTGTACGAGGCGACGATGCGGTCGGGATCGTAGGCGTTGCTGGCGCGTTCGCCGTCGCCGTCGATCAGGGTCGGGTGCGTCGCGTGCGCGTCGACCAGCACGGCCGGGTCCAGGCGTTCGGTGTCGTAGGGGCACAGAATGGTGACCTCGCGCCCGGTGAACGCGGCGTTGATCA
Organism: Nocardia sp. XZ_19_369; assembly: GCF_015355715.1. NCBI lineage: Bacteria > Bacillati > Actinomycetota > Actinomycetes > Mycobacteriales > Nocardiaceae > Nocardia > Nocardia sp. XZ_19_369. Next base: position 156,850 of record NZ_JACVED010000011.1, on the reverse strand, counting down.
GCGCTTCGTGCTGGACACACGCCGGATACTCGGTCGCCGAGCGCCCGGCCCAGATGGGTTCGCCGATGATCCGCACGCGGCCGGTCGGGAAGGTGTCGGCGAAGGCGCGCAGCACGCCCGGAATGATCCGGCCCGGGTTGCGGCCTTCGACGGTCATGTCCATCAGCCGCACGGCCTCGGCATCGGCGCCGAGTTCGGCGCGGATCAGCTCCAGGTTCGGCCCCGGCACCGAGACCGCGACCGGTTCGTTGTTGGCCAGCCCCTCGCGGATGAAGCCCACGGTGCCCGCCAGGTACTCCTCGGTGTCGCTGTAGAACAGCGCCGGGTGCACGAAGGGGTCTGCCGTGGGTAGCGGGTCGGTGGTGATGGTCATGCGCGGTCTACCTCAATTGTGGGAAGCGACGGCCAGAACAGCTCGAGGATGCGGACGAGCGTCACAGGCGGGTTGTGCAGCACGACCCGGCGTCCCTCGGCCGACTGATTCGTGGCTTCCACCAGTATCAGGGTGCCATGGGTATCGATGAAGGTGAGCTCGGACAATTCCAGGTGGATATCGGGTGCAGCAGGTAGCTCGGCGAGCGCGCTCTGCCACTCGTCATGCGTCGTGAGGTCCACCTGACCCACGCAGCGTAGACCAGGTGGCTTGCTGGTCGAAAACGTCCGCAACCTGGTTGTATCCGGCGAGATAGCGGGACCTCGTTCGGCGGGTCTCGCTGGTTCGGCCTGCACCGTCGTACCACCCCTTCTGCCTATCCACGGCAGGGAAACTTATGCATAAACTTACGCCTCGTTGCGCGGCGACCATCAGGTGGTCGGTCATGTCGGCCGTACTGTTCGACGGCGACCGGCGCGCGGACGATCGGTCGCAAAGTTCCGGTCAGGCTGCGGGAAGAATCGACGGGTCGGTGCAGTACGCCCGCAGTCGCCACAGCATGGCGGCGCGTGACTGCGCGAACGCGGCGTCGCGCTCCAGCAGTCGCGAACGGGTGATCGCGGCGTAGCCGAGCGCGTCGAGCTCGAAAGCGAGCACGCCGGGGTCGGTGTCCTTCCGCAACTGGCCTGCGTCGAGTGCGGTGCGAATGATGTTGTGTACGAATGCATCCCATTCACGAGCGAGATCGACGATCCGGTCGCGCACCGGTCCCGGCCGGTCATCGAACTCGTGCTGGACGGCCACGAAGAAGCAGCCGCCGGGCAGCACCCGGCCGGTATAGAACGCCAATCGCGCCTCGTGCAGCGCCCACAATTGACGCACGCCGGCCGGGGCTTGCAGAGCGGGCTGCACCACCCGCTCCGCCCATTGCAGTCGCGCGCGCTCGATGGCCGCCAGCTGCAGCTCTTCCTTGTCGCGCCAGAGCGAGAACAGTCCGGACTTGCTCACGCCGGCCTCGGCGGCCACCTGACCCATGCTCAGTGCGCCGAGTCCCTCGACGGAGGCGAGCGAGACAACCGCGTCCAGGACGGCCGTTCTGGATCGGTCGCCGCGCGCTCGGCGCCCGTCGGCCGGGGGCCTGTTCGTCATGTCGATATCCTATCCAATAAGTCCGACCGATCGGTCGCAATAATGGAGATTTGCCGTGTTTCGGGTGCGGCGCCGATGAGTGTTCGGTGGGCTGCCGCCCGGGGAACCTTGCGGAAGCGTACGTCCAACGATCGACGGTGAAATGGGGGATTCCCCTGAGGCGTAAACAGTTTCGTTTCGGATATCTTCGCTTCATCGGAGTCGCAGACCGAAAAATGCTGCACTGCAATGCTTTAGACGGCCCACCGCGCCAGGAAAAACTTCCGGTGGGAAGGGTCTGTCTCGAATCCGAACGCGATGTATGCGTTCCAGGTGAATCAGAGGTCGATGGTGTCGAAGAAGAGTGTGCGTTCCGGTGGGGCCCGACGGGTGATGGTGCGGAGCGTGGTCGCCGCAACCTTGGTATTGGCACCGGCTGCGGTCCTCGTCCCGGTGGCCTCCGCCATCCCATGCCACGCGCCGACCGATGTCGGCTGCACCAACCCCAACGGAACCCTCAATACGGGTCCGCACCACCGTCCCGGTGGCTTCGACGATCGCAACGGTTTCGACGATCGCTACGGGGTGGACGGTTACGACGTCTTCGGTTACGACAGGTTCGGCTACAACCGCTTCGGTTACAACCGGTCCGGTTATGACAGGTCCGGTTACGATCGGGAGGGGTACACGCCACAGGGGTGTGCCCGCAACGGCGTGGACCGTGCGAACGCCGACTCCGCCGCATGTGAACGGTGGCGGTCGCGTCCGGCCACCGGCAGCGCTTCCTAACGGGTTGCGATAGGGCGCACTACGGTTCAGCCGACCGTCACTCGACAGAGAGGCTCCGCGATGCACCCCTACTGGTCCGACAAGCTCCGGTGGCGGGCACGGCGGATGGCCGTGACGATCGCCGTCCTCTCCGTGGTGTGCGGGGTGGTAGTCGGGTGCAACGACTCGAACGAGGCGCAGCCGACCGACGCGGCGGTCGTGCGGACCCAGTCCGGGCCGGTGCGCGGGTCGGTGACCGCGGACGTGCGCTCGTTCTCCGGAATACCTTATGCGGCACCACCGACAGGTGAACTGCGGTGGAAACCACCTGCTGCACCGGCCATCTGGTCGCAGGAGCGGGACGCCACCGCACCCGGCGCGCAGTGTCTTCAGCGGGAAGGCCCAGGGCCGCTCTCGGGCAGCGAGGACTGCCTGTTCCTGAACGTGTCGACGCCGAGCGGCGCATCCGAGCGCCCGCGGCCGGTGATGGTGTGGTTCCACGGCGGGGCCTTCCTCGTCGGCAGCGGCGACTGGTACGACCCGTCGCGGCTGGTGCGGACCGGCGACATGGTCGTGGTCACGGTCAACTACCGCCTGGGTGCGCTCGGCTTTCTCGGGCATCCCTCGGTGGCGCACGAGGACGGGCAGGTCGGCAATTTCGGCCTGATGGATCAGCAGGCGGCGCTGCGCTGGGTGCGCGACAATATCGCCGCCTTCGGTGGCGATCCGGCCAAGGTGACCATCGCCGGTGAGTCGGCGGGTGCGATGTCGGTGTGTGATCACCTGGTGTCGCCCGCCTCGGACCGGTTGTTCCAGGGCGCGATCCTGCAGAGCGGCCCGTGCGAATTGCAGGCCGACCGGCCGACCGCGGTCGCCAAGAGCGAGCAATACGCGGCGACGCTCGGCTGCCCGGGCGCCGATGCCGCCACCGCGCAGTGCCTGCGCGCGCTGCCCGCGGACAAGGTCGCCGCGACGCCGTTGCAGTTCACCGGCGAGGGCGGGGAGGGGCTGCCCGGTCCGATCTTCGGTCAGCCCTTGCTGCCCGAAGACCCGCTGGCCGCTTTCCGTGCGGGCAAGGCTGCGAAGGTGCCGGTGCTCATCGGTGCGAACCATGACGAGTACACCTATTTCACCGCCCAGCAGACGATTACCGCCGAGCAATATCCCCAGCTGCTGACGGCGTTCGGCCCCCAGGCTGCGGCGGTGGCCGAGCGCTATCCGCTGACCGGTTACGACCAGCCGACGCTGGCCTGGTCCGCGGTGATGACCGACTACCTCTTCGTCTGCCCGATCGCGGGCATGGCGCAATCTCTGGTCCGCACCGGCCCGGTGTACGCCTATCAGTTCGCGGACCGCAATGCCGCGCCGCTGCCCGGCCTGCCCACCTCGCCACCCTTTCCGCTGGGCGCGTCACATGCCTTCGAACTGCCGTACCTGTTCGATCTGAAGGGGGCATCGCCGCCGGCCGGCCCTGCTCAGAAAGACTTGTCCGACAAGATGGTCCGTTATTGGTCCAGTTTCGTTCGGGCCGGCGATCCGAACAGTAAGGGTCTGCCGGACTGGCCCCGGCACACCGGTGACCAGACGCTGGTTCTCGAACCGGAGAAGTTCACCACCACCGACGTATCCCGAAACCACCACTGCGATCTGTGGTCCGGCATCCCCGCTCCGTAATTCACCCGCCCGCGGAGTTCTAACCGGGCAGCGGGATGGTAGTGACACAGGTGCTGTCGCGCAACAGTTTCGGGGACGTATCGACCGGGATGTCGTACCAGAGGTCCACTTCCACGCGATTCCCGGCACCGAGGGTGAGCTCGGTCGGTTGGCGCTTGATCGCCATCGCGTCGACGCTGGGCGGGTACGGACGATCGGCCGCGTCGCCGAGGTGGTAGTCGCTCGGCCGGGTGGTGCGGAAGGTGTTGTCCGTGTTGGTGATTGCCACCCGAACGCGGATGAACTGGCCCTTGGGCAGCCACTCGGCGTGCGTGCCGAAGATGTAGGCGATGCCGGGCTCGACGGTCATGGTGGTGACCGTCAGCTTTGTGCAGTCCTGCGGTGTGCGAACGTGTTCGGTGGTGGTGGTGGGCGGCGGTGGCGGCGCCGGGGCCGGCTCCGCGGCGCAGGCAGTGAGGGGCAGTAGCAAGAGGGGGAGGAGCCGACGCACGGATCAAGACTAGGTGCGCCGCGTCCCGTTGTGTCGCGGATCAGTACCAGTGGTGCGCTTGCCAGAATTCCCAGGCGCCGATGGGGCTGCCGTAGCGCTTGTTCATGTAGTCGTAGGTCCAGCGGATCTGGGTCACCGGGTTGAACGCCCAGTCGAGTCCGTGGGTGCCCATCTTGTGCGGCGGCAGGGCCTGGCCGAGGCCGTAGGCGCCGCTCTCCGGATTGACGGCAAAGACATTCCAGCCGCTTTCCCGGGTAATGATGTTGTCGAACGCCCAGAAATGATGCGGCGGCACCATTGTCATGGCCAGCGCCTTGACGCCGGCCCTGGGTAGCGAGAGCGAGGAACCCACCGGATGGGTTTTCCAACTGCTCGACGGTGTCGCGCAAATCGGTGGCGCATCGGGGGCCGCGCAGTCGGTGGCGACGGCGTTCGCCGGGGCGGCGCCGAGGAAAATGGCACAGACGGCTGCTGCGAAGGTAGGAATGAAGTACCGCATCATCGATTCGGTCCTTTCGTATCCACGGGTGAATCTCGAAGCCGGTAGTGCTAATTCAGCAAATCACTAGTAACCGGTGATGTGGTGCAGCTGCGCCGGAGTGTCCGCGAAATGAATACAATCGCGGGTTTCGGGTATAGAGATAATTTCTGCGGTCCGCAGGGTGCGCCATCGCAACTCGGCCATACTTTTCGGCTATCGTGGCCCTTCATGACGACTACCCCGGGTCGGACGCGAATTCGAAGCCGTCTCGCCGCGTCGGTGGTGGGGGCGATCGTGGTGGTGCTGGTTTCGCCGTCGTTGGTGCCCGCGCAGGCGGCACCCGAGCCGGCGCCCAAACCGGCACCGAAGTCGCCGCCCGGCGCGAAATCGGAGCAGACGCCGCCGCGCATCCGCGGTACGAACTGGGCCGGTTACGTCGTCACGGGCAGTTTCAAGAGCGTCAGCGCGGAATGGGTCGAACCCGAGGTCACCTGCTCCGACACGGGCGTGATCCAGCGCGTTGTGCCGTGGGTCGGGCTGAACGGGACGCAGGTCAACGGCAAGCAGGCCTTGCCGTTGATGCAGACCGGTTCCGAGGCCATTTGCGTCAGCCCGGCGGGCGCGCTCGCCTCGCTGCCGGGATTGGCGGTCGTCAATTTGGCCAGCGCCACCGTGGCCGATAATCCGGCGTGGTTCCGCAATGCGGTCAGGGCCGCGCAGAGTATGAACAGCCAGATCGGTCAGGCCGCCTCCGACGGGTGCGCGCTGCTGGGTACCGGTTCGGCCCAGGGCGCCGCGATGTGTGCCCAGCAGACGTATCGAATGGCGCTGTGGGAGGCCTATCCGGCGAACCCGGTGATCTATCCGGACGTGAGCTCGAACCCTGGCGACACAATGCGCGCCTCCGTCAGCTTCGACGGTAAGGCGTACACCATGACGCTGGCGAATGTGACGCAGAATTGGACGCGGACCACCGTCGCGGAGTCCGATGCTCCCGCGTTGAGCGCGGAAATCATCGTCGAAGGACAGTTGAACAGCGCGCTGCCGACGTTCAGTCCGATCACCTTCACCAATGTGCAGATCGACGGAAAACCGTTGACCGCATTCGAACCGGTGGGTTATTCGATCGGCGCCACGAATGGCGAGCTCGGTCCCGGGCCGATCAACGAGAGCGGCACCGGCTTCACCATCGCCAAATAGTTCGCTGCTCGTCTGCCGGCTCGGCGTCTGCTGCCGAGCGTGCGTCGCCGCGCAGCGGGCTGCGGCAGTCAAATATCAAGAGTCCAGCGATATCTCAGTCGTCACCCAGGTCGCGCTGATAGCCTTGGCCGTCCCTGGACGGACAGCCGTTCGGCCACCCGACACTGGAGACATTGCATGGCGAATCCCGGAATGAAAGAACTCATCGCGCTGGGGCACGAACAGAAGTACATCACCCACGCCGAGATCAATGAGTACGTCCCCGAGGCCGTCGGCGATCGTGATCAGTTCGTCGGCATCATCCAGATGCTGGACGCCAGGGGCATCCCGGTCTACGAATCCGATCCGGTGGAATAACGACCCGACCGATCCGAACGGCTCACAGGTTCGAATACGAACCGGCGGTGTGCGCACTCGACGCGTGCACGCCGGACATCGTTGTCGGTGAGACCGGAAGGATGAACTGTGGTCGTTCGAGCGCGCGGTGCACGGTCGATGGTGGGAGTTTCCGCATTGCTGGCGGGAATGGTGCTGGCGGTCGCCCCGGTGCGGGCGGAGGGGTTGCCCGCGGGCTGCGCCGGTGCGGTGACAGCAGGCAACGACACCATCACCTGTTCGGACAACCTCACGGCCGGTTCGGTGCTCGACGCGGGCGACGGTGACGACACCATCGTGATCGAGGGTGACGTACTCGAGGGCGCGGTGGTATCCGGCGGCGTGGGCAAGGACAAGATCTCCGCGCGCAATGTCGGCCGGTTCCTTTGTCCGGCAGCCGAACTCGGCGCCGACGATGTCAACGGCGGCATCCTCGATGGTGGTCCGGGCGACGACGAGATCACGGTCGGCGGGCAAGACCGGCCGGCGGCCTGCGATGCCGCAATGCAGAAAGGGCCCGGCGGCAATGTCGGGCGCCACGGTGCGGTCGTGGGTGGGTCGGGCAACGACGTGCTCCGAATCGGCAGTGTCGGTTATGTTTTCCAGGCCGAAGCGGCCAAGCCGGAGACGACCGCCGGTGCGCACGGCGGCCGAGTATCCGGCGACGACGGTGACGACACCATCACCATCGACACCGTCAGTCTCGGCGAGCGCCCGCCGAGCGGCACCGCGCCGGACGCGCCGGACGCCGTGTTCGGGGGAGCGGGCAAGGACACGATCTCGGTCCACCGCACCGTCGGCGCCGCCGATATCTACGGCGATGCCTACGCACCCATCCCGGATGCGGCCGGTGACACCATCACGGTGGACGAGATGACCGGCGGCTGGGTCCACGGCGGACCCGGCGACGACCTCCTCACCGGCGGTACTCTCGGCGGCACGGGCGCCGCACTCTGGGGCGACGACGGCAACGACACCATCAAGGCCGCCGACATGTACCTCGGCGCAAGCGTTTTCGGCGGTGACGGCAACGACGCGCTGTCGGCGACCTCGCTCAACAAGGACCCGAGCACCCGCGCCGCCACTTTGATCGGCGGCAACGGCGACGACAAGATCGACGTCGGCACGGTGGGCACCACCGACGCCGTCGTCCTCGGCGACGGCACCGACCCCATCGCGGGCGCCGATCCCAACAGCGGCACCGGCAAGGACACCATCACCGCAATCGCCAACAACGGCAGCATCTTCGGTGGCAACGACGACGACACCATCACCATCGACGTGAACAACAACCTCGTCGACGGCAGCGCGGGCACCAACACCTGCACCATCAAGGGGCAAGGGTCGCGAGGTTCGGTCACCGCCTGCGAGCAGAAGTAGTCTCGGGTTTCAGTCGGTAGCCATGGGGCGACAGTATTGCGCCGGACCGCCGCACCGGTCGAATTGCGAGCGTGGCGAATCTGCGCGATTGAATCCGTGGTTTGCGGGGTATGCGGCCGATGACGGGCTGTTTCCGGGTTCGGTCGGCAGAGATGCGGGCCGAACCCGGAGTGGCGGCGCACCCGGCAACGTCAACGGTGACGAGCTTCTCGGTGATGAGCAGGCACGGCGGGAGCGACCGGTGCAAGCCCTGAGCACAGTTGGAGATAGTTTGGCGTTGCGGTAGCTGGATACCGTGCTCGCCCCTGAGAAAGGGGACACGGTTGTCCTTCCCGTTGCAGAATCCCGATGGCACCTCACCGGAGCATGTTGCTGTTTCGCTGGGGTGGGATCCGTCGGATCAATCCCTGCTGGTCGATTTCGATGGCACGGTGTCCCCGGGCACCAGGTTCGACTTGAATTCGGCGGCTTTGGTTTTCGCGGGGGAGGTCCTGGTGGACACCGTGTACCACGAGCAACTGGTCTCGCGCGACGGTGCGATCGCGCACAGTGGGGACAGCCCGGCCGGGGACGGCGCGGGGGACAACGAGGTGATCACCGTCGAGCTTGCGCGGCTGGCGCCCGAGGTGACGTCGGTCATCTTCCTCGTAACCTCTTACTCGGGGCAGAGTTTCGCGCAGATCGAGAACGCATACTTCCGGCTGGTCGACACCACCTCGGGCCTCGAGATCACCCGCTACCTGCTCAGCGGCGGACAACACACGGGGCTGGCGATGGGCAAACTCGTTCGCACACCGCAGTGTTGGTACTTCCTCGGGATCGGCGAGGGGATCTACGCCCAGCACCTGGCCGAGGCGGTCCCGCAGATGGCGCGCTACCTGCCGTAGTGCGGGTGGGTCAGAGCGGCTGGTAGCCGGCGCCGACACCGCCCCGCGCGTTGAGGTCGTTCATGATGGCGCTGATGTTGGTGCCGACCTGCGGCCCGAGGCAGCCGACGCCGAGGTAGGCGTTCACCATGCCGACCAGCGTGGTGCCGACCACCACCGGCGCACCGGAATCGCCCTTCATCACACACATTTGGGTCCAGGTCTCGGTGCTGGTGGCGCGCACATCGCCCCACACGACACCGCAGCTCGTCCCACTGGTGCTGCCGCGCTTGCACACGACCGTCGGAAAGTGGGCGGGCGCACCGAGATCGGTGATGGTGGTGCCGCCGACCCCGCGCACCGGACGCACGCGCTGGGCATCGAATTCGATGACCGCGTAGTCCAACGTGCGGTCGGAGTAGGCGAACCGGCCTACCGCCGCCCCGTTGGGATCGCCTTCGACCACGACGACCGAGCCCGGCTCCCCGCAGTGCCCGGCGGTCAAACCGACGAGCCGATCGGCACTGTCCCTGCCGATGGTCGTCAACGTGCAACCGACCTTCGAGTCGACCAGGATGCCGGAGCCACCTCCGACGATCGGCGGGGTGTCGTCCGCTTGGGCCTGGGCGGAAGCGGTTCCGAGCAGCGCGGTTGCGGTGGCGGCGGCGAAGGCGAGTGCGGTTCGTGTCACGAGCAGAGCTCCTCTGGATCGGCTCCCCGGTGCGGTCCGGCCGGGTGTTCGCGACATTCCCGCCTCGATCGTTTCCAAACGGGCTATGTCGCAACCGAATTCGCGCAGCAAGCGGCGATCCTCCGGAGCGTACGCCACCGGCGTGCGCTGCCGTGCCGTTCTCGGGCCTCAGATCAGCCCGCGGCGGGCCAGCAGCGGCTCGATCTCGGGGGCACGCCCGCGGAAGGCTTCGAACGCCGCCAGCGGGTCCACCGACCCGCCCTTGACGAGCAGCTCGCGCCGGAAGGCCGCCCCCTTCTCCCGGATCGACGCGGCACCGTCGTCGAACCAGTCCACCGTGTCCGCGTCCAGCACCTCGCTCCAGATATAGGAGTAGTACCCGGCGGCGTATCCGCCCGCGAAGATGTGCGCGAAGTAACCCGTCCGGTACCGCGGCGGGATCGCCTCGATGGCCAGTCCGGCCTTGCGCAGCGCCTGCGCCTCGAACGCCTCCGCATCGGCCCCGGCCAGTTGCTCGGCGCCGGGCACCCGATGCCAGGCCCAATCCAACAGCGTCGCACCGAGATACTCGACGGTCCGGAAGCCCTCGCCGAACCGCTGCGCCGCGGTCATCCGCTCGACCAGCTCGGCGGGCATCGGCTCGCCGGTCTCGATGTGGCGGGCATAGTTGGCCAGCATTTCGGGCCGGACCATCCACATCTCGTTCACCTGCGACGGGAACTCCACGAAGTCGCGTGGCACCTCGGTGCCTGCGAAGAACGGGTAGCGCACATCCGAGAACAATCCGTGCAGCGCGTGCCCGAACTCGTGGAAGAGCGTCCGGACGTTGTCCCAGGTGAGCAGCGCCGGCTCACCGGCCGGTGGCTTCACGATATTGAGGTTGTTCACCACTACCGGTTGCGTTTCCAGCAGCCGGGATTGGCTGACCAGCTCGTTCATCCAGGCCCCGCCGTATTTGGACGGCCGCGCGAAGAAATCGCCGAGGAACAGCCCCAGTGCGCTGCCGTCCGCGTCGAACACCTCGAAAACCCGGACTTCCGGGTGGTAACCGACCAGATCCGGGCGCTCGCGCAGGGTGATTCCGTAGACCTGCTCGGCGGCGAAGAACACCCCGTCGCGCAGCACCCGCTCGAGTTCGAAGTAGGGGCGCAAGGCCTCGGCGTCGAGCGAGAACCGCTCGGCCCGCACCCGCTGCGACCAGAACTGCCAATCCCACGAGCGCAGTTCGTCGTCGGTGCCGTCCGCGCGCATCGCCGCCGCCAACTCGGTCGCCTCGCGCTCGGCGTTGGCCACCGCAGGCGGGACCAGCCGGCCGAGCATCTTCTCGACGGCCTCCGGGGTGCCCGCGGTCTGGTCGGCTACCGCGTACGCGGCGTGGTCCGGGTAGCCGAGCAGCGCGGCGCGTTCGGCGCGCAGGGCGGCGATCCGGACGGCGAGTTCGCCGTTCTCGGGCAATCCTCGTTCCAGCGAGGCCGCCATCACTCTGCGCCGCAGATCCCGGTCCGCGAGTTCGGCGAGGACGGGCTGATTGGAGATGTTCTGCAGGCTCAGCGCCCACGCGCCCTCGTGGCCCGCCGAGCGGGCGTTCTCGGCCGCGGCGGTCACCTCGGCGGGGCTGAGCCCGGCCAGTTCCTCGACGTTCGTCACGAGCACCGTCGCGGCGTTCCTGGCCGTCACGTTGTTCTGCCCGAACTCCGTTGTCGCTGTCGCGATTTCGGTGTTGAGCTCACGTAACCGCGCCTGGCCCGCATCGTCCAGTCCGGCGCCTGCCCGGACGAACCGCAGGTGATACTGCTCCACCAACCGCAGTTCCTCGGCGTCGAGGTCCAGGTCGGCGCGGCGTCGGTAGAGCGATTCGATCCTGGCGAACAGGTCGGCATTCAAGTGGATGGCGTCGCGGTGCGCGGCCAGCCGCGGCGACAGCTCCGCCTCGATCGCCTCGGTCCCCGGGGTGAAGTCCGACGACGCGATGTTGAAGAAGACGTTCGATACCCGGGTGAGCAGCGCGCCCGAGCGTTCGAGGGCCACAACGGTATTGCCGAAGGTCGGCTCCTCGTCCGTGCCGGTGATCGCGGCGATCTCGGTGAGCTGCTCCGCCATGCCGCGCTCGAACGCGGGCACGTAGTGCTCCTCGCCGATCTCGGCGAACGGCGGCAACTGGTAGGGAAGCGTGCTGCGCTCGAAGAACGGGTTGCTCGTCATAAGGAAACCCTATGCCGGAACGGCCTCAGGTAGAACCTCACCGCGTCCGCCGGTCGGCTGTGCGGGAATCGACATGTCGAAAATGGTTGATTACCAGCGTGTTTAGAAATGTAACGGGTGCCTGATTTGTCCGTTCTTCGCGTTGACAGGCCGGTGGTGCGGATAGAGGCTGCACCTGACTTTCCGCGCTCACCCGGGAAGCGATCGCTTCGATAAATCGGAGGAGCTGGCTGTGCGTGCACGTCGACGATCGGAAAATGCCGCTGACCGAAGGGAAATCATCGCCGGGCCGGGTGGCGAACGTTCGGCTGCGCGCAGCCGAATTGTTCGACCGCGCACCATCAGTGGGCAATTGGGGCGAATTCTGATTGTTTCGCTGGTCTTGGTGTCGGTGTCGCTCGGGGTGATCGTGGTCCGGGAGGTCGGCTCCTATCGGCAGAGCGGAGCGACCGTCACCGCGGTGTCGCACGCACTGGCGGTGCAGGATCTGGTGCAGGAGATACAGCGGGAGCGTGGCCTGAGCAACGGGTTGCTGGGTGGCGATATCGGGCTGGAGCGGGCATTGGCCGATCAACGGGTGCGCACCGATCGGGCGATCGGCACACTCGACGCAGGAACCGCCGGTGGGGACCAATTACGCTCGGCTCTGGACAGATTCGCGACGCTCGCGACGACTCGTGCGCAGATCGATGGCCACCGGGTCAGCAGGCAGGCGGCTTTCCAGTTCTATACCGACGGCATCGCCGTGCTGAATCGTCTGACGCTCGGCCTCGACTCGGCGCGCGACGAGCAGATCCGGCACGGATTGCGAGCGCTGTACGCAGTGGGTGACGTGAAGGAGCAGACGGCCAAGGAGCGCGGTTTCCTCAATGGCGTCTTCACCGCCAACGAGTTCCGGCCGGACGAGTACGGGCAATTCCTGGAGATTCGCGCGGCCAAGACGGCAGGACTCGCCGCGTTCTCGCTGTACGCGACGGACCGCCAGCAGCGGCTGCTCGACGCCGTACTGAATGGTGAAACTGCCACTGACGCAGCGGAATCGGAGCAGACCGCCGTCGCGTCCTACACCGGACCGCTGGTGCGCTCGGTGGATCCGGGGTACTGGTGGGCGCAGATGACGGCGGTCATCGATGAGCAGCGCAGCGTGCAACAGGTGATCGGTGATGATGTGCGGCAGCGCGCGGCGGAGCTGCGTAAGCATGCCGCGCTGATCCTCGGCGGTGTCCTGCTCGCGGCGCTCATCGCGGTAATCGCCGAGGCGACATTGGTTTTCGTCAGTGTGCGGGCAATCGTGCGCCCACTGGCAAGGCTGGCCGCCGACGCGGACGATGTGGCCGATCGCCGACTGCCGCGCATCATTGCCGCCTGGCAGGCGGCCGACCGTTCCCAGCCGCTCCCGCCGGAGCCGGTGCGCGCCGCACCTGACGCGAGCACTGAAATCACTGCCCTGACAGCCGCATTGGATGGTGTGCAGAGCACCGCTTTCGCACTGGCCTCGGAGCAGGCCCTGGTTCGTCGCAACACCGAGGAATCCTTGGCGAATCTCGCGCGCCGCAATCAGAACCTGGTTCGCCGCCAGCTCGGCTTGATCAGCGAATTCGAGCGCACGGAACTCGATCCCAAGGGGCTGTCCAACCTGTTCGAGCTCGACCACCTGGCCACCCGGATGCGCCGCAACGCGGAGAATCTCCTGGTGCTCGTCGGTGAGGCGAGCCCACGGCGCTGGGCCGAGCCGATCGCGCTCAGCGACGTGATCCGCGCCGGACTGTCCGAGGTGGCCGACTATCACCCGGTGGTGGTGCATCGGCTCGATGAGGTCGCGATCGTCGGCGGGGTGGTCACCGGCCTGGCGCACATGCTCGCCGAACTGATCGAGAACGGGCTCGCCTTCTCGCCGCCGGATGTCGAAGTGGAGATCTACGGCCGGATGGTCGCGTCCGGGTATCTGCTGGCGGTCGTCGATCACGGTATCGGGATGCCGTCGGACAAGCTGGCGCAGGCGAACGCGCGGCTGCGCGGCGAGCAGGACTTCGTCGTCGCGCCGACGCGCTATGTCGGGCTGTACGTGGTCGGGCGGTTGGCGCGGCGGTTCGGTATCGAGGTCGAGCTCACCGCGTCGCCGATCAGTGGGATCGTCGCGCGGTTGCACTTGCCCGCGGAGATCATTGCGACTGATCGGGGGGAGCAGATCGTGGCCGCCGGGCCGCCGAACAGTGCTGTTGCCGCGCAGCGTGCGGGCGAGACCAGGGTGTACGACGGGTTGATCCTGCGGGGCTGAAAAGGCGCAGGAGTGCCGGTCTCGGCCGGGGTTCCCGATCAAAAGCGGTGGTCAATGCGCTAATCGAGCTATGCCATATGGCATATTGCCTACGTTGGATTTTATCTGTTACCGTCCGTCACGGAAATATACGGCCGAAGGGTTCGAACGGACAGCGGAGAACGTCATGAAGAGTGCCTGGGTATACGGCGTGGTATTCCTGGTTTTGGGTCTGACGGCCATATTCATCGCCCGGCTGCGCTTGAGCGAGATCCCGGACCTGGCGATCGGGCATTCGAGCGCGCCCCCGGTGCTGGGGCGACTCAGCGAGAAGGTCGTCGACTACGAGATCGACGGTCCGCGTGGCACACCGGTGCGGCTGTCGTATCTGGACGAGCACGGCAACGTCAACGACGTCTCCGCCGACCTACCGTGGCGGACCTCCTTGCGCACTCGCAAACTGACCCTGGCCACCGGCATCGTGGCGCAGTCGGAAGCCGACCAGGTCTCCTGCCGGATCGTCATCGACGGGCAAGCCCGGGACGCGCAGGTGGCGAACGGGCGGTTCGCCGCGGTCAACTGCACGGTGCCGGTCTCATGAGCGAGCGAATGATCCGTGTGCGCGAGGTGCTCGGCCGGATGCGCGGGGAGTTCTCGGTGCCGTTCGACCGGAAGCTTGCCCGGCGCGCGTCGGGGCGGCCGTTGCCTGCGCGGCTGCTGTACAAATTCTCGGTGCCGATCGTGGCGGTGTGGCTACTCCTCGCCGGTGGGCTCAATCTTCTTGTCCCGCAATTGGAGACGGTGGTCAACGGGCACGCCCGGTCCTTTCTGCCGGACGAGGCCTCCTCGGTGCAGGCGATCGTCAAGATGGGCAATTCGTTCGGTGGGGCGGGGACGAACAATTTCGTCTATGTGCTGCTGGAGGGGGACGCGCCGCTCGGCAATGACGCGCACCGGTACTACTCGGCGCTGCTCGACCGGCTGACGCAGGACAAGAAGCACGTCAACTCTGCGATGGACCTTTGGTCCAATCCGAATTTCTCCCCGGCGAGCGAGAGTTCCGACGGCAAAGCGTCCTACGTGCTGTTGAACCTGGCCGGGAATATGGGCACGGCGCTGGCCATGGAATCCACCCAGGCGGCCAGGGACATCATCGCCGACTATCCACCGCCGCCGGGCATCGAAGTGCACCTGACGGGTCCGTCCGCGGTCGTCAACGACGAACTCGTCTCCATCAACGACTCGATGCTGCTGCTCATCATGATGTGCGCCGGCTTGGTCGGCGCGGTGATGCTCTGCGTCTACCGGTCGCCGATCACGGTGGCGATGCCGCTGTTGACGGTCGGGATGGGTTTGGCGGTGGCCCGGCCGGTGGTGGCCTACCTCGGCGAGCAGCAGATCATCGGCGTATCCATCTTCGCCTCCGCGCTGCTCGCGGTGATCGTGCTCGGGGCGGGCACGAACTACGGCATCTTCCTGCTCGGTAGATATCAAGAGGCCCGGCGCGCGGGAGAAGACCCCGAAACGGCGTATTACACAGCGCTGCACGGGGTTCTGCACATCATCGTCGCCTCCGGTATCACCGTCGCGGGCGCGACCGCCTGCATGTCCTTCACCAGGCTCGCCATCTTCAGCACCTCCGGGTTGCCGTGCACCATCGCGGTGAGCGTCACCCTCGCTGCGGCCTTGACGCTGGGGCCCGCCCTGCTGGCGCTCGGCAGTCGGCTCGGTTTCCTCGAGCCGCGTCCGCAGTCGTCACAGCGGCGGTGGCGGCGGATCGCGACCTCGGTGGTTCGCTGGCCCGGGCCCGTTCTGGTGGCCAGCCTCGCCGTGCTGGTGCTCGCGATACTGGTGCTGCCGACGTTCGCACCGAGCTTCAACGAGCGCATCGCGCAACCGAGCGATTCGCCGGCGAATCTCGGGATCGCGGCGGCCGATCGACATCTGCCGCCGAACATCATGGCGCCCAGCATGTTTCTCGTCGAATCCGATCACGACCTGCGCAATCCCGGCGATCTGATCGCGCTCGCGAAGCTCACCAATGCGGTGCTGAAGGTGCCCGGAGTCAGTGCGGTGCAAGGGATTACCCGACCGTTGACCACTCCGTTGGAGGAAGGCACGCTGACCAACCAGGCGGGCTACATCGGCAACCGCTTCACCCAGCTGAAGGACATGCTCGCGCCGCGGCTCGATGATCTGACCGGTCTCGCCGGGCGTATCGACCAGTTGAACCTCACCATCAAAGGGGTGCAGGGCGCGCTCGATACCGGGGAACAGGGGTTCGCCCAGGTGAACGGCAATGCGGTCGCGTTGCAGTCGGCCGTCGCCGGTGTCGTCGAGAAGCTGAACTCCATTCGCGATACCGCCGGGCCCGCAAAGCAAATGGTGAGCTCGATCCCGAATTGCCAGGACGTCCGCGCCTGCCAGGCGGCGCTCACCGGGTTCTCCCTCTTCGACGATGTCGGACGGCTCGACAACACCGTCGACGGGCTCGTGAGCGGGGTTCGCACTGCCGCGCAAGCACTTCCGCAGCTCGATGCCCAGGTCGCCAGTTTGCGGGAGTTCATCGGCCAGGTGACCGGCGTGCTCGCGCCGCTACAGGGCACGCTGAATATCCTGCTCCCGCAGATCTCGGAGATCACCCAATTCCTGGACGAAGTCGGAAAGGGTTTCACCGCAGGCGATCCCAACGAGTTCTTCTTCCTGCCGAGCCAAGCGTTCGACAGCCCGCTCTTCAAAAGCGCACTGGCCTTCTTCTTCTCGGCGGACGGCAAGGTGACCCGGATGATCGTGACACCGCAGATGGAGGGCTTCAGCCGGGAAGCCATGGATCTCAGCGCCAAGATCATTCCGACGGCGCTGGAGGCGATGAAAGGCACGTCACTGGCCGGCAGCACGGTCAGCATCGGCGGGCCCGGCGGCACGCTGCTCAATATCGAGGCGTTCGTCCGGGAAGACTTCATCACCAGCGTGGTCGCCGCGTTCGCCTTCGTGTTCTGCGTGGTGTTGTTGTTGCTGCGCAGTCTCGTCGCGGCCATCGCGGTGATCGGCACGGTCGCGCTGTCCTACCTGTCCGCCTTGGGGCTGGCCGTGCTCATCTGGCAGCACATCATCGGTAATCCGCTGCACTGGTCGGTGGCGCCGGTGTCGTTCATCTTCTTGGTCGCCGTCGGGGCGGACTACAACATGCTGTTGGTCAGCCGATTCAAGGAAGAACTCTCGGCGGGGATCAATACCGGAATCATCCGGTCGATGGTCAATACCGGTGGGGTGGTCACCACCGCGGGGCTGGTCTTCGGCGTGACGATGTTCGCCATGCTCGTGAGCTACGCGCACAACATCGCGCAGATCGGCACCACCGTCGGCATCGGACTCTTCCTCGACACGCTGATCGTCCGCTCGTTCGTCGTGCCCGCCATCGCCGCGCTCACCGGCCGCTGGTTCTGGTGGCCGATCAATATCCTCCGGCTGCCTTGACCCGTACCGGCCGCCACCCGTGCTAGACCGGACGGCATGCGGTTGCTCATCATGTCCGACACGCACGTGCCCAAGCGGGCGCGCGATCTGCCCGAGCAGCTGTGGCGAGCGGTCGACGTGGCCGACGTCGTCGTGCACGCGGGTGACTGGGTCGAGGTGGGGTTGCTGGATCGGCTCGAGGCGCGCAGCAAACGGTTGATCGGCGTCTACGGCAACAACGACGGTCCGCTGCTGCGGGCGCGGCTGCCCGAGATCGCCCGGGCCGAACTGGCCGGGGTGCGGCTCGCGGTGGTGCACGAGACCGGGGCTGCCAAAGGTCGCGAGCAGCGGTGCGCGCGGGACTTCCCGGACACCGACGTGCTGGTGTTCGGGCACAGTCATATTCCGTGGGACACCGTCGCGGACAACGGTTTACGGCTGCTCAACCCCGGCTCGCCGACGGATCGGCGACGGCAGCCCGAGCATACGTACATGACCGCGACTGTTCATGCCGGACAACTGAGTCCGGTGGAATTGCACGTCATCCCGCGCGGACAATGAGGCGATTGCCCGTCAGGGTCGAGTGGCGAGATAGATCGTGTTGGTCGACCGGCCGCGCGTGAGCGGGTTGTCGAAGGCGACCACCTCGGACTCCACGTCGACGAACACGGAGTCGAGGACAGCCAGGAATTCGTCATCCGGAGCATCGTCGGACCACAGGGCAAACGTGCCGCCCGGGGCGATATGCGCGGACAGCGCCCGCAGCCCGTCCTGCGTGTAGAAGGGCGCGTGCGGATGGTGCAGCACATGACGTGGCGAGTGGTCGATGTCCAGCAGGATCGCATCGTAGGTCCGCCCAGGACGTTCAGGGTCGAACCCCGCCGTACTCGCCGCCGCCGCGAAAAAGTCGGCACGTACCAAGGTGATCCGATCGTCCGCCGCCAATCCAGCAGTGTCAGGCAACAAATCGCGGTTGTGCCAATCGACAACCGCAGCCGAGTACTCGATCACTGTAAGCGCCCGAACCCGCTTGTCCTCCAACGCTTCCTGCGCGGTATAACCCAACCCCAACCCACCAACAAGCACATCCAGCTCCACCCCCACAGTCCGCGCAAGCCCCAACCGAGCAAGTTCACGCTCCGCCACCGTGAACAAACTCGACATCAAATACTCATCCCCGAGCTTGACCTCGAACACATCCATGCGCGCCGTCGGATCGAACCGCCGCCGCAAACTGATCTCCCCCATCGCAGTCTGCTGCCAGCCCAGTTCCTCGAAGTGTGCGCTCATCGCAGTGACGATAGGCGCTGTGCCCCGCCCGCCGCGCGCACGGCGCGAAGGACCAGCCCACCTAGAATCCGCACGTGCGAAACTTTTTCGATCCAGTGGCCCTCGGCAGGCCGCGGCTGCGCGACCGAGCCGAGAGATGACTGCAGAGCTGCTCGTAATCGGGAAGCCAGGTTATGAGTACGCAGCGGAAAATCTCCGATATGGACTGTCGTTGTCCCGTGCCGCGGTTGCGCATCTCGCGGGAACACAGGCGTTGGCGATGGTGCCGCAGGGAGCGCCAGCAGGTAGCCTGCTGGACTTCAAGCATGGCGGGTTGGGGCGGGCAGTGGTTGGTGACTTGGCTGAATGGCTGGTCGATCGGTTCCCTGGTGCGCAACTCATCGTGGAGCTGCCGATGCGCAGGCCCGATGACCCGGAAGGCCCCTTCGGCGCATCCGAGACGATCGCCGAGGGGAACGACGTATTCGCGGTCTGCATGATTGGTGAATCCGCATCAGCAGTGGAAAGCACTCTGCTCGAGCATGATCCGACGTTCATGTACAACGCCTTCGTGCTGCGCGGCAACGCGATGGCCGGGGCCTGGCTCGAATCCGGTTCCGCCCGCCTCGCGCTGGTGATTACCGGAGCATATGACGGAGAAGGATTCGTGTTGCTTCCGATCGGACGTGGACAGGACGTATGAATAGCGAGCCCGGCTCGCGGACCTGCTTCGAGCGGTTGGGTGGAAGGCGAGTGGCTAGCAGCACCGTCGCCGACATTGCTACCCGGGGGACCTGCTGGTGGCGACCTTGCGTAGCCCGGACAACTACTGGGCTGAAAACCCTGGTATGGCAGCGAGACTCAGGTCTGTCATCGACCGACTTCGTCAGATCCGCGGCCTCGATCACCACTTCCCGCCCGAAGATCAGATATGGGCTCGGATCGACCATTTGCGCGAAACCGGTGTCAGGTAAAGACGTTTCGCTTACCGGCGCTGCGCCGAGGGGCATGGCTGGGCTGCCTGTGGTGGAATCTGCCTGGTGAAGGTTCGGCAGTACTGCTATTTCGCTCTCAAGAGCGAGGTCATGTCGGCGGTGGAGATCAGTGCGTGGCTGGGGATGGATGCGGATGCGGTCTTGGTGCAGGGGAGCAAGTCGGTGGAGCGGCGCCTTCCTCGCTGCCATTCGTGGAAGATCGTCGAACGCGACGCCGAATGCAATGCCGATGGTGTGGCTGATCAGATTCAGCGCTTGGTGGAGCGGTTGAGTCCGGTGCGCGACCGGTTGATCGAGCTGGCGGCGCTCGATGAGGTCAGCTCGGTGCTCCAGGTCGTTCGCTACTTCGATGATCCAGACGGTGTCAGCGGTGCGCCCGGCGGCTCGTCGGCTGATCAGGTGAGGCAATGGTCTCGGCCGTTCGGGTGGCACGTGCCGTTGCCGATTCTCGAGTTCCTGTCGGCGACTCGAACCGAACTCGACGTCGACGAGTACGACTTCAGTGATGGGGATGATCCCGATGTCTGACGCTCCCCGGGACAGCGCTGGGCCGTGTGACGATGCGGGGGTGTGGGCGGCGGAGATCGAGGACAATCTGAAATACCTACTGAATCAATGGGATCCGGTTGGTGTGGCTGATCTGGTGGACGACGAGTATGAATGTTTGATTGTTCCGTTGTTGACGAGGTTGGGGGCGGGGGCGGGGCGGGCTGAGGTCAGTGAGTTTCTGTGGACTGAGCTCGAGGGGCACTTCGGGTTGAATCCGTATCACCATCGGGAGCATTACGGGGTGGATGGGTTGGCCGACCGGCTTGTGGCATGGTGGGCAGCCGTCGCGACAGCGTGAACGCGGGGGAAGGGTGCGGCGGGATGTGTGCGAATCGCAAGTGGATGGCCATCGAACAGTCACTGCCGGTTCAGCGGGGCGGGCGGCATCCGCTGTACCGTCGGGCATGACCTCCGAAGTGATCGCTGCGGCGAATTACCCAGGCGGAACTGCTGTGGCCCGGCGGTCTGTGGCGGATCGGGTGCGGGCGTGGACGGTGCTGCTGTTGTCGGCGGTGCCGACGGCGGCATTGGTGACGGTGTTGCTGTACGGCCTCGGCCGTGCGGCGGGAGTCGAGCTGCCGGGTGCGCTGGCGGCGGCCTGGTTGCTGGGCTGTGCTGTGTGGTCCGCGGTGTGTGCCCGTGGCTCGGACCGCCGGTGGGTGGCGCGACTGGTCGGGCTACGACGGCCGACGTCCGACGAGCCGCGCAAGCTGGTTCCTGCTTTCGAGAACGTTGCCTATAAGGCCGGTGTGGCCGCCGCGTCCTACACACTGTGGGTGCGGGAGAAGGACCGGCGATTCGTGGTGCCGGGCCGGACGATCGCGGTGCCTGCTGAATCACTGCGCCTGCTCGAACCGCGTGAGTTGGAAGCTGTGCTCGCCCATCAGCTCGCGCAACGGGTGCAGGGGCGACTGACGTTCTGGCAGTTGGTGTTTCGCCACTACAATCTGCCCGTCATCTGGATCGAGCGCGCGTTGATGTCGGGTCTCGGGCTGGCAGCCGTCGGCGAGGCGATCGCGCGACGGTTGCCCGCGCGGAGCTCCCGGGTTTTCTCCGTCGGCTGGACCGTGTTCAGCAGGGTGCTCGTCGCCTGCCCGACGGTCGCGGCGACCACGGTGATCGTGGGCCTCGCGCCCGCCGTGCTGCTGCGACTGATGCCCGAGGTAGTGGCGCTGGTGCTGATACCGATCGCCGACCGCATCGAATATCGGACCGATCAGATCGTGGTCGATCTGGGATATGGGCCGGAACTCGGCGGTGTCCTGCAGCAGTCGCCCGCGCCGCATCCCACGCGGGCACCGCTGAGCCTACTGTCGGTTTCGCTGTGCTGCCCGAAAACCGCACCGAGCAAACGGATTCGGCGAATCCGCGACCGGCTCGACGAACTGGCGAGGCGGTGGAGCCCGCCGATCAACGCCGCCTAATCCTAGTGGCAGCAGCCAAAATCGGGCCGGCCGCAACAACGGCACCGCCGCCGAGCCGGGTATCGGTGGCCAGTATCCATCGAACCGTCTTCATTGCCATTGTCAGTACCTCGCTACCGCGCAATCGCATATCCGCTTCGAACCGACTGACCGCCACCGTGAGCGCGGTAGTACCCGCCGCGACCTCACCCAGATTCGCAACCAAACTCGCGGCATCACGGATGGCGGCACCAGCCCCCATCCCCGCGGTCGGCGGCGTCGCATGCACGGCGTCGCCGAGCGCGGTGATGACCCCGGCCGGCCAGGGCGCGAGGTCTCGTGCCCGAGTCGAGGCCGCGTTGAACCGAAACGCGGCCACACTGTCCGGATCGGCCCGGGCAATGACCTCGAGCGAACGTTCGCTCCAGCCGACTCCGCGGAACCAGGTCAGCAGCTCCTTCTGCAGCACCCCTCCGGGAGCGTCACGCATCGCGTCGGTAGCGGCAGACTCCGGAAACATGGCTCCCCAGATATAGGTTGGCCCCACCGTGACCGCCGCCCGTAGCTCAGGCGCGTCGAGCACCGCATTACCGGCCGGATCGAGATAGCCGATGTACAGCGCCGCACCCCGCGGACCGATGGCCAGCCCGGACCGCGGCCCGAGCCGCTCTCGCTGGACCGAGCTGAGATCACCGACGGAAGTCCGCCCGGAAAAACCGATGATCCCAGCGGGCGCGTTGGTAGGTCCACCGGCCAGATAGCGAGCCACCAGCGAGTGCGCACCATCCGCTCCCACCAGCAGATCACCTCGAACAGGTGACCCATCGGCGAACATCACCTGCGGTGCACCGTCCTCGGCCCGACCGACCGCGGTGACGGTCCGACCCAGCTGCAGATCGGCACCGACCGCCTCGGCCAGCAGGGTCCGCAACGTGATCCGGTCGACGTCCACACTGACGTCACCGCTGAGATCCCGCCCGTGCCCGAGCAAGCGCCCGCGCCGATCCCACAGCGCGTCCGGCTCCCGCAACCGCAGCGCCGACGCGGAGGCCAGCAACCGTTCGAAGATCTCCGGCGCGACGAGTTCGCGCAACGCCGACTGCGCCCGCCCATCGAGCGTGATGTGGTAACCGCCGGTCGCGGCCACGTCGGTGTCGCGGTCGAAAACCGCCACGTCGAACCCTTTCCGACGCAGACCGGCGGCCAGCGCCAGTCCTCCGATTCCACCCCCGACGACGATGATGCGCATCTTGTTTCGGCTCCTCTGGTCGATGTCGAACAACCTTCGGACGCGAGACTGCCACCGGTAGTGGACATCGAATGGCCACTACATCGGTCATCATGTGGCGGTGCCCGATACCTCCCGCCGAGCGCTGCGCCTGCTGTCGCTGCTCGCCACCCGCCGCCGCTGGTCGCTGCCCGAACTCGCTGACCGGCTCGGCGTGAGCGAACGCACCGCGCGGCGCGACATCGAGACACTGCGTTCGCTCGACTACCCGATCCGCACCGTGCACGGCCCTACCGGTGGTTACGAACTCGGCGCCGGTCACACCCTGCCGCCGCTGTTGTTCGATGATGAGCAGGCGATCGCCGTCGCAGTGGCGTTGCAAACCGCCCCGAGTACCGTCTTCGGCCTCGGCCAGGACGCCGCCCGCGCACTGGAGACCCTCGAGCAGGTGATGCCCGCGAGACTGCGCGCCGCCATGGAATCGCTACGGCTGACCAGGCTGCAAAACTATTGGGAGTTCCCGGGTCCGCCCATCGCCCCGGATGCGCTGAAAACAGTCGGCAGAGCGGTGCGCCACCAGCACCTGCTCGTCGTCGAACCGCTGCGTGCCGACGGCACGCGCCCCGATCCGCGCGAGGCCGACTTCATCCCGCCGCGCCGCATCGAGCCCCACCACCTGGTGGTCTGGGCCGGCCGCTGGTACCTGGTCGCTTACGACCTCGCGGACAGCACCTGGCGCGTGCACCGGGTGGACCGTCTGCACCTCCAGACACCGACGGGTACGCCGTTCACCCCGCGAGATATCCCCGGCGGCGACGTCGCCCACTTCGTCATGACCAGTCACGACCGCGGCGACACCCCCGCCGAATGGCAATGCGTCGGCACCGCACGCCTGCGGCTGGCGGCCGAGACGGTGGCCCGCTGGGCGCCCGGCGGATCCGTCGTCGAACACCTCGATCCGCAGCACTGCCGGCTCACCCTCGGCGCCTGGTCCTGGGCCGGTGTCGCGGGGATTCTCGCCACCTTCGACACCGAGCTCACCGAAGTGGAGCCACCGGAACTGACAATGGCCTGCCACCGCCTGGTACGGCGGTGGCAGGCCATCGGAAACAGTTGAGCGATCAGGCGGTCAGGCCCATACCCTGCGCCAGCAGCGGCCAGGACTTGTGCAGCGCCTCTTCCCAGTACGGCCAGTAGTGCGTGCCGACCGGGTTGAACTGGTAGGTCGCCGGGATATTCAGCGAATCGAGCTTGTTCTTCAGATTGGCGGTGCAGCCGTTGACCGCCGCCTCGATGATCACCCCGAGACCGAGGTTTGCCACGCCCGTCGGGCCAGGCGCGCTACCGAGGTAGTACTTGACGTCGTCCAGCATCGGGATACCGCTGCCGCTGGAGACGTAGAGCAGGGTGCCGCGCAGCTTCTCCGCGTTGATCACCGGGTCGTTCGCCGCCCACTGCGGGTCGTTGGACGGACCGTACATGTTCTCGGTGTTGCCGCCCGCCCAGGTCTCGGTGGCCAGTTTCACGAACTGCTGACCGGCCGGATCGGCGATCTGCGCGCAGCCGCTGTAGGCGGCGACGGACTTCCACAGGCCGGGCTTGGCCTCGGCCAACTGCAGCACCGAGGTGCCGGAGGTCGAGAGCCCGGCGAGTGCGTTGCGGCCGGTGGATTGCAGCGTCTGGTCCAGCAGCGGGGGCAGTTCCTCGGTGAAGAAGGTCTTCCACTTGTTCACGCCGAGCGCCGGGTCGGGCTTCTGCCAGTCGGTGTAGTAGCTACCGCGACCGCCGATCGGCGAGATGACGTTGACCTGCTTGTCGGCCAGCCACTGCATTGCGTCGGTCTGCGCCTGCCAGCTGGCGGTGCCGATGCCGCCGTCGAGGCCGTTGAGCATGTAGAGGTTCGGTGCCGACTTGCCCTCGTCGGCCGGACGCTGCACGTCGACCGGGATCTCGGTGTTCATCGACGCCGAGTACACCTTCAGGTGCCAGGTGCGACCCTCCTTGGTGATGGAGGTGACGGCCGAGGGCTTCTGCGGTTCGGCCGAGGCGGTGGCGCCGAGCAGGCTCGCGGACAGCATGGCGGCGAGGGCGACGACGGTGGTCCGCAGCGCAGCGGTGCGGCTTAGTGCGGAAAGCTTCATCGAACGTGCATCTATCTAGTACTCCCTATGGCTTGTAGCTTCGACCGGCGCGCGGCTGCCCCAATCCCCACCCAGTGCGTCTTCCGTAGCGGCAAAACTGTTACACATCGGTGCCGCTCGCTCGGACATAGTCGGGCTGCGCCCTCCTACTGTAAGCGGGCGTGCAACCGCCCGCGCACGGTGCTCAGGCCTGCGGTGCGGCCGGGTGGCTGTTGAATCCCAACGGGCGCAAGCCAAGTCGGCCGAGGTGACATTCTTCGCGTGGGGCTGCCGGTGTTCCGGTTCGGCTGGAGAGTCACGAAGGTGCTTTTAGCAGAATGTGGCGCCCATTGCTCCGAGCAAACGTAATTAAATCATCATAGTTTTCTAATAATACTCAAATGATATATATGCGGTAGATCACCTGCTTCGCCTGTATAGTAGTTGATAGCAAATATCAGGCAATACCTCAGTAATGAGGCTATTGTCCAATCGGCTTCGCAATGTTAACTATAACTGAACAGGGTGGTGCGCGTCGGCCCGCGCCGCGTCGGGTCTTGACGGAGTCGTGGTGTGTGGCCTATGCATAGGCTCGGGCCGGTAGCGACGATGAATCGTCTGTTCGACCGAAGTCTGGTGACGCGCTGAAGCCGAGTGGCGTTCAGGCGTCTTCGGGTGCGAAATGTCAACCATTTGCGGTACGATTTTCTGGAAATAGCTATTAAGCGGCTATTTTCAATGGTGACGCTCGATGTAACGTTTACCGGTCGGGATCATGATAGGAATCCGACGGCCGGGAGCGACGGCAACGTCCCCGGCCCCGAAACATCTATACGCCACTAACTGGTCAGATGACCAATAGCTGGTGGCGAACAGTGGCAATCTGCCGAGTAGGGCAATGGGTAGGAGAGATAGGTGTGAGGGATAACGCGTCCGGGCCAGTGCGGGAACCAGTACGCACGCGCCCAGTGCATACGCGGCGGCCCAAGGCAGCGACCCTGCCGCGGCTGTTGGCGGTGGCGGTGGAGTCCGACCCCGATGGTATTGCCATAGCTTTTCGGGGGTCGGCGCTGCGCTATCGCGAACTCGACGATGTCTCGTCGCGGTTGGCGCGGTTATTGATCAGTCGCGACATCGGCCCCGGGGACCTGGTGGCGGTCGCGGTCGCCTCGCCGCTCGGCGCGGTATCGGCGATGTGGGCGGTGGCGAAGACCGGCGCGGGCTTCGTCGTGATCGACGCGCGCGCCTCGACGCAGCGGGCCGAGTACCTGCTCTCCGATACCAGGCCGGTGCTCGGCTTGACCGCAGGCACACCATGGCTCGACCGCGGCTCGAGTACGGATCAGCACGGCTCGGTCGAGTGGCTGATAGTCGATGACCCCGGCACGCGCAGCGAACTCGCCCAGCTGCCCGGTGAGCCGGTGACACACCAGGATCGGGTGCGCCCTATCCAAGACGACGACATCGCGTGTGTGACCGCAGGCTCGACGGGTGTCTTCGATGCCGTGCCCATCACGCAGGCAGCGGTGGTCGCGATCGGCGCCCGGCCGCAACGATGTCCGGAGTTGCTCACCGAGTTCTTCGCCACGGTGTTCCCCCGTGCCTTCGCGCCGCGGCCGGAGAAGACGCTCCCGCAGTTGTTCGATGACGTGGTGGCGGCACGCCCGGACGCGATCGCGGTGAAATTCAGCACCGAGACATTGACGTACCGGGAACTGGATGCGCGCGCAAACAGGCTGGCGCGCAAGCTGATTGCGCTGGGTGTCGGTCCGGAGAAGCTGGTGGCGGTGGCCATGCCCCGATCGCTGGACCTGGTGGTCGCGTTGCTCGCGACGGTCAAGGCCGGCGGTGCCTACCTGCCCGTCGACCCGGCGTACCCGGCCGATCGCATCGCCTACCTGCTGGCCGACGCCGAGCCGATGTGTGTGGTGACGGGGCCGGGGATCACCCTGCCCACCGCGGCGCCCTCGATCGAGCTGGGCGGCAGCGACTTCGGCATGGAGGCCGCGCCGATCGGTGATGCGGACCGGACGGCCGCGCTGCGCCCGGAGAACCTTGCGTACGTGATCTACACATCCGGTTCGACGGGCCGTCCCAAGGGCGTGCAGATCCCGCACCGCAATGTCGTGGCGCTGTTCGCGAACACCCGATCGCAGTTCGGTTTCGACCATCGTGACGTGTGGACGATGTTCCATTCGTACGCGTTCGACTTCTCGGTGTGGGAGCTGTGGGGCGCACTGCTGCACGGCGGCACGTTGCTCGTCGTGGACTACGAAACCTCCCGGTCGCCAGCGGAATTCAGCGAGTTGCTGCGCACCGAGCGGGTGACCGTGCTCAATCAGACGCCTTCGGCGTTCTACCAGTTGGCCGACGCGGACCGCAGCGCGTCGGCTAACCCTGAGGCCGCCCCACTGGCGTTGCGGTACATCGTGTTCGGGGGAGAGGCCCTCGAGTTCCACCGACTCGACGACTGGCGCGCCCGGCACGCCGCGACGCAGCTGGTGAACATGTACGGCATCACCGAAACGACTGTCCACGCGACCTACCATCAGGTGTCGGCGAGCGACCGCAGCGTAATCGGTTCTGCCATACCGGGTTTGCGGGTCTGGGTGTTGGACGACCGCTTGCACCCTGTCCCGACCGGGGTGACGGGTGAGATCTACCTCGCGGGTACGCAATTGGCGCGAGGCTATCTCGGCCACGCGGGTATGACGGCGGGACGGTTCGTCGCGAATCCCTTCACCCCCGGCGGCTCCCGGCTGTACCGCTCCGGCGACCTCGCCAGGTGGAATGCCGACGGCGACCTGGTGTATCTGGGGCGGGCCGATGATCAAGTGAAGGTGCGCGGGTTCCGCATCGAGCTCGGTGAGATCGAGGCCGCCCTGCTGGCGCTGGAGTCGGTTCACCAAGTCGCCGTTGTCGTCCGGACCGATTCTCCGGGCGACCAGCGCATCGTCGCGTATGTAGTCGGACGACCCGAGGTGGCGACGCTGCGCAGCGAGCTGGCTACGGTGCTACCCGATTACCTGGTTCCGTCGGCGTTCGTCGCCCTCGATGCATTACCGCTGACCGCACATGGCAAGTTGGATCGGGCAGCGCTACCCGCACCGGTGGTCGAGACCGCGGTATTCCGTGCGCCGGAACATCCGCTCGAGCAAACGGTCGCCGACGTGTTCGCGACGGTGCTCGGCGTCGACCGAACCGGCTTGGACGACAACTTCTTCGCCCTCGGCGGCAACTCGCTGCTGGCCACGCAGGTCGCGGCCAGGCTCGGCGCGGCACTGGACGCACGAGTGCCCGCGCGGCTGCTGTTCACCGCACCGACGGTGGCCGCGCTGGCTGCCGAGCTGAGGCGGCATCTGAAGGCGGGCGGCCGCCGGGCACTGGTGGCAGGGCCCCGGCCGGAACGGATTCCGCTGTCGATGGCACAGCAGCGCATGTGGTTCCTGAACCAGTTCGATCGGAGTTCGGCGGTCTACAACATCCCCGTCGCGGTGCGGCTGACCGGCGACCTGGCGGTCCCGGCGCTGCGCCGTGCCATCGACGATGTGATAGCGCGGCACGAGATACTGCGCACGGTATATCCGCAGCACGATGGTGTGGCCTATCAGTCGATCCTGCCCGCCGAGCAGGCCGTTCTCGATCTCACACCGGAACCGGTCGAGGCCGCCGCTGTGCTGGCGCGGATCATCGAGGTGGCTTCCGCCGGGTTCGATGTCGCGACCGAGATTCCGTTGCGCGCCAGCCTGTTGCGGATCGACAGCTCCGAGCATGTCCTGGTGCTCGTCGCGCACCACATTTGCAGCGACGGATGGTCGATGGCGCCGTTGACCCGTGACGTCATGGTGGCGTACGCGGCCAGATGCGCTGGTGCGGAGCCGGATTGGGCGCCACTGCCGGTGCAGTACGCAGACTTCAGTCTCTGGCAGCGGGCCACGCTCGGTGCCGAGTCGGATCCGGGCAGCCTGATCTCGCAACAGGCCGAGTACTGGCGCACCACGCTGGCCGGCCTGCCCGATGAGCTTGCCCTGCCCTTCGACCGGCCGCGCCCGGCCACGCGATCGTTCGCCGGCGGGCAGGTGCTGTTCTCGATCGACCCCGAGGTGCAGCGCGGAGTGGCCGAGCTCGCCCGTGCGCAGAGCGCGACGGTGTTCATGGTGCTGCACACCGCGTTCGCGCTATTCCTGGCCCGCTGGTCGGGCACCGGCGACATCGCGGTCGGCACGGTGGTCGCGGGCCGGGGCGAGGCCGAACTCGATGCGGTGGTCGGTATGTTCGTCAACACGCTGGTGCTGCGCACCCGGATCCGTACGCAGGACGATTTCACCGCGTTGCTCGAGCAGGTCCGCGACGACGATCTGCGGGCGTTCGAGCACGCGGATATCCCGTTCGAGCGGCTGGTGGAGACGTTGAACCCGGCCAGATCCACCGCCCGGAATCCGTTGTTTCAGGTCGGGTTCGCGTTCCAGAATCTGCCGGAAGCCTCCTTCGAGCTGTCTGGATTAGACGTTGCCGCAGTCGATTTCGATCCCCGCATCGAGAAGTTCGATCTGTCGCTGGCCGTCCGGGAGACCGCCCGCGGCATGGCCGCGCAATTCTCCTTCGCGCGAGAGCTGTTCGACGAGGCCACCATCCGGGTGATGGCGGGCCGGTTCACGCGGTTGCTGGCGGCGATCGTCGCGCGGTCGCACATGCCGGTGGGCGATCTTCCGCTGCTCGCCGACGACGAGTACGCCGCGCTCACCAGGGTCCAGCCCGCCCGGGCGATGACAGGTGCCCTGATGCCGGACCTGCTGCTGCGTGGTGTGCGGTGGGGCCGCGACCGAATCGCGGTGCGGGACCGGGGCCGATCGATCACCTACGGCGAACTGGATGATTCTTCGGCCCGGCTGGCGCGATTCCTGATCAATCTCGGCGTCGGCCCGGAACGTGTTGTCGCGCTCGCCTTCCCGCGCTCTTACGAGATGCTGGCCGCGGTGCTGGCGGTCGCCAGGACTGGTGCCGCGTACCTCCCGATCGATCCGACGTATCCGGCGGATCGGGTGCGGCACATGGTGACCGATGCGTCGGCGGTGATCGGGCTGACCGCCACCGAGTATGTCGATCGCCTGCCTGAAGAGCTGACGTGGCTGATGCTCGACCATCCGGCCATCGAGGCCGGGTGCGCACGGCGGTCCGCGCGACCGATCACCGACGCCGATCGGACAGCTCCACTGCGGCCGCACAATCCGGCGTACCTGATCTACACCTCCGGTTCGACGGGTGTGCCGAAGGGCGTGCTGGTCACCCATGCCGGGCTGGCCGGGCTGATCGAGCACACGGTCGGGGTCCTGGAACTCGAGCCGCAACATCATCTGCTGCACTCGATTTCGCCGAGCTTCGACCCGGCGGCATTGGAGTGGCTGTGCACGTTGTCGGTCGGCGCGACCCTGGTCATCCTGCCGCCTACGGTGATCGGCGGACCCGAGTTCGCTGCGGTACTACGCGACGAACGGGTGACGCATTGCAGCGTCACCCCGGCCGTATTGAGCACGGTCGATCCCACCGGCGTGGCGACCGGAACACTGTTGGTCGGCGGTGATGTCACCGCGCCGGAACTGGTGGCGAAGTGGCAGCCGGGCCGGAGGTATATCAACGCCTACGGGCCGACCGAGGGCACTATCGCCGCGACCTTCGGCGCACAGACCGCGGGTCGAGACATCACCATCGGCGGGCCGGTGCAGGGTGTGTCCGCGTTGGTGCTGGATCAGCGGTTGCATCCGGTGCCGCCCGGTGTCACCGGTGAATTGTATTTGGCTGGTGGGACATTGGCCCGTGGCTATCGCGCGCGGGCCGGGCTCACGGCGGAACGGTTCGTCGCGAATCCGTGGGGCGAGCCGGGTGCGCGCATGTTCCGCACGGGGGACCTGGTGCACTGGTGCCTACCGGAGCAGCAGGCCGATGCCTCCCTCGCTCCTCGGGAGTTGAAGTACGTCGGGCGTTCGGACTTCCAGGTGAAGATCCGTGGCTTCCGCATCGAACTCGGTGAAATCGACGCGGTGCTCGGCGGTCACGAAAGTGTCGACTTCGCAGTGACGGTCGGCCACGAAACTCCTACCGGTGAAACGGTTCTGGTGGCGTATGTGCGTGTGACGGGCGCGGAGTTCGATGCGGATGGGCTCACCGAATATGCCGAACGCAGCTTGCCACGGCATATGGTCCCCGCGGTGATCATGGAACTCGACGGTCTTCCGCTGACGCCCGCGGGCAAGTTGGACCGAAAGGCGTTGCCCGAGCCACGGTTCGACGCTGTAGCGTTCCGGAGGCCGTCGACGCCGATCGAAGAGATTGTCGCGGAGGTGTTCGCGGAGGTGCTGGGTGTCGACCAGGTCGGCGCGGACGACGACTTCTTCGCCCGCGGCGGCACCTCGCTGCTCACCCTTACCCTGCAACACGCGCTGACAGCCCGGCTCGGTGTCGAGCTGCCGGTGCCGTCGCTGTTCAGTGCTTCCACTGTGCGCAGCTTGGCGGCACGCATAGCCGGTGAGGATGCACCGGTGCACAGTCCGGTGCTGATTGCCGCCGATGCCGTGCTCGGACCGGAGATTTCGGGCGTCGGCATCGCGCCGATCCACCATGGGCGCGCACGTGACGTGCTGCTGACCGGAGCGACCGGTTTCGTGGGGGCGTACCTGCTACGGGAACTACTCGACCGCACCGACGCCGTCGTGTGGTGCCTGGTCCGGGCCGACACCGTCGCTGCGGGACGCGACCGGATCTACCAGGCGTTGCAGCGGTATCGGCTGTGCGGCGACGTCCCGGAGTCCCGAATCGTCCCGGTGCCGGGCGATCTCGCGGCCCCGTCGCTGGGGCTGTCCGACACCTGTCACGCATGGCTCGCCGAACGGATCGACGTCATCTATCACAATGGCGCTCAGGTCAATCACCTCGAGCCGTACGCACGGCTGCGGGCCGCCAATGTCGACGGAACCCGAGAGGTGTTGCGGCTGGCGACAACTCAACGGATCAAGCCCGTGCATTTTGTCTCCACGATCAACACGGTGATGTCCACGGTCCACGCCGACGCCCCGGTCGACGAGGACACTCGAATCACCGCCGCCGAGCTGCCCGCACAGGGTTACATTGCGAGCAAATGGGCGGCCGAGCAACTGATCCTGCAGGCGGGGGAGCGTGGTGTGCCGATCAGGATCTATCGGCCCGGCCTGGTCTCCGGTGACTTGCAGGTCGGGGTGAACAGCGCCGACGACTCGTTCTGGAACATGATCCGAGCGGCAGCGATCCTCGGCATGGCCCCCTACGTGGGAGCGGCGACGATCTCGCTCGCCCCGGTGAACTATGTGGCGCGTGCCATCGTGGAGATCTCCCTCGGCACCGCGCCCGACACCGCCTACCACCTGGTGAGCGAGCTACCACTGCCGATCCGAGACATCTTCGAGTGTCTGCGCCGGCACGGAATACCCATCGAGACAACGTCTCTCGAAGCCGTACAACTGCGCCTCGCCGAGCAAGCCAATGCTCGCTACCTGACAGGCGACGACTCGCTGGTGCGCGCCGCACTGCTCGGCGGCAACTACGCGGGTGGCACGGCAAACCTCGTGGTGGACTGCGGCAACACGAAACGCGCACTCGCGGGAAGCGCGATCACCTGCCTGCCGATCGACGCGAGCGTGCTCGACACCTATATCGGCGCCTTCATGAAATCCGGATTCCTCCCTACGCCGATCGGAGTTCCGACCGAATAGCGTCAGGGTCACTCCACCGCGCGCAGGTCCTCGATCCGCTGCCGTAGCTGATCGAGCAGCTTGTCGGGATCGTCGAAGTCGGCGGGGTCGATGGGTGCACCGAAGTGAATGGTCACCTGCTGGCGGCGATCGAAGGCAGGCCCGGTGCCGCGGGCGCGGCGCAACGGCAGCACCCGATCGGTGCCGGTGGTGCCGACCGGAATGATCGGCACCCCGGTCGCCAGAGCCAGTTTCGCGACACCGGGTTTATACGGTTCATGCTCGTCGGCGGCGACGAGCATGAGCCGCACCAGCCACCCGACGACCGGCCAGGACCACAGTTCCGCCATGGCGATGGCGACGGCTCGCCGCCGCAGCGCGCCCCAGAGGAACACCGCGTCCAGCATCGAGATGTGATTGCTCGCCACGATCACCGGACCGGTTGTCGGCACGGCTTCGCGGCCGAGCACGGTGACCCGCACGAACCTCGACCAGGCCAGCGCGCGCAGTATGCGACGCACCAGCTTCGTGGTCACCCACGCCCGCTTACCCAACCCCTTCGGCCGTCCGACCGATTCATTGCTCATTACTGCCCCCACACTGTCCGTTCGGCGCGGAACGGTTTCCTGCCCTCGAACCAGGCTACCGATGCCGGAAATACGCACGACCCGTGTGGGATTCCGGGCGGAGTTGGTTGATCTAGGAGTTTCGTTCGCGTACCGGGCGATCACCCGTGATCTCGTCATCGTCGGCGGGTGGTTCCGCCGGTGCCGAAGCAGCGCGCCCACACCTTCCGGTGGTGCGCTCGCTTCGTCGATCGGCGTGATCGTGGCCCCGCAGGTCAAGGCGGCCACCGGTAGCGCTTCGTCGGCACGGCAGATGCTCGCGGTCAGGGTGTCGCCCGCCGCGACGCGCACCTCGTCGACCGGAAGGATCGGCGCGGGTTCGGTTTGCACCAGGCGATCACCCAGCGCGATCCCGCTGATCAGCAGCCGGTCCACATTCGCCTCGCCCAACGCGGCTGTCGTTTCGGCCAACCCGGCTACCGCCAACCCGTCGGGCCTGCCGCGTTCGGTGGCGTATTGCTCCAGCACACGGCGCTGTTCGCGCTCGGCCGCCTCGGTGACGACCTTGTGCACCTGCTCGTCGAATTCGCCCTGATCCGCGCCGGCTGCCCTGGCGCCCGCCTCGACGGCTACCACCTCGGCGCCGTGTGCGGGCAGCGCGTCGGCGAGCGCCGCACGGGAGCTCACCTCGCCGCCGATCACGATGACGCGGGCCTGCACCTGCTCGGCGAGTCTGCCGACCTCGTGCGCCACCTCGTCGATATTGCGGCGGATCTTCTCGTCGACCCGATGCTGAATCGACCACGCCGCCCAGCCGCCGCCGTGGCGGATCTTGTGCAGCGGATGACCCTCGCCCTGCACGGTTTCCCCGACCACCGCGCCGTCGGAGTCGACGGTGTAGATATCGGAGCCGCGACGGTCGACCACCGCGACCACATGGGCAACCTGCCGGGCCGCGCGCTCGAGTATTCGATAGCGCGCCAACGTAAGTCGCGTTGCTGCGCGGCATCCTCGGGGTTGTGCGAGGCGTCGATGGACAGCGAGGCGAACGGGCCGTCCCGTTCGACGATCTCGCGAAGTTTCGTATGCTGCATGGTCACGGTCCCTTCAGTGGATCGTGGCCGAGCGACATCAGCCGGTGCCGCCAATGTGCCTGGCCGGCAACCGGTTCCAAGTCGGCTCGGCGCGCATCGGTCACCTCGCGCACCACTCTGCGCATCGCCTCGGCATCCTCGGCCACCAGATCGGTGCGCCGTTTACCGAGAATGGCCAGCACCCGCTGACCGAGCTGCGGCCCCGAGTGGTCCGGCAACGCCTCGGCGTCCGGGCCCGCGCTCGCGGTACGCAGCCAATCCCGCAACTCGCGGGAAGACATATTCACGACGCGATGGAACTCGTCCCACAAATCGTCGTCGACGTGGGTTTCCGCCATCGTGCTCACCCCGTTTCCACGATCGTCCGGCAAGGTCTGGATACCCCTGCCACCTGGACTTTTCCCAAAAACTGGCTGTCTCGTCGGCATCCCTCCTTCCGTCACGGCTACTACCCGCAAGATCCGAGGCAAAACCCGAAGTGCCTCAGCCGGCGAGACGCAGCCGCACCATCGGCAACGTGTCGACCGGCTTCCCGGTCGCCCGCTCGATGCTGCTCCGCAGCCTCTTCCACGCGGCCGGATGGTGGCGGATGTAGTGCTCCAGCGCATCGGCCGCGTCATCCTCGTTCATCGGCGTAGCGATCGCCGGTGCGTCCCGCAGGCGGCCGGTAGAGATACGCACCTGTGGCTGCGCCCGAATGTTGCGGTACCACTGCGCTTTCGGGCCGAACCCGGAGACAACGATGTACTCGCCGGATCCCGGCTGGTCGACAACCTCGAGCACGACGTAACGCTTCTCCCCGGACTTGCGCCCGACATGCTCCAGCATGAGGACGCGGGTACCGAGAAGAAACCCGAGTCCGGCGCGGTAAAGCCGGATCGGCGCGCGCACCAACCAGCGGGTCTGCAATGCGCGTGCGCCGAGGGTGGCGATCAGATCTGCGGGGGTCATGTCTGTTTCCCTTCCCTGGAACCAGGACGGTATGCGCGGTGAGCGCCCAAGGGTTAACCGTAGGTGTCCGATTGGTGGTTCGGGTTGCGGGCGGACTGACGTGGTTGGTTGCTCGTGGTTAGGTGTCCGGCAGCAGCGGCTGAGCGGGTAGGAGTGGGATGACGTCGGGTGGGCCTGGTTTCGATCAGACCGAGTGGTCTGGGTTGTTGAAGGGCGCGCAGGACGGCAAGTTGAAGTTGTTGAAAGTTGATGGCGGCGGGCTGGGGAAGTTGGTGTCGGCGGCTGAGGGGTTCGCGGCCGATATCAAGGGGTTTATCGATTTGGTGTCGGGGGAGCATTTTGCGAAGTTCGTGTGGACGATCGATAACAAGAAGGATTTGTCGGTCGGTAGTGCCGCGCAACGTGTGACGACGTTGGACAGTATGAAGATGTTGTTCGACAGGTTCGAGGACAAGCGGACTGTCGAGCTGGTCGATATTTTGAAGAATCATCAGGCGATTGTCACGGTGATGGCGAATACGTTTGTTGCGGCGCATAAGTCGTATAGCAGTACCGATGATGATAATGCGCATACTTTTAGTGCCCCGGAGAAGGGGACGGATCATTGGCCGGAGTTGTCGAAGTTTCATGCTACTGCGCCTAACACTTGGCAGTCGGGTCCGGGGTTGCCGACGACTGCTGGTTCGGGTGTGAGTTTCGATTCGGGTGCGAAGGGGCGGATCGAGGGGGCGATCGAGAGTGGTGACTTCTTCGTTCTGCTCGATTTCGCCAATATCGCTGCGATGATCGAGAAGAATGGTGGTAATACGTTCTGGCTCGCGGGTGAGTGGAAGGCGTTGGGGGTGTTGTGGCGGCGGTCGGTGCAGAAGTTCGTCGACGAGGTCGATTTTGTTTTCAAGAATGGGTATTGGGAGGGTCGTGGCGCCGAACGTGCGGTGGCTTTCCTGGAGAAGTATCTGCAGGCGACGGATACGTTGCAGCGGGGTATGGAGTCGATGTCGAATGTTGTCGGTAATACGGCCGATTTCAACGTTTTCATCAAAAACCGTTCATATGAGTATGAGGATTTCAAGAAGTATGACGCGGGTGGTCAGGTTACCGATATCAATGGTTCTACTGATGTGAATGGTGCGTTGACCGCGATGCGGACGTTCTGGGACAAGGGTGATGCGCAGAGTAGTCAGAAGGGTTATCGCGGGGGTGTGACGCAGCTTGCGGGGTTGATTCCGGTGTTCGCTGATCCGAACAAGCTGATGGGTGCTACCGGTGATCTGCCGGGCAGTTACAACTATAAGGAGCCGACCGGTAATCCTGGTGGTGGTACCGGCGGCGGTGGGGGTAAGGGTGGCGGCGGAACCGGTGGCGGCAACGGCGACGGCAAGGGCGGCGGAACCGGCGGCGGCAAGAGCGGCGGCGGCACTGGAGGTGGTGGCGAAGGCAAAGGCACCGGCGGCGGTGCGGGCAGTGCGGGCAGCAAACCACCTGGATCTGGTAGCAAGCCGCCGGGTTCCGGCGGCGGAACCGAATCATCTTCCCGCCCACCATCGTCTGGGAAAGACATGGTTCCCGGTGGGGCCACCGGTCCGGTCGTCGGCGCAACCGGACCACTGTCGGCACTGACGAAGGCATTGCAGCAGTTGGCATCAGGAATGGTGTCCGGCCCCTCGCTGCCGTTCGCCTCCGGCCCTTGGGGCGCCTCAGGACCCACCGGCGCCTCCGGCCCGTTCGGCTTCGACATCAAGCCGGCCGGTGTGGGTGGTGGCTCGGCGGGTGGTAGCGCGGCCGGGGCAGGCAAACCTGCAAACCCCTTGGAGGACAAACTGTTCCCTCGCGCAGCGGCGCCAGGCAACTCCACTGAAGCGGTGACCGCGCGGGCCGGCGTGGCCCCTTCGGCTGCGATGCCCTACGGCGGTTACCCGATGGGTGGCGGCATGGGCGGCGGCGCCCCCGGCGGGCAACAGCAACAGCAACAGCAGCGCAAACGCGCTGCCTACCTGGACAGTACCGAGCACCTGGAGGAGGCGGTCGGCGAAGATCCCCTGTCGGTCCGGCCCATCATCGACCGCTGACCAGTCCATCCTTCGAGCCGAAACGTGAGCTCTGCCATGCGTTTTCATGTCGTGAATTTCCCCAATACACAGACCACCAAGCACTATCAGCCGTGCGCCTACACCCAGAAGATCCGGCGCTTCGCCGGAATGATGACGGGTCTGGGCCACGAGGTGTTTCTGTACGGCGGTGAGGAGAACGACGCGGCCTGCACGGAATTCGTCACCATCGCGTCGAAGTCGGAGCAGGCCGAATGGTTCGGCGGCAACGATCTGTACAAGGAACCCAACAACCTCACCTGGAACGCCTACGATCCGCACTGGACCACCACCAATGAGCGCGCCATCACCGAGATCGCCAAGCGCAGACAGGATCGCGATTTCATCTGCGTGCTCGGCGGCACCTGCCAGCAGGCGATCGCGGACACGTTCCCCGAGCTGATGACCGTCGAGTTCGGCATCGGCTACAGCGGAGTGTTCGCGAACTACCGGGTGTTCGAAAGTTACGCGTGGATGCACTCCGTCTACGGTTCGCGTTCCACGGTGCCAGGCGTGATGAGCGCCCGCGGTCAGTTCTATGATGCGGTCATCCCCAATTACTATGAGGTGGAGGACTTTCCGTTCTCCGACGAGAAGGACGACTACTTCCTCTTCATGGGCCGGCTGGTCGAGGCGAAGGGTATTCAGATCGCCGTCGACACCTGTCAGCGGCTCGGCGTGAAGTTGGTTGTCGCGGGCGCGGGTGTGGCACCGCCTGCGGAGGTCGCCGAGTATGTCGGCGTGGTCGACCATGTGCGCCGGGGCGAGCTGATGAGCCGGGCCCGTGGGGTTTTCGTGCCCTCGCTGTACCTGGAACCGTTCGGCGGCGTGCATGCCGAGGCGATGCTGTGCGGGACTCCGGTGATCACCACCGACTGGGGCGTGTTCACCGAGACTGTGCGACAGGGCGTGCAGGGCTTTCGCTGCCGGACGCTGCGCGAATTCTGCGAGGCCGCGGATGCGGTCGACAAGCTCGACTACCGAGGGATTCGCGACTACGCGGTGTCCAAATTCTCCACCGATGCCGTTGCCCCGCAGTACGAGACGTATTTCGAACGTCTCGGCACGCTTTGGGGAGAGGGCTGGTACGCCGCGTGACAAGCGGGCCGATTCGGCAGCGGCCGAGTGTATTCCGCGCAGGCGGACGGCGACGGAACCTGGTGGTGCTACGGGCGGGGGACACCTCGTTGCACGAACAATGGCTCGCCGGACCGGAGCCGCGCACCTGGGATCTGGTCGTGAGCTATTTCGGTGACGACCCGCGCCGCTATCGCACGGGCGACGTGCGTCGGGTGGACCGCAAAGGCCCCAAATGGCCTGCGCTGCATCACGTGCTCACCGTCGATCTGGCCGAAACGATCGAGGACTACGACTACATCTGGCTCCCGGACGACGATCTGGCCACCGACACCGCGTCCATCAATGAGCTGTTCGAATACGCGGCCCGCTATCGGCTCGCGCTGTCCCAGCCCGCACTCACCGAGGACAGCTACTACTCCCACGAGATCACGCTGGTCGATCGCAGGTTCGAGCTCCGGTATACGAATTTCGTCGAGATCATGGCGCCGTGTTTTCGCCGGGATTTCCTGCTCCGCTGCCTGCCGACCTTCAACGCCACCCAGACCGGGTGGGGCCTGGACTTCCATTGGCCCAGATTCGTGCCGGACACCTCGTCGATCGCCATTGTCGACGCGGTGACCGTGCGGCATACCCGACCGGTCGGCGGCCCGAATTACGCGGCGGCCCGCGCAGCAGGGGTGAACACGTGGGCGGAGTACTACGACTACCTGATACAGCACGAGATCGACCTGACAACGACGGTGTATCGGGGAATCGGCGCGGGGTACCGGCAACGGGCCGAGCCGACGGCGATCTGCGTCTCCGTCGACGGGCCGCAACCCGGGCTAACGGACTGGCTCGACCACCATGCGGTGCATGCGGACCTGATCATTGTCTACTCCGATGATCCGGCCGTGCGCGAACTCGCACGCGACACTGAGCACCCGATACTGCTGTGCGACAACAGTGTTCCCGTAGCCGATCCGGTCGAGCGTGCGGTGGCCAATATTCACGCTGCCGTCGCGACCGCGCGTTCCGCCGGTATGGCCTGGCTGCTTCCCCTCGGCCCGCGGGAACTGTTCTACGACGACGGCAGGCGCCGCTGGCAGATCCCGGGGGCGGGGCAAGTTTCCTTTATCGCCCACGAGGCAGTTCCGAAGCCGCACCCGGTCGCCGACCCGTTCCGCGAGTGCACCTTGTTCCGCGTCAGCGGGCGCTCCGCATTCCTCGACGCGCCCGCGAATCGCAGTGCCGTCCGGCTCGATTCGGATATCGAGCCGGTCGATACACACAGCTTCACCGGATTCACCGGCGCGAGCGGAACAGTCACTGCGCCGATGATTTTGCACTACCCCTACCCGAGTTTCGAGAGCTGGCTGGTGCGAGCCACCGAGGCCGCGAGCAGCGGCGGCGCCATGGCACGCCATTTCGCGCACTACTCCCGTGACCTGCTGCAGGTGGCCGTAGCGCACGGCAGTCTCGACGGTGCCGGTGCCTGTTTCCGAGCCGAAATCCCTTGTGACGGAATGGTCCGGCGCATGGTGGAAGAAGGCGAACTGATGCGCCTGGACGCAGTGCTCCAGCGGCCCTCGCTCGTTCGCTCGACGCGACTGAGCGCGTAGGAAGCCGTCGTCTCGTGCTGGGGCGCCGGTCCCGCGACGAGCCATCGCAAGGCGTTGGTTAACGGATGGTGTACGGACCGGGCTGCGGTCGCCTTACAGCGTGACCGCCCGAATGTTCGGTGCTAGAAACTCAGGGCGGACGCAGTGAATTGACGGTAGGAGTGGGATGACGTCGGGTGGGCCTGGTTTCGATCAGACCGAGTGGTCTGGGTTGTTGAAGGGCGCGCAGGACGGCAAGTTGAAGTTGTTGAAAGTTGATGGCGGCGGGCTGGGGAAGTTGGTGTCGGCGGCTGAGGGGTTCGCGGCCGATATCAAGGGGTTTATCGATTTGGTGTCGGGGGAGCATTTTGCGAAGTTCGTGTGGACGATCGATAACAAGAAGGATTTGTCGGTCGGTAGTGCCGCGCAACGTGTGACGACGTTGGACAGTATGAAGATGTTGTTCGACAGGTTCGAGGACAAGCGGACTGTCGAGCTGGTCGATATTTTGAAGAATCATCAGGCGATTGTCACGGTGATGGCGAATACGTTTGTTGCGGCGCATAAGTCGTATAGCAGTACCGATGATGATAATGCGCATACTTTTAGTGCCCCGGAGAAGGGGACGGATCATTGGCCGGAGTTGTCGAAGTTTCATGCTACTGCGCCTAACACTTGGCAGTCGGGTCCGGGGTTGCCGACGACTGCTGGTTCGGGTGTGAGTTTCGATTCGGGTGCGAAGGGGCGGATCGAGGGGGCGATCGAGAGTGGTGACTTCTTCGTTCTGCTCGATTTCGCCAATATCGCTGCGATGATCGAGAAGAATGGTGGTAATACGTTCTGGCTCGCGGGTGAGTGGAAGGCGTTGGGGGTGTTGTGGCGGCGGTCGGTGCAGAAGTTCGTCGACGAGGTCGATTTTGTTTTCAAGAATGGGTATTGGGAGGGTCGTGGCGCCGAACGTGCGGTGGCTTTCCTGGAGAAGTATCTGCAGGCGACGGATACGTTGCAGCGGGGTATGGAGTCGATGTCGAATGTTGTCGGTAATACGGCCGATTTCAACGTTTTCATCAAAAACCGTTCATATGAGTATGAGGATTTCAAGAAGTATGACGCGGGTGGTCAGGTTACCGATATCAATGGTTCTACTGATGTGAATGGTGCGTTGACCGCGATGCGGACGTTCTGGGACAAGGGTGATGCGCAGAGTAGTCAGAAGGGTTATCGCGGGGGTGTGACGCAGCTTGCGGGGTTGATTCCGGTGTTCGCTGATCCGAACAAGCTGATGGGTGCTACCGGTGATCTGCCGGGCAGTTACAACTATAAGGAGCCGACCGGTAATCCTGGTGGTGGTACCGGCGGCGGTGGGGGTAAGGGTGGCGGCGGAACCGGTGGCGGCAATGGCGACGGCAAGGGCGGTGGAACCGGCGGCGGCAAGAGCGGCGGCGGTGAGGGTGCCGGGAGCGGTGGCGGCAAGTCCGGTGGCGGCACCGGTGGCGGGGGCGAAGGCAAAGGCTCCGGTGGCGGAACCGGTTCCGGCGGCGGCAAATCCGGTGGCGGCACCGGTGGCGGTGGTTCGAACCCTACGGGCAATCCCGGTCAAGGCATCGGCCCTACTGGGCCGATGGGTCCGATCGGAGTAGGTGGCGGCGGCGCATCCGGTGCCGACATGATGAGTCTGTTCTCCGAAGCGCTGCAACTGATTGCGTCGGCGATCCCGACACTGGTCCAGCTCGGCAATCAGCTCGCCGCCCAGCTCGGCCCCGCCTTGCAGCAGCTGGCGAAGGCCGTGGAGAACGGCACCATGACGGTGAAGCAGGCGCTGGACGAGGCGTCGGAGCGGATCGGACGGCAGGTACACGACCTCGAGGAGCAGCTGTTCCCCTCGGGCGCGACCGGGCCGCTCAGCGTGTCCTTCGCGCTGCCCCCTGGTGGCGCACCGCAGTTGCGGCTCGATCTTCCCGGCCGAGCCGGCGGGCATCAGCCGGAGGTGTTCGAGGACTTCACAGCGACCAGGTCGACCACCGAGGTGGCGGGCGAAACAGCGACCGGGACCCCCGGCAGCACGGTGGAGGGAAACCGATAGTGGAACGCACCTGGCGCCTGAGCGGCCTCGAATATCGAGTGCTGCGCGAACGACTCGTCGACCGCGATCGGAACTGGCCGTTCATCTACACCTCACCCATTCGCGGCTACTACGACTACCAGTTCGCCAAGGCGCGAGTCTGGGGTGAGTTGCAAGCGGCGTGGGACCCGGCACTGGCCGACGTGCTGGTCAAATCGCTGCGGGCCGATATCCGACTGGCCGTCCACGCCGACGATTACAGCGCCGCGCGGGTGCTGGATGGTCGAATCGTGATGGCGGGCCGGAAGTTCGGTGATCGCGCGGTACTGATCCAGGGTTTCAGCCCGACCATGCTGGAAAGTCAGGACGAGCTGGAGATCACCGAGTGCGATGCGGCGTCGCTGACCCGCCTGCTGGTCGACAGGCTGCCGCCAATGACGGCTGGCAATCAGCCGAGGGTGGAGCTGCTCGACTCCGGCGGGGTGGCCGAACTCGATCACTGGCACGGCCGCAGCACGCTGTACGACGAGGGCGACCGCGATGTCGACGCCCGGTGCAGGCAGTGGCAGGCGGCGCCGAAGGCGACCGTTGGCCGGGTCGTCATCACCCAGGGCCACTCGAACTTCGGCCCGGCCGGTCAAGTAACGAAATGGCTTGTCTGGGAGGACCATCCGGGCGACGGCTGCTACGCGATCGGGATGGAAACACCTACCGCCGCCGTCGCGGTCGACAGCGACGGATTCCGCGCCCTCATCGATCGGCACTGCGACGAACTCATGCTGGTCCGCGAAGACGAGTCACGCCGCGGGGTGGCCAGGGCCAGCGTCTACGACCACGGCCGATGAGCGGCGAGCGAATCATATGCCGCACTCAGGAGAGGGAGGCCCGGTGCACGGTCCGAATGATCGGCTGAGAATGGAAGTCGCCCAGGTGGTCGACGACGTGCACCGGCTCATCAGCGGGTTCGCCGAGGCCAAACGCCTGCACCAGGCGGTGACGGCGTCGGCGTCGGCCGAGCGGGAGCGAATTGTGGTGGTGGCAGACGTGTCCGGTGCCGTAACGGAGGTCGACTTCGACGACGACATCGAGGATCTCGGCTATCACCAGATCGCCCGCGGCGTCGTGCAGGCGGCGCAGCGGGCGGCCGCGGCGGTGCAGCGCAAAGCCGACGAGATTCTTTCGGCGCAGCGGGAGGCGTTGCTGGGCTTGCCGAAACTGTCGGATCTGGTCGACTGGATGCCGGACGAACAGCAGCTGCCGCCACCGCCACCGGCATTGCGGACCCCACCCGCCGAGCGCGAGCCCCTCGCCGTTGTCGGCGAGCACACCGACCTTGTCGAACTTCAGGAACAGCGGGCTCGCCTCTTCGCCACCGCGTCCGCGGAGGGTCGTCGGGTAACCGTCGCGGTGAACGCCGACGGCGTGCTGATCGATCTGCAATTCTCCGGCGCCATCGCCGATCTCGGCTACGAGGAGATTGCCGAGGCCATCGTCGCGGCGTCGCGCGCGGCGGTGGCGGCGGTCGCGCGCAAGGTCGCCGACCTCTACGCGCCGACCGTCGAGGACGACCGGCCGCGCTTCCCCGGACCGGACGTCGTGCTGGCGGGCATCGAACGTCTTCGCGACCAACTGCGGTGATCGGAGAAAACACATGGCACCTGAACCGAATCCTTCCGAGGGCACGCTCTGGGCTGGCCTGCTCACCTCGGCGAAGAACGGGAATCTGAAACTCGAACCCGGCACGGCCGAGCAGTGTGCCCAGCACGTGGAGAACATGCTCGAAGTTGTAGTGGGCGTGCAGAACTGGATCAATCAGAACACCGCTGCGGCGAGCCCGCATATCGCTGCCTCGGTGTCGGGCCAGCTGATGTGGA
Source organism: Nocardia sp. XZ_19_369 (assembly GCF_015355715.1). NCBI lineage: Bacteria > Bacillati > Actinomycetota > Actinomycetes > Mycobacteriales > Nocardiaceae > Nocardia > Nocardia sp. XZ_19_369. Next base: position 112,930 of record NZ_JACVED010000011.1, on the reverse strand, counting down.
CGGTGTTCAGCCTGAAGTTCGGCACCGAGTTGCGCCAGCGCATCGACCGGCACCGTCAGATATTGGTCGACATGGGCAACACTTTCGTCACCGCGGGCAAGCGCTACGCGCGTACCGAGGGTGAGTCGGCGGCGAGCTTCGAAGACATCTCCTTCAACCCGAAGGGCACGCCGCCGAGCGGGGCCCCACCGACCGGCACCATCCCGACCAGTCCACGCAAACCCGACCCGGTGACGAAATACGACTCGTTCGGGTTCGGCCCCGAAATGGGCGGCCAGCTGGGCTGGGAAATGCTCTACATCATCTGCAATTCGATGACCCCGCAGGCAGTGGCCAATGCCGGAGAGGTGTGGCATTGGCTGTCCACGACCCTCGAAACCGGCTTCACCACCCTGCGCACCACGATCGCGTCCACCTCGGACCGGTGGCAGGGGGTCGGCTCGCAGTCGGCGATCACGGCGACCACCGGCTACACCGAGGCCTCCAAGCAGCTCACCGGCGACATGAACCTGCTGGGCGACACCTTGGTCTACACCTCGGGCTGGCTCCAGCAGACCAAGCAGACCGCGATGCCGCCGACACCGTCGCCGCCGCCGGCCACCTCCATCTCGCAAAATATGGCGAACGAGGTCAACCTGATCCGGTACCAGGAGAACTTTCAGCTCCACTACTCCGACAGCTACCCGCAGACGTTGAGCCGCGTCGTTACTTTGCCGTCGCCCGATCCGGTGACGACCCCGGCGCTGTTCGTCGGCGACGAGACGCCCGGGGTACCGATGACCGAGCAGACGCCCCCGAACGGCGAGGAGAAACCCGAAGGCGCGGGTGGCGATTCCGGTGACAAGCCGCCGCCGATCGACGGCGAAGGCGGCGGTGGCGAAGGTAGCGGTGGCGAAGGCGGTGAGGGCAGCGGTGGCGGAGACAGCGGCACGGGTGGATCCAAGCCGCCCATCATCGGCAACCCCGACCCCGGACCGAAACCGCCGCCCACCAACCCCGGCAAGCCACCGAATCCACTCGAGGGCATCGGCAACAAATCGCTGTCGCCGCTGAACAAACCGCTGGGAGATCTGTCCACCGACCCCTCGAAGAACCCGGGGATTTTCGCGAGCACGGTGCCGCCGGTCGGCACACACACCGGAGCTCCGGTCGGCAAGGGCGGCGGTGGAATCGGCGGCAAAGGCTTGGTCGGCCGCGCTCCGGTCGCGCTCGGTGCGGCGACGAGCCCGCTGTTTCCCCGCGCCGTGGTGCCCACGGAAGCGAAGGTGGTCGGCCGGGCCGGGCCGGGCAGCGGACTCCAGCCGGGCGCGCCGTACGGTGGCGTCCCCGGCCGGTCGAACCCGAACGATGAACGCGAGAAGAAGCGTTCGGAATACCTGAACTCCACCGACCATCTCGACGAGGCACTCGGCGAGCCCGGACGCGGTATCCGTCCGGTGCTCGACCGGTGAGCCGCACCTGGCGGCTCACCGATGTCGAGCTGATCGATCTGTGGGACAGCATGTTTCAGGATAGGCTGCCCGCTCCGCTGTTCGCGCTGTACCGCGGGGAGAGCGCCGAGGACTGGGCACGGTTGCGCGCCGAGGCCAGGGCGCGCACGGCCGATATCGATGACGGCGCCCTGCACGACGCGCTCATCCGCGTCGCGCGGGCCGATGTCCTGGTGTCGGCCAAGGGTTTCGATCCACGGCACCAGGACCGCCCCGACGCCTTGGTTCGGGTGCTCGGTGCACGGCAGGGGGCAGTTGCCACGCTGATCAGTCAGCTGCCGGGCGAAAGTATCTGGCACAGCGGCGGTTACGTGATCACCGCCGGTGCTGCGGATCGGCTCGCCGGCGCCATTGCCGGGGCGCTGCCCGAGCGGGCCGCAGGGCGCCTGCCCGATACACCGCTGGTGACCGCGCCCAACGACGGTGCCACCGACCACTATTACGGCCGGTCGAAGGTGCAGGAGAGCTATGCCGATGTCGACCGGCGCAGCGCCGAATGGCTCGGAAAGCAGGCCGAGTTCCTAGGCGTCATCGAAACCCGTTTGGGTAGTTCGATTTTCGGGCCACGCGGGATCACCCGCTACCGCATCGAATGGCACGACCTGGTCGACGACGGCCGCTACGCCGTCACCGACACGGCCGGGCCGGTCGCGACGCCCGCCGACCGCCCCCGGCTGGCAACCATGATCAACGCCCACATCACCACCGTGTTGCAGACCTTGGAGGACGAGCGCCGTGCCTGAGCAAACCCGAGCCGCCGACACCGATTGGTACACCGGCGCGATCCAGTCGGCTGTGCACGACGACCCGGTGTACGAAGGCGCCGAGCCCGAACCGGCGCCGGAAGCACCCGAAGTGCCGGACTTCGAAACCTTCGCCACCGGTGAAGCCTCCCTACGCGGCGGCGACATCGTCGTTACCGCAACGGATTCCGGACTCCCGACCATGGTGCGCGTCACCCCGGACCAGCTCCGTCGCGATCCGGACGATCTCGCCGACGACGTGCTGCGGCTGTGCCGGCTCGCCACCGACCGGGCGGGCGTGCGCCGCCGGGAATACCTGACCGGCCTCGGGCTCGGCGAAGACGCATTGCGACTGCTCGGCCTGCCCACCCAGCAGGCGGTCGAGCAGTCAGAACTCGCCGACGAGGCCGAACACGAATACGAGCCGCGCAGCTGGCTCGATCAGGACGGGAGCACATGGTGACCGATTTCGCCGCACTCGAAGCAGATGCGACCGCGCAGATACATCGGATGCGCAGGCTCGCCGAGGATATCGCCGCGATCAAGGTCGAGCACACCAGTGACGATGCGACGGTCACGGCCGTCGTCGACGGCGCGGGCCGGCTCCTCGACCTTCGCCTGACCGAGGGCATATCCCGTTTGTCACCAAGCGAATTCGACGGCGCGGTAGTGACCGCGGCATCCGTCGCGGCGCAGCGTGCGCTGGCGGTCCGCGGCGGGCTGGTCGAGGACTTCAACAGCAAGGTGAACAAACAACAGCAAGGTGAACAGTAGGATCCGCGACCCGCGCTGATCTTGCGAAAGACCGTGTGCTCGTTAGATTTCCGGGTGAACCGCCCAGGTATCGAGTTCGCAGATCAGCCCAGGAGGGTACCGCGATGAATGTTGTCAATGTGCAGCCGCAGACATTCCGTCAATATGGCGACATTTCCGAGGGGATGGCCGCGGCGGTCGCCGTCGCCGGTGCCGTCGATCAGGCCGCGGTCGTGGCCGCCGCCGCCCCCGTGTTCGGATTGATCGGGCAAGAATTCCTGGTGAGTTTCGCCTACGCACAGGCGAATCACCTCACCGCGGTGGGCGAACTGGTGACCAACTTCGCCGGGACCGCGCTCACCGCGCGTGCCGCCGCGCAGTCCTACGAGCTGGCCGATCAAACCAACGCCGAGGCCTTCGTCCCGCCCGCGGGCGCGCAGGCATGACGGCCGCGCACCTCGCGGCGCCGCTGTCACCGACCGTGCTCGACGCGCTCCGCACCACCCCGGTAGCGCCCTTCCTCGACCGGCCGACCGAACAGGTGCTGGCGCACATCGGGCTGCCGCCGCTGCCTCAACTGCCCGCGCTGCCGCCGCTGCCCGGCCTGCCGCCGCTGCCGACGATCGATCCGCTGAACTTGATCAAGCCGGTCACCGATCTGTTCAGCGGCTTCGGCGACGGCAATCTGGGCGCCAACGGCCCGCTCGACCCGAAGACCGTGCTCCAGCAGGTTACCCAATCAATAAGCATCGCAACGCAATTGGCGACGACCGGCATTCAGCTGCTGCAGCAGATGCAGAGCGCGGGCAGCCGTGCCGCCACCTCGGCCGCCGTACAGACGGTCGCGACGTCGACCGAGATCGCCGGGCAGGCAACGCACATGAAGGGCATCACCGCGGGCGCCGCCGGGACGGTGGCCATCGGATACCTGCAAATGGCCGCGGTGGCAGCTCGATTCGCGGCGACCACCGCCGCGCTCAGCCTGACCCTGGCGACCCCGGCCGGGCAGACCGCCTTGCTGGCGTCGGCGATCGAGGCGGGCATCGAGGCGATCGCGATCACCGCGCACACCAAGGGGCAACTGGCCGGGCAGTCCGCGCAGATGGCGCAAGCGGGTAAGCCGGTGGCGGTGCGCAAGCCGACCACCCCGAAGCTGGGCAGCCTGGGTAAGTCGTCGCAGTCACTGATGAAGGGTGTGAACCTGGGGAAGGCGACCCCGGCCCCCGGCTCGGTGCAGACGTCGGGCGGGATGTCGGCGAAGTCCGCGGCGGCCAGTTCGACCACCTCGGGCGACCAGGTCGTCCAGCAGCTGGTGCAACTGGTGCAGCCGCTGATCTCGGCGGCGCGCCAGGCTGGCCAGCAGGTCACCGCCCAGTTGCCGCCGAAACCGGCCACGGAAACCACAGCGCCGGTGCCGAATCGGCCGCCGACGGCTGCCGCGTTGAGCGCGCCGATCGGGCCGCTGATGTCCACCCCGCCGGTGACCAGCGCGGCGGCACCGCTGGGTGGGTGGCAGGCGGAAACCGTCGTCGCCACGTCGTCGGGTCCGGCGCCGGGCGCCACCACCTCGACCGTCCGGTTCGCGGGGGAGGTGCTGCCGCCCCTCGTGCCCGGCATGGGTGGGCTCGCGAGTGTGGGTGATCGGTCGCGGCCGGTCGACGGGGATGCCGACGCGCTGGTGGACGCCAGGCACGTCGACGAGCTCGTCGGTGGCCCGGCCCCCGAGACCGCGGCGCCGGTCATCGGGGCGGCGCCACCGAGCAAGACAGACAACCCGTACAGCTTGTAGCAGAGGAGATTTCGATGAGTCAGATCGCATTCGACGGTGAGCTCGCCCGGCTGGCGGCGGGTCGCCTCGACACCCTGGCCGACGGCCTGGAAGGCACGCTGCATCGGCGCGGCGACGCGCTCAGCCCGGCCGCCGCAGGCCTCGATCCGGTGTCGCGGCAGACCGCGCAGACCATCGGCGCGGTCGGCGGGTCGTTCCAGGAGTCGTACCTCAGCGGGGTCGGCGAACTGCGCAAGATCGCCGCCAACCTGCGCTCGCACGCCGACCTCGCCGCCGTGGCCGACGGCGACGTGGTCGATTCGTTCAAGCCACTGATGTAGCGCGATGGTCGAGCCACCGCTGGCCGGGTTCACCGGCACGAACTGGGCAGCCGTGCCCGCCGAGCAGTTGGCGCACGAGCTGACCACCGGTCCCGGCGCGGCCCAGATGGGCGACGCCGGGTTGGCCTACGCCGAGTTCGCCGCCGGGCTCGGCGAGGCCGGTACGGAATTTCGCGCCATCCTCTCGGTGGTGGGCGGCGCCTGGGGATCCGATTCCAGCGAGGACGGCCTGGCTCAGCTGGCCGGGCTGTCCACCTGGTTCGACGCCATCACCGCGGCGGCGACCGACAATGCCGCGACCGCCACCCAGCAGGCCGCCTCGTACGAGCTGGCCAAACTCGCCATGCCGCCGGTGGGCGAGCTGAACGCGGCCGTGCGCTCGGCCGAGGACATGCTGCACGGCAGCCTGCTCGGCGCACCGCTGGCCGGGCTGTTCGACCTGGCCGAACGTCAGGTCGACGCCCTGCGCGAACAGGCAGCCCAGGTGATGCGCACCTACGAGGCGGCCGGAGAGAAACTGGCGGTGCCGTGGACGCAGGAGCTGGCGCCTGCGGTGTCGGCGGGTGCCAACCTGCTCGCCGAAAAGGCTCGGGGCCAAGGCAATACGCCCGCCGCCCCGGAGCCGCCCGCCGCGACGCCGGTGCCCGCTGAGGTCGTGCACGCGCCGGCGGTGACGATCGATCTGTCCGCGCTCGACCTGACACCGCCGCCGCCGACCGTGCCGGTCGGCAGCGAATCGCTGATGCTCACCCCGCTACCGCAGCCGGGCCCGGCCATCACGCCGGTGCCGTCTTCCGGTTCGATGCCCGTCGGCACGGCAGCGGTGCCGCCGCCGATCGCGCCGCCCACCACGACACAGTCCGCGTCGCCCGCGCAACAGGCCGCGGCCCGCGCCGGGGTCGCCGATGCGGGCGACATCGGCGAGCAGATCGTGGTGGACGCCGGATTCACCACCGCGCCAGCGGTATTGGGCGCCACTGCAGCATCGGGTGGCGGCCCGGTAGTGGTATCGGGTGGCGGTGCCATGGGGCAAGTCCGGCGCGCGGAGCCGGTGCCGCAGGAGGTGCAGTCATGATGCGCGCCACCGAGGGCTTGCCCGCGTCACCGCACTACGCCGCTCGAACATGCTGCAGCGCAACGGCAATCAGCGCCGATCGATCCCGAGAGGGGAGGACCGATGGCGACCCTGACCACTGACGGCGCGCTCGTCGTCGCGGATGCGCTCGGCGTGCAGACGTTCCCCGCGGTGCTCGCGCTGCGCTCAGGTCATGCCGATCACGCGGCCGCCTCGGCGGCCCGCTCCGCCGCGGTACTGGATCTGCGTGATCGTGGCCTGCTCGACGCGGACGGGGACGTCCGCGACGACGAACTGGCCACCGCGCTGTTCGCCCTCGCCCGCCCGGAACGCGAACTGGTGCTGCGGATCCGGCGCGGTGGGGTGCTGCACCGGGTCTGCCTGGTCCGGCGTGGGCTCGACCATGCCGTCGCGGTTCGCGTCGGCGACGAACTAGACATTCGGCCTGTGTGGGGCGACGAGGACCCGGAGCTGCTGGCCCGGCCGCTGCTCGACGCGCTCGGTCTGGCCCAGCCCGCCGATATCCCGACCTTCCGCGCCCCCACCGACGAGTTGCAGCAGCGACTCGACGAGGCGGGCACCAGCGCGACCAACGCCGTGTACCAGCTCGGTATGCCGGAAGCGGAGGCGGTCACGCTGGGACTCGCACTGCGGCAATGGACTTCGCTCGCCGAGCTGGTCTGCTACGCCCACGTCGACGGCGTCGCCGTGCGCTCGCCCGCCACCGCCGCGGTGTACGACACGGCAGTGGGCCGCATCATCGCCGGCGGCAGTATCGCCGGCGACGGACGGGCCTGGACCACCCTGGCCGCAGGCAGCGATCGCCGACTGGCCCATGCGGTCGCCGCGCAGATCGAGGCGCTGCCGCAGGGCCGCTGGATGCCGTAACCGCCGATTTCCCGATCGTCCGGAGTGATCGCTCCGGCAGTTTCACAGATCCATTCATTCGAGAGGACGTCTCATGGCCGGTGCACTTCACCTTGATTTCGCTACTTTCCAGAAGTACGCGAACGAATATGCCGCGATCATTCCCCCGATCGACAAGACCGTCGACAATCTGGGTGTCGCGGTGGAAAGCGCGAAGAGCGGCTGGGAAGGCGAGGCCTACACTGCCTTCAACAAATTCGCCACCGAACTCCAGACGAAGATCAAGGCCGTGAACGTCGACCTGGGTCTGGTGTCCGACGCACTGAACACCGGTGAGAAGAAGGTCGCGTCGGCTGAAGACGAGAGCATGTCCGGCTTCACCACGCTGAACACCAACTACCTCTGAATCGCACCGAATACACACCAGAGAACGGGATTTCACCACCATGCTTTACGACCCCGCGAAAATCAACGCGCTGATCACCGATCTGGAAGGGTACAAGACCAATATCACCACGGAACGGACCAACGCCGACGACTCGGCGAAAAGGCTGCTCAGCCAGGCGTGGCAGAGTGGAGATGCGGGGGCTTCCGCGTCCTTCCAGCAGAAGCACAACACCCTGATGACCGATATGGACGACCTGCTGGTCATTCTCGGCAAGGGCATCGGCAATGTGCGGGCCGCGCTGGAGAAGGCACAGGCCACCGACCAGAACGTCGCCGACGACTTCGTCTGGTAAACAGCTGACACCGAGAAGGGCCCGTCGCCACCGCGACGGGCCTTTTCTCATGCCGTCGGAACCAGCGCTCGCGTTTCGGTCGCGGTGGCACCGAGGTACTCGAACTCCTCCGAGATGGACACCAGCTGGACCGTCAGGTCGTCGCCCGCGGTGCGCAGCACCACCCGGCCGGGGGTGTCCGGGGATTCGATCAGCACCACGTCGGCATCCGGGATGACCTGTGCCTCCGCTGGTTCGCGCACGTAGACCGCGGTCGCGTCCGAGACCTGCCCGGCGGCGGTGACCCCGTCGTACACGATCATCGTGGCCGTCTGGTGCGAGCCGCCCGCCGACGACATGGCCAGCGCCGCAGGGGCGCCGACCTCGTTGACGAGGTGTGCCCAGTCGTCGGGCCGGACGCTGTGCACCAGTACCTGGGCGCCGACGGCCACCGAGCGCAGCACCATCAGCTGGGTGAGCCGCAGCGACCCGACGATCTCCACCCGCCGGACCGCGGGACCGAATAGCGGAACGGCAACGCCCGCACCGGCTTCCGTCGCACCGATCACCTGACCGCAGCCGCTGACCGGCACGGTGAAGCGAGCCATCGCCGCTGGGGGACCGCTCAGTGCGGCGGACGAGTCGAGGTGGCCGCCGTCGAGCAGCACTCGCCGCTGGTTACCCGGCAGCGCCAACAGGCCGAGATCCTCTGCGGCGGTGTCTGGTTCAGCGTCGGCAGTGCCCGTCGTGTCGCGCCGAACGAGTGCGGTCAAAGCCACCGCGGTACCCCGTTTACCAGGAGTGTTCGACTCTGGTTGTGGTGTCAGGCGCAGCCTGGTGAGGACGGATTTGCCGGGCAGCGTCCAGACCGCCGACAGCACACCGGAGTCCAGCCGGGCCGGTGGGATCGTGTAGCCGGTCAGCTCCATGCTGTTGTTGCGCAGCGTGCGCCAGTCCTCGGACCACTGCGCCACCTCGGTGTCGTGCAACGCGGCCGCCTCCGCTGCGGCCAGCTCGGTGGCCGTCAGCACCGAAACGCGCACTCCACGGGTGGTGAGGCGGCTCGCGACGCGGCGGGTCGCGACCAGCGCCGTCCGGATCATGCCCTCCTGATCGCCGCCTCGGTTCTCGATGGCACCCGCGTTGTCCAGTGGGTCGAAACGCAGGATCAGCCACACCGTGCGCGATGCCGCGGCGGGTAGCGGGCCGAGCAGCTTCTTGTACAGTCCGGCCACATTGTGCGGGCCATCGGTGCGGACGCCGTGGGCGATCACGTCGACGGCCGCGAGCCGAATATCGAACTGGGACACGCAACCCGCCACGTCGGCCAGGGAGATGGTCGAGGGCGAGTGCACGTCGGTCGTGTCGAGCAGGGTGGGCGTCACCGCGGCGCTGTCCAGCATGAGCATGGTGATCAGATAGCGGCCGTCCCAGCGCATTCCGCACCGGCTGCTGCCGGCTTCGGGTATCGGAACATCGAACGGTTCGGTGCGCGACGGGGCGGCATTCTTGCTTCGATTGCGCAACCACAGTGCGGTGCGCATGCCCAGAATTCGCCAAATGTTTGTCTTCCGCACGCGGGCCGCACCGAGCGCGGAAACCGCGATACCGGCGCCTGCCACCGCCCATGGCGGGGCGTTCCACGCGATTGCCGAGGTAGCGGCCACGGTGCCCGCGGCGGCGCACGGCAACACGATGGGCAACGGCACCCGGTCGAACAGGGTGCGGCGGCACAGCGCCGGTACCGGAATTGCATTCGACTCCGCCGGGGTAGTTCCCGGAATTTGTTCGTTATTCACTCGGCCTGTCTCCATTCAGCACAAACCCTCCATTGTGCGTTAGCGTCTCACAGGTCAGCCGAAATTGCGTAAGGAGTTGTGGTGCCTGCCCAGTTGACTACCCGTGCGCAGGTGAATGGATATCGCTTTCTGCTCCAGCGTTACGGGCACGCGATGGTGCGCCGAGATGTGCGAATGTTGCACGATCCCATGCGCATCCAATTCCGGTCGCTGATCACCGGTATCGTGCTGGCGGTATTGGTCACCGCGGGTTGCGCGATATTGTCGTTTCTGCGCCCGCAAGGGCAGGTCGGCGACGCGAAGATCGTGCTGGGTTCCGGCACCGGCGCCCTGTATGCGGTGGTCGACGGAACTTTGCATCCGGCACTCAATCTCGCGTCGGCCCGGTTGATCACCGGCAGCGGTGAATCGCCGACCTCGGTCAAGGACGCGAAATTGTCGTCGCTGCCGCGCGGGCCGCTGCTCGGCATTCCCGGCGCACCGTCGGCGCTGCCCGGCCCCGCCGACCGCAGCCGCTCGGAATGGACATTGTGCGAAGACGCGACCACCGGACTGCGCAGCACCGTGCTGGCCGGCGCACCGCGGCTCGGCGCCCAAATGCGCCGTGCCGCACCGGGTGAGGCGGTGCTGGCCACGCACGACGGTGCGACCTACCTGATCTACGACGGCAAGCACGCACGGGTGGACAAGAACAACGACGCGATCGTCTCGGCACTGCCGCAACTGCGTGCCCTGCGGCCACGACCGATCGGGACGGGCCTGCTCAATGCCAGCGTGGCGGTCCCCGATCTCGCGGTGCCGGTGATCCCGCGAGCGGGTGAGCCGAGTGCGGTGCGCGGTGGCGAGTTCGTCATCGGATCGGTGATCAGGGTCCACGGTGTCACCGGTTCGGCTCCGTATGTGGTGCTCGCCGACGGTGTTCAGCAGATCTCGGAGTTCACCGCGCGCGTGCTGCGGACCGCGAATTCCATGGGGCTCACGGCGATTCCGAAACTCTCACCGGATGCGATCCGAGGTATTCCGGTGGTCGACAGCTTGCCGGTCGACCAGTTTCCCGGTGATGACCTGACCGTCATCTCCGCCGACGCCGACCCGGTGGCATGCGTCTCCTGGACGCGTGCGGACGGCGATCAGGCCGCGCAATTGCAGGTGTTGCTAGGCAGCAGCTTGCCGCTGGCCGGCGGGGCCGCACCGATGACGCTCGTGGCGAGTACCGGCGCCGACGCCGCGTACCTGCCCGCGTCCACCGGTGAATTCATCCAGGTGACCGGAGTCGAGCCGGACAGCACTCGACGGGATGCCTTGTTCTACGTCACCGATACCGGGGTGCGGTTCGGCATCCCCGACACCGCGACGGCTGCCGTGCTCGGACTCACCAAGCCGAAACTGGCGCCGTGGCAGATCGTCAGCCAGCTGCCGGGCGGGCCGATGCTCGACCGGCAGTCCGCCCTGATCGCGCGGGACATCGTCGCCGCGGGGTGACAGCAGGCACGGAAAGGAAGGAAGTGCGATGCCACGGATTGTGGGCAAGTATGCCGATGGCGCGCTGGTGGTGGCGGTCGGCGGAGCGTGTGTGGTCGTCGGGCCGGACCTGGTGGACGACACCGGGCACTGCGTGACGGCACCGGAGGAGCTGCGCGTGACCCTGGTCGGTGCCGTCACGGCAGACCCCGGATTCGCCCCCGCCGACGAGCCGATGCCGGACGGACTGCTCTCGGCGGACCAGATCGCGGCGATGCTCGACTGGGAGGTCGGGTACGTCGACGGTGTGCCGGGCGACGCCGACCGGCCCGGACTCAGCAGTGCCGAGGTCGACCTGTATCTGCGCTATCGGCACGACACCGGTGACGCCTACCCAGACAGCGCAGCGCTGGCCGTGGTGGACCGCCCGTTCTCACTGGACGGCTTCGCTCTCACCGAGACCGACAGTGCAGCAATAGAGTTCGACCCGGAATCGGATGAGCCACACCTGGTGGTCCAGCTCTGTGCGTCCATGGCGCACGTGCAAGATCTGTCCGGCGCGGAGATCATCGCCGACGCGGCGACGGACCTGATCGACCGGATCAGCTATCTCGCGAAGGTGGAGGAGTTCTATCCGGCGCTGGCACAGGTGGTTACGGCTGGGGTGGTGCCCGAGTTGGCGGTCGAACTTGCCGCCGGATTCACCGAGGACCAGATCTTGGACTTCGTGCAGCGCTTGGTCGCCGAGCTCGATCGGCGCAGGCCGTGGCCGAAACCCGCGCTGGTGTCGGTGGATCCGCAGACCTGGCCGTCGATGGGGTCCAGCGTGCCGATCGGCTGGGTCGACATCGCCATCAGCGACCTGGAGTGGGCGGTGAAAGCCCCCTTCGCCGACGTGCCCGACGGCGAAAACCCGTTGCTGGTGCTGCGGATACGCGGCGGGCAGCTGGTCGCGCTGGTCGGTGACGCGGAACCGAACCCCACTCGGTTCCTGGTGTTGCTGCCCGATGCCGAAGATCAGCAGGACCCCGCGGAAGTGACGGCTTACCTGGAGCGCTACGCCGGGTTGCGGGTGGAATCAGAAGGATTGGTGGACGTGATGGCGGAGGCGATGCAGGCATGATTCGACCGGAGAACCAGCACACAGCCAGCGATGCGATCGATTTCATCGATGCTGTCGTCGGCGCGCTCGGCAAGATGACCGACATGCGCTCCGCCAGTGCCGCATTGACCGCGTCGGCGACGGTGGAGCACGGCCGGATCACCGTGGTGGTCAACGCCTCCGGCTCCATCATGGAGACGGTGTATGCCGAAGGCATCGACGAACTCAGCTACGGGCAGATCGCCCGCGCCACCGTGCAGGCGGCGCAGAAGGCGGCCGCAGAGGTCGAACGGAAGAAAAAGCAACTGCTGGGCCCGCTGTCGGCGATGCGGATGGGGCTGCCGTCGATGATGGAGCTGCCCGAGGAGCTGGTCGCGCTACGCGCCCAACTGCCCGAACCGAAGTCGGCGCCGCTGACACCGCCCGCCGAGCGCGACGCAGGCGGGTCGCGCGGTAAGAGCAACCGAATCCTGGACCGTTGAGCAACACTCGGACCGCGTGCGAAAGGAGCCACTCCGATGGATGACGAATTCGCCAGTGCCGTCACCGAATTCCAGGCCAAGATGGCGCAGGTGACGCAGGTACAGGAAGAATGCGCGCAACTCGTCGCTACCGGTTGGGCGCAACGCCGCCGGGTCCGCGTGACGGTGAACGCCGACGGGATCGCCATCGACATCAAGTTCGGTGCCGGCGTCAAAGATCTGACGTACGACGAGATCGCGGCCGCTGTCACCGAGGCCTCGCAGGACGCGGTGCGCGAAGTCGCCCAGCGCGCAACGGAAGTGGTCGCACCGATCTCGATCGACCAAGGTGAAGCGCCGAACCTGGCGGGGATGCTCGATGCGATCGCCTCGCTGCGTGAGCATTTGCGCTGAACTCAGCGGGTGAGTCCGGACTCAGCGGGTGAGTCCGGCCAGCGCGAGCTGGGACCAGGCGGCCGGCACGTCGGTGTAGTCCTCGGTGGCGAAAGCTGCTTCGGCCAAGTCGCTTGTCACCGAGCCTGATTCGGCGGCAGTGAGCAGATCTTCGACTGCGGGCCGGGAAGCCGAGGTGCCGAGTACGGCGCACACGATGTCGACCACCGTCGCCGGTGTCCACACGCCGGGGATCGCCGGGCCGATGGTGGTGGGCTCCGGAGACTGTCCGCACGACCAGTCCGCGCCGTCCCACCAGTAGCAGAATGACAGCTGTCCGGTGAATGCGCGATGGTTGACGACCGAGCCGTCAAGCCAATCCGGGACACCCGCGAAGTACTGCGGCAACTGCGCGCCGTCGTTGTAGGCCGCGTCCAGCTCCGAGGCGTTCCACAGCCCGCCGGACAGCACCGCCCGGCCGCGGGGGAGCAGATGCAGAGTTGAGCCGCTGCCGTCTGTCCCCTCGAAAATCGCTGTGGCCCCATGTATTCGAGGCCCCCACTCGGTACCGATCGCCACCGCCGCTGCCGCCACCGTCGCCCATCGAGCCCACACTGTCTGCGCCGCCAGGAACCGAACGGACGTCGCGGGCGCGCGCTCGAGTCTGGCCTGGGTCAGCACCTGCGGCAACTGCTGCGCACCGGCCTCGACCCGCAGCCGTCCGGCCAGCCACACCGGCAGTCGCTCGCGCGGAAAGTGCTCTAGATCGGCCCGGTACGCCTCGGTCGGAAGGAGCCGGTCGACCGGAAACGCAACATCGCCGTACCCGAATTCGTAACTGGTAGCGCCTGTCCGATCGCGCACCAAGGTCACCTGCCACCACGCCCGCTCACCCGGCAGCACCGTCACCGCCCGCAGTGCCTGAACCAGTTCCCCTGCCTCCGTCGGTATTTCGACGACGACAGGCGCGTCATCAACCAGGAACACCGCATCGCCCGACACTGCCGCCACCGTCACCGAGAACCCCAACCGCAACTGTTCCCACTGCGGTGGGGCCGCCGGCAACAACAGATCGGTGATGGCGGTGGCGAGCTGATCCGCGGACCGGCGCAATTCGGACGCGTGGTCCTCGGCCGGTGCCTCTGGTGCAGAGACAGGTGCCGGTGTATCGGCCACTGCCGGAATGGTTGTGCCGTCGCCGAACTCGGTGATCAGTGTGAAGGCCACGTCGGGGCTGCCCGGCTCGTCTGTCGCCATAGCGGGGGCCTGGTCGTGGCTTTCGGTCGGCATCGGAGTCTCCTGGATCGCAGGGTTCGGGTTCCGCTGGTGCGCCGGGCTTTTCGGGTTCGCGCGTCGGCTGTCGTTCACCTTGTTCCCCCATACCGCCAGAAGTCGTAGGTGGGTGGTGGCAGTGCGGTGAACGGGTCGGGCATGCCGTGGTCGAGCGGGAGCTTTCTGGACTTCGGCTTTCCGCTCATGTAGCCGCCGTCGAGCATTGCTCGTTCGGTGCGGATGCTCGTCTCGAAGTCGGCGAGTTGTCGTTCCAGCTTGCGCTCGGCCGCTCCGGATGCCCGCGCAAGTTCTTCGTGGTTGGCCTGCGCCGAGTCGAGGTCGTTGCGGCGCTGATCGATATCGCGCTGTAGCTGCTCCTGGTCCGCGAAGGGGTGCGCGGCTCCGGGCCTACCGGGGTCGGCGGTGCTCGCGGCCGCTGCCGCACGCCCGGCGTCCTCGAGTTCGGCCATGGACCTGCGCGCGTCGGCCATGGCGCGCTCGCGGGCGCCGATAGCCGCGTCGAGGTCTGCGCTGGTCCTGGTGACCTGCTGGTCGACGACGGCCAGGCGTGCGGTCTGGTCTTCGATCGCACGGTCCTGCGTTTTGAGCGTGCTTTCCAGATCGTTGATCCGCTGCCGCAGCGCGGGTTGTTGCTCGACGGACGCACTGTCATGGCCGGTGCGCGCTTGGCGCAGGTCGGTGTTGGTCGCTTCCCTGGCGGTTTTGAGGTCGGCCAAGGTGCTCCGATGGTTGCCGCGCTGTTCGACCAGGTCGTTGAGCCCCTTGCCTACCGCGCTCTTGTACGCCTTGTCGACTCGACTGTCGGCCTCGCGCAGGGTCGTGAGGTGCGCGTCGGCCGCGGCCATCTTGCTCCGCAGAGTCGCCACCGTCGGGTCCTCGGCACGCGCGGCCGATCCGGGATTGTGCTCGATGTCGTTGCGCGCGGCCACATTATCGGTCGATTCGGCGTTCGAAGACCTGCGGTCATGCCCGATGGGTGTCGCCGGCCTGATCTCGGATTCGTCGCCGTGCGCCCGCGCACCCGAGTTCGATGCTCGACTGCCCGTTGCGTCGCCACCGTCGGATTCCCTGGTGGAAGCGCTGCCGTCGGATCCGTTGGCAGAGGCGTTGCCGCCGGACTCCTTGGCGGAGTCGCCGCTTTCACTGTCCGCCTGGCTCCGCCCCGAGGCGATCGACCGGCCATCAGCACCCGAATCACGTTGTCCTTCCGAAGTGACCGCACCTTCACCATCGGAGCTCGAACGTGACTGCAGTGGTTGCTCGATATCCGTGCTAGACCGTGTCGGCAGCCCGGTCTCGACCACGCCACCCTGCTGGTTGTCAGCCTCCAACCGACTCTGAATGCGCGCCCGGACCGCAGCATCGGCATCGACGGCTTCGTCCATCCGTAGCCGAGTCTGCACCACGGCATCGAGCGCGGCCGGATCGTCCGGTGTCGCCGCCGCCCGATCCCGTGCCCGCACATTCTGCAGTTCCGCATCGAGCACCGCCCGCCGAGCGTCGGCGAGTTCCTTTATCTGGCTGCGCTGTTCGCTGACATGCGCGTCACGATGCGCCCGTCGGTTGACCGGCCCGCTGTCCGGCGCAGCCTCCCGCGACGCCGCCCGGTCTTGCGTCCGCGCCGCCTGATACCCCTGATCATCCCGTGCCCGGATCTGCGAGATCAGCTCGTCCGAGGACGCGAGCGGCCGACCGGTCGCCGGACCAGCGCCGCTTGCCCCCAGGCTCGCCGGCGCCGGACTCGACTGTGGCACAACATCATCGGTCCTGGTCGCCGCGGGCTCCTGCCCACGCATGCCGATATATCCACGCGGCGTACCGATCAACGAATTGCTCGCCAGCGCTCCGATCAGCCCCATCGTCGGGTCGAACGACCCGGTGAACCCCATGGCGATGCCACCACCGACCAGGGTGGCGACGACCGTCGGTACCGTGCCGGACACCGTGCCGAGTGCCGCGCCCCAGACCCCGGCTGTCGGGTCCTTGCCTCGGCTGGTCAAGAACCGGGCACCGTACTTGCTCACGTTGGTCGCGACGAGCGCACCCGCGTACCAGCCGCCGGTGGAGGCGGCGACCGACATCCCGAACTGGGTGGCGTTGAACTCGTCGCGATGCCCCTTCGACATCTGGATGCCCTGGATGGTGGCATCGAGTCCGCCGGCCCAGATGAGGTTGTTCGTCGCCTTCGAGATGAGGAATTGCACTGCGTCGGCGGGGAGTCCGGCCAGGGTGCGCGCGGTGCTCGCACGAAAACCGGCGTCGACGAAGGCCTTGAACAGTCCGGGGGTCGCCTTCGCGGTGAGCGCCGTCGGGTACTTCGCGACCAGCCCGGCAATGCGCCCTGGTTCGTCGGTGAGCCGAGGCAGGTACCTGAGCGTCTTCACCAGGTATTCGCCCACGTGCGGAAGATTGCCGAGCGCCGCGAGCGCCCGATTGCTCACCCGGTACAGCGAGGCGCGGGTCGCCCCGATCGCCGCGGCCTCGACGGCGGGCGCGGTCGGGGGCCAGAGCCACGCCCCGGCGATCTGCGCGGCCAGCATCGTGGTCGCGAAGATGGTCATCAGTTTGGTGGCTTCCAGCGTGGTCGCCGCATTGCGGGTCGAGCCGCCGACCTGCCGGAAGTCCTCGACGAGCCGTTCGACCGAATGATCACCGGCCTGCAACTGGTGCAACGCCGACCGGATCTGCTCCCGGCCCGCACCGGATTCGTACCCACCCAGGGTGCGCCCCTCCGCCGTGCGAAGCAACGGAAGTACTTGCTGCTCCAGGTCTTCGGCGGCAGTCAACCAGGCTTGGGCCATGGCGAACATGCGATCCTCGTCGCCGTCCGGCCACGCCTGGCCGACCACGTAGGTCAGAAAACGCAGTTCCTCCGGCCAATGCAGCGACATCGGCGTCGCTCAGAACGCGGTGGAATTGCCGACATCGGCGGACTCGGAGCTGTTGGCGGCGCGGATCAATCCGTTGCCGAATTCGTCGACCGTCTGCACCATTTCCCGCCCGCCGCTCAGCAGGTTGTTCCGGGAACTGCGGTAACCTTTCTCGCCGTCGGCGAACTCCTTGCCGTAGGAATCCTTGCCCCACGTTTCCGGACCGTGCGAGCCGATGGCTTCCGACAGGGTATTCATCGTGGTCTCGAATGCGGTCTTTGCCGCGATCAATTCCGTGCCGCCTGCGCGCACATGTGCGGGGTCGACAATTATTGTTTCCGCCAAGTTACTCGCCTCACCTTCATGGTGCCCCAGGTTCGGCGAAATGCCTACGCCGGTAAGTGGTTCCAATGTAGGTACCACAATTCCGTGGCCCAGACCAGAGTTTCGGCGGAAGGTGAACGGATCATGTTCCGGGCGAGAACATGCCGGGGAACTCGCGATTGACCACCGATCCGACATAGCGCTCGACAAATCTGCCGACCACGGTCGCGGTGATCGCGGCAGGTCGTGTTCGCACCGAGTCCAGCTGTGCCGCAAGGGCTTCCGCATCCGGCTCGGCACGGTTCGAGCGCTGGAACTCCCGGACCGCCGTGCGCACGAAGATATCGGTGAACTGCCGCGCGATGTGGTCGCAGTCGAGGCGCAGCTGCTCCACTTCGTCCAGCGCGCGATCGGTGCTCACCCCGGCGTCGAGCAGCTGCTCGAAGACCTCCAGGAGGGCAGGCTCGGCAACCCGGTAAGTGCCCGGATCGACCGGTTCGTACAGTCCGGCCGTCACCGATCGGGCCAAACCGTCAGGGGCAGTGGCGAATCGGTCGGCGAGGTCGGCGGCGGCGATGAGTCCGTCCGGTGTCGCCTCCTGCGTCGGCGGGGGAGTGGCCGGGGTGGCGACGCCGAGCACGTCTGCGAGATCCTGGCCCCGATCCCAGGCTTCGAGCAGTCCGCGTACCCCGCTCAGCGTGATGCCGCGCTCGACCAGCCGTTCCACGATCCGGATCCGGTCGAGGTGTTCGGGACCGTAGAAGCCGGTGCGGCCCTTCATCTTCGGCGGTGGCAGCAGGCCGCGCTCGTTGTAGTCGCGCAGCGTCCGCACCGTCATCCCCGACCGCTCGGCCAGATCGCTGATGGTCAACTCTGCTTCCTTCGCCATGCCTCCAGGAAACCACAGGTGAACAGTGTCTCCGGCGCTGTCCTCCGTGCTGCTCGCAGGCTTGGTGGCTGATTGAATCGTCGCAGCAGCGATAGCGGGAGGTCAGTACGGGTCGGTCCGCGACCTCTTGTGTGTGCCATCACATGGCGGTATGTTACGTTGAACACCGGCATGATTGTTGGGCGGGAAGGCCGAATCATGACAACCGTTAGGCCACACGGTATTCCGTCGGCTCACGCAGCGCCGGAACACCGCGCCGACCAACCATGACGAACGACATGCGTGGCGGGACTAAGGTACGGCCGACCGAAATAGAAGTGCCGGTGCTGGAAATCCGGGAAGTGGCCGAGCACAAGCGATTCTGCTGGAAGTGCGGTCGCCCGGTCGGCCGCCACGATCAGCACGGTCCCGGACCGTTGCGCGGCACCTGCGGGCAGTGCGGGGCTCCGTTCAGCTTCCGGCCCGCCCTGCGCGAAGGTGACGTGGTCGCCGACCAGTACGAGGTGAAGGGCTGCCTGGCCTACGGCGGCATCGGCTGGGTGTTCCTGGCCAAGGACCGGCGGGTGGGCGGACGCTGGGTGGTGCTCAAGGGATTACAGAATCCGCAGGACATCGACGCCCACGTGACGGCGCTGGTGGAACGGCAGTTCCTGTCCGAGCTCGCGCATCCCAGCATCGTCGAGATCTACAACTTCGTCGTCCACCGGGGCAGCGACGGCACCGCGGGCGGCTACATCGTCATGGAGTACGTGGGCGGCAGGTCGCTCGATGTGATGCTGGAACAGCAAGCGCCCGAACCGCTTCCGGTCGGCGATGCGATCTCCTACGTGGTGCAGATCCTACCCGCACTCGGCTACATCCACACGCTCGGACTCGCCTACAACGACCTCAAACCGGCCAACATCATGGCCGGTGAGGACGAGGTGAAACTCATCGATCTCGGTGCGGTCTCCGCGTTGCACTCCGGCGGGAGCCTGTACGGCACTCCCGGATACCAGGCACCGGAGGTGACGACAACAGGGCCGACGGTAGCGTCCGATATTTTCACTGTCGGCCGGACGCTGGCGGCGCTCACCCTGCCAGGGAAACCCACAGATCCGCTGCCGACGGACTCGCCGATCCTGCGCCGGTACCCGGCTTTCGCCAGGTTGCTCGACCGGGCAACCGCTGAGGACCCCGCCCGGCGCTTCCCCTCGGTGGCGGCGCTGTCCGAGCAACTTCGTGGTGTGCTGCGAATGGTGCGCGCCCACCACGGCTTTCGCGAAGACCCGCATGTCTCGGCGGTATTCGGCTCCGTGCGTAGCGATTTCCGCAGCTACGACCGGTTCACCGCGGCCGATCTCGCCGCCGCACTGCCGATCCCGCTGCTCGATTCCGACGATTCCGGCTGGCGGATCGACTGGTACGACGCGATCACGGCGCTGACCACCGACCGACTCACGCAGGCGTACAAGAGCTTCGGCGAGGTCAGCAAGGCGGTGCCAGGTGAGCTCATGCCACTGCTCGCGTTGGCGGCGACGGCGGAGCTATGCGCTGACGACGCGACTGACGAGCAGCTACGACAGGAGTGGCACCGGCTCGCCGCCGACCACTACCGCGCGGTGTGGCAGACCGACCACACGGTGGTCGCCGCGGCGTTCGGGCTGGCCAGGCAGGAGCTGCGCGACGGTACCCCCGTCGCGGCAATCGGTCTCGTCCGGCAGGTGCGAACCGCATTGCCGCACAATGACATCGCCTGCCGCGCCTTCGCGCAATTGCTCGCCGACCTGCCGCTCACCGAGCTCACCCAGGAGCTGCTGAATGAGGCGGCGGCCGGCCTCGCAACCGTGCCCGCCGAACGGCGTGTGCTGAAACTACGAGCCACGGTCCTGCAGAACGCGCTCGCGTGGCTCTGCGCGGGCGGGAAGCCGAACTCGCACTGCGACACGATCTTCGGCCATCCGTACACCGAGCGCGGCCTGCGCGACGGAGTAGAAGCGGCGCTGCGCGAACTCGCCTTCGCGACCCCGGACCGCTGGGCCCGGTTCGCCCTCGTGGACCGGGCCAATGCCGTGCGCGCCCGCACGTGGTGGTGAACGAACGATGAACAGCAAGTACAACTGGAGGTATTGATGGCTGTCGAAACCCGCATCGAAAAGGATTCACTCGGCGAGCTCGCCGTACCAGCCGCGGCGTATTACGGCGTCCACACCGCAAGGGCCATGGCGAACTTCCGGGTCACCGGCTCGGCCATGAGCACCTATCCCGCTTTGATCGCCGGGCTGGCCACGGTGAAACAGGCTGCGTGCCAGGCCAACCGCGATCTCGGTCTGCTCGACGAACGCCGGTCCGCTGCCATCATCGCCGCCTGCACCGAATTGCGGAACGGGGAATTGCTCGCCCAGTTCCCGATCGATCTGATCCAGGGCGGCGCGGGCACCTCGTCGAATATGAACGCCAACGAGGTGATTGCCAACCGGGCACTGGAAATCCTCGGCTTCGAGCGCGGGAATTACGCCGAACTCGATCCGCTGACCCACGTCAATCTCGGTCAGTCCACCAACGATGTTTACCCGACCGCGATCAAGCTGAGTCTGGTCACCCATCTCCGCGTTCTGAGCGTGGTACTCGGTGGCTTGGCCGACGAGTTCGACCGCAAGGCAGTCGAGTTCGCCGACGTGATCAAGATGGGCCGCACCCAGCTGCAGGACGCGGTGCCGATGACCCTCGGCCAGGAGTTCGCCGCCTACGCCACCATGGTGCGCGAAGACCGGGCTCGGCTCGCCGAGGGCTGTCTACTGCTGCTGGAATGCCATCTCGGCGGCACCGCCATCGGCACCGGAATCAACGGGCACCCCGACTATCCGGCGCTGGCCTGCCGTTACTTGGCCGAACTGTCCGGTGAGCCGGTCGTGCAGGCGGCCGACCCGATCGAGGCGACGCAGGACTGCGGCGCCTTCGTCCAGGTGTCGGGCATTCTCAAGCGGGTCGCGGTGAAGCTGTCCAAGATCTGCAACGATCTGCGGCTCGTCTCCTCCGGCCCGGTGGCCGGCCTGCGCGAGATCAATCTGCCTGCGGTGCAGGCCGGCTCGTCGATCATGCCGGGCAAGGTGAACCCGGTGATCCCCGAACTGGTCAATCAGGTGGCGTTCGAGGTGATCGGCAACGACCTCACCGTCACCATGGCGGCCGAGGCCGGGCAGCTCCAGCTCAACGCGTTCGAACCGGTCATCGTCTACAGCATGCTGAAGTCGCTGAGCCATCTCAGCGCCGCCGTCGACGCCCTGACCACCGACTGCATCGCGGGCATCACCGCCAATCGTCAGCATCTCGCCGATGGCGTGCACAATTCGATCGGCGTGGTCACCGCGCTGGCGCCGCGCCTGGGCTACAAGGCGTGTGCGCAGGTGGCCGAGCGGGCCTTGGCGACCGGCGAAATGATCTCCGACATCGTGGTTTCCGAAGGACTGCTCAGCCGGGCAGAGGTCGGCGAGCTGCTGTCGAGCCGTCGGCTGGCCGGATTGCCACCGCTGGTCATCCACGGGACGGCCGACCCGGTAGTTTGATGTCCGGGGTTGGACATCTGATGTCCGGGGTTGGACAAAGGGCACGTGATGACACTGGAGATGGACCCGCTCGCAGACGCCACCGACACGGCGAGCACCGGGGTCGGGCCGATGCGCCTCGGGCGCGGGCGTCGTCGCATGGTGCTGCTGACCCTGTGCGCCGCCGCGTTCATGATCAGTTACGACACCGCGATGCAGAGCATCGCGGTACATACGCTGTTGCGGCAGTTGGGACACCGGCCCGACATGGCGATATCGCTGTGGCTGCCCGCGGCGCACACGCTGGCCTACGTCGGGCTCCTGCTGGTCGGCGGTGCGCTCGCCGACCGACTCGGCGCCAAGCGGGTCATTGTCGGCGGCTATCTGGTGTATGTCGTAGGCGCAGTGCTGCATCTGGCCTGTGCGGAGAACCCGATCGGCTTGCTCGTCGCACGAACGGTCACGGGTGTGGGTGCCGCGGCCATCCTGCCCGCGACGCTGGCGATGGTGGTGCTCGTCTACGGTGAAGGAAGCCGCAGGGCGCGCGCCGTCACGGTGTGGGCAGGCTGCTCCTCGGCGGGCGTGATGATGACGCTGTTCGTCACCGCGGTGGTACTGAACCAGGTGTACTGGCCACACGCGATGGCCGGGGTGGTGACCGCGAATCTGATCGTGTTCGTCGGGGTGATCGTGATACTCCCTGCTGTCCCGGCGGACCCGGCGAGTCCGGTCGACTGGCCCGCTGTGCTCACCATGACGCTGTCCGGTGGACTCCTCGCGCTCGCGCTGTACCAGGCGCCCAAGTGGGGCTGGACATCTCAGGGGTTCGCGATCGCGCTGGGCGCCGGCGTGGCGCTCGCGGTGGTAGCGGCGGCAATTCGGCGCGGCGGTTCGCTGCCGCACGACTGGCTGCTGAGTGCCGAGCCGCGCGTGCGGCTGGTCATGCTCGCGCTCGGCGGGGCGATCCTGGCGATGTTCGGCATGGTCTTCCTGGTTATTCAATATCTCCAGGTGCTCGGCGGCCGGGTGCCGGTGGTCGCGGGGGTAGCCCTCTTCGTGCCCGCCTGCCTCGCCACCGCGATCGGTGCGAAAGTGGGTGCGGCACTGCAGCGTGCGGGGTGCGTCGTCGCCGCGGTGATCATCGGCTCGACCGCGATCATGGACGGACTCGCCATCGGCCTGACCGCGGGGGAGCCGGGTGATCTCGTCCCGCTCGTCGCCATGGTGACGGTGACGGGTCTGGGGTGCGCCCTGGTGCTCGGCATCGCGCTGGAGGTGGTGAGCGCGGTGCATCCGGCCTCGCGCACCGGGATTCCGTGGGGTGCACAGCTGATGCTCGTTCAGCTCAGTGGATTGCTCGGGGTGGCGATCGTCGGCGGACTCGTCGATCGCGGCTATCAGGCGCGCTTCGTGGTGCCCGCCGATGTGCTCGCCATCGGTGGCGCGGCCATCGGTCGTGATCCGGTCGGCGACGGGGTGCGGGCAATAAACATCGCGGGGGATCACCTCGGTGTGCCGCTCGCCGTCGCGGTCCGCAACGCGTTCGTCGCCGGTTATCGCGAGGGCCTGCTCGCTACGATCGGGGTGATCGCGGGTGTTGTCGTCGTTATGCTCGTCGCCAGTGTGCTTGCTCGGAAATCGAACACGGCGCAGCGAAGCCGGTAGCGCGTTCGGTGATTACCGGGGGTATTGGCACCCTTCTTTTCTAGCACGCATTTATCACGAGTAGCTGCTGCGTTAAATAATGTTCGCAGGCGGAGTGCGTGCCGCCTGCGGTCGTCGTTTGCCCAGGTAGATGCGTTATTTCTCAAGAAACTGCACGAGTATGCCGACTTCTAAATAGTTTCTAAAGATTCTCAACAAGTTCTCTGTGATGCCTAAGTCGATGTAAATTAAATCGGTTCGATTGACGAATTCGGAATTGTGCGCATAATTGTGTCCGGAGACTTACCGAAAGGCCGGGATCTGCCATGCGGAATACCGAATCCAGTACTGCCACCCCCCGCACCAACCGCCGTGCCACCGCGGCGCGGCGTGGCCCGTCGCGCACCTCGGCGGAGGAAACCCTGGCACGCTCGCGTGCCGAGCGCGCGCAGCTCGAGCAAGGCCGGCTGTTCTGGGGGAATCTCGTGGACGAGGCCGAGCGGCTGCACGAGGAACTCGGCGCGCTGCACGAGGAACTGCGTGAGGTCTATCGGCAACTGGGTGGCCTGCGCAGGCGTTTCCCCAGCTTGCCGCCCGCGCCGCGCCGGGTCGGCTACCCGCCGGTCGCCGTCGCGCCGCTGCTCGGGAACGGAGCCAGGCCCACCGCCCCGCAAGCCACCGCATGACGTAACGGTCGAGTCCTGCTGCGCCTACGGTAATCTCACTACCCGGTGGTGGCTTGCGGGAAAGGTCTTGGGTGCTGCGTGTGGTAGTGGTGGAGGACGATGCCGGGATGGCCGGTGCCGTCGTCGACGGATTGCGGGCACATGGCTTCGGCGCTGTCGACCACCTGAGCCTCGGGCTCGACCTCCTGACTTCGCACACCGCCTACGACGCGGTCATCCTCGATCTCGGCTTGCCCGACCTCAATGGCTATCTCGTGCTGCGCCAACTACGTAAGGTCAGCGACGTTCCCGTCCTCGTGCTCACCGCCGAAGGTGACGAGGTCGCCGTCGTGTCCTGCCTGCGGGCCGGCGCCGACGACTACATGGTCAAGCCGCCGCGGGTCGGCGAGCTGGTCGCGCGACTCGAAGCGGTGGTGCGGCGCAGGCGGGCCACCGAACCGGACTCGTCGGTCGTGGTCACCGGCGATGTCACCATGGATCTGGCAGCACGTTCGGTCGAGGTGGCCGGGCAGCCGATTTCGTTGACGCAGAAGGAATTCGCCGTCGCTCGGGTGCTGGCCGAGCAGTCCGGCGTCGCGGTGGGTCGGGACAAGATTCTCACCGAGGTCTGGGGTGAGAAAACCGCGGCGACCTCTCGTTCACTCGATGTTCATATGGGCGCGCTGCGCGCCAAACTGAACCGGCCCGGGCTGATCGTCACGATCCACGGCTTCGGTTATCGCTGGGCGCGCTGAGAGGCTCGCCGCGTGCGCGCTCGGCTGGTAACCGCGTTCACCGCGCTGGCCACACTCTGCATGATCTGCTTCGCCGTCGGCATCGCCAACGAACTGGCCACGAGCCGGACCCGCGGGCTGGTCATCGACCGAGTACAGGACGCCAGCCGGTTCGGGGTCCTGGCCGCGACGACACCGACGAACCTGTGCGAGGAAGCACAGAACTATCGCGACAGCACCAGCAATGGCGTGCTCATCCTCGGCGCCGACGGCACGGTGCTGTGCAGTCTCGGAATGGATTTCGCCGATCCGCGCGTGCGTTCGGCGGCCCGCGAACGGCACTGGCTGGAGATGCCGCGCCCGCTGTATCCGTGGAATACCGAGCCGCTGCTGGTTGCGCAGCCGATCGGGACGCCGCCGCAGTCCGGTGGTGTGGTGGTGATCGACGTGTCGACCTCGCAGACCCGCACCGACATCCTGGTTCGGTGGACGCAGCTGGCCTGCGTCACCGCGACTGCGCTGCTGCTGGTGTCCGGCCTGGCGCTGCTGGTGTCGGGCTGGATCCTGCGCCCGGTGTCCGGGCTGTTGCGCGAGGTCGACGCGCTCACCTCGACCCTGCCGGTGCACCACGGCCCGCCCCGGCGGCAGGCGCCGATGAGCGAAGGCCCGCCCGAGATCTTGCAGCTGGCGGCCGGTGTCGAGTCGGTGACGCGTGCGGTGGCCGCCTTGGCCGCCGCTGAGCGTCGACATGTGGTCGACACCGCGCACTCGCTGCGTAATCCGCTTGCGGCGCTTGCGGTTCGGCTCCAGGCGCTGCAGCCGATGCTCGCCGAAGACCAGGCCGCCGCCACCTTCGTCAGTGTGGTGAGCGAGGTGGATCGACTGACCGAGTTGCTCGACGGGTTGCTGACCGCCGCGGTCGCCGACGCCGAGCAAGACAAGCAGGTCCGCCCAGCTGCCGCCGGGTGCGATGCGGCCGCGGTGGCTGCGGACCGGGTCGGCGCTTGGCACGACGCCTACGTCCGCGCCGATATCACGCTCAGCTTCGAATCGCTGGTCACGACGGCCGAAACGTGCATGCCCAGCAGTGCGCTCGCGCAGATTCTCGATGTGGCGCTGAGCAATTCGGCGCGCTATGCCGGGGCGGGCGCGAGCACCACGGTCACCGTCGACCGGGAAGCCGAGTCGGTCGTGGTGACGATCGCCGACACCGGGGCCGGAGTGTCGCCGGAGGAAATCGACCTTCTCACAACGAGATTCTTCCGTGGGGCGCAGGCGACGACCGGTGGGTCGGGGCTCGGGCTGCCGATCGCCGCCACCCTGGCGGCGCAGCACGACGGGCTGTTGTTCGTCGAATCGGCGCAGCCGCACGGGCTGGTGGTGACGGTGAGTCTGCCCGCCGTCGCCGATCCGGCCGACCTTACATTTGGGTGAACTGCTGAAGGGACGGTGAACAATCCCGTTCCGGCACGCGACTTTTGCGCGCGCCACGCCACGATGACTGTCGTGCCGCGCGGCCACCCCCGCTCCCTTCCGCGCCGCCGCGTCAGCCCGCCGCAGGACATGAGTTAGGAATCGTGATGGCATCGCAGTCGAACAACGGCCGCACGGTTCGCGTCGACCCCGAAGCCCTGATCGACAAGGGCAAGAAGCTGGCGGAGCTGCCGAGTTTGCCGAACGGGCTCTTCGAGATTCTCGCCAAACTCAACAACAACCTGCAGAGCCTCGGCCAGCCGTGGGGCGACGACAAGATGGGCAAGCAGTTCGCCGAAGGTGATCAGGGCTATCTGAAGTCCAAGGACGCGTTGGTCGGCAACGCCAGTACCGGTCCCGATGCGAAGGGCGCGGTACCCGTCTACGGGCAGTTGCTGGTGAACTACGGCCGCACGATCGAAGAAGCGGGCAAGGTCTTCGGCAATGGTGACGACCTCTTCGCCGAGTGGATTCTGAAGAACTACATCGATGAGGACGCCTCGGGTGACCCCGGACCGTACAAGGGTCCGCTCAGCTCTGATCCGAACCGCAACAAAGACGAGAAGGACGAGCAGAACGACGGAAAGAACGGTCCGACCGGACCGCCTCCGCCGCCTCCGCCGCCCGGCGGGAATCAAGGATCGGGTGGCGGTCCGGAGATCAAGAGTGGTGGCGGTCCAGGACCGGGCGCGTTGGGATCGGGCCCAGGCCCCGGTGGCTCGAATGCCGGTGGGCCGAATATCGGTGATGTGACCGGTCCGCCGGTCGCG
This sequence comes from Nocardia sp. XZ_19_369, assembly GCF_015355715.1. Classification (NCBI taxonomy): domain Bacteria; kingdom Bacillati; phylum Actinomycetota; class Actinomycetes; order Mycobacteriales; family Nocardiaceae; genus Nocardia; species Nocardia sp. XZ_19_369. The sequence goes on along the minus strand of NZ_JACVED010000011.1, from coordinate 85,772 downwards.
AACTTGTCTTCCTCGGGTATGACCGGCCCCAACACGCCGCACATCCCGGGTCCCGGTCCGGGGCCAGGCAATCCGAAGGACCTGCTGGGCGGCATCTCGCCGAACGCGAAGAACTTCGGGCTGGAATCGGGTCTCGCCGGGGGCGTGCCGGGCTTGCTCGGGCCGAATGCGTACAAGCCGGCCATCGATCCGGTAACCGGTGCGCCAGTGGACAAGTCGGGCGGTCAAGGCGGCAAGGGCGGCGGTCCCGGTGCGCCCCTGAGTAATCCGATGCTACGGTCCACCTCTGCGTTCGACGGTGAGAAACTGGCGGGCAAGAACGGGCAGGGTGGTCCGCAAACCCGGGCGGGCATGCCCGGCACCGGAATTCCGCCCGGGATGCCCGGCGGAATGCCGCCCGGCAGCGGCCAAGGTGGCGCCTCGGGCGACGGCAAAGAGAAGCGACGCGAGCGGCGCAAGTCGTCGCCGCAGGTGGACGAACAGAGCGAAACCCCGGATCCGGGCGATCCGTGGCAGCGCTCCGGCTGGCGCACCGGTGATCGGTAGCGAATGTCGGTTCCCGACGCGATCTCCCAGTCCGACATCAATCTGCCCGAATACCTGCACGGCCTGAGTTACGTCGCCGGTGGGGAATGGCCCAAGGGCAGCGAGAACGGCATGTTCGCGCTCGCCGACGCGTGGTCGGAGGCCAGCGGCGAATTGTCGGCGTTGGTGTCCGACATCGAGGACGCGATCAAGGATGTGCTGAAGGCGTACCCGTCGGCGGAAGAATTGAATTCGTCGATGGTGCAGACGTTGAAGCACCTCACCGATGAGTCGGAAGACGCGTCGATGCAGTCGATCGCGAAATCGATGATGGAGCTTTCCAAAGCGTGTGACAAGGTCGGTTGCGCGATTCAGGAAAACAAGATCATGATCATCGTCGGCCTGGTACAGCTGTTGGTCGAGATCTGGCTCGCCTGGGCTTCTCCGCTCACCGCGCCCGGGACGCAGGCGGCGCTGACCGCCTGGTACCAGCTCGTTTTCCAATGGCTCAAGGCCATGATGTTGCAGATGGTGATCGCTGCCCTCAATGCCATGGGCCAGCAGATGATCCTCAATATCCTGCTTCAGCTCGGTCAGATGGCCGCAGGGCACAAGGACAGCTTCGACGGCAAGTCACTCGGCCAGTACGCGCTCGGCGGTGCGATGGGTGGTGCGTTCGGTTCGCTGTTCGGCAAGGTCGGTGCGGATCTCTTCAAACATTTGGGTGGCAAGGTCACCAAATCAGAATTCAACAAGTGGTATCAGCGGATAGCCACCGGCTTCGTGCAAGGTGGCGCCGGTGGTGTCGGCGGTATGGTCGGTGGCGGTCTCGCCAACCAGATGATCAACGGCGGTCCATTCGAATTCGATCCGCGCATGCTCGCCGCAGGTGTCGGTGGTGCGTTCGCCGGTGCCGGGCGTGGGTTCCGCACTCCCAATACGTCGACGCATGTCGATGTGCCCGAGGTAGGGAATGCGGGGAAGGTTCCGCCGTCGGTGCATGTGCCCGTGGCGGGGGATGGTCCGTCCGCCAAACCGCCTGTGTCGGAAACGCCTACGGGGACGAAGCCGAATGGTGACGGGCAGGCCGGAGCTCCGGGTACGCAACCGCCGCCAGCAGAGGGAAGTTCGGGCGGGAAGAGCGAATCGTCCTCGGCTGCTGGTTCTTCCGGGAACCGGTCGGCTGGAAGTGAAGGGTCCGGGCGTGCCGGGGCCAGTGACGGGCAGTCCGGTGGATCGCACGACGACGGCGCGGCTTCGGGTAGGTCGTCGGCGTCCGAGGATGGGCAGTCGGTCAACAACGACGAATCATCTTCGGTTGCTGGGAATTCCGGGGATCGGACCGTTGGTACGGACGACAGCAGTTCCGGGTCGGCACCGAAAGGCGATGGCACATCGCAGCTTTCCGCCGATCGCCCGGAATCGTCCACGAGTCAGGACAACCGGTCGCAAGGGGACCAGACCGCTCAGTCGCAGGCGGCTGCGGCCGCGCAAGGTAATGGCGTTCAGGGTGGGGCTTCGCAGGTAGGTGGCGCGCAGGGTGGCGGCGCGCAAGCTGGTGGCGCGCAGAGCGGAGCTTCGAACGCTGGTGGCGCCCAATCCGGCGGTTCGCAGACCGGTGGTGGGCAGCCCGGGGCTGCGCAGACCGGCAGTGGGGCGTCCGGGGCCGGCCAGAGCGGGGCTGCGCAGTCCGGGGCCGGGGCAGCGCCCAAGGCAGACGCAGTGGGCTCTGCGCCGCCGCCCAAGGTGGAGCAGTCGGGTGCGAAACCGGCGGTGGCCGGCGCCTCGCATGCCGCACCGTCGTCCGCGTCGACCGGCGGCTCCACTCCGCCGCGATCGGGCGCATCGTCGGCCGGCGATCCGGTCCGGGGCGTGCAGGCGAAGCAGTTCGACACGGCCGCAACGCAATCCGGCAAGCGCTCGGCGGATTCCGATCAGCAGGTACAGGCGGGCCCGCAGACCAAGGCTGGCACGCCGGACCCACAAGCGACCGCACAGGGGACAAAGTCGGGCCCCGAACAATCGACCGGCGACAAGTCCCCGCCGCTCAGCAACAAGACCTCGTCGTCTGGTGACAAGACAGGTTCGGCGAGCGACAAGGCTCCGGCGAGCGGCGACAAGACACCCCCGGTCAAAGAATCGACATCGAACAAGTCGGACTCGAATGCCCCGCGCAGCAATGCGGCGGGCCGTCGGGATGGTGATGATGGTTCAGCTGCCTCGCCGCGCAAAACCCGTGGCGACGGTGATGAGAGTTCGCCTGCGGGTTCGCGTAAAGCCCGTGGTGGCGGCGATGAGGGTGCGTCGACTACTTCGCGCAAGGGCCGTGGTGATGGTGATGAGGGTTCGTCTGCCTCGTCCCGCAAGACCCGTGGTGACGGCGATGAGGGTGCGTCGACTACTTCGCGCAAGGGCCGTGGTGATGGTGATGAGGGTTCGTCTGCCTCGTCCCGCAAAACACGTGGCGACGGCGATGAGGGTGCGTCGACTACTTCGCGCAAGGGCCGTGGTGATGGTGATGAGGGTTCGTCTGCCTCGTCCCGCAAAACACGTGGCGACGGTGACGACGGCGCCTCCACTACTTCACGCAAAACCCGTGGTGACGGCGACGAGAGTTCTTCTACCCGTTCGCGTAAGCCCGCTGGCGACGGCGACGACGGTTCCTCCACCTCCACCCGCAAGGCTGGCGGCGACGGCGACGGTGCGTCCACCGCCGCGGGCAAGACCGGCGACGGCACCGACGGCGCGTCCACCGGCGGGTCGAAGTCCGAGAAGCCGAGCGGTCGGCTCGCCGATCTGAAGGCCGCGGCGTTCGAGCCGCGCTGGCGCCAGATCGATCCCATGCTGCTCGGACCGGTGTGGCCGGGTGGCATGTCGTTCCTCCGGCAGATCCTCGGCTTCCAGCAGACGGCCGCGTTGCTGGAGAAGTGGATCAAGGGCAACAAGTCCCCGCACGAGGGTCGAGAGCCCTTCCGTCATCCCGAGGACGGCGTCAACGACTTGCCGCTGCTTTCCAATTGTGGTCAGAAGAAGCCGCCGGCTGCTGACAAGGACGGCAGCAAAGCGGTCAGCGATTCCCCCGGTGTCGACAAGTGGGGATCCCGCGGCATGCTCCGGCTCACCGAGTCGGAGCGGGCCGACCACATCTACGTTGTCTCCAAGGACGGGACTTTTACCAAAGTTCCCAACCCTTCGGGCAAGAAGCCGACGGGCGACCATTCAGACGACACCTCCTCGACGTCGAAGTCGAAGGCCGAGTCCGACACCTCCTCGAAGTCGAAGTCGAAGTCGAGCAAGCCGAACACCGACTCCGACGAACCGTCGAAGTCGAAGTCGGCGCCGGGCAAGCCCGGAAGGAATATGGTCGGCGAGGACCGCCCCATCACCACCGAGCTACCTCGGAGCGGCCCGCTGCTCAATCGTTGGGCCGAGCGCCACGCCCCGGTGATGCGGAACGTGGTGATCGATCACGACGGCCGCATTTACATCAGCGATCAGCCGCACGAATCGTTCCACAATTCCGGCGTGTACGTGGCCTTCCAGGCTCACTTCGTGGACGGAAAAATGACCGCGATCGGCGACTGGGCGGGTTCGTACCACCCGGCCCCCGCCCGGATCAAGGCCGCACTCGGCGACCTCTACAAGGACCTCGACCACTTCGATCAGAGTGGACGCAAGTACCCGCCGGAAGAGGTGGAAAAGTGGCCACCGGCGGCCGAAAAGACCCCGCAGGCAAAGAAACCCGCCGCTGATGACACCGACAGCAGCAAGACCGACCGCGATTCGGACAGCGAGTCGAAACGCGATTCGGACAGCGCGTCCAACGGGCCGAAGGACGAGCCCGACAGCACCCGGCCGCCGCTGAGCGACGGGCTGCAGTGGAGCAAGGTCGACGGACTCGGCGACGAGCCGCGCGTCCTGACCAAGGAAGAGTACGGCTCGGCGGACGTCTCCGAGGTCAAGGTTGTCGTTCTGGGCGATAATGCAGCGGCACACTACATTTGGCGACGCCCCGACGGCGCCGACGATGCCACGAAGGACGGCGGCTGGCGGCGAGCCGACAGTGACGAACCGCTCGACCGGTCCGTCGAAGACATCCTGTCCGACCCGCGACTGACCGAAATTCGGGTACCGCGCGACGCGGAGGTAAAGCCCGCCGACCCGCCGGTGCGTAAGACGTCCGCAGATGACGAGGACCCGGCTCCCGGCCGCGACACCGATCCGGACTTGTTCGGTGGCCGACCGGAATCCGACGACGTGATGGACTTCGAAGGCCGTCCTCCCCGCAACTTCGAGGAGGAAGGCAAACAACTCGTCGACGGTTACCGCCCGGCGGACTGGCGCGGGCGCACTATCGATGATCTCCGGGAAGCATTGGGCGGCAGCAAGTTCCACTCATCTACCGACCCGAAAGAGATCGCGGAATACCACCGGGCCGTCACCGCCACAATAGAGGTGATCCGGCGCGGAACCGAGGGTTTCGACGAGCACGGCAACCCGGTCGTTGGCAAGACCCTGCGCTGGACACAGACGATGGCGGCCATGGCCATGCGGCACGGACCGATCAACATGGACGCCGGTGAGGGCAAGACCCTGGCGTTTCTCGCCGACGCGGTCCTGCACGCCGCCGCCGGTGAATCACTGCAGGTGTTCACCACCCGCGACACCCTGGCCAACCAGGCCTTCGACCTGTACCAGCGGGTCCTGGGGCCCTACGGGTTTCATGTCGGCCGGATGAATCCAGATGGTGAAGGGTATGTGCTTCCGGCAGACGGGAAACCGACGATCTACATCGGTACCTTGAACGACGCCGGATTCGGGCATCTGCGCGGCAAAGTGGTGCCGGGCCGGATGGCCGTGATCGATGAGATCGATGAAGCGCTGGTGCACGCCGACACCACCTGGATCATTTCCGACGGTGCCGCGCAGCCGGCCCCGCGCGACGTCATTGACAGCGTTGTGCGGGCCAAGGATTTCCTGGACCGCCACCTGGATTCCGGTGCGCTGACCCCGGACCACTTCGGCCGCAAGCAGGATCAGGTGGGCGGCCCTGCCAAACTCACCGAAGAGGGCATTGCCGAGGTCACCAAGCTGCTGCGAGCGGACGGCCGACCCAAGGATTCGCTGGAAACCGAACTGCAGCGGATCAATTCGGCGGCTACGGCGCGCTGGGAGTTCGTCGAGAACGACCACTACATCATCCACGAGACCAGCGGGAAGGTCTTCATCATCGATCAGACCACCCACAAGGTGATGTTCGATCCGGAGACCTCGACCGAGAGCCGTTGGAACGGCGGACTGGCACAGGCGGTCGAGGCGAAGCACGGTCTGACGATCCGAGCCGATTCAGCGACCTCGAGCAGTGTCACCGCCAAGGAGCTTGTCTCCAGCGACAACCTTGACGCGGTGACCGGTGCGTCGGGCACCGCCAAGGGGGTCGCCGGTGAGCTGACCGCGCGGTACGGCATGGCCGATGTGGTGACGGTCCCGCGCTTCGAGCAATCCAAGCTGACGACCCTCGATGCCGCTGTGGCGCTCGACCAGGCGGCCAAACATCAGATGATCGCCGACGACATTGCGAGCACCCACAGTCCCGAGGCGCGTCCGCAGCTGGTGATCATGAACCGCAACAGCGAAGTCGCGCAGGTGTCGGCGCTGCTCACGGCGGCAGGCGTCAAGCACATTGCCATCGACGCGAAGTGGTTCCTGGACAACGGCGTTCATGCGGAAGCGCGGCTGCAGAAGATCTTGGACGAGGCCGGTCGGCCGGGCGAGGTGCTGTTGATCAACCGGCAGGGTGGCCGCGGTGTCGACATTCCGGTGAGCAAGGCCGTGAGTGACGCCGGCGGTCTGCACGTGAAGGTGTCGGGCAAATCGAACCTGCGCGACATCGACATTCAGGCGGAGAACCGGGCTGCCCGCGCCGGGCAGGAAGGTAGCGTCAAGTACTACTTGGCCGCCGACGACGCGCTCTTCGTACAGCCGACCCAGCACGCCGTGACAGTGATTCGCTACACCGATGCGGTAACGGCTCACGAGTCTGCCCAAGTCAAGTACCAGGACGCGGAGGCGGTGCACGCGCTTGCGGAGCAGCATCGTGGCGATCGCACCACACTCGACGCGGCGCGCGACGACCTCGACGCGGCGCGATCCGCCCGGGAAGTCGCGCAGGCGGAGTATTCAGCCGCGAAAGCCGAACTGCTGGAGCTGGCTTCGACATTGCAGGCGCGCAATGCCGCACACCTGACCAGTCAGATCGTCCCTGACCCGCCCGCCGCACTTCCGGGGATCGAGCAGAGCACGCCGAGCCGGGCCTTTGTCCCGACAAACGAGAAGCCGCCACCACTGGGCACCGAGTCGATGACGGAGAGCCTGCGCCCGGTCAGTGACGAAGTGACCGGCGACGAGCTGGCCCATCTGTTCCGCGAGCAGCCGTTCACCGACGCGCTCGACTCGTTGACCGGCGCGGAACTCACCGCACTGTTCGACAGTGCGGTCGAGTCGTCCGGTCGTGCACCGGACACGTCTGCGGATTCGCCGCGGGCCGGCGTGGCACCGGTGATGCCGGTGGCAATGACGCCGTACCCGAACGCGAGTGTGCTGGTCAGCGACATCAACGGTCATCTCGTGCCACTCGATGCCACGGCGTCGCTGCGGGTGTTGCCGAGTGACGAGCACGGTGGTGTCCGGGTACAGCTGCCGGACAACAGCGAGTTCGTGTTCTCGGATGACATGGGCGCGTTGGCTTTCCGGCGTGATATGCAGCCCGACGGTTCAATGCTGTTGCAGCCGAACGGAACCGGGCTGTTCGTCACCGATACTGAGGGCAACACAAGAAATCTGCTCCCGGCCGGATCCAGAACCGGACCCGTCCCGGTGCGGCCGGATCCGGTGGACCCGGCCATGATGAACATCAACGCCGGTCCGGCCGGTTGGTTGTCGATTGATCCTGCCCGACTTGCCACCAAGGTCCGCAGGGCGACCGGGCCACTGTACGGCGGTGTCGACAAGATGCCCGCGCCGAGGGACGTCCGTCAAGGTGGCGCCGCGACCTGCTATCTGCTGTCGAATCTGATCGGTCTGGCGGCCCGGAATCCCGGCCTGATCAAAGACATGATCACCACATCGGAGGTCGACGGCAAACGCCTGTTCACTGTTCGGTTCTTCGATTCGGAGCAGCAGAGCTGGTCGTCGGTCACCGTCGACGATACTTTCTACACCGACGCCACCGGCGCGATGAAATACGCGGTGAACGATCCAACGCAGCCGTTGTGGCCAGCGGTGATCGAGAAGGCGTTCGCGGTGTTCCGCGGAGGTGAGAACGGCTATTGGGGGATCAATGGCGGCAGATCAGGGTTGACCGGCGCGATTGTGCGTCCGCCGGAGATGCCGGGCAGCGGCGGCCGGTCGCAGCCGACCCGTAGCGTGGACGAGTCGCTGTTCGCGCACCCGTTCGAGCTGGATCGGGACACGCTGGGCAGTGCGGTGGGCAAGCCAGGATTCGTTCGAATGGTGCTCGATTGGGAGCACAGGTCCTTCCCGACCGGAAAGCCCGGGAAAATCATTTCGTGGACTGATCAAAATTTCAGAGAATTCCTGAGCGCAGGACTGCGCGCCGAGACCACTCGCGTGGGTCCAATTGTGAACACGGTGAAGCTGACGCCAGAGGGCACGGTAGAGATCGGTGATGCCGCGCTGGCCGCTCTCGGTGACCATTCGGTCGACGCTGTGCGGGAAGTGCTGGCGAAGTGGAACAAGAGGGACGACCTAGCCGGATTTTTGGCCGAGCAGTGGCGGGCCTCGGGTGACGTGCTCCAGCAGCAGCTGGCCGCGTGGGAGTCCAATACGAGGTTGGCCGACACCACGATCGCGGTGTGGCTCGCCGAACGGATCGATCGACTGATCGAGCACGGCGACACCGTCGTTCTCAACACCAAACGGCGCTTTACCGCCGACTACGACAACACTGTGTTGCAGCCACGGCATGCGTACGCTGTGCTCGGCGTCGAGCGAGCCGACACGACGCAGACCAACCCAACTGCGGTCGTGCTCGCCGATCCGTACAACGGTGGTCAGAACCTGCGCATCCCCCTGGCCGAGCTCAACCAGTTCGTCGTGTTCAGCTCGGCGGGCGCGGGTTCGCTCGCCGCGTTCGGTCCGGTCGCCACGTCATCCGGCGAGAACCGTTCGCGGACAACGGCATCGGACCTGTTCGGCATGCCGCGGAGCTTGCGGCGGCAGCCGACGGATACCGGCAGTGTGCAGTTCACGCCCCCACCCGGATTGCCCGCCGAACTGACGGTCTCCGGCTTCCAGTCGAACACCCGTACTCGCGCCGGACAGACGGTCCAATGGTGGTCCGAGCATGGTAGTGAATGGTGGAACGCGCTGCGCTTCACCGAATTACCGTTGGCAGCACAGTATCAACTGACAACGCAATATCACCGGCTCCGGAAAGTCGACGGCATTCCCGTCGATGTCCGCGACATCATGAACCGTGGCTATCTGCGCGCCGAGCTGGCGCGGCTCACCGAGCGGGAGCAGGTAGCGGGATCGCTGACGCATACGGAAAAGCGGCTGCTTTCCGTTGTGCGAAAAGTACATTCGAGCCTGGTCGAAGCCGAGGCAACCGTCAGGCGGATGGCGGATGCGTCGGGGATCGCGATGCCGCAGGTGTACCTGCAACGACTCGAACCGAGGGCCTTCGGCGGAGCCGGTTCGGTGGTGCTGAGCATCGGGAACACCGACCGCGCCCGATCGGTGGTTTGGCATGTGCCGGGAGCGCATCAGCCTGCGTCGTCGCCGCTCCAGCACGGCTTGGCCGCCGGTATGGATCTGTACGCGGCGCTCGAACAGATGGGCGCGCACACCCCCGCCGCGACGGTGGTGTGGTTGGCGCATGCCGAGGCATTCGACTCGGGCCCGCTTACGCGAGCACGCGATCGGTTGTTGTCGCCGCTGAACAGTGGCGGGCAGCGGCTCGCCGACGCGCTCACCAGTTTCCATGCGGCACGGGACGTTCAGGGATCATCGCCTCGTCCCGTGTCGGTCGAGGTTGTCGATCATCGGTGGGGGACGACTGCCGAACACCGCGGCCGGTCGAGTGGCCGCAACACCGGCCGGTTGTGGAACGCCGAACTCGCCCAGCCGCGTGCGGAGGTACACCTCACCACCGATGCGGTGTTCACCTCGGCCGAGCCGCAGACCAGAGGTCAGCGGGTACGGCTGTCGAGCGGCACTGCCGTCGCGATGTATCGACACCAGACCAGCCCGGACCACATCCTCGTCCGTAACCCGGCCGCCACCGATCCGGCGAGGGCCTGGCACACGGTGCCGGCCACGACGCTCGGGTCCGTGGTGCCGACACTCGCGATGGCCACCGGTCCCCTCTTCGGTGTCGACGGCCTCCCGAAGCCGTCAGATGTGGTGTGGGACAACGGCGAAAGCCACAGCGGAAGTCACCATCTGCACGCCGACCTCCTCGACCTGGTCCGGGAACGGCCCGGCTGGGTACGCCGGATGGTGCGTGAGCGTCCGGACGGCACCTTCGAGGTGCGATTCACCGACCCGAACGGCAAGGCGTTTCGGGTCGCGGTAGACCGCAGGTTTTACGCCTACAACGGCCGGATGGCATACGGGGCGCACGTGCCCGGCCAGCCACTGTGGCCCGCTGTGGTCGAGAAGGCGTGGGCGGTGCTGCGTGGCGAGGCAATCGGCGACGCCGCCGAAGGCGCTGAGCACGCGGCGATCCTGCGCGGCGGGACAAACGTACTCGCCGACGAGCTGGTCGGGTCGCGGACGCTCGGTGCGGCCGCCGCGCTGCGCCCGGCAGGCGAGTGGGCACCGGCGGGTGGGTGGCGCGCCACCCGAGGGGACGAGCATCGGGTGATCGCGCATCCCATGCGGATGAGCGAGCGCACGCTGGGGGAGTGGCTCGGGGACGCGGATGCGGCACGAACTGTCTTGGAGCAGCGCGACGCCTGGCAAGCGCGGCGGTCGGTATCAAGCAATCTCGACATCTGGGGCGAGGCAAAAACCGTCCTCACATATCTGCGCAGAACGGGTGTCGACACCAGCCACATATCGGGATTCCTGCAGACCGAGCGGATCCGGGACAACTCCGCATTCGATCGGATGCTGTGGCGAACCCTAGGTGATCAGGGCTGGCGGTTCGCTGGTCCATTACGGCGCCTGCGGGACCACTTGCTCGCGTGCGGCCCGGGCGTCTGGTCCGGCTGGAATGCGTTGTTCGACGAGTTGGTCAGGCTCGGCGACGCACACGATTTCGCGGCCTGGATACAGCGCAATGATGTGAACACCGCAGCTGGTTTCCAGCAATTCTTACAGCAGCGGCTGAGGGACTATGAGCGTCACAGCGAAGGCCTGCGACAGCTGTGGGACGAAATGTCGGCGTGGGAATCCGATGCCGCATTGGAAGATTCTCCACTGACGCGCTGGGCCGGTTCCAGAATCAAGCGGTTCTTCGAACACAGCTCGACTCTGATCGTCAGTACCAGGCCGACGTGGCGGACGAGCCCCGGCGACACCGGACTGCTCGGCGACTACCGCTATGAAGTGTCGAACGTGTTGGCCGACGAAAGTTCCAACGTGGTGACAACGGTGTTGCTCACCGACGAAGCAGGCCAGCAGACCTGGGTTGCGGCAAAGCATTTCAACCAGTTCGTCGTGTTCTCGGCTTATGGGTCGAGCGAGCAGCTCGTGCGCGAAAGCACGCGGACGTGGGCTCCGGCCAGTGCCGAGGCAGCGATCCCGTTCGCCGCGCTCGGTGCGTTCAGTGACGAACCCGCACTGGCACCCGCCGGGCACGGCACCCGGATCGTCCACGGATATCTACCGCTGGTGGATGGCAATCGGGTGCTCGAGCCCTACGACGGTGGCATCCTGCTGGTCGACAACAGCGTGGTGCCGTCTTTGGACGCCGCAGGCAACCAGCTAGTTCCGGTGCGTGGCGCGAATCAGACCGGTCAGCTCACCGCAGCGCACTTGAGCACCGCTGGATATCACTGGGACGCGGCGAACGGGTGGTACGCCAGGGCCGTACCGCTGCGCAGCGGGGCACTCATCTTCGAACATGATCCGGTTGTCGTGGACCCGGCGACCGTGGTGCCGGGGCAGATGTTGCTGCACGTCGGTGCCCAGCGGCACTGGATCAGTGCGGACGAAGCGGGCAATCTAGGCCTCGTCCGCCCTTCGGGCATCCGGGTCACCAGCGAGCTGAGGTCGGACGGTGCGGTGGTGTCGTTCGGGGAACGGCAGGTGGTCGTCGACCCATCGACCGCGCGGCCGGGGCAGGTGTTGCTGCACGCCGGGGAACTGCAGCACTGGGTCGCAGCGGACGAGGCCGCCCGCGCCGGGCTGCGCAGGCCGCGGCGGCTCGCCGGGTCCGTGTTCGGTGCGCGCGGTCCGGTACTCGAAGACCTTGCGCACCTGCCGGATTGGCCTGCCGTCCAGCAGCTGCGCGAGCAGGTCGCCGTGCCGGGAGCCATCGCGAGCATGGTGCGCTTCGTCGTCGCCGACGGCGGGAACGTGGCGACTGTCCCCGGTCATGTGATCAGTGCACGCGGCAATCGCGTCGATGCCACCGGCAACGTCGTGCACGACGCCACTGGGGACATCTCACGCGACTACTACGGAAACGATGTCCGCGATGCCGCCGGAAATATCTTGCAGGACAACGCAAACACGGTGGTCGTCAGCAATGCGAATGTGATCGGCCTCGATGTCTTGCTGACTGTGGCCGGCGAGCCACGGTGGGTGCGTGTGGACAGGGCCACCGCACTGCCGGTCCCGCAGTCGGACAGCGCGCCGGTCTGGCCTTTGCTGTTGCTCGAAGCGCATGCCGCGGTGCAGGCGCACGAACAAAGTCGTGCTGCGCCGGCGACCACCCCATCGACGCCTCGGTGGTACACGGGCCTCGAGCAGCGCAGAACGCCGATATTGCTGGGGCAGAACGTATCCTGGCAACTTGCGAACGATACGGCCCCGGCTGTATTCCAGAACGGCCGATCGACGGTCGAGCGGTGGGGACGCGCAACGGCCACGTTCACCGAATTCGTCGAGTTCAACGCAGAAACAGCGGCTGCCGCACGTAGCGTGTGGGGAGCCGCGGGTCCGCCGGCCGGTCCACGGTCGGACCGGAGCCGGACGGCCGACGGCAGCACGCCGTACCCGGCCGAAAACCGCGCCGTTCAGCGCGATTCCGCAGAGGAACAAGTCAAGTCCGAGACTGCATCGGACAACGTTCGCATCGGCACCACGTTCGATTCGACGCGGCGGGCGAACGACTGCGGGCCGCTCGCCCTGCGGCGACTCCTCGATCTCACCGGCAGCACCGTGGTGCGGCTGCCGGCGGATCCGGTCGGCGACGCCGGAATGTCGAAATTGGAACTGGAGGCGGCAGCCGGAGCCAGGCTGCATCGGTTCGCTGATCACAACGGCATCGCGGTCCAGCTGCTCGGCATCGGGGAAGGTGCGACGGCCCTCGTCGTCGATACGTATCACGGCCCGGCCGACGCCAATGGTGTTGGCGCGCATGCTTACTTGCTACGGGTATCGGACGGCGCGGTCGTCGTGATCGATCCCAGCACGAACCGCAGGTACGGATTCCCGCCGGTTACTCCCGCGGACCTGACCGCCACGCATGCCGTCGTCTACACCGCCCACGGCTTGCCGGTGCGTGTCACGGTGGCGGATGAGCGACGTGCCCGGCATGATTTGGCCGCAGACGACAAATCGCAGCCCGACGGCGGCCGCGAGCACAGCGGTGCGGCCGTCGGTCTTACCGTCGGCCCCGAGTCACGGACCGGCGAGACGACGCAGATCGGGATGATTCCCGCCCAGTCCGTACCGCCGGATTGGCTCCCGGTGCCCAGCGCGGTCGACCCACTGTGTACCGCACTGGCGCGGACCTTCAACCTTGTTGACTCGTTGACTCTGCGGGCCGCGCTCGCACACCAGCTCGAACGGAACTTTCGAGACTATCGGGGATTGTTCATCACCGAACAGCAGCGGGCCTCCGTGGCGCGGGAGAAAGCTCTCAGGGCAAAATACGACACCACCTTGTCGACCAATCCGGCCGAAATCCCGCATAACTGGGAGCAGGAAGAACAAACTCGGCGGGAGTTCGACCAGGACCTCGCGCAGCGGGTCCACCACAGATTGTTTCAGGCGATAGCGAATCTGCGGCATGCCGGGAGCGGTTTCGAGTCGATTCATGAGGACTTGGGCGGCCTCACGAAACGAGAATTGCTGACTCTGGCGGTTGACCATTTCCGTGCGAATGTCGTGCTGCACGAACCGAATGGGTCGGCCATCCGTTCGTTCAAGAGTGTCTTCGGCCCGATCATGCGGCTGCGGCAGTCACTGAACGGTTCCTACGAGATCGGACTGAACGCAGACGGTTCACTGTGGGCCGAGGTGGCGCCCATCGAACCTGCGGCGGCGCCGATACCGGGAGCGATACCGCGGCAAGAGATTCCGGCCCGGCTCGATCGGGTGCTGGCCTCCCGGCAGATACCGCTGCTCGACGGTTCGGTGCTCGGCAGGCACTACACGGGCGAGACCCGGCCGATGCGTAATCTGACGACGCTCGACCTGGCCGGATCGAACGCGATCGACTACCTGCGGACGCTCGGCCTGACCGAGTCGGACGTGCTCGATCGCCTGCAGGTGCTCACCCTGGCCGATTCGGATGCTATCGAAGTCCTGTGGATGCTCAACCAGCCTGACACGACTGTGATCGAGGTCCTGAACAGGCTCGGCTGGGCCGGCTCGACCATGCTCAACGCCCTGTGGGCACTCAACCAGGCTGTCCCGAAGCTGCGCGACTACCTGCGGATTCTTGGGCTGACAGACTCCGGCGTGCTCGACCACCTGAGGGCACTCGGCCTGGCCGACTCGGATGTACTCGAAGTCCTGCGGATACTCAACCAGGCTGAACCGAATGCGACCGCCTACCTGGTAGAGCACGGGCTGGCGGAGACGGACGCGGTCTCCTTGCAGATCAGTATCGGCCTCGCCGAATGGAACGTACTCAGCGTCCTGAACTATCACGGCCTCGCCGAATCCACCGTGCGCGACGTCCTGTCCAGGTTCGACCCGGCCGGTTCGACCGTGATCGAGCGCAGCCGACTCGAGATCGAAACCCGAACGATCAATACACCGGCCCATTACATGACTCGGGCCGAACGTGAAAAGCATCGGTTGTTCGTGGGACCGGACGGCCGGCTGTATCAAGCACTCAATGGTGCTCCGTTCCATACCCCGGGCGACAGGTTCGTCATGGACGAGTTCGGCAATCTGTACTCCGGCCGATCAGCGGCGGTGCGCTACCACTCCTCCTTCCTCGGTGGACGAACGGTCACCGCCGCCGGTTATCTCGTGGTGAATAATGGCCGGCTCGTTATGATGACCGACCACAGCGGGCATTACGAACCCGCCCCGCAAATGAACGACTATGCGCTCGATCTCCTCCGCCGCCAGGGCCTGGTGCCCGCGGACAATTTTCTGCGCAGGGGAATGGATAACACAACCGGCACGGGTCTGTGGGGTCCGGTTCGCGAACGAGTCGGTGAACTGGAACGTCAACGCGCCGAGACCACAAGGTTGCAGTGGTGGCTACTGGCGCATACTTCGGCGTTGGACAGTCTGGAGCGGAACGCGGCCACCGATCAGGTGCGGGCGCATCTACAGGCGGAACGCGCTGTGGTGGCCAGGAAACAGGCAGAGATCGACGCCTGGTCGCGGATACTCGCGACCGGGCGGGTACTCCCGTCGCACCGGGTGAGTGTGCTGGCGCACCCAGACCCGTTCGATCTGAACGACCGGATCGTGCCGCCCGGCTTCCCGGCCGAAGTCGGCGTAGGCACGCTGGCGACCTGGTGGCACGAGCATGGCAACCAGTGGTGGAACAGCCTGCACTTCCGGGATCTGTCGCCGGAATTCCGGCACCGACTGGTCATCGATTTCCCCGGCTTGCGCAATTCCGCGGAGATCCCCCTCGACATTCGTAATACGCTCAACCGAGCATATGTGGAAGCGGAATTGAGGGTGTCGGCCGGCTCCGCAGCACCGCGTGGACAGTACGCCAAGGCAGCGATGCTGCACCTGGCCGAGCGGGAGCTCGAGTCCCGCCTCGACGCTGCCCGAACCGGCACAGCCGTCGCACCGGTGTATCTGCTGAAATTCGAACCGGACACTTTCGAACCGCCGCTCTACGGCAGCCGGGCGAACGATGGCAGTTGGCAGTACACCGTCCCGATCCCGCGGATCGGTGCATTGCCGCAGGTCGCTTCCGGACAGCAGTCACGGTCCGAGCAGGCCGGTGGAGCCGCGGTCCGTGGCGCCGCGGACCAGACAGCGATAGCGGGCACGCTGAGGTCGGTGGCCGACGGTGCCGATAAGGCACTTCCGGGGTTCCACCAGATCGGCTCACCGACGGTCGAGTGGTGGGGGACCCAGCGGGTAGAGATTTCGGAATTCGCCGAGCACATCGGTACGACGGTCGATCGCGCGGTCGGCTCCGATGCGCGGACCAACGAGACGCCGCAAGTCGCAGCGGGCACTTCCCAACCCATGCCACCGGATTGGCTTCCGGTGCACAGTCACGCCGACCCGTTGTGTACCGCGCTCGCACTGACTTTCAACCTCGGTGACTCGCGCACCCTGCGCTCCGCACTCGCCGATCAACTCGTCGGGAATTTCCAGTACTACCAGGAAACGTTCATACCCGAAGAGCTAGCGGCCTCGTGGACGCAGGAGAGCGCCCGACGGTATATCTACGACGCGACCCCATCCGCTGATCCAGCAGAGATCGTGCTGGAACAACGGCAGCGACAGAATTACGATGACTGGTACTGGCAGCAGGTCGATGACAGATTGCATTCGGTGGCAGCGAATCTGCGAGATTTCGGAAGCGATTTCGACGCGCGCACCGAGCTCGCAGGCGGCCTGACGAAGCAGGAATTGCTGACCCTCGCGGGTAACCAATTCTGGGCGAACCTCGTTCTACACCAACCGGAGCTGCCGACCGTCTCCTCGCCGAAAGACTCCCAACGCCCGACCATGCAGCTGCGGCAGTCGCTGAACGGTCACTACGAAATCGGACTGAACGCAGACGGTTCACTGTGGGCTGCGGTGGCACCGATCGAGCCCCCGGCGGCGCCGATACCGGGAGCGATACCGCAGCACCAGATTCCGGCCGAGTTGGATCGGGTGCTGGCCTCCCGGCAGATACCGCTGCTGGACGGTGCGGTGCTGGGGCAGCATTACGCCGGTGAGACCCGGCCGCTGCGCCCGCTGACGACGCTCGACCTCGCTGGAGCGAAAGCGAGCAACCTCTTGGCGGAGCTCGGCCTGGCCGAATCGAATGCAGTCGACGTCCTGACGCGCTTCGATGTCGATCCCCGTGTGATCGGTGACCTGCGCAAGAAGGGCATGACCGCCGAGGCGACGATGATCGAAGCCCTGACCGAGCTCGGCTGGGCCGAACGGCCCGTGACCGACGTCCTCGCGGAGTTGAACCTGGACGAATCGGCGGTGATCGACCGTGGCAGGCTCGAGATCAGCACCGAAGCGGTGAACACCCCGACCCACTACATGACTCGAAAGGAACGTGCACAGCATCGGCTGTTCGTCGGCCCCGATGGCCGGTTGTATCAAGCGCGCGACGGTGCCCCTTTCCACGATCCAGGTGCGAAGTTCGTCATGGACGAGTTCGGCAACCTGTATTCAGGTTCTACATCGGTAGTGAGCTACCACTCCTCGTTCCTCGGGGGGCGGACGGTCACTGCCGCCGGTTACCTCGTGGTGAATGATGGCTGGGTCGAGGTGATGACCGACCACAGCGGCCATTACCAACCCACCCCGCAGATGAACGACTATGCCTTCGATCTGCTCCGTCGCCAGGGCCTGGTACCCGCGGACACTTTCCAGCGCAGGGGATTCGACTCCACCGATCTGCTCACCGGCCTGCTGGGTGAGGTCCGCGAACGAGTCGGCGAATCGGAACGGCAAAGCGCCGAGACCGCCAGACAGGGACGGTGGCTGCGCGCCTACGATTCGGCATTGAGCAGGCGGGAGCGAGGCCCGGATGCCGGACAGGTACCGCTGCAACTGGCGGAGGAACGGCGCTGGCTGACCCAGCAGCAGACAGATCTCCGCGCCTGGGAGCAGTTGCTCATGAAAGGGCAGGTACTCCCGTCACACAGGCTTAATCTGTGGGCACACCCGGAT
The DNA here is from genome assembly GCF_015355715.1 of Nocardia sp. XZ_19_369. Lineage (NCBI taxonomy): Bacteria > Bacillati > Actinomycetota > Actinomycetes > Mycobacteriales > Nocardiaceae > Nocardia > Nocardia sp. XZ_19_369. The sequence continues at coordinate 67,994 of NZ_JACVED010000011.1, read as the reverse complement.
CCCGTCGATGCGAAAGACCGGATCGTGCTGCCCGGCTTCCCTGCCGAAGTCGATGCCGGCGACACGGCGCAGCTGCGCCCCGACCAGGCCGGACAGCTGACGACCTGGTGGAACGAGCATGGTCACCAGTGGTGGATCAGCCTGCACTTCTCCGATTTGTCGCCGGAATACCAGTATCGACTGGCCTTCGATTTCCCGCGCTTGCGCAATTCCGACGAGATTCCCCTCGACGTTCGCGGCGCACTCAATCGGGCATACCTGGAAGCCGAATTGCGGAGGCCTGTCATGGATCCCGCAGCACCGCGCTGGCGATATGTGGTGCGTACGCAGCTCGAGCTGGCCGACCTGGAACTACAGGTCCAGCTCTATGGCGTCGGAACGGACGCTACGCCTGTGCATGTGCTGAATTTCGATCCCGACGAGTTGAGTGCGCCGATTTTCCAGGTAGCGGCGATCCCGCCTGCGAGCGCCGACCTGTCGGGACAGCCGGGGACCGGGCAGCAGTCGACATCCGGGCCCCAGGCCCGGTCCGAGCAGGCCGGTGGAGTCCCCTTGCCTGGCGGCGCGGACCAGACGGCGGGTGCGCCCGATAAGCCGTCGTTGATCGCCGGCGCGGACGAGTCGGTGGTAGCGGGTGCGGTGAGTGTGCAGGTCGAGCGTGTGTGGGCGCCCGGCGGCGGAGCATGGAAGTCGATGCCGGGCGAGGGGAATTGCCTGTTCCATGCCCTGGCGGAGTTGCTCGGTATGGATGACCCTGCTGCGCATGAGATTTTGCGCTGGAATGTAGTAGAGGGGTTGCGAGCGAAGGCGGTTCACGAGTGGGAGTCGTTCGGCGAATTCCTGCCGGGGGTCCATGATGATATCCGGCGGAAAATGTTCGAGCAACAGTTGAACACTTTGCTGAAGGGCGGGAAGTTCGTGGATCCCGTCGCCGAGGAGTTCCTGCCATTCTTCGCCCGCGAGCTCGGGGTGAATATCGACATCGACGATCCCACCGGCATGACCACACATCTGCACTACGGGCCCGAGTTGCCGGTGCACACGTTGTTGCGGGCGGTCGGTGATGGTCGCGGCCACTTTCACGTCGCAGTAGATGAGAACGGGGTGTTGCTGACTCGTCTGCGCCCCGAGACAGCACCCGCCGGGGCGTCGATAGCACCGACCGAGCGTCGTGGATCGGATCTCGCGGATGGCTTGCTTCGGGCGATAAATGGTTGGGGGCCGGGGTATTTCGAGGGCCGCCCGGTCGACAGCGAACCGTGGGCCGACGGCGAGTTGGTGAACCTGTTCGCGGAGAACGGCATTGAGACCGCCGGATCGGTTGTTATCGCCGATCTGTCGATGACAGGCCGCGCGGATGCGGGCGCGCCCGAGGTAGCGGTGCTCCGCCCGGAGTGGGCCCCGGCCACCGAGCCGCCGGAGCAGCCGGCGGTGATGCCCGCAGCTTCCGTCGGAATCATCGACGAGTACCTTTTCTTTCCGATTGTCGGCGGCCAACACGTCGCGTTCGACGCGGGTGTCTCTGTTCGCGCCATCGTCGGCCCGGACGGTCACTACACCGTCGATGAACCCGACACTGCAGCGATAGTTCTGGAACGGGATCTGGTCGAGAGGTATTTCGCTCGGACAGCGGCTGACGACGGCATTGTGACGTTATCTGCGAACGTAATGGGCAGGGTCTACCGGGATCTCGACGGCGAACTGTTGTGGTTGGCGCCGCCGATGGCCGCCGCGCGGCTTACCACCGATGATGCGGTGATCGAGCTGTATCACGCCGCCGAGAGCCGGTGGCAGCGCGTACCGTCACGGTTGCTTACCGTGTGGGCAGAACCTGTCACCGGTCCGCTGTGGCCGCGGAGTGCGGACGGTGAGCTGCTGCGGCCTCGCCCGGCGGACTTCACCCAGGGCTATGCCGGCACGTGCTACCAGATATCGAACTTCATCGCCATGGTGCTGTCCTATCCGCACCTACTCGACAAGCTCATCCGCTCACATCCCGAGGACAACACCTACAGCGTGCTGTTCTTCGAGGGCAACCGGGAGATATGGATCCGGGTCGATAACGTCTTCTACGTCGATAGTGCCGATGAGCTGCTCTATGCCGGAGGACGTGACCAGCCGTTGGCCGTCGCGGTGTGGGAGAAGGCTTGGGCGGTTTACCGGGGCGGTGCACTCGGATACTTCGGCATTGATGGTGGGCAGCCCGCACAGGCCGCGACGAGCCTGCTGCCGAGCACGGCACCAGGGTGGCGTGCACCGCAGTTTCGCCGCGGTATCCGCGAATTTATTCTGGCCGATCCCACACAGCTGGATGTCGACACGTTGGCCCGGCTCCTGGCCTCGGCGGGCGCGCCGAGCGACGGTTTCGCTCAACTGATTCTGGAGTGGGTGCCGCGCGATTGGCACTCCCACCCGTTGGTGGCGGGCCAGAACAACGGGCGCCCCGACTTTGTGAACTACGTGCGCGTCGTGCTGCTGGTCGATCTCCTGTGGAAGATCGGTGAACAGCTGGGTATCGCCGCGACCAGCCCGGCACACCTCGCGAATATGGACCGCCACGAATTGGTGGAGCTGTTCGAAAGTGCGGGTCTCGCGCGGGTGATCGAGGACGTACTGCCGATCATCGAGCGACAGCGCGGCGCGCAGGAATCCGCGTTCGACCTGTCGGATCCGTGGGAGTTCGCGAAGTTTGTGCACGGCCACTTGAAGCATGCGCTCGATCGCATGGAAACGCATATGTCGCAGTGGATCTCGGGCGAAGAGGCGTTGACCGACACATGTGTCGCCGAGTGGCTGGCCGGTCGATGCCACGAGCTGCGCGCCCGGGGCGATCTGGTGACATTGGCAACCCGAGTGCGTTGGCCTGGTGGCAGCCGGCAGCACCCGCGTACCGGCCTGGTCGACCGGCACTCCTACGTTGTGGATCACGTCCAGTGGGAATCGGGCAGGGCCACCGGCATACAGGTACGTGATCCGAACGGGCCTGACGAGTCGATCTTTGTGCCGCTGGTCGAGTTGCACCAGTTCACGGTTCTCCACGCATTTGGAGTCGGCAACGAGTGGGTGCTCGGGTCCGGAGAGCTGGGTCCCCGTGCGGCAACCATCTATCCGTCGAAGACCGCGGCAGCAGCCGAGCATGTCGAAGGTGGTCGCTCCGCACCCTCGGCGCCGGGGTCATCCGCACTCCCCCACGAATACCCTCAGGCGACAACGCATTCAGGCCCGGTCGGCCACAGTCTCACCGACCGGGAGACCCCGCTGCTCGCAAACGATCCGAACATACCGGGGTTGCGCGGTGCTGGATCCGACGAAGCGGGTTCCGTGGCAAGGGTTTTCACCTCCGATGCGGAGGCCGAGCGCTACGCCGAAGAATTGCTCGGGCCGGTGCGCGACAGGCTAGCGGCTGAGCATCCCGTCGAGTACGACACCATCCGGAACTACACGAACTACGACGGGGTCGTCCACTTCATGCGGGCCGACGATCCCGAGCAGCTCTTCCGGACGTTGCGCGACGACTACGAGCGGGATTACACGATCTCGTTCAAAGACGGCATCATGGCCAACCTGCCCTCGGCGGACGAAATCCATGCGCTACGAGCGAAATTGCCAGCGGGGCCGCAGGCCGATGTGTACGACCACCTCCTCAGCAGCGGCGATCCGGCAGCCCTGAGAGTCAGGCTGCGAGAGTTCGAGCGAAACTCGATGAGCTATCGAAAGCTCTCCGCGGATATGGGCGCGATGGCCGACGGACGCGCACACGTGACCTACGAACAGATCGCCACGTACATCAATACCTTCGTCACGGGCCTGCACCGCCAGGCCCTGCCGGAGCCGGTCCGGGTGGTGCGCGGGGTCGGAACGATCGTTCACCTGCGTGGGACGAATGGAAATCCGGTCAGTCCAGCAGATCTCAGCAACCTGATCGGCTCGATACAGGTCGAGCCTGCGCCTATGTCGACGAGCATCGGCGTCGCGGCACCGAACATGTACCGGAGCCTTCGTTACCAGCTGGAGCTGGAACTGCCGGCCGGTACGCCCGGTATCTGGATCGGTGCCGCCAGTACCAAGGTGGGGGAGCGGGAGTATCTGCTTCCGCCAGGTATGCGGTATGTGATCACCGAGGTGGTGGCGAACCCTCGCACCGCTCTGCCCGAATCGGGAGATCGGTACCACAGCCGGGTGCAGTGGTTGATCAAGGCGCGGCTGCTGCCGGTGCGTGAAGAGATCGCCGGTGTTCGTGCGCCGGGAGTTGATGGTGTGTGGGAGTCGCAGCCCGGTACGGGGAATTGCTTGTGGGAGGCGTTGGCACGGGCGGTTGGTGTCGATGTAGCTGATCGGGACGCACATCGGGATTTCCGGGTGGGTGTCGTGCAAAAGATGCTGGCGAACCCGGATGCGTACCTGGGTGAGTTCATGGCTTCGAAGCCTGTGGCGGAGCGTCGAGCCGAGTTCACGCAGCAGTTGCGTGAGTTGCTGAAGGAGGGCACGTGGAACAGTGATGCCGCTGACTACTTGTTGCCCTCGGCGGCCGCTGCGTTGAAGTTGAACGTGGATGTGCACGACTCGAATGGTGTTGTGACGCATCTACATTTCGGGCCGCCCACGCAGCAGTTGAATACTTTCATGTTGAACCGTGCTGGTAGCGGTGCGCACTATTGGGTCGCGGTGCACAGACGTAGTGGCGCGGTCGTGGATACCGTGGACTTCCAGCATATGCCAGGTGAGCTGCATGGCCGGATGGGGCATTCGACGCGGGGCGGTATGGATGCCTCGGATGGCCACAGCACGCAACAGCACAGCGACCCGACCCGCTCTGCCCTCGAGCAGGACGACTTCTCGTGGCTGGATGACGCGCATGCGGCTATCGACGCGATGGAGCTGCAGTCTGTCGCCGCTGATCTCGGACAGATCGACCACACCTGGGTGGATGATGCGCGTGCCACAATCGATGAACAGGAGCTGTTGTCTGGAGCCGCCGTGTTCGGGAGGTCTGGAACGAGCCCGGCCGTTACGAAACAGCAACTCGATCGGATAAGCGGACGGCTGGTTGGTGAGCCCGTGCGGATCTCTATCGAGGACGCCGAGGCGGCGTTGCGCAAGCCTGGTGTCGGGGTCGTCTTTCGAGATGAATCGGGCAGGTTCGTTTATGGGTACACATGGGCGACTAAGGCGGTCATACACCTGAGGTTCAAGCTACCTGACGGCAGGAGGACGAATACCACGTTCGATAGACTCCGACGGTTACGGGGTGTGCGCGAGGTGTGGATTCGCCGGGATGTGTTCGACTCGATCGCCTGGTCATTGCCGATGCGCGAGCCGCTTGAAGTGCCGCGCTCGGAGCCCGAAGTAACGCAGTTCGAGCCGTCGGCCGGAACTGCTGGGGATATGGGACTTGTCGAGACCCGAGAACCACAGGGTGGCGAGCTCGTACTGGCCCCGCTCGCTGTTGCGGCAGTTCAACTGCGCTGGCCACGGACGCGGTTTGCGTATCGAGATACTGAGGGCCGGTTGGTTCGGGGATCAACATACAGAACGAACCCTTCTGCGGAATTCGGTCCAGTCATTGCCGAATTTTCCCACGTCGGTGGCGATAAAAAGATCAAACTGGCGATCGAGAGCTTCTCGCGGAAGCTTGCCGACCTGGGAGTCGGCGAGATGTGGATCGGATGGCGTGGCCTCGACCATGGGCTGGGTGCCTTGCCGGGGTTGCCACCTCAGGCAGACACGGGGCAGCGGGATCGCTTGTCGCGGGAGGGTTTGCAGGAGGTTGTGGTGGCGCCGTCCGGAGATTGTTTGTACGAATCGATCTTGCGTTCGTCCGTAGTGCATCTATTGCCGCCGAGGTGGCGGAGTGTCGTTGGGCTGCGGCGAATGGTCCTGATCTGGCTGGCGCAGCAGCGGGTATGGGATCGTGACGAGTACGGATTACGCGGGTGGTCACGTAATCAACTGGAGGATGCTTTGCGGCCGGGAGAGTGGGCCAATCCCGTCGCGGACATTGCACCTATAGCGTTGGGAGATTTATTATCCGAGCGCGGGATTACGCTCCGGATCGTGTCGGGTTCGGCATTCCGGACCGGCGCGGATGGGTCGGCTGAGTTGATGCGCGAGGGAGCGGTTCACAGCTTCGGTCCAGCGAACGGCAGACGGTTGACGGTTCTGCATGTGGGGCGAGCGCATTACAACGCGACCATGGCAGTGCGGAGTGGCGATCGGGAGGCGCTGAATTCGGAACCGGCTGTGTTCGGGATGCCCGGCACGAGCCCGAGTGTTACCGCTCCGCGACTGGATCAGGTAGCTGCGCAGTCCGCAGTGGATACAGGACTTGTCGAGGTCCGAGCCGCACTGGCTGGTGAGCCCACGCCGATCACGCTCGGCGATGCTGCGGCTCACGCAGCCGTGGCTGTGCCGGTTGACGGTAGGGCGGGGATCGAATCGGGCCCGACTGCGCCGGATTCTATGCTTGCTGAGATTCGAGGATTGCTTGGCGACGTTCCGGAACGGTTGTCTATAAGCGGTGTCGAGGAGCTCCAGAGTGTGCAGCGCCGTTTGTCGCGCTCCAGTATCTGGGTGGTCTTCCGGCACGAGACGGGAGCGTTGGTTCGTGGATCTACAACAATAAATGGCAAGGGTGCGTTGCTACTGAATTTCGAGCAGCCCAGCGGGCGACCCACAGCTAGATCATTGAAATCCCTGACAAGTCGGGGCGTACACGAGGTGTGGGTTGCCCGGCGTGACCTGGGCCGGGCTGCGGAGTCGAATATCAGCGTGCAGTCCGAGGCCATATGGCAGTCGGACATCGACGAGCAGCAAAACCGTGCCCAGTCGTCAGGGAATGCCGAACCAGGCGCTTATGGCAATTCGGCACAGCTGGACGGAGATGACTTCGCCTGGCTGGACAATCTCTTCCCGCCCGCGGGCCCCGCTGGTGTAGCCGGTGAATCAGCAGTCCAGGAAGTCGGTGTGCCCGGCCGTGTGCAGACCGCGGCGGTGGTCGGGCCCAATGCACGAAACCTGTCCAGTGTCTTGGGGACACTGCGTTCACGTGAACTCGACGACGTCCAGGGGTTGTTGTACGGTCCGCCGGTGCGGATCTCGATCGAGAGTGCCGCGAAACTGTTACGCCGGTCCGGTCTCTGGATTGTCTTCCGATATGAGGGAACATTGGTTCAGGCGACTACAAGAGTGCGAGGTGACAGGGGTCGGGTCAGCGTTTATTTCAGGAAACCGGATGGTGGGCACACCAGTGCCACGTTCGACTCTCTGAGGATCAAGTTGGCTGTGGAGGAGGTGTGGATCAGGCGCCAGCACCTGGACCTAGTGGTGGGTAAGTCGCATTCTGGCAGACAATCCGACGCTGTCGAAGGGCATGGGCCGGCGGTAGCCTTGCTGGCCGAAGGCGGCAGGTATACGCCCATGACTGGTTCCGCCGACGGTACGTCGGCTGAAGGATCGGTTCCTGTCTCGAATTCAAATGCCATTCAGCCGGATGCTCCGGCATCTCTGGACGAGGTAGGTGAGTGGCCAGAGCAATTCGGTCAGTGGTTGGACCTGGACAGTTCGGCGGCCGGGGGACAGCGGGCGGCTGAGGAGATCGGCGAGAGGCCTGCGAAGAAGCAGCGCGGGACGGCTGCCGCTAGTCAGGATCCGTCGCCTGCGACGGGCGAGAATGCTGCGCCGGATCCGGCCGATACGTCCGTAATGCGGTTGCGCGGTGGCGGGGCTGATGAGTCGGTGTCCGCGGCTGAGTTTTTCGCCCTTCGTCTTGGGGGTGAGGTGCGAGAATGGATCGGTGGCGTTCGTGCGCCAGGTATGGATGGGGTGTGGGAGTCACAGCCCGGTGCAGGGAATTGTTTGTGGGAGGCGCTGGCGCGGGCGATTGGTATCGATGTGGCTGATCGGGACGCGCAGAGGGACTTCCGAGATGGAGTCGTGCAGATGATGCTGGCTCGCCCGGATGACTATATGGGTGGGTTCATGGTTTCGGAGCCAGTGGCGGAGCGGCGAGTCGCGTTCACACAGCAATTGACCGAGTTGTTGAAGGAGGGGGCGTGGAATAGTGATGCTGCTGATTACTTATTGCGGTCGGCGACTGCTGCATTGGCGTTGAATTTGGATGTGTTCGACTCGGATGGTGGTGTGACACACCTGCATTTCGGGCCACCGCATCAGCAGTTGAACACGTTCATGTTGAACCGTGCCGACGGTGCTCCGCACTATTGGGTGGCAGTGCACACCGGCGGCGGTGGTGTTGTGGACACCCTGCACTACCAGCATATGCAGAGCGAATTGGACAGCTGGGCAGGGCATTCGACGCGGGGCGGTATAGATGTTCCCGGGGTGCCAACCGCCGCCACTACTGACGACGAGGACGCACTGCTATTCGCTCGGGATTTCGTGCAGTCGCTGCCGAGCGAGCCGGTCGGACCCACGCCCGAGGCGGCGGCGTTCCGGGCCGAGGTTCCGGAAGCCGCCGGGTTCCAGGAATCTTCGGCGGTTCGGCAGCCGGGCGGCGAGAGGACCACACCGCCCGCGGACCCGCAGATAGTCATGCCTGCTGCCAGCGTCGAGCTATTGAACGGCGAGCTGGTGGTGGCCGACGCGCACCGAAAACTGGTGCCGATTCCCCAGCGTGCCGTTTTTCAGCACGCCGGTTGGACAATGATGGGCGATTCGCCGATTCGTAAGCTCAGGAAGTCCGACGGAGCCGTTGTGGAACTTCCCGCTGCTGTGGCGGCTGCGGCATTCGAATACGACAAAAGCCGCAGCGGGTGGATTCCGAAGGCTACCGGGTTGTTCTGCGTCGATGACGCGGATCAGGTGGTGCGGTTGGACGCCTCTACTGTTGCTGCCCGGGTCAATTCGCTGGCGCCGGAAAAGGTCGATCTACATTTCCCAAAAACCGGGTGGCTGACCGTTGATGCCACCAGAATATTCAGTCTCGATGTTGAGAAGGCATCGGGGCTCCTGTTCAACGGCCGTCCACGACCGGAGGATGTTCGACAGGGCAGGGTCGGAGATTGCTATCTGCTATCGAATCTCATCGGGTTGGCCGAACGTCATCCTGACCTGATCGAAAACATGATTCGTGAGGGCGAGGAGATCCGTGCGGGTGTAGCAGATCCGGTACGCACCTTCAGCGTTCGGTTCTATGACCCGGAGAAGGACAGCTGGGTGTGGGTCACCGTGGACGACAGCTTCTACAAGAACTCCACCGGGGGAATGCTGTACGCGGCCCAGGACGATTCGCGGCCATTGTGGCCAGCGGTGATCGAGAAGGCATGGGCAGTGTTGCGTGGAAAGGGACTGGGATACGGGGGTATCGACGGAGGAAATCCCGGGATATCCGCCGGACAGTTGCGCCCGCCGCAGATGCCGGGCTTCGCCGGTCGTGTGCAACCGACACGTAGCCTGGACTTGTCGGTGGGTCACCTGTTCGAGGCGGACCCGGACCTGCTGACCGAGTTGACCGAAGATGCCACCGAGGAATCCGCCGATGGTCCCGAGGTCTCGCTCTCCGGATTTGCCCAGATGGTAGCGGGTTGGGCCGACTCGACCGGTTTCGTTTCGGCAGGCACGATGCATCTCAAATTGTCGATGGTCGCGTCCAGGGTGGCGGCGGCGGTCATGGTGCAGGCGAATTCGGCTCCGAAAGATCTGCCGAACATGGACCGTGCGCAACTCGTCCACACTATTGATGAGGTCTACAAGGGGAGAGTCAGCTACGGGGAGATGGCTGCCGCCATCCAAGCGATCGAGGATGCGGAAACCGAGGTCGACTTCGACGATACCGTCGACTTCGCGAACTTCCTCGAAGCGCAGTGGCGGGTACCGGCGGACAGGTTGATCGGTTATCTCACCGCATGGGACGGGAACGCCGCTTTGGCGGACGAGCGGACCGCAATGGTGCTGGCCGACTACATTGAATCGCTGCTCCGGCGCGGTGACACGGTGAATCTGATCACGAAATCGGAGCAGCAAGCCGCGGGAAGCACCTATACCGAATTACAGTCGAACCATTCGTATTCCGTCGTGCGGGTCGAGCACGCCGGCGGGCAGGGCGGACAACCCACAGCGGTTGTCGTGCGTGACCCGCACGGCGACCCGGAGGTCTCCGTCCCGCTGAGGCATCTCAATCAATTCGGCAGGATCGGATCTTCCGGCCCGGGCACCTGGTTCTTCCATGGCGCGAATGAAAAAGCCGTGGCGGGCACCGCCGAATCGGAAAGCGACGGGGACAGCACCGACCTGGACGCCCTGTCGAACCTGTCGAGTTTCGATTCAGACTCGGCGGGATTCGAGTCGGACGGGGAAGTTGCGGCAGCTCGTGCCGAACCCGGGTACTCAACCCACCTGACGTCCGCCGGACCGCCACCGGTCCCGCGTGCCACCCGACCCGATGTTTCGCCGTGGGATGCAGCCGTTGTCGAGGCTCCGCCGGTCCCGCGCGCGACTCGACCGGACGTTTCGCTGAGGGACGAAGAGGTGGTCGAGGCTCCGGCGATGCCACGCGCGACTCGACCGGATGTATCGCAGTCGCCCGAGGTGGTTGTGCATGGCCCGCCTGTTGCGCGGGCGTCGCGGCCCGATGTTTCCGGTGTATCGATGTCGGTGGTCGGTGGGGTCGAGCGTGAGCGGGGCGAGGGTTCGTTGCTGCCGGAGAGCTGGGAACACTTCAGTGATGTGTTCACGGAGCCGGACGCCGGACCCGCAGCCGGCCCCGACGGGCGTCCGCTGTTCGCGGGCACCGATATCCCGGTGCCGCAACGGAAGACAGCGGCCGACCGGCCGTTCGCCGGGAAGCCCATGGAGTCCGGTGAGGACTACGAACCGATGTCGGTCGCTGATCGAGAGAAGTTTCGGATCGTGGTGGGGCCGGACGGCCGGTTGTACTCGATCGAAGGTGCGGTCTTCGATACGACGTGGGCGGCTGAGCGGGGTTCGGGAAGTACGCGCGACTTCGAGGCGTTGCAGAGCGATCCGCACGTACCGGAACGGCGCGCCATGATGGTGATGGACGTGTACGGCAATCTGTACGCGCTCACCAAGGAACAGCAGCGTGGATACGGCCGCAGCCGGGAATTCACCCATGCGTCGCTGCTGGGCGGCGCTCCCGCCGCCGCGGCAGCGGAGATCGAGGTGCGGGCTGGAGTGCTGCGCGTCCTGGTCGATTGGGGCTCGGAATACGATTACGAGGACGAACCGACGGATATCGCTCTGGCGGAACTGAATTCGACGGCGCTGAGTTATCTGCGTGCTCAGCGGATCGGTTTGCGGATCGGCGCGGACTTCGAGCACCTGAGTTACGCGGAAGCGGCCAATATGCCGGTACCGGTACTGGTACCGGTACCGGTGGTGGACGAGGCGCGAGCACGGGAGCGCCTGCCTGCGGCAGCCGTGCAAATCCCTGAAGGTAGAACGATCACATTCGCCGCAGCCGGGGGAGTTGTGTCGTTGGCGGGAGGCACAACGGTCGCGGTGCGCGTGGACGAGACCGACCCCGTTCAGGTTTCGGTGCGCGAACCCGGCGACAGCGGGGTCTGGCATCAGGTCGAGCGCAAGATGCTGACGGACGCCGGTGTGCGGGTACCGGCCGTGACGCGTGTCGCCGGTCCGCTGTTCGGGCTCGATGATATGCCTCGTGCCTCCGATGTGAAGCAGGGTGACGTTGGTACCTGCTACTTGCTTGCCGATCTCATCGGTCTGGCGGACCGGCATCCTGAGTGGGTGCGCCAGATGATCCGTTCACGTTCCGACGGTGACTTGGAGGTGCGGTTCATCGAGCAAAACGGAAATGGACGGACGATATCGGCAACTGGCGAAGTGCAATTCACCGAGCCGATTCGGCGTGAGGTGTGGATTCCGGTCGATCGACGGTTCCATGCCTACGACAGGCAGATGGCTTATGCGGCTCACGAGGACGGACAGCCGCTGTGGCCCGCGGTGATCGAGAAGGCTTGGGCGCTCTATCGCGGAGGAGACCAGGGGTACGCGGGAATCGACGGTGGGTACCCGGGGGCGACCTCGAGTGTGCTGTGGCCGGCTTATCCGCCCGGTGCGGCGGGACGGGTACTGCCGATCCGTGCTGTGGACGATGCCACGTTCGCGCATCCGATGATGGTGGGTGCGGATACGTTGGCGCAGTTGGCGGGAGGCAGCTATGAGGTCGCGCACGAACTGCTGGACCTCGAGCACGACTGGCGCGATCTCCTGCAAAAATGGACCGCTCCCGTGACATGGGACAAGGCTGTCGCCGACTGGATCAGGATCGCGGGGCTCGGCCTGTCCGAGAGTGATGCCAGGTCGACGCATGCGCGGTGGTTGAAAGCCCACGATCCGCGCACGGCCGCCGGCTTTCGCACATTCTTGGAGGAGAAGCTGGGCGTCGAGCGCTGTCAACAGCTCGGGCCACAGTTGCGCCTGGTATACGCGGAAATGACGCGGTGGGAATCAGCTGCGCCGCTGGATGATTCGGTCTTGAGGCAGTGGGTGGCCGACCGGGTCGCAAACTTGTTGCAGCGAGGCGACACAGTGATCATCACTACCCGGCACCTGCTGGACGGTGCGACAAGGTATGCCGACAGCGGCCTGTTCCACAACCACGCATATTTTCTCGCAGGCGTGGTGGTCGAGGAACAAACGGGACGTGTGACCGGATTGCGGCTGATCGACTCGAACGTGCGGCAATCCGGCGATCGGTCCCGTGATGGAGTCGTGGTTTCGCTGCGGCACCTCAACCAGTTCGCCTTTCTATCCTCCGCGGGTCCGGGCACTCGATTTGCCCATGGCTCGGATACGGTCGCGCTACCGCTTGCCCTGGCCGGTTCTCCGGAGCAAGTTCCTGCTGACTCTCACCCCTCGGCCGACCTCATCGATACGACCAATTCGTCTGCTCCGGATGGCGTCGAAGGTACGGCACTGCCCGAAGGGTGGGAGACCTTCCGCGCACAGTTCACGGAGCCGGACACCGAACCCGTTGTGGAACAATACAGCCGACCAGTTTTCGCGGGTACCGATATCCGCGTGCCGGAGCGGAACACAACGGCCGATCGCCTGTTTACCGGGCGGCCGATGGTGCCAGGTACGGAGTACGAACCGATCTCGTTCGCCGATCGCGAGAAGTTCCGGATCGTGGTGGGTCCGGACGGCCGGTTGTACTCGGTCGACGGTGCGGTATTCGACACCACCGCAGGCATGGAGCGGGGTACGGCAAGCACGCGCGACTTCGACTCGTTGCAGGGCAACCAGAATGCGCAGGAACGGCTCGCCGTCATGGTGATGGACGAATACGGCAACATGTACGCGATCACCAAGGAACAGCAGCGTCTATTCGGCCGCGGTCGGAGTTTCACTCATGCGTCGCTGCTCGGCGGCGCTCCTGCCGCCGCGGCGGCGGAGATCGAGGTCCGTGCCGGAGTATTGCAAGTCATGGTCGACGCGGGGACCGAATGCGACTACGCGAACGAGCCGTCGGATATGACGGACCTGAATGTCGCTGTGCTCCTTCACCTGAACGATCAGGCCGCTGGGTTGCGAACCCATGCGGACTTCGCGTACCTGGATTTCCAGGAGTTCGAAGACCAAAGCCTCGAGGAAGCGGCCGGTGATTTCACGCCGGCTCCGGTGGATGCGGCGCAAGCCCGGCAACGCATTCCGGCGGCAGGTCTGCGTATCCCGGACGGCGCGCCGATCACCTTCGTGGCGGCCGGGCAGACCGTGACATTGCCGGCCGGAACCATTGTCGTGATACGCATCGACGAGACCGACCCCGATCGGGTTCTGGTGCGTGACCCCCGAGTCGGCGATGCGCCCGTGTGGCATCGGGTCGATCGCGCACTGCTGGTAGGCGCCGGTGCGCGGGTGCCGACCATGGTGCACGTTCCCGGCCCGCTGTTCGGGGTCGGTGATGTGCCCCGCGCCTCCGACGTGCAGCAGGGGGAAGCCGGGACCTGCTACCTGCTCGCCGATCTCGTCGGTCTGGCGGATCGGCACCCGGAGTGGGTGCGCCAGATGATCCGGTTCCGCGCGGACGGCGATCTGGAGGTGCGGTTCATGGAGGAGGACGGCGACGGCCGAGTGACATCGGCGACCGGCGAAGCAGCGCTCAGCACGCCCGAACGGCGTGCCGTGTGGGTGCCGGTGGATCGGCGGTTCTATGCCTACGACGGAAAAGTGGCGTACGGGGCACAGGCGGGCGGGCAGCCGTTGTGGCCCGCGGTGATCGAGAAGGCCTGGGCGATCTATCGCGGTGGAGACGAGGGCTACGCGGGCATCGAAAGCGGGATGCCCGGGGAGGCCGCGCGCTCGCTGTGGCCGGCGGAAGCGTACAGCGCGATGGGGCGGGTACTGCCGATACGCGGGGTGGATGACGCACTGTTCGCGCATCCGATGATGCTGGGGCCGGATGTGCTGGCGCAGGTGGCCGGTGGCAGCCGCGCGGTCGCGCACGAGTTGCTGGACCTGGAGCACGACTGGCGCGATTACCTGGACAACTGGGTCGCTCACGAAACTTGGGACATCGCCAAGGCGGAAGCACTCAGGATCGAGGGGCTCGGCCTGTCCGGCCGGGACGCCAACTCGGCTTACGTGCAGTGGTTGAATGCCCAGGATCCGCGCACCGCGACCGGTTTGCGCACCTTCTTAGCTGATCGGCTGGGTTCCGAGCGCTATGGGCAACTGGCGGCACAACTCGCGCCGGTGTACGCGGAGATGACGCGGTGGGAATCCGGTGCGCCGCTCGATGATTCGGTGGTAGCACAGTGGGTGGCCGATCGAATCGCCGCCCTTCTGCGACGAGGCGACACGGTGGTGATATCCACCCTCCCGCTCCCCGACGGCGTGACAGAGCATTCCGGCACCGGCCTGTCGCCGCGACACGCATATTCTGTGTCGGGCGTTGTGCTCGAGGAGAATACGGGCCGGGTCACCGGACTACGGCTGATCGACACGAACGGCGAGCAGTTCCGCGATGAAATCGTGGTTCCGCTGCGGTATCTGAACCAGCTCGCGATCCTGTCGTCCGAGGGCTCGGGTAGTCGATCCGCGTATGGCTGGGATGGGACAGGACCGGTATTCGGGAGGTTCTCACCGATCGTGGCAGACGCTGCTGCGCAGGACTCCGCCGCCGATTCCGCCGCCGACTTCTTCGATCCGACCGCGTTCGATCACTGACCTCCGGCGATGATCGACATACCGCAGGATCTGAAATGGCTCGGCTGGCTGGTCGGCGTCGACCTGCCCGCCGGCAACGAGGACCTGCTCTTCGCCATCGGTCGCGCCTGGAGCGAAGCATCGAAATCACTTGCCGCGCAGGTCGACCCGCTGACGCAGGTGCGGCGCAAAGCTAGCGGCGCGTACACCGACGGTGCGGGTGCCGAGACCATCTCGGCGTTGTTCACCGACCTGCTCGACGGCGACTCCTCGCTGGCGAAGCTGGCGGCCGACTATGACGAACTCGGCAACGCCGCTTTCGATTTCGGCACCACCGTGCAGGCGGCGAAGCTGATGATGATCGTCTCCTACGCGATGCTGGCCGTGGAGATCCTGTGGGCGTCGATGTTTCCGCCCACCGCGCCGGCTGTGGAGGCCGCGGCTATCGCCGGAACCCGATCGGGGTTGCGGCGGGTGGAGGATCTGGTGATCACGCGGATCGAGCAGGTGATATTGCGGGCTTTCGGTGCTGTGGGACAGCAGGCTTGGACGAAGTTGGTGGTGAAGAATCTGGCTACGTACGCGGTGAAGGGCGCGGTGTCGGGTGGGCAAGCGGTGCTGGTGGATGCCGCTATTCAGGGTGGTCAGATCGCGGCGGGTACGCGGCGTCGGTTCAACGGGAATGAGGCACTGCTCTCGTTCGGTGCGTCCTATGCCAGCGGGTTGTTCGGCCGGGCGGCCGGGCATTGGGGTGGTATCGGGTTCGACGCGTCGATCGGCAGGCTCACCAACAAGCTCGGTCGTGCGGCGGATGTGGGGCGGGGTGCTGCGATCGGTGCGTTCGCCGGTGCGGTCGGCACGGTCGGCAGTTCGATGGCCTCGGCGATGAACAGCGGTAATTGGCAGGGGGCGTTCACTGCGAGCGGTTTCGGTCTCGGTGCGTCGGGTGGTGCGTTTCGTGGTGCGGTGGCGGGTGGTGCGCGCGGCTTGTTCCATTTGAACCGCGTGCCGGGCAGTGCGGCGCGCACCGGGTTTCTCCGGCATTTCCAGCTGGATGCCGAAGGGAACGTGTATGTCCCGGCGAGCCGGGCTGCGGCGGTCGGTGGGTCGGTGAGCGACCAGCCCATCCCGCGACCGGCACCGGTGGCGCGACCTTCGGTCGACCGGTCGGTCGAGTCGACGCCGCAGTATCAGCGCAGGCTGCGCGAGCTCGATCGGCAGGACGCGGCCAACCTGCGCGAATACCAGCGGCAGGCGCGTGCCGCTCAGCCCCAATTACGTGCTCAGCCTTCTGAATCCGTCGAAAACCCGCCGCGGGCTCGCGCGCTCGGAGCGCCGGACGGGCCGGAATCGTCGGACCGGCAACCGCAGTGGGGTTCCCGCATGTCCGACCGTGCCCAGGACATGCAGAATCGGTCCGATGCGGCCCAGCAGACCGCGGATCGCGCGCAGGCCGGTGCCGACACCGTGCAGCGGCGGGCCACCATGCAACAGACAAGGGCGGCAACGGAAGACAACGTCGCCGAGCAAGCACGGACGAACACCGAACGGGCACAGCAGCAGCTGCGCACCGCCGAAGCTCGCCTGGAAGCGTTGCGCGCGAACGACTCTCCCGATCATCGGCAGGTCGATCGGGCCGAACTACAGGTCGCCCGCGCCCGGGTCGAGCACGCGAGCGCCGAGTTCGAGCAAGCCGCCGCGCGCCTGCGGGCCGACGCACACCAGCGCCGAGCCGACGAATTCCAGTCCCGCGCCGACGAATCGCAACGCAGGGCCGATCTCGCCCAGCACCGCGCCGACGACCTGCGCATGGTGCGCGTCCATCCGGACGTGATCAACCGCAGCGCCGATGCCGAAGCCAAGCCGACGGTGCGCCCGATCGGCGCGGAGAACAGTTGGTGGCAGCGGGCTCTGCTCCGCAGTGAGCAGCTCGGGAAGGAATACGGCACCGGCGGTCCGGGAACGGACCACTATCAACCCAAGGGCACCGATCTGCGCGCCAAGACCCGGCCCAAACTCGATTCCTACCACCAGCCGATGATCGAACCGTATGCCGCGCCATCGGCACCCGACCCGGCCGCGTGGAACCCACCGCCGAACTCCGAAACCGATTGGAATCCTGCGGATTCCGAGAACCAGGACGGTGAGAACCGCTAGACGCACTCCTTCTTGCAAACGCACGCGTGTCAGCGCGGCAAGTCGGTGTGCGAAGAATCAGAAAGTGTGCGGCTTAAGCTCGAAACCCATAATTCGCATAGTGTTTCGGTTCCGGTCGCCCGCAATCCCGTCTGGCGCTGCCTGTCCTAACCAGAGTGGTCCAGGTGGAGCAGAGCATCGCCATCGATTCAACGACCGACCTGCATTCCGCCGCTGTGGTGATGGACAGTGTGGCCGACGCGGTCGGCCGTGCGGTGCGCGTGCTCGCCGACACCCTGACGCTGCTCGGTGACCCGATCACAGTGCAGCACAACGGAAGTACCGCTGAATCGGCGGTCGCCGCAGGCAGCAGCGCCAACCCGCCGTGGGGCACGGACTCATACGGTAAGTCGTTCGCCGACGGCAACACCGGCTACGTAAACCTCAGCACCGACCTGCTCCAAGGCGGATTCGACCTGGCGCACACCCTGTCCCAATTTGCCCACGGAATGAGCCGGGCCGCAGGCGATCTCGACAGCACCGAGGAAAACGCCACCGCCGCATTCTCCTGACCGCCCAGCCCGCTGGATGGCACGGGACACCAAAAGCCGACGCCCAGAATGATGTTGCTCCGCGCATACATCGCCGAGCAACACCCGCTCAGCCCGGCGGCGGCAGATGGCAGATCTGGATAAGATCCCGCCCCCGCGTCCGCGACACCAACAACCCACGCCCAGGCGGATACTGAGCCGGACGCACGTCCCCGAGCAGCACACCTTCGTCCTTCGGCGTACTCATCAGAATCCCGTCCACCGACATATCCTTCATCGGCCCGAGCACCGGATCGTAGAGCGCCCGCGCCGCACCACCGGATCGGCGCGCAATGATCACATGCAAACCGATATCCCGCGCCTGCGGCAGCAGATCCAGGAGCGGCACCAGCGGATTGTTCGACGCCACCATGTCGTAGTCATCGACGATCACATACACCTCTGGCCCCGTCCACCAGCTGCGCTCCCGCAGCTCCGCAGGGGTGATGTCGGCGCCGGGCAGCCGCTGCGACACGAATCCCGCGACTTCCTTCAGCGTCGGAATCGAGGTCTGCGCCGAAGTGGAGTACCCGGCCAGATGCTGCCCGTCGATCGCGCCGAGCATGGTGCGCCGATAGTCGACCAGGATCACCCGCGCCTCGTTCGGATGCGAATTCTCCACGATGCCCTGCGCGATATTGCGCAGCAGCGTGGTCTTGCCGCAGCCGACGTCGGCGAACACCAGCAGGTGCGGCGACTCCTCGAAGTCGAGCACCACCGGCAGCAGCTCCGATTCGCTCAACCCGATCAGCACCCGCTTGTTGTCCAGGCGCATATTCAGTTCGCGCGCGGTGGTGAGCACTTGTTCGCGGTCTAGTTCGCCAGGAAGCATCCGCACCCCGGGTGCCCGGCGGTCACCGTAGAGCTCGGCGAGCTCGGCCTTCGCGGCGACAATGCCGTCGGAGAGCGTCTCCGGGTTCACGTCGGTGTCCAGGCGGGGGAGGGCGATGAGCATATGCAGCTTGTCGCCGGTCATGCCGCGGCCAGGACGGTTGATCGGAACATTCACCGCCGCACGGCGATCCATCTCCGAGTCGGACGGGTCGCCGAGGCGCAGCTCGATCCTGGTGCCGATCTGATCCTTCACATTGGGCCGGATCTCGGCCCACCGATTCGCACCGAGCATGAGGTGGATGCCGTAGGACAGCCCACGGGCCGCGAGGGCGAGCACCTGGCCCTCGATCAGGTCGAAATCCTCGCGGAAGGCGGCCCAGCCGTCGATCACCAGGAACACGTCACCGAACGCGTCGGCGGCGAGCGGGTGCGCGGCCCGTTCTTCGGGGGTCAGCAGCGCGAATTCGGCCTTGCGCTTGCGGAATTCGCGCATGTTCTCGATGCCGAGTTCCAGGAAGCGAGCCTCGCGCCTGCGCAGCAGCATGCTGAGTTCGGCGACGGTGCGCCGCACCCGGTCGCTCTCCAGCCGCCCGGCCGCGGAGCCGACGTGCGGCAGTCCGGTGAGAGCGGCCAGGGTGCCGCCGCCGAAGTCGAGGCAGTAGAACTGCACCTGTTCGGGGGTGTGCGTGGTGGCGGCGGAAAGGATGATGGTGCGCAGGGTGGTCGACTTGCCGGACTGCGGTCCACCGACCACCGCGACGTTGCCCTGGGCGCCGGACAGATCGATCGCGAGCACATCGCGCTTCTGTTCGTACGGCTTGTCGACGATGCCGATCGGCAGCCACAGATTGGCATTCTGGTTGACCTGGGAGCGCCAATCATGATCGGGCAGCACCAGATCCACGGTCGGCGAGATATCGAGCGGCGGCAGCCACACCTGGTGCGCGGGCCTGCCGTGCCCGGTCAGCCGATCCACCACCACTTGGAGCAGCGACCGCTCGGGTTCGGCGGACGGCGCCTGCCCGAGGAGTTCGCTGAGGTCGGGCAGTTCGACCGGGATCGGTTGCTGCTCTTCCGTGCTCGGTGCGGCAGCCTCGATGGTGGCGGCGGTGAACAGGTCGACCGTCCCGGCCGTGGCCGTCGGACCGGTCGTCCGTCCCGCGACCGGCGGCACGTACGTCCCGGAGACGTAGGTGGTGTTGAACCGCAACGGATCCGACGAATCGCTCTTCAAATAGCCTGCGCCGGGCTGGGCGGGCAGATGGTATGCGTCGGTGATGCCGAGCACCTGACGGGATTCACCAGCCGAGAACGTGCGCAGGCCGATCCGGTACGACAGGTGCGAGTCGAGGCCGCGCAGCCGGTTCTCCTCCAGTCGCTGCGAAGCGAGCAGCAGATGCACGCGCAGCGAGCGGCCGAGGCGGCCGATCATCACGAACAGTTCCGCGAAATCCGGTTTCTGCGAGAGCAATTCGGAGAACTCGTCGACGATGATGAACAGCGCGGGCAGCGGGTCGAGCGGTGCCCCGTTGGCGCGGGCCTTCTCATACTCTGTGACGTTGGCGAAATTGCCTGCCGATCGAAGGAGTTCCTGCCTGCGGGTCAGTTCACCGGCCAGCGCGTCGCGCATGCGGTCCACCATCGAGAGTTCTTCCTCGAGGTTGGTGATCACCGCGGACACGTGCGGCAGCGGATCGAGCCCGAGAAACGTTGCGCCACCCTTGAAGTCGACCAGAACCAGGTTCAGTAGGTCGGGGGAGTGGGTGGTCACCATCGACAGCACCAGGGTGCGCAGGAACTCCGACTTGCCGGAACCTGTTGCGCCAATGCACAACCCGTGCGGGCCCATGCCGTTCTCGGCGGACTCCTTGATGTCGATCTCGACCCGGGTGCCGTCGGGGGTCGAGCCGATCGGCACCCGCAGCCGCTCGCGGGCCGACCTGGGCCGCCACACGGTGTCCGCTTCGAGGGTCGCCGCGTCGGCGACGCCGAGCATCGCCATCAAGCCCGGGTCGGTGTTCACCTCGGCACCGAGGTCGACGACCTGGGCGCTGGTGGCGATCCGGTAGCGCGCCATCCCGCGGCCGAAAGTGGCGGCGATGTCCAGGCTTACGCGGTCGGGTCCGGCGAAGTTCTCCACGGAACCACCGGTGCGGGCGCCGATCACGTCTTCCTCGACCACCAGTTGCAGTCCGCGCCGGACGGCGAGACCGGTCTGCGGTGCGGTCAGGTCGAGCACGGTCACCGAGTCGAGGCCGGCGTCGCTGATGATGCGTTCGGCGCCGCTGACATACCCGTCATCGATCACCACGACCAGGTGCAGCCTGCCTGCCGTGGTCGGTGCGTTGCGCAGGAACCGGCCGCGTTCGAGCAGGTCCTCCGACAGTGAGGTCTCCAGTTCCGACAGCGATTCGTAGAGCATGCGGGCCGACCCGATCCGATCGGTGTCGCGTGGATGTTGCAGGTGCGGAAGCCATTTGGTCCAGCCCCACACCTCGCCGTCGGGGTCGGCGGTGACGATCGCGAAGATCATGCTGTCCGGTCCGTGGAAGGTGGCCAGTTCCATCAGCATCGACCGGACGAGCGCGCGGCCGTGCTCGCGCGGTCCCTCCACGTTCACCGCGGGGAACGCGCGCAGCGAGATGGCGGTCGGCAGGCTGTGCACCACCGAGTGCGTGCGGACGAAGCGACGCAGCGCCACGGTCGCCACCGGTTCCAGATCCTCCAGCGGAACAGTCTCCGGCCGAACCAATTTGGTGGCGAGGCGATGACTGCCGACGCCGATCCGGATGTGCCCGAAGTCGGGGTCGCTCGGCCTGCGTTCCCACATCCGGCGGGTGCCGATCAGCGCGTGCAGGTCGATCGGGTGTGGGTGGCTCCAGAACAGTGCCTCGCGCTGGGCGGTGCCGGTGTTGCGGACGTCGCGGCGCAGCTGGTCGAGGTAGCGGAAGTAATCTTTGCGTTCCTCGTTGAGCTCGGCGGCCGGCTTCCCGCCGCCGCCAGTGCGGCTGGCGAACATGCCGACCATCGACATCAGCATCATCATCGGGAACATCATGGTGAGCGGATTGGAGAACATGGACTTGCCGCCCATGGTGAACATCAGCCCCATCATGCCCACCATGGCGACGACCATCACCACCGGCAGCAGTCGCTGCCACAGCGGCGCGGGGACCGGCGCGGTGATCTCCGGCGGTGCGTTGAGGATTACCTCGCCGCCCGGTGGCCGCGGCGGTGCGATCCTGGCCAGGCGGATGAACCCCTTTGTGCCCATGGACAATTCCTTCGATTAGTCATCGCCCGGCAGGACGAGGGGCCTGCGCTGTTCGCGCCGGAACGGAATGGAGAGGGCGAGCACGATGGCCAGCAGCGTCAGGCAGCTCACCGCGCCCGCGAGGCCGATGCGGCGCGGCCACGGGCTCACGAAAGCCGGTGGTGTCGGACCTGCGATCGGGAAGCCCTGCGCCGGATCACTTTTCGCGGCGGGCGGCACCACCGCGGTGAGCGCGGCGACCGGGTCGATCAGGCCCGCGCCGACCCTGGCGTCGTGGCCGCTGCCCGGGGCATGCGCGGTGCGGATGATGCGGTCCATCACCTGCTGCGCGGAGAGGCCGGGGAAGCGGGCGCGCACCAGGGCGGCCAGGCCCGCGACGTACGCGCTGGCGAAGCTGGTGCCGTTCACCGGCGCCACCTGGCCGTCGGCCTGCGGAGTGCCGTTCACCAGCCCGGTGCCGCCCGGCGCGCTGTCCAGCGACATCAGATTGCTGCCAGGCGCGGCCACGGAAACCCAAGGTCCATAAAGGGTGAAGGCCGAGGGCGATCCGTCGGGCTCCACCGATGCCACCGACAGGACATAGGGCGAAAACCACGCGGGCGTCGCGATCGTAGCGACCGCATTCCAGCCCGCAGTGCCGTTCTGCTCCTTGCACGCGCCCTGCTGTTGCAGGTTGCCTGCTGCCGCGACCACGACGACGTTCCGGTCGTAGGCGTACCGTAGCGAAGCGCCGAGCGAGCCGTCGACCGCCTCAGCACCGACGGGCCTGCACGAGACCGCGGAGATATTGATGACTGTCGCGCCACTGTCGACCGCGTGCACTACCGCGCTGGCTAGGGTGTCGACCGTGCCGTAGCCGCCCGCCGACATCGCGCCGGGATCGTCGGAGCGGTAACTGTTCTTGGCCTGGTAGGCCAGGCTGGTCTGGCGAATGGTGAGGATTGTGGCGGCGGGCGCGACGCCGGAGAAGCCGTCGCCGCCCTCGGGTGCGGGCCGACCGGCGATGAGACCAGCCACCAGGGTGCCGTGTCCGTCGCAGTCGGCGGTGCCGTCGGAATCGGAGACGTAATCACCGCCCGGTCGCACCGACAGTCGCGGATGCGGGTTCACGCCGGTGTCGATCACCGCGACGGTCTGTCCCTCGCCTCGGCTGAACTGCCAGGCGGCTTCGAGCCCGAGCGCCTTCTGCGCCGCGGGTACTCCGACGGGCGCGGGTCCGGTCCAGATCGGTTGGGAGCACAGCAGTCGCTGCTCGGACGGAACAGGCGGGGCCACTGGGGCATTCGTGATCAGCGCCCCCGGATCGACCACGGGCGGTGCCACGCCGAGTGCCGCACCGACCGGACCTACGGCCAGCGTCAGCGCCAAGGTGACGACGACGGCCGACCGGGCGAGCTCACGCATTCCGCGCCATGGCGTAGACGTCGAGGATCCAGAAAACGAGCGGACCGATAATGCAGATCAGCAGGTATTCGAAGATCTCGCCCGCCCGCTGCACCACCGGCGACACTTCCATGTTCGGTCCGGCCACCCCGATCAGCATGCCGAGGCCGGCCACCAACAGCAGCGCGCCTGCGGCGGGCAGGGCCAGTTCCGGCATCCGCACACCCCACAGCACCGCGGGCACGATCAACGCCGCGCAGCCACCGGCCACCAGCACCGCGGCCTGGGTCAGATCCGCGAAAGCTCTTCCACGCCTGGCGAGTACGACACCGACCGCTGCGGCGAGCACCGCGCACTGCCAGCGATGCTCGGTGGCCGAGGCGACGATCACTATCGTCGCGAGCACGGTGATCGCGACGATGCCGAAGATCATCCCGGACTGGAAGTCGTTGGCCCGCCGTGATCGTTCGCCGAGGCCGGCCGCCGAGGGGATGGCGGTCGCGCCGACCGCGCCGATGCCTTCGATGGTCGGCCGTGGTTCGTGGTCGCGCGGGTCGATGGCCCCGCCCGCGGTCGGTACCGGCGGCACCGGGAGCCGCGCGGCCGCCACCGCGATCCGTGAGGCGAGGGTGATGCCGAGCAACGCGAAGACGATGATCCCGGCCGCGACCTTCAGCGGTGCGACATCCCAGATCGTCACCGTGCCCGCGGCGCCGACGGCGAACGTCGCGACGGTGATGACCCCGGTGAACATCGTCGTGCGCACCGGGATCGCCCGCATCGCGATCACCGCGAGCAGCAGGGTGGCGGCCGCACCGAACAGCAGGTGTGGCGCGCCGGGGCGGCCGGGCACCAATGCCGCTGTGCCACTGCCCATCAGGAGCAGGCCGCAGAGGGCTAGTGCGGTGGCGGGAGCGGTCGCCGCGTACTTCTTGGCGACCAGCGCGGCGCCGATCAGGATCACCAGACCGATGCCGAGGCCGGCCGATCCGGCCAGCACCGACCAGCCGCGTGCCGCCGCGAACAGCAGCAGGAAACAGGTGCCGACCACCGCCGTGATCGCGCCGCCCATCCCGGCGCGGCCCGCCGACTCACCCGACCAGCCGCTGAAGGAGTCGTCGGTCAGCCGGGCGACCGCGTCGATCACGTCATCGAACAGCGGCGGCGACTCGACCGAATCCACCGCGCGCAGCACCAGCAGGTCGCCGTCGAACACCTCGGCCTCGGTGAGCGTGCGCCCGGGATCGATCGCGGTCTGACCGGGCTGGGCCAGCGTCCAGTGCTGGGCGGCGAGCGGTCCGTTGTCCTCCAGTTCGGACAGGTCGGGATTGCGAGAAGCGATGAGCGCCACCACATCCGGGATGAAATTCGCGATCGCGACGGTCGCGGGCAGCACCACATCCACCTGGGTGTTGCCACCGATCACCGAGACCCGGCACAGTTGCGGCTCGATCGCCGTGGACTCCATCACGTTCGGGAAATTAACAACGGAGTCGCTCGGTCGCGCGGGCTGAGCAGTGAGTTTCCTCAGTCGTAACCCTGGTCGGGCGCTGACATGCGGTTC
Organism: Nocardia sp. XZ_19_369; assembly: GCF_015355715.1. Classification (NCBI taxonomy): domain Bacteria; kingdom Bacillati; phylum Actinomycetota; class Actinomycetes; order Mycobacteriales; family Nocardiaceae; genus Nocardia; species Nocardia sp. XZ_19_369. Next base: position 43,063 of record NZ_JACVED010000011.1, on the reverse strand, counting down.
TGTGGCGGCGGTGGTCTCGCGCGGTTAATCCCCGGTGAATGCCGCATGCTCGCGCGCAGGGTAAGGAGTGACGCGGCAACGTATTCCGGCTACGTTGCGCCGCATGTCAGCGATTCGTTCAGCCCAACAGGTCTTCGACGCGGGCGTGCTGTCGTTGGGTCTGATGGTCGACGGCCAGCAGGCCGCCAAGAACCTCGAATACGCCAAGGTGGCCTTCCGCCGGGCCACCGAGCTCGACCCGGACATGTGCGACGCCTGGCTGGGCCGCCTCGCCGCGGGGGATGCGTCCAACGAGGTGCTCGGGCAGTTGCACCGGACGTCGACCACCTCGCTGATGCGCGAACAGCGCAGGCTCGGGTTGCCGCCGCGCCAGCTGGCGGGCCGCTTCCAGATCGGCCAGTACATCGACTACCCGGTCGCCGGCTTCACCGAGATCTGGATCGCGCACGCCATGCGGCTGCTGGACGACAAGCAGTTCGACGAGGCGCAGCACGTGCTCGACGAGCTGGACGAGCGGCGCAAGAAGATCACCGACGACCCTGATGGCGCGCTGGACGACCGCCTCTGCGCCTATGCCCGCGGTGTCCTGTACTTCACCGCCCAGCTCTGGCCCGACGTGATGGCTGTCCTTGCCGGGTCGGCCGAATGGCAGGACCAGTACATGGCCGTCGGCGCACACGTCATGGTCGGCACCGCGTGCGCGCACCTCGGGCTGTTCGGTGAGGCGACGCGCCGCCTCGAACAAGCCGAGCACGGTCCGATCCCGGCTGCCCGCACCGCTGCCATGTACTGCCGCGGCCTCGCGCTGCGCGAGCAAGGCAACGAGGACGAGGCGCGGTCGCTGTTCGAGACCGTGTACAGCCAGGTGCCCGGCTTCGCCTCGAACGCGCGCGCCATGAGCGATCCGACGTTCCGGATCATGGTCACTACTCGCGAGCAGATCGAATCACGCACCAACCGTTGGGATCCCGCGACCGCGCCGTCTTTGGACGAGGCCGCCGAACAGGAACATCAGGACCGGGCTGAGACGATTCTGGCCACCGCCCGCGCGGAACTGCAGGCCCAGATCGGATTGGCGGCGGTGAAGGTCCAGGTCGCCAAGTTGCAGTCCTCGGCCACCATGGCCAAGATCCGCGCGGAGAAGGGGCTCAGCAGCATGCCGCGCGGGCAGCACCTGGCGTTCACCGGTCCGCCCGGTACCGGCAAGACCACCATCGCCCGCGTGGTCGCCAAGATCTACTGCGGGCTCGGACTGCTCAAGACCGACAAGGTGGTGGAGACCAAGCGCTCCGATTTCGTCGGCCAGCATCTGGGTTCCACTGCGATCAAATCCAATGCGCTGATCGACTCCGCCATGGACGGTGTGCTTTTCGTCGACGAGGCGTACACGCTGATCCAGCAGGGGCTCTCCGGTGGGGACGCGTTCGGGCGCGAGGCAGTGGACACGTTGCTCGCTCGGATGGAGAACGACCGCGACCGGTTGGTAGTGATCATCGCTGGGTACGACGGCGAGATCGATCGCTTCCTGGCCAGCAACGACGGACTCGCCTCTCGTTTCGCCAAACGGGTGAAGTTCGACTCCTACTCGCCCGATGAACTCCGTGACATCGGCAAATTCATTGCCAGCAAACGTGATTCCGCGCTGTCGGACGAAGCGGTCGAGATCTTGCGCGAAGCATGCGTGCAGCTGTACGCGGCCGAACGCACCGATCAGAGTGGTCTGCCGCGGCGCGGTGTCGATATCGCGGGTAACGGGCGGTTCATCCGTAATGTGATCGAGAGTGCGGAGGAAGAACGCGAATATCGTTTGGCCATGGACGAATCCCTTGATCCGCGAACCCTCGATGAAGACACTTTGATGCGGATCGAGGGGGACGATATGCGGAAGGCGCTGGATATCGTGCTCGCCACGTTGACATAAACGAGGGCGTGGTTGAGACGATCGTGACTACCTCGCGGGCCGAAGCCGCTACGCTTGAGTGTGTACGGGCGCTGGGGAGGTAAGTGAAATGCCGCGACTGCGAAGGTTTCTCGTGGAAACCGCGTATGCGATTCCGTTCGTTTTTGCTGTGGCGTCGGTGCTGATGTTCGTACTCGGGTTCGACGGGGTATGGGTAGTCATGGTGTCGGTGCTGGTCGGCATGTTCATGGGCAAGGCCGCCGAAGGGCTGGTGGGGATGGCCCGGGCGTATCGGTCTGCGGCGCAGCCTGTTTCGTCGGAACCGGTCTGGCGGATCTGGCAGCGGCGAACGCGTCACGATGGTGATCTGCCGTAAGCACTGCGACGTTTTCGGACGTCGTTGCCAGTGTGGGAGCTGATCGGTCAGTCCGGGTCGATCGGCGGGTATGCCCCAGCCTCGGCGTGGTCGCAGGAGACGGCAGGGCCAGGGTAGTGGCTACTTTCGGGCGAAGGCTGGGTTCATGCCGAGATCACGCACGATGTGCTCGTCAGCGCGTCGGTCGGCATCGTGCACCGGAGATACACCGTAGACGAGGTCGCCATCAGCTACCGAGCTGACTCGAGCGACCCGAACTGGACGGCGGATCAGTTCCGTCGGGATCCGGCTCCTACGGGCGAGCCTGGCGACCCGGCACGGAATTGTGCGATCATGAGAATTCGGCCCGCGGGTGCGCTGCGGGCGTTGGATCTCTCACCGTTGTCGAGGCCCGGTGAGCACCGCGAGGATCTAAAGCACTCGCGAGCGATGCAGGGGCTCGGGGACAACGGCGTGCACCACTGCCTCGGCAGAGCGGGTAATTCGGTAGATCCCCTTCGGCGAAAGGCGCGCAATCGTGACGTCGGCAACGCTCTCCAGATCTGCAGCAGAATCACTGAAACCCACTGTCCAACAGGGCTTTCTGGTTCAGCCGTTCACTCGGCACTGTCAGGTGGTCCAGCACGATGGTGATCACGCGGTCATCGGTGTGTCACCAGGAAACAGTTACTTCTCGGGTCAGCGGATCCGGGATCTGGCCAAGTGGGGACTCGCGCACTTCGATCGGGTCGACATCGTCTACACCGATGTGTATGTGGCCGAAATGTTCGAAGCCATAGGGTATTCCGCGCTCGACGCTCGCCGTAAGGCAGACAAGAACATTCGCGGTGTGCGCGCCAAAATCGTTGCGGCAGTTAATGATGCCGATCCGCAGGGGAGGCGGCTGTTCGCGAAAGCGATGTCGGAGTTCCGGGCCGACGAAGCGTACCGGGACCTGCATGCGGATCTCGTCAGGCGATCGGCCGACGATGAGGAGTTCCGTGCGGTGTGTCATCAGCTGGTGGCACGCTTCCTGTCCTCGAAGGTGCTGGATGGACGCGCACCTACACCCCGTCAGCACGAGGTGTGCCTCGACTACATCCGTGCTGAGGCCCCACTGTTTCTGGACACGCCCGCGATCCTCGGGGTGCCCTCGTCGCTGAACTGCTATCACCAATTGCTGCCGATGGCGGAGCTGCTGTATGCGCGCGGGTCCGGACTTCGCGCCTCGCGGAACCAGGGTCACGCCATCGTCACTCCTCTCGAAGGAGTAGGCGCATGACAACCTTCGACACCCTGCTCGCTTTCCCGTTCTCCGCCCGTGGCGACCGAATTCCCCAGGAGGTCAACGCACTTCGCGAAACAACACCAGTGCGTAAGGTGCGCACCATCGCCGGTGACGAGGCCTGGCTGGTGAGCTCCTACGCCCTGTGTAAACAGGTTCTGGAAGATCGCCGGTTCTCGCTGAAGGAGACGTCCGCGCCGGGAGTTCCCCGCCAGTACGCGCTCACCATCCCGCCGGAGGTGGTGAACAACATGGGCAACATCACCGGTGCGGGTTTACGCAAGGCAGTGATGAAGGCGCTGAGCCCGAAATCGCCTGGCCTCGAAGAGTTTATGCGAACCACCGCCATGGACCTGGTCGATGCCCTCGTCGCCGAAGGCGCGCCCGCTGATCTGCGCAACGATTTCGCCGATCCGTTCGCGGCCGCCCTGCACTGTCACCTCCTCGGCATTCCGCAGCAGGACGCACCCCAGCTGATGCGCAGTCTGCACATCGCGTTCATGAACTCCGCCGAACCCATCCCAGCGGCCGAGCTCAACTGGAATCGGGATATCGCCTACATGGTCGAACGCCTCGACGACCCCGAAACCTTCGGCCTGATGGCCGAACTCGCTGCCCTGCGCGACGATCCGGACTACGCACAAGTCTCCGAACAGATGCTGGCCACCGTCGGAGTCACGTTGTTCGGGGCCGGCGTCATCTCCACCGGCGGCTTTCTCACCATGGCACTGGTGTCGCTCATTCAGCATCCGGAACTGAAGGCTCAACTGCTCGCAGACCCGGCGCTGATCCCCGCCGGAGTGGAGGAGGTGTTGCGCATAAACCTGTCCATCGGCGATGGTCTGCCACGACTGGCGACCGAAGACGTCCAACTCGGTGATGTCCTGGTCAGCAAGGGTGAGCTGGTCCTGGTGCTGGTGGAGGGCGCCAACTTCGATCCCGCCGCTTTCCCCGCACCCGAGACTGTCGACCTGAACCGCCCCAACGCCAGCGCCCACCTATCCTTCGGCGGCGGTCAACACTTCTGCCCCGCCACCGCCCTGAGTCGCAAGCACGCCCAAATCGGCCTGGAAGTCCTACTGAACCGCATCCCCACCCTCGACCTAGCCGTACCCATCGACCAACTCGTCTGGCGCACCCGCTTCATGAAACGAATCCCAGAACGCCTACCCATTTTGTGGTAGCCGCCGCCGTCCGATAACTCCCGTCCGAGGCGCTCCGCCTTCGACGGGAGTTCTCGGGTGAGCCCGCCGATGAGATCATCGAAACTTGCGTCGCTGTCAGTGAATTGACGACCCACGACGCCATCGGATATCCCTACGCCGGGCTCACAGCGAAATGTGGTGGTCGTCACAGGTGGCATTGTGTAGAGAACAAGGCGTCCGCTCCGTCCCAGGGGCAGAGCGGCCACAACGGGTCGCGTAACGACGCACCAGTTTTCCGTTCCAGAGAGGACTTTCATCATGGCTGTCGCCAACGACCTCGACCGTGCCACCGACTCGCAGTGGGACTGGGTCGCTGATCAGACTCGGAAGTATCTGGCTTCGGGCGGCACCGAGGGACACGAATCGGACGGTGTCTACACCCTCGTGCTGGCCACGACCGGACGCCGGACCGGCATTCCGCGTCGAACGTGCCTGATCTACGGCACCGCAGGCGAGGATTTCGTCGTCGTCGCCTCCAAAGGCGGGGCCGATGAAGATCCGGCATGGTTCAAGAACCTTCTGGCCGATCCGAGTGTTGGGGTGCAGGTCGGCGGCCGTCGGTTCACGGCTCGCGCGCGGGTCGCATCCCCGGCCGAACGTGCGTCCCTTTGGGTTCAGATGGCTGGCATCTTTCCGCTGTATGACGAGTACGCGCAGAAGACCGACCGCGAAATCCCGATCGTCCTGCTTACTCCGCAGGACTGACCCTGGCTACCGCCCAGGAGAATCGGCGGCTTACTGATCGCTAGGGCCCGGATGTTGCATCCCGGTCGAAATTTGACCACGCACAACAGCATTGGATCTGGAACACGGCGCGCAGGGTTTCCAGCAAGTGGGCCCGTGGACCGCACGCTGCATTGCGCCGATCGTCTGGCCCGTGCTCAGCGCCTCGTCTCGTATCGGGTCAGCAGCACGCCGCCGGGAAACGTCCGGGTCTCCACCAGGTTCAAGCTCACCCAGCTGTCCAGCGCGGTGAAGAACGGCGTGCCGCCGCCCACCAGAACCGGCACGGTGACCAGCACGTACTCGTCGATCAGCCCGGCCCGCATGGCCGCCCCGGCGAGCGTCGCGCCGCCGATGTCCATCGGGTCGGCGTCCTCGGCCTTGAGCCGGGTGATCTCGGTGACCGCGTCGCCGGTGACCAGGCGGGCGTTCCAGTCGACCGTGCTGGTCGTCGCGGAGAACACCACCTTCGGCATGTCCCGCCAGCGGCGGGCGTACTCGATCGCCGCCGGTGTGGCGCCGGGCTGCTGGTCGGCGGTCGGCCAGTGGGAACTCATCGCCTCCCACAGCTTGCGCCCGTACAACGCCAGGCCCGTCGCCGCCACCCGGTCGGACCACCACTGGAACAGCTCGTCGCTCGGCGACGAGTCCGGTCCCTCGCCCTCGCTCCAGCCGAGGTCGTCGCCGGGCGCGGCGATGTAGCCGTCCAGGGTCACATTCATGCCAAAGGTCAGTTTCCGCAAGACATCAGCCTCTCGTGAGTCGATCTCACACGTACAGACGGTAGCGGTGGATCCTCAGGCAGCGGGGTCGTGCTTCGAACCTGCGTCGGGGACAGCGTCTCGACGCTCGCCACGCCTACGCCAGCCGCGGTATCCGCGGTGTAGTGCGACGGCGCCGAGGACCGCGGTGACGCACCACACCGCGATCGCGGTGTAGGCCAAGGGTGCCGACAGGTCGCCGATCGATGCGCCGAGTGCGGTGTAGACGAAGGCGCGCGGTGCCGAGCCGATGAAGGCGCCGACAGCCATCTGCCACACCGGAACCCCGAACGCGCCGAAAACGTACGACGCCAGCGCATCTGAAATCCCGGGGACGAAGCGCTGCCCGACGACAGCCCAGAGACCGCGTCGCTCGATCTGCGCATCAATGTGCTCGGCGCGGCGGGCTCCGATCAACCTGCGCGCACTCTCGCGGCCTGCACGCCGTCCGAGCAGGTTGGCAATGATGGCCGTGCCCACGGTCGCGCCCAGCGTGACGAAAGTGCCGACGAGTGGACCGAACAGCAGCCCGCTGCCCGCGGCCAGGATCGTGCCGGGGACAAAGATCGCGCCGAGGGCCGCCGAGGCCACCACATAGACCAGCGGCGCGACGGGTCCGGTCGACTCGATCAGCTCGCGCACGGCCTCGATGTCGATTACGCGGGCAACGGCGACGAGATAGAACATCACACACAAGAACGCGGCGAACAGCACGAGGCGGGCGATGTCCAGTCGCCGACTGATGCGATAGGGGCTGCCGTTCTCGGTCATGATGCGGGCAATCTTGCCGCATGCGGACCGGACCCTCGAATCGACGGCGGGATGGCCGCGGCATAGTGCAGCAATTCCGTTGCGGCGGTTCTGATGTCGTGGGCGCAGGTAGATCGTTACAAGCCCGAGAACTACGTGACGGATTTGCCGACGACAGATTTGAAGAGTCCGTAGAGGACCTCCAGTCCACCGACGACCATCAATACGATGCCCAGCTTGGTCAACGTGACGACCGGCGTCTCGATATCGCCGGTGAAGCGCCACAGCACGAAACCGATGACGAGGGTAATGCCGCCCGTGATCACGGCTTTGAAACCTGAATTCATCTCCTACCTCTCCCAGTAGTCCATACGACTGTACTGTACAGTCGTATGGACCGGCGAATCGTCAGGCCACGGCGCCACTGATCGTCGCTAGTTTTCGAGCTGGAGGTCGATTCATGATCAAGTTCGCCGGTGTCACCCGCGACGCCGTCACCGTCTATCTCGATTCGGTCGAGTAGCAGTGAGCGGTGCGATGGTGACGGACAACGCGCACGCCCTGCGGCGCGCCGAGCTGTTGGACGGCGTCCTCGACGTCGCGGCGACCCGGGGAATGGAAGCGGTGAGCGTGCGTGAGGTCGCCGCACAAGTCGGGGTGTCCCCAGCGAAGGTGCAGTACTACTTCCGCACCAAGGACGAAATGCTGATCGCCGCATTCAGACACGTCGAACAACTCCTCGACGACCGCGCGGCGCAGGTGAGCTCCGAGCACGGCGTGGCAGCGGCACTGCGGGCGGTCATGGTGGATTGGCTTCCGGTCGACGCGGCACGGGCGCGGTTGGTGAAGGTATGGATCGCGTTCCTCGCACGCGCCGTCGTCACCGACGAACTCGCCGCGATCGAGTCCGCCTATCAGCAGCGCACCCAGGCGCAACTGATCGAGGCCATCGAATCCGGTATCGAATCCGGCGAATACGCGGCCGAGGTCGATCCCGCACTCGAGGCGCGACTACTGGCCGCACTGGTCGAGGGGTTATCGGTGCGCATGCTGACCGACCCGGTCGGCCTGCCCGCCGATACCGCTATCGCGACCCTCGACGCGCACCTGGCCGTCCGCCCCCGGCGAGGCCGGTCTACCTAGGCCGCAACCGGGCGGGTGCGGTCGGTGGCCAGCAGGACCGCGACGGCGCCCAGCAGTGTGCCGGTGACCCAGCGTTGTGCCCGCAGCCACAGCGGTCGGCCGGACAGGAACGATGCGAGGCTGGCGGCACCGAGCACAATCAGGCCGTTGACGATCAGCGCGATACTGATCTGCACTGAGCCGAGCAGCAGACTCTGCAGCCAAATGCGCCCGTGTTCGGGGGTCACGAACTGCGGGATCAGCGCCATGTAGATGATCGCGATCTTCGGATTGAGCAGGTTGGTGACCAGCCCCATCGTGAAGAGTTTCCGCGTGGAGTCGGCGGGCAGACTGGACGGCTCGAACACCGAGAGGCCGCCGCGCAACGTCTTCCATGCCAAGTACGCCAGATACGCTGCGCCGGCCAGCTTCAGGGCCAAGTACAACCCGGGCACCACCGCGAAGATCGCGGTAAGCCCGACGGTGGCGGCCACGAGATACACCATGAACCCGATCGCCACACCCGACAACGAAACCAGGCCCGCGCGCCGTCCCTGCGATACGGTCCGCGAGACCAGATACACCATGTTCGGCCCTGGCGTAAGCACCATGCCCAGCTCGATCGCGGCCACGCCCAGCACCGCCGTAGTTTCGATCACGCCTCATCCTCGGTGACACCCGTAGCGGCTGTCGACCGCCACTTCCGACGCACTGGACTGCTAGCCGTCGACGCCGGGCCAATGGGGGGCGCGGTGGACGGCCCGCAGCTGCAACTGTTCCGGATCATGCGCGCAGCGGGATCATGGTGCATCTGGTCGGTGTGCATTGTGCCGGTCGACTTGATCAAAGCCTGGGCTTCGCCATGTGGACCGCACCTCTGATGTGGTTGGGCGGGAGGGGGTCCGGTGTGGGGAGGAGTTGGTAGCCCGCGTTCTGATACATGCGGATGTTGCGTTCGCTGCGTGCGCCGGTGAACAGGATGAATTGCTCGACGTGTGGGGGAGCGAGACTTTCGATCAGGCGCAGCAGGCGGGAACCGGCTCCTCGGCCGGCCAGGTCGGGAGCGACCATGAGCCGGCCGACGTGCCAGTCGCTGCCTTCGACCTGGCCGCGCACCGCGGCGACCAGACGCTCGCGTTCCCGCACGACCAGAGTCGTCGATGTGGTGGCCCATGCCAGTACCTCGTCGTGGGTTTCGTGCAGTGGGGGGAGGTCGAGCATGTTGTTGAGCGCTGCTTCCGGGACCCAGCAGCATCGTTGCAAGACAACGAGTTCGGCGAGATCGTCTGCGGTGAACAGGGACAGTGTGGAGTCAGGGAGCACGTCCGAGAGGGCGTCGCGGGGTAGTTCTATCTGCTTCGGTGACTGTGTGGCCATGAGCGGTTCCTGATCGGTGGTGCGGATGGACAATGCGGCGCGCGAGTCAGCGCATCGGCTTGTGGAAGATGAGGAAGTCGCACGGGGTGGCGAGCAGCGGCACCAGGTGCGGGTAGCTCTCCTCCAGCTCACCCTTACGTTCGAGGGCGTACCCGAGCCGCAGATACCAGCCGCGCAAGAACTCCTTCACCGGATGCGCCCAGCTGCGGGGCACCAGTAGCTCCAGCTGCACCGTCCGTGCGCCCTGATCGACACAGTGGCGTTCGGCGAAATCGACCAGGGCACTGCCGATTCCGGTGCCGCGCTGTTCGGGCGCGCACACCAGCATGCCGAATTCGCCTATGCCATCGGCCAATTGCTGAATGCGGACGGCGCCAACGATTCGGCTGTCGTCATCGCGCGACACGGCGAGATGACCGTCGGTGATCAACCCGGCCAGCTCGGATGTCGTTGTGCGGCTGGCACCGTCACGCCACATACCCGCTTCGGCGACCTCGTACACCCGATTCACCAGGTCGGTAAGCTCCGCGAGCAGCGCGGTATCGCCAGCCGCCTCCGTCGGCACCATCTCGATGGACACCATCGCTACTCCTATCTCGCATCGTGACGTTTCTCGCGTCCGCTCCCGCGCCCATGATCACATGGCGGCGCCGCCGCCCGTGACTTGTAGTTCGCCGCCCCGAGCTGGCGTCTCGTTAGATATCGCGGGGCCGGCCGTGGAAAGCGGCACTTCCTCCTACCAGGCCCGATCGCCGCACACGACCGCGTCGGCACCGCCGTCGATGAAGATGATTTGGCCGGTGACGTGGGTGTTCTCTGAACAGGTGAGCCACGACAACAGTGGTGCGATCTGCTGGGGACTGGCATGACCGTTCAGTGGCATCGGAACGCTGCCATCGATCTGGGCCCGGCCTTCGGGGGTGTCGAGCATGGATTGGATGAACGGGGTGACGGTCGTGCCGGGTGCGATCGCGTTGAGAGCTATGCCGGCGCGGCCCATGGCTGCGGATGTGGGAGCAGACCTGCCATCGGTGCTGGCAGCGATGACCGTGCCGTGGTCGCGCGGGGCGGATCAGCAAGCGCTGGAGTCATCGGCCGCTACTTCCAGGCGAATGCTGGGCTGGCACCCTAGCGCGCGAAGGATGTGCTTGTCAGCGATTCGGCGGTCATCGTTTACCGGCGACACACCTTTGGTGTGGGCGACGTCAGCTACTCGGACAATCTGGGCGCGGCGAACTGGACGGTGGATCAGTTCCGGTGGGGGAGTTGGGCAGAACCGGCGCGGATGGTCTGTATCTCCATGTGGAAGCGCCTGTGGGTATCGCGGGGGAGCATCGTACCTGGCCGACGGCCGACATGTTTGCGCTGATAAACGCTGGTAGTTAGCGGTGGTGCCCGGGTGTTCGAGAACCCTCGGGCACCCGACCCGCGGCTGCGTCACGCGTGACGCAAAGTTGTGCGCGAGAGGGGACTTGAACCCCTACGTCCGTGGACACCAGAACCTAAATCTGGCGCGTCTGCCAATTTCGCCACTCGCGCGTGATGGTACGACCGTGCAAACTCTACCGGGCTTGACCGACTTCGCGAAGCTCCGGGCGGGCGTGGCGTACTGGTCAGTAACCCTACCAGGGATTATAACGATTAGATAACTGTCAACATGAGGAGAGCTCATGTTTCGTACGGGTTAGTAACCCGATAGACCAGCGTGTTCAAACATGAGGAAGGGTCATGTTTGACTTCATTCTGGTACGGATGTGCACGAATACTCGGCGGTATGCCCCGTAGCCGCCGAGCAAACGTGAGGATTTCCTCATGATTTTGGCTATCCTCGCCCGTATCAGGCCCCAACGCTGAGGAACACCTGCGCACCGGAGGGAGCGGCGTGTCTCGCAGGGCGCGTCGCCAGGAAAAGGAAGTCGAATCGTCTTGACGATCAACGAGAGCACCGAGACCGGTACCGGACAGAGCGCGAAGGTTGGAGCCACCCACGGGGGTGGGGACCGCTCGCCGCTGTTGGATCGGCTGCTGAGCGGGACGCCCTACGCGCTCGCCTTCGGGGGACAGGGCGCCCAGTGGCTCGATGAACTGGAAGAGATCGGACGCGACAGCGCGCTGGAGCCCGAATTGACCGCATTGGTCAACGAGGCGGAAGCGATGCTGGAACCCGTTGCGGCACAGCTGCTGGTGGTCCGTCCGGTCGGTTTCGATCCGATCGGGTGGATGCTGGAGGACGAACTGGTCGACACCGACCAGGGCGAGGTCTCCGCGGCCCCGTCGCCGCAGATTTTGCGATCGGCCGCCGTGTCGATGCCCGGCGTGCTGCTCTCTCAGGTGGCGGCCATGCGCGCGCTGCGCCTGCAGGGACTGGATCCGACCGAGCAGGCGCCGGTGGCGATTGTGGGCCACTCGCAGGGCCGCCTCGCGGCGACTGCGGTCGAGGCCGGCGGCAGGCGCGATGCCGAGCTGCTGGCCATCGCGCAATTGATCGGCGCCGCAGCCGGTTTGGTGGCGCGCCGCCGCGGGCTGATGCCGGTGGGTGAGCGCTCGCCGATGGTCGCGGTGTCCAACGTCGACCCCGAGCAGCTGCGTGACGTCGTGGTGAAGGTGTCCGAGGGCGTCGACCCGGCCGCGGCCGCGGTGGTGTCCATTCGTAACGGACGCAGGCGCGCGGTGCTCTCCGGCACGCCCGCCCAGCTGGAGCGAGTCCGCCAGCGCTGCGCGCAGATTCACGACGAGCAGTCCCGCGAACGCGACGCCAAGGTGCGCGGTGGCGCCATCTTCGCGCCGGTCTTCGAGGACGTGTCCGTCGATGTCGCATTCCACCACCCGGCGCTGGCCGACACGGTGGACCTGGTCACCGGATGGGCCAACCAGTGTGGTCTCGACGCCGCGCTGGCCGGTTCGCTCGCGCAGGAGATTCTGGTCGATCCGATCGACTGGGTCGAGATCGTCGACGGCATGGTTGCCGCTGGCGCGCAATGGATTCTGGATCTGGGCCCCGGCGATCTGCTGTCCAGGCTGACCGGCGGTTCGCTCAAGGGCACCGGCGTCGGCATGGTCGCGGCCGCGACCCGGGCCGGGCAGCGCAGCCTGCTCACCCCGGGTGCCGCGCCGCAGCGGTCCACGCCGTGGACGGCGTACGCGCCCAAGCCGGTTCGGCTGCCGAACGGCCGGATCGTGGTGGAGACCGCGTTCACCCGGCTGACCGGTCGTTCGCCGATTCTGCTGGCCGGTATGACGCCGACCACGGTCGACGCGAAAATCGTTGCGGCAGCGGCGAACGCGGGCCACTGGGCCGAGCTGGCCGGTGGCGGCCAGGTGACCGAGCAGATCTTCGCCGATCGTGTCGCCGAGCTGAAGACGCTGTTGCAGCCGGGCCGCGCGGTCCAGTTCAACTCGCTGTTCCTCGACCCCTACCTGTGGAAGTTGCAGCTCGGCGGCAAGCGACTGGTGCAGAAGGCCCGCACCGCGGGCGCCCCGTTCGACGGAGTCATTGTCACGGCGGGCATTCCGGAGCTCGAGGAATCCGTCGCACTCATCAACGAACTCACCGAGGTCGGCATCTCGCATGTCGCGTTCAAGCCGGGCACCGTCGCGCAGATCCGCGCGGTGCTGCGAATCGCCACCGAGGTGCCGGACTACCCGGTGATCATGCACATCGAGGGCGGCAAGGCCGGGGGGCATCACTCCTGGGAAGACCTGGACGACCTGCTGCTGGAGACCTACGCCGAGCTGCGCAACCACGAGAACGTGGTCGTCTGCGTCGGCGGCGGCATCGGAACCCCTGAGCGCGCAACGGAATACCTGACCGGCGAGTGGGCCACCGCGCATGGCTACCCGGTGATGCCGCTGGACGGCGTGCTGGTCGGCACGGCCGCCATGGCGACGCTGGAGGCCACCACCGCGGCCGAGGTCAAGCAGCTGCTGGTGGACACCCCCGGCACCCCCGACTGGGTCGGCGCGGGCACCGCGTCCGGCGGAATGGCCTCGGGCCGTAGCCAATTGGGCGCCGACATCCACGAGATCGACAACGCCGCTTCGCGCACCGGCCGCCTGCTCGACGAGGTCGCCGGTGACGCCGAGGCCGTCGCCGCGCGGCGCGCGGAGATCATCGAGGCGCTGAACGCCACGGCCAAGCCGTATTTCGGTGACGTCGCGACGATGACCTACCTGGACTGGCTGGAGCGCTACATCGAGCTCGCGGTCGGCCTGGACCGCCGCAAGGACTTCGACTGCGGCAGCGACATCGGCGATGCGATCACCGACGCTACCCGCTCGGTCTGGCTCGACATCACCTGGCGCGACCGTTTCGCGGAAATGATGCGCCGCACCGAATCTCGGCTGCACCTGGCCGACCGCGGCGAGATCCCGACGCTGTTCGCCTCGGACGAGGAGTTCGAGAACCCGGTCAACGCGCTCTGCACGCTGAAGGCGCAGTACCCGGCCGCCGAGCAGACGCTGCTGCACCCGGCCGACGTCCCGTTCTTCGTGACCCTGTGCAAGACCCCGGGCAAGCCGGTGAACTTCGTGCCGGTCGTGGACGGCGATGTGCGCCGCTGGTGGCGGTCGGATTCGCTGTGGCAGGCCCATGATCCGCGCTACTCGGCCGACCAGGTCTGCGTCATCCCCGGCACCGTCTCCGTCGCGGGCATCACCCGGGTCGACGAGCCCGTCGGCGAACTGCTCGACCGTTTCGAGCAGGACACCGCGTACTCGCTGGTGCGTGCGGGCGTCGTGCCGGTCGCGATCGACGCGCGCCGAGTGGCGGGCGTGACCACCGGCCCGATCGACACGGTGCTCGCCGCGCCGGACATCGAATGGTCCGGCCGCACCACCGTCAACCCGGTACACCGGCTCGGCGACGTGTCCGACTGGACGGTGGACGGCAAGGGCGCCGTGCACCCGTCCAGCGGTGCCACGCTCACCGAGACCACCGGCCCGGACGCCGACAACTCCTACGTCGAGCTGACCGTTCCGCTGTTGGGCAGCAACGTCGTTCGCATTCGCATCACCGTGCCGACCACCACCTACAACGGTGGCGCTCCGGTGGTGACCGAGGCCGACGCGCACGACGCCATGACCGCGATGCTCGCCGTCGCCGCCGGGCAGGCGCTGCCCGAGGTGAAGGGCAAGGTCGCCCACCTGAACATCGCCTGGTCGCCGGACCTTGTGGCCGACCACGCCGGCGTGACCGGCTCGGGTCTGCCCGCGGCGCTGAGCACGCTCGGCCGCACCGTCCCCGACGTGTTGGTCGGCGCCTGCTGGCCCGCCGTGTTCGCCGTGCTCGGTGCGGCGCGGGCCGCCGACGGTGCGAGCGTCATCGAGGGCATGCTCGACCTGGTCCACCTGGACCACCAGATCGAGCTGGCGGGCGAACTGCCCACCAGCCCGAGCGTTCTCGCGGTGCGGGCGGAGGCGGGCGAGACGCTCGACACCGACCTCGGCCGCGTCGTCGAGGTGCGGGTGCGCATCGCGGGCATGCTGGACCGTCCCGAAACCGGGCTGTCCATGCCGACCGTCGCCACCCTCACCGAACGGTTCGCCATCCGCGGCCGCAACGGCGCGGGCGAGCTCACCGATCCGCCGCGCGCGGCGGGCACGGTGTCCGACGCCGCCATCGACACCCCGCGGCGCCGCCGTCGCGACGTCACGATCGTCGCGCCGCGCACCATGCACGCGTTCGCCGCCGTCTCCGGCGACCACAACCCGATCCACACCAGCGATTCCGCCGCGAAGCTGGCCGGTCTCGGCAGCCCGATCGTGCACGGCATGTGGCTCTCGGCCGCGGCCCAGCACGCGGTCTCGGCGATCGAACCGGAAAGCGCGATTCCGGCCCGGACCGTGACGGCATGGACCACCCGTTTCCTCGGCATGGTTCGCCCCGGCGCGGAGATCGACGTGCGCGTCGAGCGGATCGCGGTGGACGCGGGCAGCGAGATCGTCGAGGTGTCCTGCCGGACCGCAGGCGATCTGGTGCTGACCGCGACCGGACGGACCGCGGCGCCCAGGACGGTCTACGCGTTCCCGGGCCAGGGCATTCAGCGCAAGGGCATGGGCCTGGACGCGCGCACCCGTTCCAAGGCCGCCAAGGTGATCTGGGACCGCGCCGACAAGCACACCCGCGATGCGCTCGGCTTCTCCATCCTCGCGGTGGTCCGAGACAACCCGACCTATCTCAAGGCGCGCGGTGTCGAACACCGGCACCCCGACGGCGTGCTGCACCTGACCCAGTTCACCCAGGTCGCGATGGCCGTGCTCGGCGTCGCCCAGGTGGCCGAGCTGCGCGAGGCCGGTGCGTTCGTCGAGGGCGCAATGCTGGCCGGGCACTCGGTCGGTGAGTACAACGCGCTCGCCGCGGTCGCCGGGGTGCTGCCGTTGGAGGCGGTGCTCGAGGTCGTGTTCCAGCGCGGCTCCGCGATGCACGAGCTGGTGCCGCGGGATGCGCAGGGCCGCAGCGACTACCGGATGGCCGCCATCCGTCCCTCGCAGATCGGCCTGCCCGACGACGAGGTGATCGACTTCGTCACCGGGATCGGCACGCAGACCGGAGAGTTCCTCGAGGTCGTCAACCTGAACCTGCGCGGCTCGCAGTACGCCATCGCGGGCACGGTCGCCGGGCTGGAGGCCTTGGAGACCGAGATCGACCGGCGCCGTGCGGAATTCGGCGGCAAGCGGGCGTTCATCCTGGTGCCCGGCATCGACGTGCCGTTCCACTCCACGGTGCTGCGCAAGGGTGTGCCGGAGTTCCGGCACAAGCTCGAGCAGCTGCTGCCCGCCGACCTGCACCCGGAAATCCTGGTCGGCCGCTACATCCCGAACCTGGTGCCACGCCCGTTCTCGCTGGAACGCGAATTCATCCAGGAGATCGCGGATCTGGTGCCGTCCGAGCCGCTGGCCGCGGTGCTCGCCGACTTCGACAGCTGGGCGGCGCGCCCGGTCGAGTTGTGCCGCGTGGTGCTCGTCGAGCTGCTGGCCTGGCAGTTCGCCAGCCCCGTGCGCTGGATCGAGACCCAGGACCTGCTCTTCACCGACACCGCGCTGAGCTCACCCACCCCGCCGACTTCGTCGGCTGCCGTCCCCAAGCGCGGCCTCGGCGTGGAGCGTTTCGTCGAAATCGGTTTGGGCGCAACGCCGACGGTGGCGAACCTGGCCAGCCAGACGCTGAAGTTGCCCGCGTTCAGCGGCGCGACGGTCGAGGTGCTCAACATCGAGCGCGAGGCGGGCATCGTCTACTCGACCGACACCGATCCCGCCCCCGTCGACGAGCCCATCGAGGAATCCGTCGAAACCGCCTCGGCCACCACGGCTGCCGCACCGGTCGCGGCCGCCGCGCCGGTGGCCAGCTCCGGTGGACCGCGCCCGGACGACATCGCGTTCACCGCGGCCGACGCCACCCGCGTGCTCATCGCGCTGTGGACCAAGCTGCGACTGGACCAGATCGGCCCGGTCGACACCATCGAGGGCCTGTGCGACGGCGTCTCCTCCCGCCGCAACCAGCTGCTGGTCGACCTCGGCACGGAGCTCTCGCTCGGCGCCATCGACGGTGCCGCCGACGCGGACATGGGTGCGCTCTCGGTCACCGTCGAGCGACTCGCCCGGACCTACAAGCCCTTCGGCTCGGTGCTGTCCGACTCGATCGGTGACCACCTGCGCAAGGTGTTCGGTCCGTCCGGCAAGCGCCCGGCCGCGATCGGCGAGCGCGTGAAGAAGGTCTGGGAGCTCGGCGACGGCTGGGCCAGCCATGTCACCGCCGAGGTCTCCCTCGGCACCAGGGAAGGCGCCAGCGTCCGCGGTGGCGACCTCGGCGGGCTGGTCAACGGCTCGCTGGGCGACGCCGCCTCGGTCGACGCGGCCATCGACGCCGCCGTGCAGGCGGTCGCCGCCCGCCGCGGTGTCGCGGTCTCGTTGCCCTCCACCGGTGGTGGCGGCGGCGCGACCGTCGACGCGGCCGCCCTCGGCGAATTCACCGAGCAGATCACCGGCCGCGACGGCGTGCTCGCGACCGCCGCCCGGGTGGTGCTCGAACAGCTCGGCCTGACCGAGCAGGTGTCCGCGCCGGAGGCGACCGACACCACGCTGGTCGACCTGGTCTCGGCCGAATTGGGTTCGGACTGGCCGCGTTTGGTCGCGCCCGCGTTCGACGCCCGCAAGGCTGTGCTGCTCGACGACCGCTGGGCCACGGCCCGTGAGGATCTGGCCAAGCTGTGGCTCGGCGACGACGCCGAGTCCGCGCAGCTGCCGGTCGACGGCTACCTCGGCGCGGGTGAAGCCGTTGCAGCGCAGGCGAACTGGTGGCGCGAACGGGCCAAGCACGAGGCCCGCTCGGTGCTCGCCGGCGTGTACGAGCGCATCGCCACGGCGGCGCTGACCGCCGACGATCGCGGGATCTGGTCTGCGGACATCGCGGTGATCACCGGCGCCAGCAAGGGTTCCATCGCGGCGGCGGTCACCGGGCGGCTGCTCGGCGGCGGCGCGACCGTGGTGGTCACCACGTCGGGCCTCAACGACGATCGCCTGAGCTTCTACCGGAAGCTGTACCGGGACAACGCCCGCCACGGTGCCGCCCTCTGGGTGGTGCCCGCGAACATGGCCTCCTACCAGGACATCGACGCGCTGATCGAGTGGGTCGGCACCGAACAGGTCGACAACGCCGGTGGCGCGAAGATCAAGACCAAGGACGCGATGACGCCGACCATGCTGCTGCCGTTCGCGGCGCCGCGGGTGGCCGGTGACCTCGCCGACGCGGGTGCCCGCGCGGAGATGGAAATGCGCGTGCTGCTCTGGTCGGTGGAACGGCTGATCGGTGGCCTGTCCACCCTCGGCGCCGACCACGACGTGGACGCGAAACTGCATGTGGTGCTGCCGGGTTCGCCCAACCGCGGCCTCTTCGGCGGCGACGGCGCGTACGGCGAGTCGAAGGCCGCGCTCGACGCGGTGGTGGCCAAGTGGCGCGCCGAGAAGTCGTGGTCGACCCGGGTCACCCTGGTGCACGCGATGATCGGCTGGGTGCGCGGCACCGGGCTGATGGGCCACAACGACCCGATGGTCGAGGCCGTGGAGCAGGCGGGCGTGCAGACCTGGTCCACCGCCGAGATGGCCGACGAGCTGCTCAAGTGGTGCACCTCGCGCGCTCGCCAGGTGACCCTGGCCGGGCCGCAGCAGATCGACCTGACCGGCGGACTCGCCAAGGCCAAGCTCGATCTGCCCGCACTGGCCAAGCAGGCCGCGGAGCAGGCCGCCGAGGAGACCGTGGAAGCCGATGCGGCAGCCACGATTTCGGCACTGCCCGCGCCGCCGACCATGTCCTCGGTGCTGCCGGTGCCCGAATGGGGCTCGGTCACCACCGATCTCGCCGACATGGTGGTGATCGTCGGAGCGGGCGAGCTCGGCCCGTACGGCTCGGCGCGCACCCGGTTCGAGATGGAGGTCGAGGATCAGCTCTCGGCCGCGGGCGTGCTCGAACTCGCCTGGACCACCGGCCTGGTCACCTGGGAGAACGACCCCAAGCCCGGCTGGTACGACGCCGAATCCGGTGACTACGTCCCCGAATCCGAGATCGCCGACAAGTACCACGACGTGGTCGTCGCCCGCTGCGGCGTGCGCCGCTACGGCGACGACGGCGCCATGATCGACAACAGCGCGCCGCTGATGACCTCGGTGTTCCTGGATCAGGACCTGACGTTCACGGTCGGCGGCGAGGCCGAGGCCCGCGCCTTCCACGAGGCCGACCCCGAGCACACGGTCATCGCCCCGGTGCCGGATGCCGCCGACTGGACGGTGACGCGCAAGGCGGGCACCGAGATTCGGGTGCCGCGCCGGGCCAAGCTGTCGCGCACCGTCGGCGGCCAGATCCCCACCGGCTGGGATCCGACCATCTGGGGCATCTCCGCGGAGATGGCGAACTCGGTTGACCGCGTTGCGCTCTGGAACGTCGTCTGCACGGTGGACGCGTTCGTCAGCTCCGGCTTCAGTCCGGCCGAGCTGATGAGCTGGGTGCACCCGAGCCTGGTCGCCAACACCCAGGGCACCGGCATGGGCGGCATGTCCTCGATGCGCTCGCTCTACGTCGACAACCTGCTCGGCGAGTCGCGGCCCAACGACATCCTGCAGGAGGCGCTGCCGAACGTGGCCCTCGCGCACGTGGTGCAGTCCTACGTCGGCAGCTACGGCGCCATGGTGCACCCGGTGGCGGCGTGCGCCACCGCCGCGGTGTCGGTGGAAGAGGGCGTCGACAAGATCCGTCTCGGCAAGGCCGAGCTGGTCGTGGCAGGCGGATTCGACGATCTGGGCATCGAGGGCATCGTCGGCTTCGGTGACATGTCGGCCACCGCGGACTCGGCGGCCATGAGCGCCAAGGGCATCAGCGACCGGTACTTCTCCCGCGCCAACGACCGCCGTCGCGGCGGGTTCGTGGAGTCGCAGGGTGGCGGCACCGTGCTGCTGGCCCGCGGTGACGTGGCGGTGGAGATGGGTCTGCCGGTGCTCGGTGTGGTCGCCTTCGCGCAGTCCTTCGCCGACGGCGTGCACACCTCCATCCCGGCGCCCGGTCTCGGCGCGCTCGGTGCGGGGCGTGGCGGGCGCGAGTCCCGGTTCGCCGCCGAGCTGCGCAAGCTCGGGGTCGGGCCGGACGACATCGCGGTGGTGTCCAAGCACGACACCTCCACCGCGGCCAACGATCCGAACGAGTCCGAGCTGCACACCCGGCTGGCCACCGCCATCGGGCGCTCCGCGGGCGCACCGCTGTTCGTCATCTCGCAGAAGAGCCTGACCGGGCACGCCAAGGGCGGCGCGGCCGCGTTCCAGCTGATCGGCCTGTGCCAGGTGCTGGAAACCGGTGTGGTGCCGCCGAACCGGAGCCTGGACTGTGTCGACGAGAAGATGCAGGCGTACCCGCACCTGGTGTGGGCGCGCGAGCCGCTGCGCTTCGGCGAGCGGTTCCCGCTCAAGGCAGGCCTGCTGACCTCGCTCGGCTTCGGGCACGTCAACGGTCTGCTCGCGGTGGTGCATCCGGAGGCGTTCATCCAGGCGATCGACCCGCAGCGGCGCGAGGCCTACCAGCGGCAGGCGCAGCAGCGTCAGCTCGCCGGGCGGCAGCGGTTCACCGAGGCCATGTGCGGCGGCGCTCCGCTGTACGAGCGTCCGGCGGACCGTCGCATGGGTGGTGACGGCACGCCTGCCAAGCAGTCGCGGCAGCTGGAGGCGGATGTGTTGCTGTCCACCGAGGCTCGCCTCAACGCGGACGGCGCCTACCGGGCCGACGGGTTCGGCTGCGGCACCGGCCACACTGCGGCCGGTTCGGGCACGGACCGCCAGAGCAGGTCGTAGGCTCCCGGCATATGACGATCCTCGGTATCGGCCTGGACTTGGTGACCATCTCCGAGTTCGCCGAACAGCTCGAACGCGCCGGAACCACCATGCTCCGGGAAAGTTTCACCGCGGGCGAGCGGCGCTACTGTCAGAGCAAGGGGACCGATCCGGCGCGTAGTTACGCGGTGCGCTGGGCGGCGAAGGAAGCGGTGATCAAGGCCTGGGCCTCATCCCGCTTCGCGCGCCGCCCACAGATCGGTGACAATCCGTACCCGCTGATCGAAGTGGTCAACGACGCGTGGGGCAGGCCGAGCATCAAGCTGCACGGCCTCGCCGCCGAATTCCTGCCTCGCGCAAGGGTTCACCTGTCGCTGACGCACGACGGCGACACCGCCGCCGCGATGGTGGTGCTGGAAGATCCGGGCGAACTGGTCGACCTGATCGAAGGCCGGGAAAACCCCGCCTGAGCGTCAAACCTGTACAGCCGCACACCAACTGATGTCCCGCAGCCGAAATCACCTGCGGTGTAGGACATCAGGAGGTGTGCGGCTTTTCAGCGTTCCCGGCTGAGGCGGCGACGCTGCAACGCCCACCATGCTTCGAGGGCGCGATCGGGGTCGGTGAGATCGATGCCGGTCAGGTCCTGGAAGCGGCGGAGCCGGTAGCGCACGGTGTTGGTGTGCAGGCCCATCTCCTTGGCGGTGTTGTCCACCCGCATGCCGTTGCCCAGATAGTGCGCGACGGTGTCGAGCAGCGCCGCGGCACTGTCGTTGCGGCCCAGCGGCGTGAGGTAGCGGCGGACGAGTTCGTCGCCGACCTCGGTGTCGGCGAGCACGGCGGGTAGCAGCCCGAGATCGGCCAGCTCGTAGACGCCGGTGCGTTCGAAGGCCTCGGCGGTGGCCATGGCCCGGGTGGCGCGGCGAAACGACGGCTCCATCCGATCCAGCCGGGCGGGCGGGCCGATGCCGACCGCGGTCTCGATCTCCCTGGCGGGCATGTGGTCCACCACGCCGGCGATGTCGCCGTCGACGAGGGCGAGCAGGCCGTGCGGCCGATCGCCGGACGGTGTGTGCTCGAGCTGCCGCGCCACCCGGTCCGCGGGCAGTTCGGGGTGCGGGCGGGCGCGGATCGCACGGTATTCGCGATCGGAGTCCAAGCCGTATCGTTCGATCTGGACGCGGATCTCGGCAGGGCTGAGCGTGCCGAACAGGATGCCGCGGACCAGATCGGCGCGGCGCTGCTGGTCGTGGCGGGTTCGTTCGAAATCGGCGTCGATATGACCGCGGGCCACCGCGAGGATCGCGGTATCGGTGAGCGCGAGCAATTCGTTGGTAAGGCCGAGCAGCTGACTGTCGCCGATGCCGAGCCTGCGGCCCGTGGCGACCACCTGATCGATGGCGATCCGCACGGCCAGCCGCCAGCCGCGGAACATCTCGGTCACCGGAATCCCTTGGCGGCCCCGGGTTTCGCCGTGCGCGGTGAACACGGCGAGTTCGTCGGCGGTCAGGTCACGCCCCTCGGCGAGCACTCGCATCAGCTGGTCGATGGTGCGGCGGGTGGCCGGCGCCAGCGTCTCCGGGTCCAGCTGCGCATAGGCGGGGATTTCCGCGCGCAGTCGCTTGATGGCCAGCGCGGTCAGTTCTGCGGACCGCGCGGACATCTGAGCAAACAGTGCGCGGCGATTAGCCGACGGCCCTGGGCTGGACATACTCCTGAAGGATAGCCCTTGTTTCGGATTCAGCAACTAGGCGGCTATGTGGAATCAGCGTCCGCTGGCCGAGCGGGATTCCTTCTCCGCGACCAGCAGATACGCCACCATCAGACGCTTGAGCTCGGACACCGCCTCGGCGTGGCTCTGCTCGTCCTGCACCGAGAAGTTAAGCATCGAGTAGACGACGTGCACCAGCACCTCGGCCATCATGGTGCGCCGCGCCCGCGGCGTGCGCGGCGTCAGCGGCCGCAGCATCTGCGAGACGACCTCGGCGAACTCCTTCTCGTGGATCGCGCCCGTCGCCCGCGTGGACGGCGTGGATTGCATGGCGAGCCACACCTCGCGCCGGGACGGGTCGTTCATCCACAGGTTCGCCAGATGGTCGACCAGCTGGTTCATGTGCCGCAGCCAGTCCAGCGACGGGATCTCGCCGTGGAAATCGGCGAGCTCCTGCGAAACGGCCACCAGGTCTTGCCGATTCAGTTCGCAGACGATGACGTACTTGTTGGCGAAGAATTGATACAGCGTGCCGATCGGCACCTCGGCGCGCGCCGCCACCTCTTCACAGGTGAACGATTCGAAGCCGACCTCCACGAGCAGTTCGCGCGACGCCTGCAACAGCGCGTCGAACTTGCGTTTACTGCGCTCCTGCGTCGGCCGTCGCCGCGGCATGAGCTCCTGTGGGTCGTCCTGCAGCTCCAACGCAGGGTCCAGACGTTGGTGCTTCGACCTGGTCTCTGCGCGTACTTCCACGTATCCAGGCTAACGGTACGGACACACCCACGACACGCGCACGGCTTCTGCGTGTTCATCTTCTGTCCGATTTCACTACCCATCCAGATCGAATGTGGCGCCGAACACATACCGAGCGCGCGTGGCTTCTGACGCGCGAACGGACCAGGAGGGCGCGACCTGTGGTAGCTCGATCAGTGGTAACTCTCGGCGTTTCCACCGAACGTGGCGCCGTGCACGCGGTAGCTTTCGCCGACACCGGCGCACGGCTACCCGAGCGCGTGCTGCTGCATCGGGTGAAACGGACACTCGGTGACGGCAAAGCGGACTTGGCGGAAGCGGTCGAGACGGCGTTGGACGAACTCGCCGCCGAACTCGGCCAGGACCACGAGATCGTGGGCGCGGCCGTCACCTACCGGGACGCTGCCGAGCGGCGCGCCGTCGTCACCAGGCTGGCGTCCGGGCAGTGGCACACGGCGTCCCTGGTGTCGGCCAAGTCCGCGCATCTCAGCGTGGCCGGAATGATGACCTGGCTCGACGAATTCGACGATCTGCTGATCTGCGAGGTGGTGCCCGGCCATCAGGCCTTCACCCTCGTCGACCGCGGCCGCCGCCGGGTGCTCGCCTCGATCAGCCAGGCCGGCGGCGCGACGGCGGACTCGATGGGTGCCGCGGTGACGGCAGCCTGGGATCAGTTCGAGGCGGCGGCGGTCCGGCCGGACGCGGTGGTGCTGATCGGTTCGGCCGCAGGCAAACCCGCGGTCATCGCGGCCGTGGACGCCTTCGGAGCGCCGGTGATCCCGTGCAAGACTTCGGCCGCCGCGTCAGCCGCCGGTGCCGCGCTGTATGCGATGGCGGACGTGGACGGCGTCGGCGAGACGGAAGAACGGGTACGCCGGGTGCGTGGTGGCGCCGCGGTGTTCGCCGCGGCCAGCGTGCTCGCGGGCGGGCTGGTGGTCGGCGGTGTGTACGTCGCGGGCGGCTCGTCGCGGACGTTGCCGGGTGCGGTGGTGAAGGACGCGCACGTCACCGCCGAATCGAAGGTGGTCGTCAGCGGGTCGGGCGCGGACAAGCCGGACCGGATCCGGGTCGATACTCCTCGGGTCGAGGGGCCCGTGCTGGACCGGCGCGCACCCGTCGTCGCGGCGGAGCCGGAGATAACGGTCGTCACCCTCGATGCCGTCGAATCCGAGCCTCAGTACTCCGCCCAGCTGTGGGGGAGCACGCCGCAGGATCGCACGGAATCGTTGATCCCCGCCGAACCCGCGCGCGACTCCGAAGCCAAAGCCACGCCGCCGCTGACGTCGGGCTCGGGCGTCCCGGCGGCCACCAACAAGGTCGGTGCCCCGAACGGGTCGCTGCTCTTCCCCGGCGAGTCACCGCCCCCGCCGGCGTTCACCGCGGAGTCGTATACCTGGTGGGACAACCACTTCCGGATGATGGTGCAGTGGGCGGCGCAGCAGATCATGTCCACCTGAGCCGAAACGGCCTGCGGCGTAAGGTCCGTCCCCTCCCGGAATCGGACCTTACGCCGGCCGGTCAGTCCTTGGTCCTGCGCCGGAACAGTGCACCCGCGGCGAGGTACCCCGCCAGCCCGATGCCCGCGCACCACAGCACGGCCAGCAGCGCGCTGTTGCCGATCGGGGTGCCCATCAGGAGACCGCGCAAGGTTTCGATCACCGGCGTGACCGGCTGGTTCTCGGCGAACCAGTGCAACCCGCTCGGCATCGACTGCGGCGGGACGAAGGCGCTGCTCACGTACGGCAGAAACATGAAGAAGAAGGTGGACCCATTGGCGGCTTCCGGACTATTCGCGAGCAACCCGAGCGCGGCCGCGACCCAGGACAGCGCGAGGACGAACATCGCGATGATGCCGTAGGCGGCGAGCCAGCGCAGCGGGTCACCGGTCGGCCGGAAGCCGATCGCCACGGCCACCAGGATCACCAGCGTGGTGGTGATCAGATTGCGCAGCACGCTTTCCACCACATGCCCGGTCAGCACCGACGACCGGGCAATGGCCATGCTGCGGAATCGATCGATGATGCCGTTGGTCAGATCGGTGGCCAAGCTCACCGCGGTGGTGGCCGAACCGAAGCCGGCACACAGCAGGATGATGCCGGGCACCACGTAGTCGATGTATGCGCCGCCGACGTTCATCGCGCCGCCGAACACGTAGGCGAACATCAGCAGGATCGCGATCGGCACCGCGACGGTCATCAGCATCGTTTCGGGACTGCGCACCGTGTGGCGCAGGTTGCGGCTCAGCATGGTGGCCGAATCCTGCACGGCGAGCCGGGTATTCATGATCGTCACAGCGCTGCTGCTTTCTGCGTGGTGGGGTGCCCGGTAAGGGCGAAGAACACGTCGTCGAGGTCCGGGGTGTGGATGGTCAGCCCGTCGATGGTGATCGCCTGGTCCTCGAACTGGTCGAGCAGCTGTTTGAGGGTGCCGACGCTGCCGTCCGAGGGCACTTGCAGCGCCAACTGTTCGGCGTCGATCTCAGCGCCGGGCACGGCGCGGGCCGCGGCGGCCAAGTCGTGCTGGTCGGCGAAGCGCAGCTGGATGTGCCCGCCGGGGGCGAGCCGCTTCAGGTCGCCCGGCGTGCCCTCGGCCACGATCTTCCCGTTGTGCAGCACCGCGATCCGATCCGCCAGCTGATCGGCCTCCTCCAGGTATTGCGTGGTGAGGAAGATCGTCACGCCGTCGGCCACCAGGTTCCGGATCACCTGCCAGAGTTCACGGCGGCTGCGTGGATCGAGGCCGGTGGTCGGTTCGTCGAGGAAGATGATCCGCGGCGCACCCATCAGGCTCATGGCCAGATCCAGCCGTCGGCGCATGCCGCCGGAGTAGGTGGCGACGCGGGCGTCGGCGGCGGCGGTCAGCTCGAATCGGTCGAGCAGAGCGGCGGTGCGATCGGCGATCTGCTGCTTGCCCAGATGCAGCAGCCTGCCCATCAGCCGGAGATTCTCGGCGCCGGTCAGCACGTCGTCCACCGCGGAGTACTGACCGGTGACGCCGATGAGGCGGCGCACGGTATCGGCCTCGTGCGCGAGATCATGACCGCCGACCCGGATCTCGCCACTGTCGGCGCTGGTCAACGTGGCCAGGATGCGCACCATCGTCGTCTTGCCCGCCCCGTTCGGGCCGAGCAGCGAGAAGACCGTGCCCGCCGCGACTTCCAGGTCGATCCCGGCCAGCACCGTCCGGTCGCCGAAGGTTTTGGTCAACCCGCTGATGCTGACAGCGGGCGTAGATGGGACTGTCATGTGGTTCCTCGATCAAAACTGTGTATGGGCTAAACTTAGTTTAGACGGTACACAGTTTTTGGCCCGAGGGAAGAGGCAACGAGAAAAGGGGTCGACAGTGGTGGACACGCCGGAGACGGTCAGCGGCGCGGCCGCGCAGGCCAAGCCCTTCGCCTTGATGTGGGGTCTGGACGAGCAGGGCACGCGCGGGCCCAAGCGCGGGCTGAGTCTCGATCAGGTGATCGACGCGGCGATCGAGGTGGCCGATGCCGAAGGGGTGGCGGCGCTGTCGATGAGCCGGGTCGCCAAGCGGCTCGGCTTCACCACCATGTCGCTCTACCGCTATGTGGACAGCAAGGACACCCTGCTCGTGCTGATCTCGGATCGCGCGCTCGGATTACCGCCGGAGCTGCCGGTCGGCGTCGGGTGGCGGGCCGGGATCGAGGCCTGGGCCGACGGGGTGTCCGAGTCGCTGCGACGGCACCCGTGGTTCGTGGATCTGCCGCTGGCCGCGCCGCCGATGGGGCCGTGCAATATGGCCTGGCTGGACGCGGGCCTGGGGATGTTCGCCGAAACGGCCGTGCCCGAGCCGATGAAACTGCAACTCGTCATGAATGTTTCGTTGTATCTGATCGGCCGCATGCGCGTCGCCAAGGAGCTGGCGGCGAGCGGGGACAATGCCGAGTACCCGGTCATGTTGAGCCGGGTACTCGACTCGCAGCGCTACCCCGCGCTGACGCGTGCCCTCGCCGCCCAGGTGTTCGACGATGACGACGTGGAGTGGGACGACGGGGGACTGCGGTTCGGCCTGGCCCGACTGCTGGACGGCTACGAGCAGTTCGTCCGGACGTTCGAGGAGCAGTCCTAGACCGACAGATCGCGGCGCAGCTTGGCGACGTGCCCGGTGGCCTTCACGTTGTACTGGGCGACCTCGATCTTGCCCGCCTCGTCCACCAGGAAGGTGGAGCGGATGACCCCGGTGACGGTCTTGCCGTACATGGTCTTCTCGCCGAACGCGCCCCACGCGGTGAGCACGGCCCTGTCCGGATCGGACAGCAGCGGGAAGGTGAGCTGCTCGGCGTCGCGGAACTTGGCCAGCTTCGCGGGCTTGTCCGGCGAGATGCCGAGCACGGTGATGCCCGCGCCGTCGAGTTCGGCCAGGTTGTCGCGGAAGTCGCAGGCCTGTTTGGTGCAGCCGGGGGTGCTGGCGGCGGGGTAGAAGTAGACGATCACCTTGCGGCCGCGGTAGTCGGCGAGCGACACGTCCTTGCCGTCGGCGTCGGGCAGCGTGAAATCGGGGGCGGTATCGCCGGGGGAGAGTCGTTGGTTGTCGGTCACGTCCTGCACGGTAACCGACGGCTCGGACACTCTGCGGATAGACGGAACGACACTGTGCGGACCGACAGAACCGCGCCGCGCACCCCTCGGCAGCACTGTGCGGATCTATAGAACGCCGCGTGCCCCGGGTCGGCACCGCGCGGACCGATACACTCGGCCGGGAGCTGAGGGTGACCCGCGAAGGCCGAACACGCACCGCGATTCGAGCCCCGGCGCGGCACATCAAACACAGGAGGCCTGAACGTGGCGAAGGATACCGAGCGGATCGAGCAGGAGATCGAGGCCGCGCGTACCCGGCTGGCGAGCACGCTCGACGAACTCGCGGTGCGCGCGGATCCGCAGCGGATCGCGAGCGACAGCAAGCAGATCGTGCTGCGGAAGCTGAACGAGCCCAAGGTGAAGTACAGCCTGATCGGCGCGGCCGTCGTGATGGTCGGGCTGGTGCTGGTCAAGATCTTCCGCTGAGTCGGCGCCGAACAGCAGAACACCCGGTGTGCCTTGGCGCACCGGGTGTTCTTCTTTCACGGGTATCAGACCGTGGGGCAGGCGAACCCGTCACCGTCCGGATCCAGGTGCGGGCCGTAGCCCGGTTCACCACGAAACAGTGGTGCCCGGTTGGCGCGCTTGGCGTCTTCACAGTTGGCGAAGGCGCCGCCGGCCGAACCGGTCTGCGTCAGACCAGCCGAACCGGTTGCGGCCGAGCCGGTGTCGACGGCCGACGATCCGGTTCCGGAGGAACCTGAGGGAGGCTGAGCCAGCGCGGTCGGCGCCGCAAGGAGGGTCAGTCCCGCGACGGCAGCGCTGAGGGTAAGCCGGCGAACGTTCATGTATTCCTCTAAATAGTTGCTGCGATGGATAGGCGTCCGACCGGACGCCGCATCCACTGTTGTGACGCCTCGCCCGCTTGTCAACCGCG
Organism: Nocardia sp. XZ_19_369; assembly: GCF_015355715.1. Taxonomy (NCBI): domain Bacteria; kingdom Bacillati; phylum Actinomycetota; class Actinomycetes; order Mycobacteriales; family Nocardiaceae; genus Nocardia; species Nocardia sp. XZ_19_369. The sequence continues at coordinate 14,336 of NZ_JACVED010000011.1, read as the reverse complement.
TCGGCCGAGAACTAGGGCATTAGGGGATGGCCCGCCACGTGCTCGGCGGGGATGTTTCCCATGCGTCCTGCCTGGTAGTCGTCCATGGCCTGGATGATTTCGGCGCGAGTGTTCATCACGAACGGCCCGTATTGCACGACGGGTTCCTTGATCGGCTGGCCGCCGAGCAACAACACCTCGAGGTCGCCGGTCCGATTGTGTTGGCGCGCATCGGCACTCACCGTGATCGCGTCGCCGGGACCGAACACGGCCAGCTGTCCCTCGCGCAGTGGCCTGCGTTCGGCGCCGACCGTGCCGCTGCCGGACAGCACGTACGCCATCGCCGTGAAGTGTTGCGGCCATGGCGTTCCCAGCTGTCCGCCGGGGCTGATCGAGGCGTGGGCGTAGGCGATCGGGGTGTAGGTCGAGCCCGGTCCGTCGAATCCGCCGACCGAACCCGCGATGAGCCGGACCAGCGCGCCGCCGTCGTGCGAGCTGACCAGGGTCAGCTCACCGGCGCGCAGATCCTGGTAGCGCGGTGCGGCGAACTTGAGCGCGCGCGGCAGGTTCACCCACAGTTGGATGCCGTGGAACCAGCCGCCCGCCATGACCAGCTGCTCGGTGGGCAGCTCGTCGTGCAGGATGCCGGAGCCCGCGGTCATCCACTGCGTGTCGCCCTCGCCGATCACGCCACCGCCGCCGTTGGAGTCGTGGTGCACCATGGCGCCGTCCATGACGTAGGTGACGGTCTCGAAACCGCGGTGCGGATGCCACGGCGCGCCCTTCGCCTCGTGCGGCTCGTAGGCGACCGGGCCCATCTGGTCGAGCAGGATGAACGGGTCGGCGGTGCGCAGGTCCACGCTCGGGAACGGCCTGCGTACCTCGAACCCCGCGCCCTCGCGCTGTTTCGGCGCGCTGACCACGGTGCGCACCGGGCGTTCGCGCATGGTGTCGGTGGGCTGGGGCAGGCGCGGCAGGATCATCAGGTCGGGGACGGTGATGGCGGGCATCGGAACCTCCTGAGAGGGGAGTTGGTGTCCATGTCAACCAAATGTGAGTAGACTTCATTCCCATGGAGTGGCTGAGTGACGACGAGCAGGCGACGTGGTCGGCCTACATCCGCCTGCGCCAGCGGCTGGACGGGGCGATCGCGGAGGGATTGACCCGGGACGGGCTGTCCGCGGCGGACTACGAACTGATGGTCGCCCTCTCGGCCGCGCCGGGTGACTGCCTGCGGGCCAAGGATCTCGCGGCCGAGGTCTGCTGGGAGAAAAGCAGGTTGTCCAAGCATCTCGCCCGGATGGACGCGCGCGGGCTGGTCGACCGGCAGCCGGTGGCGGAGGACGCGCGCGGGGTGCTGGTCAAGCTCACGGCCGAAGGTCGCCGGTTGCTCGAACACGCTGCCCCGAATCATGTCCGGCTGGTGCGTGAGGTCTTCATCGACTGCATCACGCCCGACGAAGCCCGCGCCCTTCAGTCGCTGTCCGACAAAGTTCTTGTCGCAGTAGAGGAATCGACCCCTTCCGCCGTAGGCGCCTGACCCGACCTGCGCCGGCTGAAGTCGGTCTCGCAGAGCCGCCATACCTGCACAGGGCTGAAGTCCTGGTGAGATCAGTTGCTGGGCGCGGCGTCGGGGCTGCGGAACAGTCGGCGCCACCACGAGGTGGTGTTGGTGCGCGTGGCTGACGAGGGGGTGCTCGCAGAGGTGTCCGGCGATCGCTTCGGCCGGCGCTCGGCACGCCATTGCTCGACGATCTCCTCGGTATCGACCGGGGCGATGCGAACGTAAGGCCCGTGCGGCAGGCGCAGCCAGTCGACCACCCGCTCGTTGAGCTCACGCACGGTCTCGCGGACCTCGCGTTCGGAGTTCAGTTCGCGCACAGTCTCGGGCAGTCGCTCGATATCCCGGCGCAGCAGCAGCGACGGTGGCAGGAGCGCGTCGCCCCTCACTCCTTCTTTACGGAGGTAGCCCTTCAGCCACCAGTTCTCGTCGTCGCTGCCGCGCGGAATCGGTTTGCCCGCACCGGGCAGATTCTCGAATTCACCGCGTGCTGTTGCCTCGCGGATCTGCTTGTCGATCCACGATTCGAAGTCCAGTTTCGCTGGTTTGCGCTCGGTCATCGCGTCACCTTTGACGGCGGGTGCATTGCCACCATGCTACCGAACGGGCCGATGCGGACGCTGAAACCGGTGTCCGGCAAGGGATCACGACCAGGGTGTGATCGGCGGCTTCACCCACATCAGCTTGTCGTCGGTGTGCTCACGCCGCGCCGCCGGATGGCCGGGGTGCCGGGCGGCCCAGTCGTCCTTCTCCGTCAGCAACTGCGCCACCGTCGCCCAGGTCTCCTCGGTGCTCGGTGGGTTCGTGTCGGCCGCCCTGGCGAGCTTGCGCCGCGTCGTCGCGGGCATCGCCAGCAGTTCGGGTCCGGTGATGCCCAGGTGCCAGACGTAGCTCGCGAGGCGCCGGGCCTTCTCAGCGCGGCTCTTGGCCGCCGTGTCGCTGTGCGCGTAATCGGTCATCGCGGAAGTCCAAAGGTCGGTGGTGCACGACCCTATCCGGCGGCCGGGCGAGAGACGACGACGCCTCCCCGCGGTCAGGTGGGGAGGCGTCGTCGCTACCTGGCCAGGCGTCGTTGCGTGGCCGGACGGGGAGCTGCGTGGGTCAGTACGCGCCGTTGACGTTGTCCATCGAGCCGTACGTGCGCGCCGCGTAGTTGCAGGCGGCGACGATGTTGGCGACCGGGTCGTAGATGTCCCAGGAGGTGCCCTCGACGTGGTAGGCGCTGAAGGTCGGGTCGATCACCTGGAGCAGGCCCTTGGACGGGATGCCCGCGGCGGCGTTGGAGTCCCACAGGTTGATCGCCTGCGGGTTACCGGTCGACTCGCGCATCACGTTGCGGAAGATGCCGTCGTAGCTGCCGGGGATGTTGTTGGCCGCCATGACGTCGAGGGCCTGGCGGATCCAGCCGTCGAGGTTGTCCGGGTAGCTGGGGGCCGGTGCGGGCAGCGGCGCCGGGATCGGCTCGGGCACGGGGATCGGGATCGGCAGCGGCGCGGGCATGGGCGCGGGGGCGGCGACGGGCTCGGCGGCCGGATGCTGCTCGGCGACCATCGCGATGCGGGACGGGACGCTGTCGTCGGCCACCGAGACCGCCGAGGAGGCGGCAACGGCCACGACGCCGGCGGCGGCGATGGCGAAGGTCATGCCCTCGCGAAGCGTCGAGCGGCGGAGCGGGAAAAAGCGTCTGTCAGGCATGACGAAATCGGTTCCTTTGTCGGGGACAGGTTTCGGTCCGGGCGCGCGCAGGCAGCACGGATCCAAGGCGGGCACGCGGTGGGCGCTCGCCGGTACGGCTGTGTGCTGTTGTCGGGTTTTGTTGTGGGGGACGCGGTGGTCCCCGGAACGCGACGGTTCAGTGGTGCGGTGCCGGGGCGCTCGCTGAGAGCCCGGCCGCGATGTCGCGCGGGACTCCGCATCCTCGATGCGGAGAGAAAGACGGCCTCTCGGCGCGCCCATTCGGCGGAAGGTTGGGGTTAGCGGGTCCATTGCCGGATCCCGGTCCGCCGACCGCGGCTGGCATGGGGCCTGCCGTTGCGGTCGTTTTCCGAATGTGTGTGAACAACTCCTCGGTGTAACCAAACTCCAGGTCGCTTTATGACCTGATCGCAGAATGGTCACGCTAGGTGAACGCACGGTAAACGAATAGCAAATGACAGGTGCTACCGATCTTGGAACACCTCCCTGGTAGTTGCCGAACCGTTACCTACGCAGGGAGTTTGCTGCTAAACCGATTGTGCGACACGTCACAGAAATTTTCGGCTGACAAACCGGACATCTGCTGCCGGACCGGGATGTTCGTCCGGATTGAGAACGGTGAGACGTCGAGGAAAACGCCAGATCACGGCGTTTCCGTCGGAAGATCCGATCCGGTCGGTCCGCGGGACCGAATACAGGGGAGCCGCTAGCCGCCGACGCCCCGCGACCGGGGAGACAGGGAACCGCCGTCCATGAAATCGAACAGCCTGGCGTGCCGCACCGGCGTCCTTGCCGCCGGGACCGTGCTCGCAGTGCTGCCACCCCTCGGCGTCGCGGCCATGACGCTCGGCACCATGACCGCGGTGGATATGCCCGAGGGGACCGGGCGCGATATCGCCGCTCGGCAGTACGCGGTGGTGCCGATCGAGGCGCGCTCGGACTTCTGCGACGGCAAGAGTGCCGGACATTACGTCGATCCGGCCGATCGGGCGGTGTTCTATCGGTGCGTGAGTTCCCGAACGCAACCCATGGCGACGTATCAGTTCCGCTGTGCGGAGGACGGGTGGTACGACGAGCGGCGCTTGGTCTGTGTGGGCCGAACTCCCCGCTGAAAACCCCGGCGCTGAAGTGTTGCGCCGAAGACCATGTGCGGAGCCGACATTCAAGAGGACAACTGGTTGTCCTGCGAATTCTCGGCACGTCACCGGGTCGCCGCTGCGACACTGACGGTGCCGGGCCTGTTCAGCGTTTCCGGGTCGCGGTGTGGGTGCCGTTCGGGTGGACAGGAGCGTGATCGCATGTCGCAGAGGTCGAATCAGCGCGGATCCCGAGGTGAGGACGCCGTCCTCCTGGCGGCGGGTCTCGCGGATCTGGCGCTCAGCCGGGTAGGCCCGGTGGTGAATCGGGCGCTGGGTTTTCTGCGGCGTTCCGACTTGACCGGCATGGCCGGCGAGGCGGAGAGCGATCTGAAAGCGCGTGGACGGCTGGCGCTGGACCGGACCTCGCTGCTGCCGCCCGCTCACCTCGAGATCCTCGCGCAGCATGTCGTCGCGCGCGAAACCGGTTCCGGTGCGCCCTGATCGGCACGACGCCTGCGCTTTCAAGGCTCGCGTCGACGACATCCTGGAGGAGTTCGTCGGACAGGAACGCGACCAGCTGCTCGCCATCGATCCGCGACTACGTCCGGTGGCCGACCAGCTGGTAGCGGCGAGCGGGCAGGGCAAACGGCTGCGGGCGGCGTTCTGCTATTGGGGTTGGCGCGCGGCCGGGCAGCCGGACAGTAATGCCTTCGTCCGGGCTGCCGCGGCACTGGAATTGGTGCACGCGGCGGCGAGCGTGCACGACGACATCATCGATGACAGCCCGCTGCGGCACGGCTTGCCGACCGCACAGATCGCCCTGCACGAACCGCTGCGCAGCGCACCGGAATTCGCGCAGACCGGCAAGGCGCTCGCCATGCTGGTCGGGGATCTGCTGATGGCGTTGGCCGGGCAATTGTTCGTCACCAGTGGTCTGCCCGCGGCTTACCTGTCGCGGGCGCGCCCACTGTGGGCGGTGCTGGCGCGGGAATTGATCGCCGGTGAGTGCCTCGAAATCCTTTGCACCGGTGGGGTTCCGGATGTGGCCGAGTCGCTGAAGGTGGTTCGGTACAAGACGGCCAAGTACACCGTCGAACAGCCCTTGCTCATCGGTGGCGCGCTCGGCGGCGCGAGTGACGCGCTGCGGAAAGCGTTCTCCGCGTACGGCTTACCGCTCGGCGAAGCCTTCCAGCTGCGCGACGACCTGCTCGGACTGTACGGCGACCAAGCCCGTACCGGAAAGGCGAATCTCGACGATCTGCGCGCCCGTCGCCCCACCGCCCTGCTCGCCGAGACCTGGCAGGCGGTCGACCGCCCGCAGCGCGAACAGCTGACCCGGTTACTGGAGCACCGCGAACCCGACGACGACATCCTGTGCGAGGTCCGCGACCTGATGACCAGGGTCGGCGCGCCTGCCCGCATCGAGCAGATGATCACCGACCGGGTCGCGGAAGCCACGCACGCCCTGGCCGACGTGCCCGCACCCGCCGCCCGCGCGCTGACCGAACTGGCCACCGCCGCCACCGCGCGCCGCTACTGACCGCACCACTTCGCCACCGACACAAGGAGTCTCGATGAATCAGACACAAACGTCGATGGACGCGCTGCGCCTGCACGGTGACGAACTCGCCGATGCCACCGTGGCCACCCTGTTCGAACGCGGGGAGGTGGGCAAGTTCAACACGCTCATGCGCTACGTCTCCACCGCCGGTTCGCCGCTGCCCGACGACCTGCCCGAGGTCGCCCGCGAGTATCTGCACACGACCGCCGCTCCGCCCGCCTGGGTGGACTGGGACGAGATGGAGAAGGCCAGGCTGTTCTTCATCGACAACAACGTGCACATCTCCACCGCGTTGTCCTTCGCCGCCATGCCCGCCTGTTACGTCATCCCGCAGGTCGCGAAGCTGTTGTCGGCCACCCACTCTTTGGAGTATCCGTCCAAACGGATGGCCGAGACCGGACAGTTCACCGTCTACCTGATGCAGCCCGACGCCTTCGAAGCCGGTAGTCGTTTCATTCCCGCCGTGCAGAAGGTGCGGTTGCTGCACGCCGCGATCCGCCACCACCTCTCCCGCGAAAACCGCTGGGACACAGCCAAATGGGGGACGCCGATCTGCCAGGAGGACATGATCGGCGGCCAGCTGCTGTTCTCGATGCTGGTCCTGGACAGCCTGCACCGCTTGAACATTCACATGAGCGTCGACGGCGCCGAAGCCTACTTCTACGCATGGCGGGTGGTCGGCGCGATGCTCGGCGTCGACCAGGAACACGCACCGAAGGACATCGAGTCCGCCCGAGAATTCTTGGACCTCTACATGATTCGACACATGGGGCCGAGCCAGGAAGGCGTGAACCTCACCCGCCAACTCATCGACCTCTACGAAGAAGTCGTCCCCGGCACCCTCTTCGACCCCGTCGTCTCCGCCCTCATCCGCTACCTCATCGGCGACACCTGCGCCGACTGGCTCGAAGTACCCCGCACCGCCTGGGACACCGCCATCAAAACCGTCCCCGCCCTACTCGGCATCCTCGAAACCATCGAAGAGAGTTCCCCCCTGGGCGAATGGGCCCTCGACCGCCTCGGCCACCTCACCACCTGGTTCGAACTCAGCTCCCTCACCCGAGGTCGCGTCATGCAGTACGCCATCCCCGAGGAACTCAAACACGACTTCGGATTCGCGTCCTCAGCCGCACGGACCAGCCGCTGGATCCCGCCGGACCCCACCTTCGCCACCGGCTAGCGCCTGCAGAACCACATTGGAATCACTGGTCGGCTGGGTGCCGGAACGATGGTCCCCAGTCGGCGGCCTGAGCTGCGGGACTGATCTTGCTATTATTCCTCTCGCACCGGCCGGAGAGTGATTCCCGAGCCCGGAAGCAGATCCCATTCTCGAATGGGGCGCTTCCGGCTGCCCCGGTGCCTCTTGGAGTCCATCATATGGTTCAGGTCAGCCAATTCACCCAAGAAGAACTTGATGGCGCTGGTCCGTATACGCCCGGTCTACTGCGTGTCTACGACCGTATTGTGTTGGGCATCAACAACAAGGTCGTCTGGCGCTGTGAGACAACGCATCTGCTTGACCAGTACTCGCGACTGTCGTCTGTGGTGCACCTGGATATCGGTCCCGGCACGGGATACCTGCTCGAACGAGAACCCTTCGGCGCCGCGGGGACTCCGGTAGTCGAGTTGGTGGACTTGTCTGTGCATGCACTAGAAGAAGCCTCCCGGCGCCTCCGGAAACGCGGAATCGAAGCCAGAGCGCATTATGGATCCGTGCTAGGCGAACTGCCTGTGAATCAGCGGTTCGGCTCGGTCGCGGCCAGTTTGCTGATGCACTGTGTGCCGGGTACGTGGAGCGAGAAGGGGCGAGCGTTCCAGCGCGTTGCCGATGTGACCAGCGCCGACGGCGTGTTTTTCGGCGCCACAGCCCTGGCGGAGCCCGCAACGCCGCCGAGTCGGGCCGTCGGCGGTTACTTCCGGGCGCACAATGCCTTCGACGACCCGCGCGACGATCTCGACGGGCTGCGCTACGCCCTCGACCGAGCGTGGTCGGACGTGTCGGTTACCAGTGTGGGCCGGACCGCACTGTGGACTGCGCGCGGCCCGCGCCGCAGTACCTAGCAGTGGCGGCGGTCAAGCTGCGGAGTCGCTATCGACGGGCCGGATAACGATCGCGGCCGGCCGAACGGGTTTGTGCTGCACGCTCGGCAGTGGCCACGCGCTGGCCTGGTACCGGCGGCCGTTGATCGTCACAATCGCTTCGACGCTGGTTTCCGGTCCGGAAACGATCCGCCCGATCTGCAGCTCATCCAGCAGGTTGGCAATGTTGCTGTCGCACAGTTCGGCACGCAGCACCCCCTCTGTGTGCAGGGTGACCCGGCGTTCTGCATCGACCAGGATGAGCGAAGACCGGGTGAACTGGACTATGTGCCGCAACGTGGATACGACCGGCTCGGGACGCCGGGCCAGCTGCAGGCTCATACCGTAGACGGTTCGCTCGGTAGGGCCGACGCCGGCGTGCGCGGCACTCCAGAAATGCATCCAGTCAGGGGCGCCCGGCGGCTGGATCGACCAAATCGCCTCGGCCGCAAGGCCTTGCGTACCTGTCGCGGCATCCCAGTACAACGCGAGAAACCTCGGCACATCGTCCGCGTTCGCGTATCGCAGCAGGTCGTGGATGGGTCGCGGTTCGCCGACTTTGCGGTCGGTGCCCAGGATTGCGAGGTTGTCTCCGGCGCTGCTGGTGGTGACCGCATCGAGATCGAGAATCCAGCTGTTGTAGACCGGGCGAGGCGTGACCGCACCCGGCGCCAACCACACGACGAGACCAATGGGCTCGCCATCGGGCGCGGTGACCCAGTGTGCGCGTAGCGCGATCCCGGCATCGTCGGCCGCTCGGTCCTCGTACGGGCCGTCGAAGAGATCAGCGACCATTCCGGCCCAGAACTGCTCGCCTTCGAGATCGAACCCGAGGGTGCTGGCGCACCGCGTCAGCACCCTCGCGACGCGTTCTCCATCGGCGGAGTGCACCACGATGTCGCTGCGGCTCAATCGGGGGTGCTCCCCGCTGCGCCTGAGCCGGGTCTCGCGCCGCATCCGAGTCGCGATGACATCGCACCCAATCCACACCCCTGGTACCCGCATGCCGAGAGCCTACGACCATGAGCAACACGCATTGTTGCCGGTCCAACGACCCTGCTACTGGCGCTGTGACCAATAATGGCACCGATTACAACACCGGCCAGTGTTGTCAGTGCGCCGTAGGCGGGTCGATGATGACCATCGCATGTTCGTAGATCGCGAGACGCCCGGAATGATGCAAGACGTTAGATCACAGCACGGACTGGGAACCGAGACCTTCTGTGGCGCATCCGACTTCAGGACGGTACTGCATGGAGGTCTGAGCCCCTGTCAGAGAGAAAGATGTTGTGGGAGCTCGAATAGGCGTTGTGGACACGTAGGCCGAAGCGAAGAAGCCGGCGGATCAGATAGCTCATTTGCTGTGCCCGAATCCGGTGCTGATCGCCTACGGCATCAGCCGGTGGGAGCACGGCGACGGTGTAAGTCGTTTGTCATCGCGGGTCGTCTCGTTGGCGTCGGCGGCACCCTGGCTGACTCCGGCAAGCAGGACGATGCTCGAGAACAGTGCCGAGTACACTTCATTGTCTCCTGAGTACCGCAAACCCAAACGATCACAGACGAATTGAACTGCATTGGGGTGTGATGTCGCCATGTCGGCGAACGTGCTCCATGAGGCGTCCACAGCGGCGGCCATGTCTGAGGCAGCCCTGGACGACGGCCTTGCCCGCGCGGTCATGATCGCCGTCACATCGAGCGCTTCGGCGGATGGAGTGCGAAGGCCCGGACAGCTTCGCGGCCACTAGGTACGGTTGCGCCCATGATTTCGGCAGTCGTGTTCGACGTAGGTGAGACATTGGTCGACGAGACACGAGAGTACGGGGCATGGGCCGATTGGCTTGGTGTGCCTCGCCATACCTTCGCTGCGGTTTTCGGCGCTGTCATCGCGACCGGACAGGATTACCGCGAGGCGTTCCAGGTGTTCCGGCCCGGATTCGACCTCGCCGATGAGAGACAGGCCCGCGCTGACGCCGGCCAACCAGAAACCTACGACGAGAGTGACCTCTACTCGGATGTCCGACCGGCACTGTCGAAGCTGCGGGAGATGGACGTCTGGGTCGGGATCGTCGGTAACCAAACGGCGCGCTCCGGCCAAATTCTCAGGAGCTTGGGCCTGCCGGCCGCCTTCATCGCGACCTCCGACGACTGGCGTGTGGAGAAGCCTTCGCCGGAGTTCTTCGCCAAGGTCGTCGAGGTCGCGCCGTGCGCCGCTCAGCAGATCATCTATGTCGGCGACCGGATCGACAACGATGTAGCTCCAGCGAAGAAGGCGGGCATGCGCACCGCATATTTGCAGCGCGGTCCGTGGGGATGGATTCTCCGTAACAATCAGGATGTCGCAGATCTGTCCGACTGGCGAATCCGCGATCTCGCGGGGCTGCCGGAAATCGTTGCGGCAGAAAATGATCTCCGATGACCAGTGCAACCCGCTGTTCGGTGTTTCTCCACGTGCCGGTCTTCGGATCAACCAAAGGCTGGCCCGGCACTAGCCGGTTTCGGTAACCGAAACGCATCCACAGCCGTCCACATACGGCCTACGCTGCTCATGTGGGCGGCGACCAGGCGATATTCGGATTCCAGCTCCACCAGGACCGGGCGGCTGGACTGTCGCTCACTGCGATGGCGGCCCGAGTTCCCTACAGTCGGTCCGCGTTGGCGTACTTCGAGACTGGCGAACGGACGCACCCGGCTGATATCGGCGCAGGTACCAAAGAGTATGTGGACCGGCAGTCGACCCAATTACCTCACTCGTGGCTCTCGGACAGCCGACGTGGATAGGCGGTCGTTCCTCCGGACCGTTGGGTACTCGGCAACGGCGCTGGCAGTAAGAGATGTAGATGAGGACTTACAGCGACTGGCCAACATCACCTCGTCGTCACGAGTAGGCATGGCGGAGGTTCGGGCCGTGCACAAGATCGCGGACGGCTTCCACCAGCTGGATGAAGCGATGGGCGGCGGCACCGGCCGGACGGCCATCGCGGAGTTCTTGGGTACCGAGGTGGCGACGATGCTACGAGGTAGGTTCGAGGACCCCCGCGCAAAGCACGAAGCATTCAGTGCCGCAGCAGAATTGGCATACTTGGTGGGATTCAAGAGCCATGACGCGGACATGGACGGAGTCGCGCAGAAGTACTACCTAGGCGCTCGCGAGCTAGCCCGCATGGGCCTTCCTGGACATGAGGGCTTCGTTACCCGAATTCTGGCGTTACAGAATGTGGACGTGGCCAAGCCGGATGAACGCGGGTTCTCGGTACCCTTGGCAGAGGAGGCGTTGCGGCTGGCGCGCGGTGTCGTCGGTGGCGATGCTGAGGCGGTGTTCCGAGTGGCGCTCGTGCGCTGTCATGCAGAGCAGGGGAACCACCGCGAAGCACTGGCTGCTCTGCGTGAACTCGAGGCCGGGCCATGGGCGGGCACGGAGGTGACTACAGTGCTTCCCCGCTACGTTTCGGTGTGGATGCGGAATAAGGCGACCATTGCCAATCAGATCGCGAAAGCGTTTGTGGCGATGGGGGATACACCGAATGCTGAACACTACTTCGGTAAAGCCGCGTCGATCTGGAACCCCGGTACTCATCAACGGGTTCACTCGATAGCAGTGGCCGATACGGGTATGGGTATGTGGCTGACCGGCGATCAGGGTGGTGCGGTAGATGTCTGGCGTGACATCGTACCTACCCTTGCCGCAGTCGACTCGGTCCGAACTGACAAAGCCCTGAACCGGATTCGCGCCCTGGTGCCCGAGGTGGTAGAAATCGCGCTTTCGGCCTGAGTGCAAGATTGATCAGATGGGGGCTGTGGGCTTACGGTGCGTCGCCATGAGCCTTCCACTACAGGTCCTCCCCGCCGGGTCAGGCTGTTTGACATGGCCCCGTAGTGGTACGCGTGGTTGCGCGGCGCGATCACAGCGGTCTCGGGCCGGCTGGGGATGAACGCAGAAACACTGCGGAACTCGGTCTGGCAGGCGGCTGTTGACCACGGGCAATCCGAAGGGACCTCGGCAGCGGCGGCGCGGGAGACCCTCGAGCTCGAACGTTAGAACACCAACTCGAGCAGACCATCGAACTTTTCCATTGTCGGACAATACAATTCATCACTTAGATGCCGGGTCCGCAACACCCGTCGATGCGGTTCAGTGAGTCACTGACGCTGTCGGGGATGATTCCATCGATCGGTCGGTGACAGATAAACCGGTGTGCATCGAATCCGGGGCAGTTCAAGGCTATGGTGGATGGGCCAGTGTAACCGTCCGATAACCACCTTCGAGAAGGCCGATATCGCCGATCTTGAGGTGATGGAAGCCCTCTATCGTCAGCACCGGCCGGATTATGTGGTGAATTTCGCGGCGAGTCGCATAACGACCGCGCGATTCTGGGGCCGTCGTCGTTCATGCGCAGCAATGCCCTCGGGGCGCAGGTGATGGCCGAATGCAGCCGGTTGGTGCCGGTCCCGCTCGCACGTGCACGTGTCCACGATCGAGGTGTACGGGGAGCTGGCCGAGGGGGACAAGTGGTTCACCGAGGGATCGCCTCTGAACGCGAAGACGCCGTACTCGGCGGCGAAGGCAGCCGGGGATCAGATGGTGCGCGCGTACATGCAGACCTACCCGGAGATGAATATCAGGATGACGCACTGCGCCAACAACTATGGCGCTTTCCAGCTGCCGGAGAAGCTGATCCCGCTCGCGGTGACGAATGTGCTGCGCGGGAAGAAGGTACCGGTCTACGGCGACGGGTTACAGAGCCGGGACTGGCTGCATGTGGCCGATCACTGTGCCGCGGTGCACCAGGTGCTGCACGCGGAACTCGACCCGATCCCGGCCGCGGCGGCCACCGATCCGGGGCTGATGCCGATCTTCGATATCAGTGCCCGCTTCGAGGTCACCAATCTCGATATCGCCCGCAGGGTGGTCACCGCGCTCGACCTGAACCCGGACGAGTGGATCGAGCACATCCCGGACCGTCCGAACCACGATCGCCGCTACCTGATCAACCCGGACAAGATCGAGTCCCAGCTGGGCTGGGCACCCACCCACGACTTCGCGAGCGGGATCGCCGAGACCGTTGCCTGGTATATCGAGCACCGCCCGTGGTGGGAGCAGATCATCGCCGACAAAGGTGAGCTCGGGTTCGACTGGAGCCGGGCTGCCACGGCGACCCCACGCTAGGTGTTGGCGGTCAACACCGGGTAGCCCTTCGAGTCCCGCCACGGTCCGCCGTGGCGGGTGAACCAGTCGGCTATCTCGGCGCCGACGCTGTGCGCGATCTGTACCAGCGCGCCGGATTCAACACCGAAGGCACTCTGCGCGCACACTTCCGCCGCCGAAACGGCGAGCTCTGGGACGCGATCATCGTGAGCCGACTGCTGTAAACGGACAGGCCGACAGCGGATCACGGTGTGCCAGAACGGTCCTCGTGCCCGAGTGAAAGCGGATGCCGGTTTCCCTGGCCGGGCCGGCGAGTAAGTCCCGTGTTGTGTCGGTGCGGGCCGATGCGCGCGGCTGGCCAGCTTCCACCAGGGCAGCAGACAGCCGACGGGCCGGAAACCAGTTCTGTTCATTCCTGGCCTATACCGATATCGGTGGCAATGCGGGTGACGTCAACTCGGGCGAGGATGTCGACGACCTGCGCGGCGGCGGAGGTGGTGTCCGCGGAGTCAAACTGCGCGGCCAGCTCGGCTCGAAGCCCCTCCACACCAGTGGTCTTCGCCGCGGCATAGCCCAGCGGCGCGGCGCCGTAGGGAAAATAAAGCACGGAAATGTCGATGCCGAGGCGCGTGCTGAGCCCGTCCCCGATCGCTGCCAGCAGACCCGCCGGACGGGCCGGGTCGGCGCTAGGTGCTGCCCCCGTACCGGCACCAGCACCTGCCGTGCAACGCGGGCACATCACCACCGCTGCAGGAGCGGATTGGACGGGGCCAGTAGCTACGCTGAGGCAGACGGCCCAAACGCACAGTCGATACGACAGCGCGAAGGTTGTTGATGATCCCGTTCCCGGTATCTGGAACGGTGACGCATTGCGGCCACCGTGAATGGCCAGATCGCCGACACGGCGGTCTGGCCATTCACGGGGAACCACGGACGTACGTTTACTCGTTGCCCAACCATTCGGCTCGTGCGATGTAGTAATTGCACGATCTAGAAGTTCGACACGAGGGCTAGCGGCTCCATGGCTTCGGTCACGACCACTGCGAATCGTCGATCAGGGCAGGACCTGCGGGATCACATCTGGTGCAACCGCGCCCAGGATCGCGCCGATTACCGCAGCGAACACGACGTAGCTGATCCCGCTGGCCACGATGCAGGCGAAGTAGCCGATGATGAAGGCAAGCACGGCGGGAATGCACAGGATTGCGGCGATGCCGAGGCCGGTGAGCGCACCGGCCG
>NZ_JACVED010000010.1:0-401821 GCF_015355715.1 Nocardia sp. XZ_19_369 | reverse complement strand
ACCACCGCCGACGGCGGCAACGCCGACTCGGACGCATGACACCGGTCGAATTTGAGACAATCAATCAGCCCGCACTCGCGGCCTGAACCACCACACCCCGCGAGTCAACCGAACTCGGGGCAGTCCCCACCGACGAGCAACGACCGATGCCGGAGGTCCTCAAACAAATCCTGAAGAAGCTAGGACGCTCATGACTGACCTACAGAAGTGGGAACAGCAACTCAAGCAGGAACTCGCCGAGATCCGCCGCAGCGCAGAGCAACTCAGGAAATCCGCAGCCTCGGTCACCGGGCGCGGCGAAGTCCGTGGCATCATCATCGAAGTCAGCCCCAACGGCGACATCACCAACTTGCAGATCGCGCCAGCGGTGATGCGTTGGTCTAGCGCACAATTAACCAGCGCACTGCTCGACTGCGACCGCCGTGCAAGAGCCGATGCCGCGGCAAGCACCGAAGAGATCATCCGAACAGCCGACCCGCGCCTCCGCGGCCAGCTTCAAGAACTATTGGGCAAGCCCGAGACCGCACCTCGACACCCGATGACCGAAGTCGAGATCCGGGCCGCCGATGACGCATACTTCCAGCGCATGAATCAGGGATGGAGCACCGAACGCTAACTGAACCACCGGGATCGGGGAACACCCTTTGGCCAGGACCTCGCTCGCCAGTAGGAGCTTGCGGGTAACGCAAACTGGGCAAGACCACTATGTGCGGGCGCTCTCAAGTATCCGCAGTTCGTCATCGATCGGAATGGTTGTCGGTGGGAGGGTCGTTATCAGCAGCTCCTCCCGCAAGAGGGTCGAGGCGGCGGTGCGCGGTTGACTGAACCGCCGTTTGGAACTCCTCAGCATCACCAGGGTGTCGTTGGCCACCGCCGAGGGACCACCACGTTGCCAGTCGTGGGACCACCGGCAGCGGCGCAGAAGTGGAACGGGTTATCGCGCTGCTGATTGGCGGATGTCGCGTTCCCGAACGGACGATATGCGGCATGAGCGGACGCTACGCGGTGACCTTCGTCCGCGCCTCGGCGATCCGCTGCTTCAGCTCGGACTCATTTCCTCCAGCAACCGTCGCGAACCTCTCGCCCGCTACGTACACGAAAAAGGTGGGTACGGCTGTGGCCTGCTCCTGCGCGGCCAGATCGCCCAGGCGGTCCACATCGACTTCACCGCACGCCACATCCCCATTCTCGCGGGAGATGCCTTCGTATTTTGGGCGGATGGCGTTGCTGGGAGCACTCCACTCCGCGTGGAAGTGGACGACCACGATCTGTTTGCTTGCCTGGAAGGCGTAGTACTCCGCTTCGGTCCTGATCGAAGAGACGGCCATGGCAAACTCCCTGCTAGATGCTGTCGTGGTTGGTCAAGCTAAGGCTATGGGGCACAACGGTTCTCGTGGGAGCATTTCGGCAAGTGACCGCACATCGGCATTACCGGTTGTTGGGCTGCTGACGCCATGATCGGTCCGCATAGCGGATCTGGCACCTGTTCTCTCAGTGGATGACCTGCTGTCGGTGGTCCCACGACTGGCAACGTGGTGGTCCCACAGCGGTGGCAAACGACACCAGGGCCTGCGTCGCGTAGACGACGGAGCCCCCGACAAGGACGAGCGCACAGAACGCTGGCCCGAATACCCAAATGCTCAGCGGCTTAGAGCCTTTCAGTAAGAAGGCAAGCGCCGTCCCAGCGACAACAAGCGTGTTTGAGCTCAAAACTGCCCAGGCACGTGTCGAGACCGCAGCTCGTTGGGCATCTTCTCGTGCGAGGTGCCAGTGGACCGTCTCAAGGCTCAGTCCACGTCGGTTGCCGTTGCGACCCCCGATCTATATCTCGATGTCGCCCAGAGGCATCGACATTCTGAGCACTTCATGACCCAGCGAAAACGATCTTGGGTTGGAACCTAAAGGAGTGCACGCCGTCCGGATTTTTCGGAGGTGTAATGCGATTTTCGGGGTCAAGGGCGCCAGTACTCGGGTGCACGCAATCACGGTCTACCGAAGGGCGGCCCTTATGTCCCGGACACGGCACCAGCTCTTACACGCAGCCAACTACCCACGGGTCCCGGCGGTGGGCAATAATCCCCCCGCCACGCGGCGTGGGTGTCGTGTGCGACGGATAGGCCGCTAGTCGGTGCGTCGCCTGTGCAGATCCCGGGCTGCGTACCCAACGGGTCCCACGGCATGTACTGGGTACGCACCGGGCCGCGCGAAGACCGACTGCTCAGGGGCGACTTGACGATTCCGGTCGTAGGGAGGGTTGATCGTGCCGCGTCCGGATCCGAACCTGCCGATCAGACGGGAATGCGGTTGTGACGGCCGGGCCCGACAACGAGGGCGGCGTGGCAGATGACCTGGCCGGCAAGCGGTGGCGCACTCGGGAGGAAGCGGGGGAATACCTCGGTGTTCACCCTCGCACCCTCGCGAACTGGGCCGCAAAGGGCCACGGCCCCCGCTACTCGAAGCCATCCGGCAAGTCGTGCATGTATCGGCTCGCGGATCTGGACGCCTACCTCGAGGCGCACATGGTGCACACCGGGGAGCAGCCAGAAGCAGCGTGACCAGCCCGCGACGAAAGGGACCGGAAATGCCAAGGCCAGTAACCGAACTCGGCAGTTACGGTGACATTGGTACCAAAGAGCAGAAGAACGGGAAGTGGAGAGCGTGGGCCACCTTCCGTGACTACGACGGCAAGGGCCGTCTAGTCGAGGCGTACGGGCTGACGCAGAGCAAGGCGAAGACGGAGTTACGCAAGAAGCTCACGGCACGCCAGAAGCAGTACAAGGGCCGCGCGCGCGGCAAGATCAGCCGGAATACGCGACTCGCGCTCCTGATGGATATGTGGCTCGACGAGGTGAAACGAGACGAAGGTATCGGTCAGCAATCCTATGACCGATACAAGGGGGAGATCGACGCGAGCCAAGACAAGCGGGCTAAGAAGGATGCGGTCAAGCTGCGCCCGGCTCTAGGAAATCTTTGTGTGTGGGAAGCGGATACAGGCCGACTCGATGAACACATCCAGTCGATCGCTGCTGCTGGACTGAAGTCGAAGGCACGGCTGCACAAGGTCATTCTGACCGGCGTCATGGGAGTCGCCGTCCGATACGGGGTCCTGACCGAGAACCCGGTACGTGACACCTCCCGTATGCGCAGACGCAAGACCAAGCCCCCGACCATCGAACGGGACCGCTTGGACGGCTTGCGTGCTCAGCTTCGGGAGTGGCTGGCGGGGAACGAGCTTTCGGGAACACCCGCGTACACCCACGGCCCGAAACGGGATCGGCTCGTGCTCGACGTAGCCGATCTGGTCCTCGGCTCCGGTGTGCGCCCGGGAGAAGCACTTGCGGCATCCTGGGATCAGTTCGACCTGGAGGCGGAACCGGCGGTGTTCACCGTGTCGGCGACCGTCGTCAGGCTCAAGGGGAAGGGGTTGTTCCGGCAGGAGTGGCCCAAATCCGATGCCGGGCACCGTATTGTCGCGCTCCCCGAGTTCACGATCCAGATGTTGAAGCGGTTGCGGGACGACCCGACACACGGGCGGATGTGCGAGGTGAAGACACTGCGCGAGGTGAACGGCGGCGTGGTGGAGGTGGAAGCCAAGGTGCCGCTTGTCTTTCCGGGGCGCGGCGGAGTGCTTCGCGATCCGCACAACTTCAACCGAACATGGCGGGACGCGCGGGGCACGCTGTACAAGGATGTGACTCAGTACACGTTCCGGAAGGCAGTCGCGACGCTGATCGCCGAGGCGTCGGATTCGAAGACGGCGGCGAAGCAGCTGGGGCACTCCCGTGAAGACATCACCGAGCGGCGCTACATCGCGTCGCCCGAACAGGCACCCGACTCATCGTTGGTGCTGGAGCTGGGTTTCGGCGCGGCCACCAGCTGACGAACGGTTCGGTGCTGAATTCTTGGTGTTTTTTTGGAAATGACACGTTGTGGCGGGTGGAACGAAGAAGGCCCCTGACCGTATTACCTGGTCAGAGGCTTTTTGTTGTGCGCCATCAGGGACTTCGACCCTTTTTCTCTACCTACAGCCTGACTGTAGGTGTTCATGCGCAATAGATTAGGCCTCGGTTCGGTGCCTGGTCAAGGGCCGTAACCAGGCAATATCTGAGAAGGCGACCACTTGATCCCAGTCCAGACTTGGTACCCGATAGGGACTTTTCGTGCACGGAACGCTCGATATGCCTGCGTGTATAACGAGCACATACCCGCTGGTGGCGGGGGTGGTGCGCAGAACGGGCGGTCCACAATCGGTCCACAAACGGACGGATCTGTTTCGCCTCTGGGCGCGTGCGCCGATCGCGGCTACGACAGCGTCCAGCAGCGACCTTCGAGGACAGTGACTTCGATCAACACTGCGCCGACGCGCCCTTTCTGGAACCAGGGGTCGAGTCCGCGGTGCCATCGCAGGGCGATCTCGTAGACGTCGTCGATGAGGTGTGCGTGGCCGGCTATCGAGATCGACGTGGTAGGTGAGGTGTGGGAGATGTTGACCGCGGCGCGGGTGGTGATGTTGGCGATGGCTCGTGAGCGCATGGGTGCGAACAAGTGCAGGACGCCGTCGAAGTCGTCGGCTCGTAGGGCCATGGGGCGGCTGACCAATTGATACCGATCGTCGATGGTTGTCAGCATCACTGTGTGGAGAGTTCGCAGTACTTCGTGCAGCTTGCGTACGTTTTCCTTGACCATCCAGCAGCTCCGTTAGATCGAGGTTTCCGGGACGGGTGTCAGGGGGTGCTGAGAAATCTACTATCACGTAAGGGTAGACTTGGCGGCAGGTTTGCCTGGTCGGTATGGCCGAGTGCCGCCGCCCCACACACTGCCCACCGCTATCCGAACGGACTGAATGACTGTCATGCCCCAATCCGCCGATCGGGCCACCCGGGAGCGCACGCTGCAGAATTTTGACTCGCTCGCTGCGTACAACGCCGCGTATCCCGATGCCGCGCTGCCCGCTGCGGCGGATGACCGTAATGCCTTGCATCACTACGATGTTGGCGGTGCTGGTGTCGCGGACGACCTCGTCGAGCCCGGCTCGGTGCTGCGCATCGACTTTCTGCCGGGTGGCGCCCCGGCGCCGGGTGAGATCGATCTTTCGGGCACGGTCGTCGCGACTCGATTGGCTGGTGACGCGGTAGTGGTGCTTGCCGAGGGGGTGTCCTTGCGGGCGTCGTGGCAAACGATCCGCGCGCAGTGGCCCGCGACGTTGTCGGGTGTCCGGTCCGCGTTGGCGGATGCCCGGCTTTACACCGGAAAACCTTGAACCAGAAAGTGTTTCGTTCGGACGATGGCGTCGCCGAGTATCGGGAGCCGAGGCGTGCCGATCGCCGACTGTCCTCATATCGGACCTGCGAATCCACTCTGACGTGACAGTAGCTTCTGTGCGGAAACCCTGAACCGGAGAAGTCTTTGACAAACATGCTGACCTCGGATGAAGAACACGAGCGCCGGTATCTGGCCGAGACGGTGCGCCTGCTGACCAAGGAACTGGCGGATCTGACCGGCTCCATCGACCGGTCCGCCAGGACTATCCAGGAACAGAAGGAGCAGATCTGGGAGCAGTGGCGCGACATGGACCATGCCGAAAAGGCAGGCGCCCGTACCGATGTGAATCTGGCGGTGGCGCTGGGCGAGCGGGCGGTATTGACCCGGGAGCGCGTCAAACGGCTGCTGCAGACTCCTTACTTCGGGCGGGTCGACTTCCGCACCAGAGGTGAGGCGGGGGCCCGTGCCTACTACATCGGTGTGCACACGTTCATGGACCCCGCCACGCTGCGGATCCTGGTGCACGACTGGCGAGCTCCGGTGTCGAGCCTGTTCTACGACTTCGAGTCGGGGGAGGCGTTCTTCGAGGCTCCCCAGGGCACCACTTACGGCGAGATCACGGCCAAGCGCCAGTACAAGATCGCCGATGGGCGTCTGGAGTACATGTTCGACAGCGCGCTGAACATCGGTGACGACGTGTTGCAGCGGGAGTTGAGCCGGTCCGCGGACAAGAAGATGACGAACATCGTCGCCACGATCCAACGTGAACAGAATGCGGTGATTCGCAACGAGACCGCGCAGGTGCTGATCCTGCAGGGGGTGGCGGGCTCGGGAAAGACGTCGATCGCCCTGCACCGAGTCGCGTTCCTGCTCTACCGGTTCAAGGACACGCTGTCCTCCGACAATGTCATGATCCTTTCCCCGAACAAGGTTTTCGGTGACTACATCGCCAGCGTGCTGCCCGAGCTGGGTGAGGAGCAGGTCGCCGAGATCGACTTCGACAAGATCGCCGGCAAGTTCCTGGCGAAGGTCACTGAATACGAGACCTTCGCCGAGCAGGTCATCAAGCTGCTCGACAACGTCGATGACGCGGCCACCGAGCGCATGCGCTACAAGTCCGCCCCTGAGTTCGTCACCGAACTCGATGCGTGGATCGCCTCGTGCGCGCGGGAATGGGTGCCTGCCGAGATCGAGCAGAAGCACAAACGACTCTCCGCCGACTGGGTGGCCGACGCGTTCGCCGAGTCGCCGAATCTTCCGATCTTCACCCGTATCGACCGGGTGGTCGGCCTCGCGGTCAACCGGCTCAAACACGGTGTCGTAGATCGTGGCGGGAAGTGGGGGGCTGCCGACACCGTCGGCGTGCGCAAGCAGGTCCGTGCCATGTTCCCTTACAAGGACGCATTCACTCTGTACAAGGCGTTCTATGCCGATCCTGCCCGTCGCGGTTTGTTCAAGCCGCTCAGCCGCAAGAAGATCGAGTACGCCGACGTGTTCCCGCTCGTCTACATCATGATCAAAACGGGTCGGCCGGAGAGCTACAGCCACATTCGTCATCTCCTGGTCGATGAGATGCAGGACTACACGCCCGTCCAATACGCCGTTCTGCGGGAACTCTTTTCGTGCAAGATGACGATTCTGGGGGATTCCAACCAGTCGGTCAATCCGTTCAGCTCCTCGTCGGTGTCGGCGATCCACCGCATCTTCCCCGAGGCCGACTGTCTGGAGTTGTGCAAGAGCTACCGCTCCACGACCGAGATCACCGAGTTCGCTCAGCGCATTTCCCGCAATGACAAGCTCATCCCCATTGCGCGCCATGGACTGCCGCCTCGGCTCATCGCCTGCGCGGATCCGTGGGACCAGCAGGCGCGGATCCTGACCCTGATCGCACGGCACCGAGACAGCGAATACCGCTCGCTCGGCATCGTCTGTAAGACCGTCGCACAGGCGAAAACGCTGTTCAGTGCTCTGGCTCAGGTGGGGGTCGAGCTGACTTTCCTGGACTACGACAGCACCGCGTTCGCCGGCGGCATCGTCATCACCTCAGCGCACATCGCCAAAGGGCTGGAGTTCGACGTCGTGATCGTTCCGCACTCGGACGACACGAGCTACGCCACCGAGATGGACAGGTGCATGCTCTACATCGCCTGTACTCGGGCTATGCACGAGCTTTACCTCACCCATGAGGGGACGGCATCGTGGTTTTTGGAATTCGCCAAGAGTCCCATGGGACATGCCAGTTCACCGTCGATGGCGTAGTTGCTCACCCACAGTCCGCCAGGCTGCTCGTCGCTGGAGTATCGACGTGCGCCGCTACCGCGTCGTGGTCGACGCGGTCTGAGCGCTGCGAGTCGTCAGCAGTTCGGTGAGTTCCTCGGCGTAGGCGAGGTTGCGGCGCAGCGTCGCGGAACTCTCTTCGGCTTTCACCCGGCATTGGTCCAAGATGTCGAGTGCATGTCGACGCTGCTGCGCGGTGGCGGAGCTGTTCTCGATGGTGTCGAGGGATTCGAGCAGGTCCTTCATTTCGGCGAGAGTGAACCCGAGGGGCTTCATTCGCCGGATCACCAGCAGCCGTTGTATATCGGCCTCGGTGTAGAGCCGGAATCCGCCCGCCGAGCGCTCCGACGGGGTTACCAAGCCGACATCGTGGTAGTGGCGGACTGTGCGCACCGACAGTTCGGTGCGCAATGCGACCTCGCCGATCTGCAGATGTCCGCTCTGCTCGTCATCCACTGGGTCAACCTCCACAACGCGGGCTGCTGGACATCAGTGACCACGGCAGCAGCGTGATATATCGACGTATTGTTCGAGAAGAATCCACCTTAGCCTCCGAATCACGCTGAGCTGACCTGCCGACACCCGGCACGGCATCGATGGGCCGGCGGTTCAACGGGTTGTCTCGGTGTAGCGGCGAAGGGGCGCGAGTGCGCCGACGGCGTCGGACAAGCGGGTAGGCCGTTCGTGGGTGATCGCCGTCCACGCCGCGCGCAGCGATACCTCGTCGGCCAGCACGTAGATCGGGGCCTGCCTCCGATGCGTGGCAACGACCGTGCCGAGCCGGTCGAGCTCGTCGGGCTCCGGTGCGCCGCCCGGCAGGAAATCTATTGTGAGTGACGCCCCCGGCTCGATGAGGTCGTCTACTAGGCCGGTCCCTGCGGCGTCGTAGCCGCGCATCCGTTCGCGTTCTCCCACGTCGGCGGGAGCGTGGCCCGTGGGTGTGTGGAGTTGTAGGTGCCCAACGATTCGAAAGCTGGAACCGGTGACTTCGCTGGCTCATCGAAGCGGGACACGGAATCTCCCCTGTGGTGATCCGACCGGACGTAGGTGGCGCTCATGTGTCTACTCTAACGTAAGGGTAGATTGATGCTGGGTCCGTATCGTCGCGGAACAGTTCACTAGGTGGTGATCCCTGTCTCATATGAGCGGTCGGCCCTGTAAGGCGTTGCGGTGGCGCGCGTACCGTCGAAGGTTGTCGCGGGTGGAAGCTATCGGATCGGACATCGCTCCAGGTTCGAGCTTTTGTCCGCAGGCGGCCCAGTAAGCCCCGGTCCCGGTCACGCGGACGGATGGTGCAAGGGGCGACGCCCTCCCGGCGGGCGGTTTCCAGCCGAGGATCACGTGGACATCTCGTCCGGTCTCCCTGAGACCCATCGCCGCCGCGGCGATGGGGACAGATCGCGCGCCAACTCGGCGCCTACGAAAAGGACTGGGACAATTGTCGAATTCCGCTGCGCAATCGATCTTTTCGCGTTCTCGGTGGTCCCCGGCCCGGATATCTCGGGCTTGGGGGACACATCGGCCGACATCCGGCGGTCGGCGACAGCATGGTACGGCCGGGGTTGTTGCGGCGGCCGCACTAGCACTGGCCGCGACCGCGCCGGGTCAAACCGCCGCGGTGTCGGTCTTCGTCGATCCGATCATTGCCGACCTCGGCGTTTCCCGGTCGGCGGTCTCCACCGCGTACCTCATCGGGTCGCTGGCAGGTGCCGTGGCGATGCCGTTTGTCGGACGGGTGATAGACCGATACGGTCCGCGCGCGGTCATGGTGGCTGTGGCGGCATCCTTCGGCGCGATGCTGCTGGCCGCGACGTTGGCGACCGAAATCATCGGCCTGACGGCGGCTTTCGTCGGAATCCGAGTCGGTGGGCAAGGTGCGCTCACCTTGGTCGCGACCACCGCGGTCGCCGTCTACGTCCACCAGCGACGCGGGCTCGCAGTCGGTGCGGCTTCGGCATTGGGCACCGCGGGGATCTCGCTCGCCCCCGTTCTGCTCGAACGCCTGGTCTCGGACTGGGGTTGGCGTCAGGTCTGGATCGCTGAAGGCATCGCCGTCTGGATCCTGGTCATTCCGGCTGCCCTGATGCTGCTCCCGCGCTGGCGCGCCGGGACGGCTCGCGTCGAGGGCGCGGCCGGACGCCAGGTCGAGGTGGAGCCCAGCACCGCCGATCGCACGCTGGGCCAGGCGGCCCGTACCGGGTTGTTCTGGGTGATCACCGGAGGGGTGAGTGTCTGTGCCATGGTCACCACCGGGCTGATGTTCCACCAGCAATCACTGCTGGGCGAGCGCGGTTTGACGACCACTCAAGCCGCGGCGATCTTTCTCCCGCAGACCGTCGCAGGTCTGATCGCTACGTTCGGGTTGGGGTGGTTGGCCGACCGGGTGTCGGACCGGCTGCTGGTCGCCGTCACCATGGGCGTGCTCGCCGCGGCCACCGCCGGAGCCGGTTGGGTCGCGCCGGGACCGTCGGCGGTGCTCTACGGTCTGGCGATCGGCGCGGCAGGCAACGGGATCCGTACTCTCGAGGCGGTAGCGTTCTCGCGCAGCTTCGGCGTCCGGCATCTGGGGACGATTCGGGGAGTAGTGCATTCGGTGTCCGTCGGCGCCTCCGCGTTCGGGCCGCTGCTACTGGCCGTCGGCCGCGAACACGCCTCCAGCTACCGCCCGATTCTGCTCGCCTTCACCGCGCTTCCGGTTGCGGTTGCGATCGCCGCTGCGCTGGTCCGGGAACCGCCGCCGGTCGCAGCCGTGCCACCCGCCCCGGATTCCCCGGAGATGCCGACCGGAGAGCTTGCCGCTCAGGCGGGGCCGGGCACGCCGGAGTAAATACACGCCAGGCGTGGCACCTTGTCTGCTGTGTCAGGCCCCGTCCGGGAAAAATGCGGACTCGCCGGACTTGTCAGTCGCCGATCGGGATGTCGGGCAGGAAAGTCCACAGGTCGCGGATGTGCCAATAGGTTTTATCGGGCAGGCTCTGCAACAGCTCGAGCATCTCTCCCGGAATCTGCTCCTGGGTCGCGGCGCTGATGATCATCTGTTTGGTCATCGCGCCGGTGAAGGTATGTCCGAGTGCGTCGATGACGGCCATTCTGGTGATGGAGTGCGAGGTGTCGGTCACGAAGACGACTCTACCCTCCCGTAAGGGTAGTGTTTGGTGTGGGGTCGGAGTGCCCATTCCGCCGCCGAGCCGCCCGGAAACCTCACTCCGTGGCTGCGACGAGCGGCTCGAGGTGCAGGTTCGGATTGTCGCGTTCGATGGCGTCGAGGCGCCATTTGTCGGTGAACAGTGCCAGTAGGGCGCCGTCGGTGCGGGTGAGTACCTCGACCGAACGTTGGGCCTGCAGGAACTCGGCGTCGGCTGGTCGGGTGCGGCGGGCGAGGGTGTATTTGAGGTGTTCGAGTTCGATCGGGGCGTGGAGTTCGGCGGCCATGCGGTGGCTGGTGACTTCGAACTGCATGGGGCCGACCGCGGCCAGTACCGGCGCCTGATCGCCGCGCAGGTCCGAGCGCAGTACTTGGATGACCCCCTCTTGTTCCAGTTGGGTGATGCCGCGGCGGAACTGCTTGTGTTTGCCGGCATCGGCGGCGCGGGCGACGGCGAAGTGTTCGGGGGCGAAGTTGGGGATCGGCGGATACTGCACCGGCTCTTCGCAATAGAGGGTGTCGCCGACGCGCAGCGCGGTGGCGTTGACCAGGCCGATCACATCGCCGGGGTAGGCGGTGTCCATGGTGGTGCGTTGCTGGCCGAACACCGATTGCGCGTATTTGGTGGTGAACGGTTTGCCGGTAGCTGCATGGGTGACAACGTCTCCACGGTGGAACGAGCCCGAGCACACGCGGGCGAAGGCGAGGCGGTCGCGGTGGGCGGCGTCCATCCCTGCCTGCACCCTGAACACGAACGCGCTGAAGGGTCCGTCCACGGGGCGGCGGTTGCCGGCCAGGTCGATTTGCGCGCTCGGTGCCGGGGCGCGATGCACCAGCACGTCGAGCAATTGGCTGACACCGAAATTGAGTACGGCCGAGGTGAACAGGACCGGCGTGGTCGCGCACGCGAGGAATGAATCGCGATCGTAGTCGGCGCCGTCGGCGGACAGCAGTGCGCACTCTTCGACCGCCGTCGTCCAGTGGTCGCCTTCGAGAAGGGATGCGCGGTCGGCGGAGAGGTACTCCTCGGGTGCGATCGTCGCACCGCCCGCGGTGCGGGTGAAGCGGATGAATCCGCCGGTGGCACGGTCCAGTACGCCTTTGAAGGCGCCGGCGTAGCCGACGGGCCAGGTCAACGGGGTGGGCTGCACGCCGATGCGGAGTTCGATCTCATCCATCAGTTCGAGCGCGTCGCGACCGGGACGGTCCCACTTGTTGATCACGGTGATGATCGGGATCCGGCGGTGTCGGCAGACCTGAAACAGCTTGAGCGTCTGCGGTTCCAGGCCCTTGGCCGCGTCGATGAGCATGACCGCGCAGTCGACCGCTGTCAGCACCCGGTAGGTGTCCTCGGAAAAATCCGCGTGACCCGGGGTGTCGAGCAGATTGATCACGCAGTCGGTGCCGTCGGGCGAGCGGTAGGCGAACTGCAACGCGGTTGAGGTGATCGAGATGCCGCGGGCCTTCTCCATCTCCATCCAGTCCGACACCGTGGACCGGCGCCCGGACTTGCCGTGGATCGCCCCCGCCTCGGCAATCACCTTCGCGTGCAGCACCAGCGCCTCGGTCAGCGTGGATTTGCCCGCGTCGGGATGGCTGATCACGGCGAAGGTCCGCCGCCGCCGCGCCTCGGCGAGGATCGGTGTCGTGGTCGACTCGGCTGTTTCGTGATCGGCCGTCGAGGCCATCGGCACTCCTCTGGATGCGCGGCAAGTGAGGGGTGGCGGCCCGCGCCGCAGGGGACGAGGGGTCCGCAGAGCGGGCCGCCGACCTGACCCTACACTACCCTTACGTGACAGTAGAGTTGTATCGAACCGGTCCGATCACGCACGGCCGGACCACCCGCCACAACTAGGAAGAGAGTGCTGATGGCCAAGGAGAATGTGCGCAAATTGCACGCAGTACTGCGCGAGCTGGACACGGTCATGCTGACCACGATCGACAGTAGGTATCAGTTGGTGAGCCGTCCCATGGCGGTCCGGGTCGACCAACTCGACGGTCTGCTCCGGTTTTTCGCACCGACGGACTCGCGGGTGATCGCGAACATCATCGCCCGAGCATCGGTCAACGTGTCCTACGCGTCCGCCTCGGCGTCGGTGTCGGTGGCGGGACTGGCGAACTTCACCAAGGATCCGCATCGGATCGCCCGCTACTGGCACAGCGGCCTGGATCCGTGGATTCCCGGTGGTCGCGCCGCGGCCGCGCTGATCGAGGTGACGATTTTCGAGGGACGATGCTGGACATCGACTGAATCACAGCGCATCCCAGCACAATTGGCGATGTAGGTGAACGAGCTGGGGTCAAATCATCTAGGTGCGGGCATCGCGCACGGTGAGCAGCTCGGTGAACTCCTCGGCGTAGGCGAGCTGGCGACGCAGCCGCTCGCAGCGCTGCTGTGCGTTGTCCCGGCACTCGATGACCACCTCGACGGCTTCCGCGCGGCGCTGCACCGCGGCGGTGTCGTCATCGAGGACTTCGAGGGAGTCGAGCAGGGCCTTCATCTCCTCGAGGGTGAACCCCAGGGGCTTCATTCGCCGGATCACCAGCAGTCGTGCGACATCGGCGTCGGTGTAGAGGCGGAAACCACCCGCGCTGCGTTCCGAGGGTTGCACCAAGCCGACCTCGTCGTAGTGCCGGATCGTCTTGATCGACAACTCGGTGCGGTCGGCGACCTGGCCGATTTGCAGATGGGCGCGGGTGGTTTCGGTGGTCATCTCAGTGTGCTCCGGCGAGGTATCCGCTGAGCCGGACGTGGCGCTCCTCGGAGGCTTCGTTGAGCCCGACAATTTCCACGTTCTTGCCCTTGGACTCGTACTTGGTGGTGATCGCATCCAGGGTAGCCACGGTAGAAGCGTCCCAGATGTGGGCCTCGGACATGTCGATGATGACGTTCTCCGGATCGTCGACGTAATCGAACTGGTAGACCAGGTCGTTGCTGGAGGCGAAGAACAGCTCACCACGGACCCGGTAGACGCGGGTGTCGATCGCGCCGTCGGCGTCGGTGTCGGCCTCGGCCACCTTGACCACCTCGGTGAAGTGCGCGACCCGTTGTGCGAACAGCACCATTGCGGTGAGCACACCGGCGATCACGCCGTAGGCGAGGTTGTGCGTGGCCACCGTGATCACCACGGTGACCAGCATGACGGTGGTTTCGCTCTTGGGCATGCGGCGCAACGTCTTCGGGGCGATGGAGTGCCAGTCCATGGTGCCGACCGACACCATGATCATCACCGCGACCAGTGCTGCCATCGGGATCAGCGCCACGACATCGCCGAGTCCGACCACCAGGATCAGCAGGAATACCCCGGCCAGGAAGGTGGATATCCGGGTCCGTGCGCCGGAGGCTTTCACGTTGATCATGGTCTGGCCGATCATCGCGCAACCGCCCATGCCGCCGAAGAATCCGGTGACGACGTTGGCGACGCCTTGTCCCCAGCCTTCGCGGGTCTTGTCGGAGTGGCTGTCGGTGATGTCGTCGACAAGCTTCGCCGTCATCAGCGATTCGAGCAGCCCGACCAGGGCCATCGCCAGCGCATAGGGCGCGATGATTTTCAGTGTTTCCAGATCGAACGGCACATGCGGGATGAGCAGGGACGGCAGACTCGACGGCAACTCGCCCTCATCGCCCACGTTGGGCACATGCAGAGCAAACACCACCGTCGCAACGGTCAACAAGACGATCGCGACCAGCGGGGCCGGGACGACATTGCTGAGTTTCGGCAGGAACACCATGAGCGCCAGGCCGATCGCGACCATCGGATACACCAGCCACGACACCCCC
This sequence comes from Nocardia sp. XZ_19_369, assembly GCF_015355715.1. Lineage (NCBI taxonomy): Bacteria > Bacillati > Actinomycetota > Actinomycetes > Mycobacteriales > Nocardiaceae > Nocardia > Nocardia sp. XZ_19_369. The sequence continues at coordinate 387,356 of NZ_JACVED010000010.1, read as the reverse complement.
AGCAGATGCGGCACCTGCGCCAGGAAGATCAGAATCGCCAACGCGTTGACGAACCCGACCATCACGCTGCGCGGAATGAACCGCATCAGCTTCGCCACCCCGACCACACTCAGGACTATCTGGATCACTCCGGCCAGAATCACTGCGGCGATCAGGTAATCGAGCCCGTGCTCTTTCGCCAACGGGGCGATCACCAACGCGATCGCGCCGGTCGCGGCGCTGATCATGGCGCGCCGCCCGCCGGTGAACGCGATCGTCACCGCCATGGTGAACGACGCGAACAACCCCACCCGCGGGTCCACACCGGCGATGATGGAGAACGAAATCGCCTCCGGAATCAACGCCAGCGCCACCACCAGACCGGCAAGCACCTCGGTCCGCAGCAGCTTCGGGCTACGCAATGCGGCGAGTACCGACCCTTCGGTACTTCGTTTTACGGACACAGGGGTCCCCATCGGCACTCCAATCATCGGACGCGCCCGCACTGCGCCGGGCTGCGGCGGAGCGGGCGGTGGGTAAAAGATCGTGGATGTGAGCGGCCGACGACGCGGCGACGATGATGCTGGTCATCACCGGCCACGCTGCCTGGTGAGGACCTTCAGCTAACGCTCAGCGATGAGAACTCTACCCTCTGGTACGGGTAGAGTTGCAAGTCCAGGGGGCTGGACGTGTCCCACGTCTCATTGCCGAATCGGTTGTCCGGACCAATCGCGGCGCGCCGAACAGGGCTGTAGGCACGTCGCGATCGGCCGGCTCGATCGAAGGAGAGAAGGCGATCGCGGTGGTGGCGCACCACCGCGTATCGCCTGCTCGCCGCGCGACCGTCGATCAGTGCGCTGCGGCGAGGTGTCCGCTGAGTCGCTCGCGCCGTTCCTCGGATGCATCATTGAGGCCGATGATCTGAACGGTCTTGCCCTTGGACTCGTACTTGCTGGTGATCGCGTCCAAGGTGGCCACGGTGGAGGCGTCCCAGATGTGGGCCTCGGACATATCGATGATCACGTGCTCGGGATCGTTGGTGTAGTCGAACTGGTAGACCAAGTCGTTGCTGGAGGCGAAGAACAGTTCCCCGCGTACCCGGTAGACGCGGGTGTCGATAGCGCCGTCGCGGTCGGTGTCGGCTTGACCTGCCGGGATCACCTCGGTGAAGTGCGCGACGCGGTGGGCGAACAGCACCATCGCAGTCAGCACGCCTGCGATCACTCCGTAGGCGAGATCGTTCGTGGCGACGGTGACCGCGACCGTAACCACCATGACAGTCGTCTCAGCGATCGGCATGCGCCGCAACGTCTTCGGGGAAATCGAATGCCAGTCCATGGTGCCTACCGACACCATGATCATCACCGCGACCAACGCGGCCATCGGAATCAAAGCGACAACATCGCCGAGCCCCACGACAAGGACCAGTAGGAATACTCCCGCCAGGAACGTGGAGATCCGGGTGCGGGCGCCGGAGGCCTTCACGTTGATCATGGTTTGGCCGATCATCGCGCAGCCACCCATGCCGCCGAAGAATCCGGTGACGATGTTCGCCACGCCTTGTCCCCACCCTTCCCGGGTCTTGTCGGAGTGACTGTCGGTGATGTCATCGACCAACTTGGCGGTCATCAGCGATTCCAGCAGTCCGACCGACGCCACCGCCAACGCATACGGGGCGATGGTCGCCAGAGTGTGCAGACTGAACGGAACGTGGGGGATCAGCAGAGTCGGCAGACTCGACGGCAGCGCACCTTCGTCTCCGACGTTGGGCACATTCAGGGCAAACGCGACAGTCGCAGCGGTTAGCAGGACGATCGCGACCAACGGTGCGGGGACCACGGTGGTGAGCTTGGGTAGGAGCACTATGACCAGCAAGCCGACCACGACCATCGGGTAGACCAGCCACGGCACGCCGAGCAGGTGCGGCAGCTGTGCGGTGAAGATCAGGATGGCCAGGGCGTTGACAAAGCCGACCATCACACTGCGCGGGATGAATCGCATCAGCCTGGCCACCCCGAGCACGCTCAACGCGACCTGAATGACTCCGGCCAGAATCACCGTCGCGATCAAGTAGTCGAGCCCGTACTCGCGCGCCACCGGCGCGACGACCAACGCGACCGACCCCGTCGCCGCAGAGATCATCGCGCGACGGCCGCCGGTGAACGCGATGGTGACCGCCATGGTGAACGAGGCGAACAGGCCGACTCGCGGGTCTACACCGGCGATGATCGAGAACGAGATTGCCTCCGGGATCAACGCCAACGCCACCACTAGACCCGCCAGGATCTCGGTCCGGAGCAGCTTCGGCGTTCTCAGTGCACGGAGTACCGACCCTTCGGCATTTTTCGCGATAGGTACTGGTGTCCCCATCGGTCTCTCCAATCATCGGTCCTTCGCACGCTGTCGGGCTGCGACAGCGTGTGAAGGATTTCAATCAGGGGATGCGAGCGACCGGCGACGCGGCGAGATCGAGGCTGGATATCACCGGCTACGTTGCCAGGTGACGGACTTCAGCTAACGCTCAGCGATAGAAACTCTTCTCGCACGTAGGGGAAGTTGCAACCCCGGCAAGCGAGTATGTGTCTCAGATCTCACCTGCACGCCGAGTGTCCGGCGGTTCACGCTTTGGGGTGATGAAGTACCGAAAGGGTTTGTCGCAGAACGGCTTTGAGGCCAAAGGTGTGGGTGCAGTGTTGGGTCGGGAAAGGGCATACCGGACTTTGTCGTCGGCTGCTCCGCTGGGACGAGGATTGCTGTGCGAGAAGGCCGTTCTGTCGAGCCTGACCCATGCCGGTGCGGACGGTTGGCATGTATCGGTTTCACCCGTGCGTATGTAGTAGGTATCTGGCGCCGGTGGACTTATCTACGTGCTGCTTGTCGGCCGGGCTGCGGCTCGGATGGGCTTTGCTGTTACGCGCAGGGTGTCGAATACGTGGTCCAGGTGGTATCGCAATACCGCAATGGCTTCCTCTTCGGTGCGCTGGCCGACCATGATGCTGGTGCCGAGGCCGTTGGTCATGGTGACCAGGCGGGTTGCTTCGACGGAGGCGTCGACGCCGGATGCCAGTTCGCCTGCGGAGTCGGCGCGCGCCAGGGTAGTGGCGAGCCGCTGTTCGAGTCGGTCGACACCGCTGATGAAGGGTTGTTCGGCGAGTCGCGGATCGGTCATGGCGAGAATCGCGTAGGAGGTGCCGAGCAGATGAAAGACGCGGCTGGGCTCGTCAGTGGGGAGTGCTTCGAACAGGAACGCTTCCACGATCGCGCGGGGGGATGGAGCGGGTAATTCCGCCAGACGTTGTGCCCAGCGTTGGTGGCTCTGCTGTTCGAGGTGTTGCAAGGCGCCGATCAGCAGCTCCTCCTTGTTCTGAAAGTAGTACTGCACCAAGCGGAGTGAGACGTTCGCTGCTGCAGCGACCGACCTCATGGTGACCGCGTGCAGCCCCTCGCGGCTCGCTACCTGGACCAGGGCGTCGGCGATCTGGGCGCGTCTGGCTGTGTGGTCGGGGGTTCTGGGCACGGCCGTTCCTTCCACTCGTCTTGCGCGCCGATCTATGATACAAACGTATACTATACAGATGTATCACAATCGGAGGTAGTTATGGCACAGCGCGGCGTCCGAGATGGCATCGCGATCGAAAAGCGCAGCGCTGCGGCGAGAATCGTGCTGGCCGTGGCGTGTGCCGCGCAGTTCATGGTGGTGCTCGATATCTCGGTGGTAAACGTGGCACTGCCCTCGATTCGAGATGCACTGGGATTCGATGAGACCGGCCAGCAGTGGGTGGTCAACGCATACGCCCTCACTTTTGCAGGATTTCTACTGCTCGGCGGTCGGCTGGCCGACCTCTATGGGCGCCGGCGAGTGTTCGTCTGGGGGCTGGTGTTGTTCGCGGGTGCGAGTCTGGCAGGCGGACTGGCCAATTCCCCGATTCTGCTGGTGGCAGCGCGAGCGGTGCAAGGCCTGGGGGCGGCGGTGCTGGCACCCGCGACCTTGACCATCCTCACCGCCACGTTCCCCCAGGGGCCCGCCCGCACCCGGGCGTTGGCGACCTGGACGGCGGTCGGCATCGCGGGCGGGACGGCGGGCAACCTCGTCGGGGGAGTGCTGACGGAATATCTGTCGTGGCGGTCGACGCTGCTGATCAACGTTCCGATCGGGATCGCCGCAGTGGTGCTGACCATCCGCTACATCGCTGTCGATCGCCCGGCGGTGGAACGGCCGCCGCTGGACGTCATGGGAGCGGTGCTGGCCACCGGCGGACTGGGGGTCCTGGCGTTCGGCGTCGCCGAGGCCGCCACCTCCGGGTGGTCGGCACCGACGACGGTCACGGGTGTCGTACTGGGCCTGGCCCTGCTGGTTGCCTTCGTGGTGGTCGAGGCGCGGTGGGCGGCATTGCCGCTTATTCCGCTGCGACTGTTCGCGATTCGTTCGGTGTCGATGGGCAATGTGACGATGCTGCTGGCCGGAGCGTGTCTGAACCCGATGTGGTTCTTCCTCACGTTGTCGATGCAGAACGTGCTCGGGTACAGCCCGTTGCAGACCGGCCTGGCGTTCCTCCCGCACACCGTCGTGGCGATCCTGATCGGCGTCCGCGCGACACCATGGCTGATGCGCCGGGTGGACGGCCGCGTCTTGATCGCTGTGGGCTCGCTGCTGGCCGCGGCCGGATTCTGGTGGCAAGCCCAGCTCAGCCCAGCCAGTGATTACGTCACCGGAATTCTCGGTCCGGCAGTCATTTTCAGTATCGGCAGTGGTCTGCTCAATACTCCGATCACCACTGCGGTCACCTCTGGCGTGGCTACCGAGGACGCTGGTGCGGCGTCGGGCCTGATGAACACGACAAAACAGGTCGGGGGTGCGCTCGGCTTGGCCGCGCTGGTCACCTTCGCGACTCCGCACGGCACGGTGCCGACGGTTCTGGTCGAGGCATACAACCGAGCCTTCTATGCCATCGCCGCGATCATGGTTGTGGTCGCGGTCAGTGCGATCGCTTTGCCTGCCGGGCGCGACCGGGATTGATCGCCCGCGTGGCCCACCGGGTAAAGCATTCTCCTCGGCCTAGACCGCTCTTCGAATCGTCTTCGAAAGCCTCGGGCGATGGTCGTCAGGTGGAACCTCGAGCGCTGTTTACAGCACCATCCATCCGTCGCACCACGGTCGACGGCGGCCACACCCAGATCCTCCGGTCGATGGAGCCGCTGGACGACTATTCGGACACCGTCGTCCATAGGTTCGCCGCCGGTTGTCGCGCGCACCCGGACAGGCCGCTTCTGCAGGTACCGGTGGGGTCGTCGTGGCGTTGCTTCACATGGTCGGAGATCGGCCGGATGGTCGACCAGGTCGCACAGCGACTCTTGGACGAGGGCATTACCGGTTCGGTGGTCATCTTGTCCGGGCCCAGCCTCGGCCATCTCGTTCTCAGTTTGGCGGCCCAGTCGGTCGGCCTGCCCGTGGTGCCGATCAGCCCGGCCTACTCGCTGAAAGCTTCTTCGCCGCAACGTCTCCTGGCGATGACGTCCATGGTGCAGCCCGAAGTGGTTTTCGCCGAATCCGCGGGATATCTACCCGCAGTGCGCGCCGTCGCAGCCCGAATTGTCTTGAGCGCCGAACCGGTCGAGGGGATGACGGTGCTCTCGGGGTTCACGGCAAAAGCGACGACCGCGGTAGATGACGCGAGGCAACGGGTATCCGGTCAGACGGTGGCGAAGATCATGTTCACATCCGGTTCCACCGGCATGCCCAAAGGAGTTGTCAACACACATTCGATGTTGGCGGCCAATCAGCAGCAGCTGCGCCAGATCTGGCCTTTCATCGCCGACGAGCCGCCCGTTCTGCTCGACTGGCTCCCCTGGAGTCACACCTTCGGCGGGAACCACAATCTGAACCTCGTCTTGACCAACGGTGGCACCTATTGGCTCGATGATGGTACGCCGGACCGTATCGATCGGACTGTTGCCAACCTGAACGTGGCTCGGCCGAACATGTATTTCAATGTGCCCCTGGGGTATTCACGTTTGGTCGGCTGTTTGGAGCGGGACTCCTCAGCAGCGCATCGATTCTTCGGCTCCGTCAGGATGGTGTGTTGTGCCGCTGCGGCGATGGAGCAGAGCGTGTGGAACCGGCTCCGGACATTGGCCGAAAGCTTCGATTCGCCGACCGTTCTCACGTCGTCCTGGGGACTGACCGAGACCAGCCCCGCATGCACCTCGGCTCACTTCGAGTCCGGCAATCCCAGAAATATCGGCGTCCCGCTCCCCGGCGTCGAAGTTGCCCTCCGTAAGTCTGGCGGCGTCGGCAAGACCGAGCTCTATGTACGTGGTCCTAATGTCGCCACGCGCTACCTGACCGTCGACGGGGAGCGGTCAGCGGTGGATGACGAGGGCTGGCTGCGCACCGGGGACGCCGCGACCCTGGTCGAATCCGAAAACCCCAACGGGGGATTGAGTTTCGACGGCCGGCTTGCCGAGGACTTCAAATTGTCCTCAGGAACGTTTGTCAATACAGCGCTGGTTCGCTCGCGTCTGCTCGAAGCCGGCGCCGGAGTAATCCGCCACGTCGTTTTGTGCGGCCATGATACGGAGTTGGTGTCGGCGATCGTGTGGCTCGAAACTGATTGTCCGCCAAGCGATGCCGTCCGGTCCGAGCTCTCCGAAATTCTGGCAGCGGTTGCGGTCGGCGCGGGAAGCTCCCAGCGGGTCGCACGGGTTGTGGTAGCAACTACGCCACCGGATTTGGGCGCGGGCGAGATCACCGACAAGGGTTACATCAATGGCGCCGGTGTCCGCGCTCGACGCCCGGATCTGGTGGAGTTGGTGCTGCGGGGTGAAGATCCGCAGATCGTTCATGCCCCCTGAGCGGTTGTGCCAGGCGATGGGTAGTCGGGATCGTCTGTGCCGCTGAGGATCTGCATGTGCAGGCGCTGAAACGACTGTGACGGGTCGATGCCGAGCTCATCGCGCAAACGCCGGTTCAGGTCGGCGTACACTTCCAGCGCTTCGACACGTCGGCCGGCTCGAGCGAGAGCATCCATGAGCCGATAGGAAAACCATTCGCGCAGTGGGTATCTCGTACACAGCTCATGGAGTTCGACAATGGCCTCGCCGTACCGGGACAGCCGCATCTGCGCTTCGATGGCAAGTTGCTGCGCGGCCATGATCTCCTCCCCGATCCGGACCGCGCCGCCGTGCAGTACCTGCCCCGGATTGACGTCCATCAACGGGTCACCGTGTACCAGGCTCAGCGCACGCCGAGTGAGTGAGACGGTGATGTCCGGTGACTCATAGAGGTGCGCCCTGGCTTTGTTGGCCAGGGCGCGAAAGTGGTCGAGGTCGATATCGATGACCTGCGCACATAGTACGTAGCCCTGCGATTCGGTCCTCAATATCTCCCCGCCACGCTGATCACCTTCGAGGCTGTCGATAGCCTGCCTCAGTTGGTAGACGTAGGTCTGCATGGTGGTCGTGGCACTACGGGGCGGGTGATCGGCCCACAGTTCCGCGATCAGGGTTTCGTGGGTGACCACGGACCCTGGCCGGAGGGCCAGCACAGCTAATACTTGGCGTACTTTGGGGGATAGTGCCGCGTCCACTTTTCCCACCCCCAGCCGGACCGGGCCCAACAGTCTAACGGCGAGTCCGACCGGCTCGACCGTCAATCCTCCCTCGAGCAGCTTCACCATAACCTCCAGAATGACCTGGAACCCCTGTAATCGGCGCTGATTCGGAATCCCCTCCAATGACATTCAGACTGGCCGGATTGATGCCGCTCCCGCAACCCGAGCCAACAGTGACGGCCACTTGGAGACACCTGAATCGCTTCCGGGCGGAAACAGTGCGACATAGGTGCAACTTTGTGGCAACTTTATGACCACTTGTGGACAAGACCTTTACCTGCCGTTTATGCTCCCTTCGGTATGGAGACCCAAACGACCTTCGGCAGCCCGGTGGTCGGGGACGTCTATCGGTACATCCGTGACGAGCGCAGGGTGCCGACGACCACGATTCCGATGTCGGTCGAGCACCGAGCGGAGGATGTCGAAAAGGCGTTGGCGTTCTTGCGTTTTCATCGTTTGATAGACGACTCCCGCGATACGGCCGGCACTGTCAGGCCGACCAGCCCGCTGTTGGCGCTCGGACGGCTGGTGCTGCTGGGCTTGATGGATGAGGTTTCCGATGTCCGGTTGCCCAGTCTGCTTGGTTCGGAGCCGATCACGCACGTGATCCAACATGCGGTGCTGCAGTCGGTCACTCAGCACGTCGCGGTCAGCGTGGACAGCTTCACCCTTTTGACGGAAGCGGCAGTGACGATGGCCGAGCGCAACGTGACGATATTCCACGCCCGGCCCTTGCTGGGTTCCAGTCAGGCGGTGCGAACGATCGTCGAATACGCTCAGCTGAAAGGGTTTCCAGTCGCCAGCGTGTGGTCCCGCTCGTATGTCGCCGCGCGGGAGAACGAGGAACTTCAACGGTGGCTGCGGGAACACCAGGTGCCGATGGTGGTGCATCCGACCTCGGACATGCGCGGCATCGTGATCGATGACGGCCGCCTCGGCGTCCTGCACCGTGATCTCGATGGCGTGATGGTGCGCACCGATTGCGAGAGCGCCGTCTCGGAGACCGCGTGGACACGCCCGGCATCTCGCCGCCTACGGGTGCTGCGAGGTATGACCGACGGAAGCACGGACGAGGAGCTCGCCGCGCGACTGAACGTGAGCGTCAAGACGATTCGCCGAGACGTCACCCGAGTGCGGGAACTGTTGGCTGCGCCGACCCGGATGCACCTCATCGCCACAGCTCGTTTGCTACATCTGGTCTGACCTCGATCGAGTTTCGACGACCTCTCGAACCCGGTGTCGGGTACTGGTGGAGTGAATGCGATCTCAGGCAACGCAGCACCGTTGGTCACCATCGTCGATCGGGCCGTGGCCCAGGGAGCGGGCGACCGTCCCGCTGTCTGGACCGATGACGGGCCCGTCAGCTATCGGCAACTGTTGCGAATGATAGGGACGGCGGCATGGCGACTGCAGGCGCTGGGGCTGCGGCGCGAGGACCGTGTTCTGGTGGAGCTGGACGATTCGGTGGAGTTGGTGGCGGCGTTCCTGGGTGCCATTCGGATCGGCGCGGTTCCGGTGCTACTGAATCCGTGGGCCGACCTTGCCGAGTACGCCCTCGAACACAGCCGCGCACGTGCCTGGGTGACCGATCGCTGCGACGCGTCGGCAGATTGCGAAGTCCTCACCGGCGAAGAGCTGGTGGCGTCACCGCCCGAGGATCTCGGGACGCCGGTCGACCCGATCGAGATGGATGGCGAAGATGTTGCCTTCTGGCTCTACAGCTCGGGTTCTACCGGCCGACCCAAGGCCGTGGTTCACCTGCATCGTGACGTAGCCGGTAGCTGCGAGGGCTATGCGGGCGAGGTGCTCGGCGTGCGGGCCGACGATGTGTTCTTCTCCACCGCGAAGCTGTTCCACGCGTATGGCCTTGGTGGGGGGCTGCTGTTCCCGCTGTGGCACGGCGCATCAATGGTCTATCTACGGGGCAAGCCAGGCCCTGAAGGTATCGCCCGCACCATCGACAGATTCCGTCCGACGGTCTTGTTCTCGGTTCCCGCGCTGTATCACGCCGTGCTACGACACACGAACGGTGACTGCGACTTCGGCTCCCTGCGGCTGTGCGTCTCGGCCGCGGAACCGTTGACCGCCTCGGTCTGGGAACAGTGGCGTGACGAGTTCGGCCTGGAGATTCTCGACGGCATCGGATCGACGGAGATGCTGCATATCTACTGCAGCAATCGGCCGGGCGACGTCGTCGCCGGTTCAGCAGGTCGCCCTGTGCCTGGTTACCAAGTCGAACTGCGGCCACACCCGGGCGCTCCGGAGCGGTCGGGCGAATTGTGGGTGCGCGGCCCCAGCACCTTCGACCGCTACTGGAAGAACCCGGAGGCTACCCGGGAGTCGTTCTGCGGGAATTGGTTTCGCACCGGCGACTGTGTACGGCTCGAGGACGGCCGCTACTGGTATCTGGGTCGGCTCGATGACCTGATGAAGATCGGTGGGCTGTGGGTCTCGGCGCACGTGATCGAGTCCGGGCTGATGAGCCATCCCGACGTCAGTGAGGTAGCGGTTGTGGCGTCGAGTGCGGGCGCGATGAACAGGATCAAGGCATTCGCGGTCCCGGCCCGCCCGCTGACCGGCAGCGAACGAGCCGGACTGATCGCAGAGCTGCGCCGGTGGTGTGCCGAACGGCTGCGGGCGGAGCAAGTTCCGCATTTGTTCGAGTTGGTCGAGTCGTTGCCGAAGACTCCCGGCGGGAAGATCCAGCGATTCGCGCTTCGTGATCGCGAAACCACTACGACGGCGCGGTGATCCGAGTTACGTGGATGGACCGGATCCGGTCCTCGACCATTGTCAGGGAGAACCGGAATTCGCCGGTGGTGTCCGCAGCGCCGTTGACGCCGCGCTGGGACTGATGGGCAACCACCAGCGTGGCCGACCCGATCGGGTGAATCACGATGTCGGACAGGTCGAAAGCATCGTTGCGTACGGTGCCACTGCGATACTTGTCGAGCCATTGGTCCTTGGTCCGCAGCCATCCCATCGGGCCGATACCGACGAAGTCCTCGGCCAGCAGGTGGCCGAGTTTGGCCGTGTCGCCGGCCAGCTCGGCGCTGCGCCACCGCTCGATCAGTTCGAGCACCAGCTGATGGTCAGCGATGTTGGTCGACGAGGTCATTCGGATACTCCCTTTCGTCGTCGGACGGAGCGGCGAAATCGCCTGCCTCGCTGCTGAGCAGGAAATCTGTGATGGTCTCGAGGTGGTCGGTGAGGGTGATGTCGCGGTCGAGGTAGGGGACGATCCGGCGCACGCGGTCGTAGAGCGGCCTGGTCCACGAGCTCAACCCGTCGGCGCCCCGGATGTCGGCGGCCTGACAGGCGCACAGCAGCTCGAACGCGATGACATAGGCGGTGTTGCGCAGAATTTCTCGGGCGCGGCGAGCACCCACGAAGCCGAAGGACACGATGTCCTGGAAGTCGGCGGTCGTGGTCAGCGATTGGATCGAGATGGGAACGGTGAGGGCGCGCGTCTCGGCGGTCACCGATGCGGTCATGAACTGCCCACCCATGAGGCCGAGCCGGAGGCCGGGGTTCTCCCGGCAGAGAAACGGCGGCAGGCCGTTGCTGTTGGACTGGTCGAGGAACCGGTCCACGCGACGGTTCGCCAGATTCGTGACCGTGGTCAGGGCGATGCTCAGATGGTCCATCGCCATGGCGATGTACTGGCCGTGGAAATGCCCGTTGTGGAAGGCCTCGCCGACATCGGGCAGCACGATCGGGTTGTCGCTGGTCGAGTTGAGCTCATTTTCGATGGTTGTTGCGATCCAATCCAGACTGTCTATTACGGGCCCGAGGATCTGCGGCGTGCACCGAATGGAGTAGGCGTCTTCGATCGCCATCTTGTCCGCGCCTGCGCTGTCGGTCGAACGGCCGTCGCGCCGGGCGGCGAGGATGGCTTCGATATTGCGTTCGGCGCGGGCCAGGCCCGAGTCATGCAGACCGCGGTAGATGAGATCGGCGGCGCGCGCTTGCCCCCGGTGCGGTTTGACCGCATGCACTTGCGGGTGGAAAGGATCTACGATGCCTGCCAAGCCCTCGATCGACAGCGCGGAAACCACATGGTAGAGCTCGATCAATCGCCTGGCCGACTGGTAGGTCAGCAGCGCGATTCCTACCATGCCGGCGGTGCCGTTGATCATCGCCAGGCCCTCTTTGTAACTGAGCTGCGCCGGGCTGATCCCGGCCCGGCGCAGAGCTTCGCCGCCGTCGAGGATCTCACCCCGGTACCGGGCCTTCCACTGCCCGATGCTGACCATCGCGATATAAGCCAGCGGGCCGAGGTCGCCGCTGGTGCCCAGCGATCCCTTCTCGGGGATGCAGGGCAGCACGTCGGCGTTGATCAGGTCGAGGTAGATCTGCAGATTCTCGGGCTGAATCGCTGAATTGCCCAGCGACAGCGACACCACTCGGGCGATCATGATGGCGCGAGTGGTGTCCTCGTCGAGGTAGGCGCCGACGTTGGTGGCGACAGCCCTGATGAGGTTCTCCTGCAGTTGCTGTGCGTCCTCGGCAGGCACGAAGCGGTCGGCGAACCCGCCGACGCTAGTGGTCACGCCATAGATGATGCGGCCATCGGAGACGAACTTGTCGAGCAGTGCGCGGGACTCGGCCACCCGGCGCCAGGAGTTTTCGTCGATGTCTATCGGTCGTCTATCGCAGGCGGCCTCGGCCACCTGACCTAAGGTGACGCGTTCATCCAGTCGGATGGTCAATCCCATGGTTCGAGCCTTTCTTCGACTGATATTCGGGCTGGGTCACCAGGTGACGGGGAGGGCACGGGGCCCGCGCACCTGCAGGCCCGAGTTCCATTCCAATTCGGTCTCGGGCACTGCCAGTGCCAATGTGGGGAAGGCTGAGAGCAGTTCTGCCAGAGCGACATTGAGTTCCATGCGCGCCAGTTGCGCGCCGAGGCATCGGTGTACGCCGTGCCCGAAGGTGAGGTGATGTTTTGCCTGCGGGCGATCCAGTCGTATGGAAAGTGGGTCGGCGAACTCGGCCGGGTCGGTGTTGGCCGCGATCGTGGGAGCGATGATGACCTCTCCTGCGGCGACCGTCACCGGGTTCCCGATGTCCGTGCCGAAGGTGATCGGCGCGGCCGTGACACGGGCACGGAACCCGCCCGCGCCCAACGGGATGACGCGGAGCAATTCCTCGACCGCAGGCCCGATGCGATGCCGACCGGCCGCCAACCACTGCCAGGCCCCAGGGATCATCGACAGGGTGTACACCGAATTGGTGAGCTGACCGGCCGTGGTCTCGAAGCCTGCCACCAGCAGGTCGGTAGCCAGGGCGACCACCTCGCGACGCGAAAGCTGTCCGGCTTGTGCGTTTTCGACGAGAACCCCGATCAGGTCGTCGCTCGGTTGCTCGACACGGTGCGCGACGAGGTGATCGAAGTATTCATCGAGTTCGCGGGCGGCCTGCTCCACTTGCGTAGTGGTATAGGAGGTCGACGAGAGCATGGCTTCGCTCCAGCGTCGGAACTCGTCGCGATCGGCTCGCGGAACGCCCAGCAGATCCCCGATGACGATCGCCGAGAGACGCTGTGCGAATTGTGCGACCAGATCTGCGGATTCGGCCGAGAGTAAGTCCGCGATCAGTTCACGAGCCGCCTGCTCGGTCGCCGGGCGCATGGCCTCGACCCGCCGCGCGGTGAACCAGGCCGCCAAGAGACCCCGTAGCCGACTGTGCTCGGGATCATCCAGCGACATCAGCAGCCCTTCGGCACCCGCGCGCGGCAGGATACGCGGTGTGTCCGGGTCCGAGGTCGCCGCGCGGCGGCAATCCGCAGAGGTGAATACGGCGCGGATGTCGCGATATCGGGTGAGCAGCCAAGCATTACCCTGGAACGGCATTCGAACGCGGACGATCGGTGTGCGTGTTCGCCATTGGGCGAACGCGGGTTCCACGGCCAGCCGATCCGGCTGTGTGCCGGGGAAGTCGCACAGCGGGATCGATCGGCTTTCGGCCGGGGTCATCGCCGGGCTGCCGCGCCGGTGGGAGTGGCGGGCAGGATGTTCGGATTGAGCCGGAAGAAGTTGTCGGGGTCGTAGGTCGCCTTGATCTCCCGTAGCCGTTGATATTTCGTTTGTCCGTAGGAGTCCGCGGTGCGATCGTCTTCCTCCGGATTCATGAAGTTGACATAGCCGCCGGACAGGAAGCCGGAGATGTCGGCGTAGCCATCGCGAGCCCAAGCAGTGTGCAGCGCATCCTGGGTGGGGTCGTTCCAGGCTGCCGCGAAGCTGAGGACGTAGGGAAGGTCACGGTTGTGGTAGGCCGTAGCTTCCGACGGCACCCGTGCGACGGCTCCGCCGAGGTACAGCAGCTCCAGTTGCGAGAACGGCGACGCGATCTGCGCGCCGTAGTGCAGGACCTTGTCGAGCAGTTCATCGGGCAGTGCCGCAGCGTACCCGCTCTTCGTGCAGATACGTTCGGGCACAACGGCTCCCGGAAAGGCATAGGCCTGCACGCCGCGGTACGGCAGGGTCGCCTTGGTGACGCCGTGGCACGGCGCCACAGCGATGATCTCGTCGATCACCGCCTCGCCGTCCACGGGTGCGCCCACCCAGCAGGCCATCGAGCAGAGCACTGGTTTGCCCCACAGCTCTTTCGGGATTTCCGGCAGCGGCGGCGCCAGTCGCAGGTAGAAGACCCAGGTGAGTTCGTCAGGCGCGGAGGGCATCCGCTCTCGCCAGGTTGTCAGTACGTGCCGGGCATCGTCCAAGGTGAAGTATCCGCAGAAGAAGCGGATCGGTCCCACGCGGTGGAGTCCGAACTCGAATTCGGTGACGATTCCGAAATTGCCGCCGCCACCGCGCAGACCCCAGAACAAATCGGCGTTGTGGACCGGACTTGCGGTGACGTGCTCCCCGGTGGCCAAAACGACTTGTGCCGAATTCAGGTTGTCGATCGACAAGCCGTACTTGCGGCTCAACCAGCCGAACCCGCCGCCGAGCACGAGGCCGCCCAGCCCGGTATGGGAGACAACGCCGGCGGGGGCGGCGAGCATGTAGGCCTGGGTCGCGGTGTCGAACGCTCCCAGCAGGCAGCCACCTTGCGCGCGAGCGATCTGCGCATCGGGGTCGACGGTAACCGCGGACATCAGGCGTAGGTCGATGACGAGGCCATCGTCGCAGGTGGAATGACCGGCCATGGAGTGGCCGCCGCAGCGGACCGCCACCGGTACCTCCGCCGAGCGGGCCCAGGTCACCGCGACCTGCACGTCGGCGACCGTGGTGGCATTGGCGATGGCGAGCGGGTAGCGATCGATCATGCCGTTCCAGATACGTCGGGCACGGTCGTAGCCGGTATCGCCGGGCCGGATGACCGGTCCGGCCATTCGGTCCACCAGTGTTTGCAGGTCGGCGGTGGGGTTCATCGGTCAGTCCTTCCGGCTCGATGCGTCGATGGGCGAGGTGCTGAGGCGGTCGAGCGCGGCCGTCAGCGATGCGATATCAGCCCCCGGCGCCAGGCGCCTCGGGGGAAGCACTGCCACGCAACGGCTTTCACCGGATGCGACGGCGGATGTGCGGCGCGCCAGCGCCGACAACGACTGGCCGGGCCCCGTTTCGACGAGTGTGCATGGCCCGGTGGCCAGGACCGCGCGCAGCGCGGGACCGAACAGGACGGGCTTGGCCGGCTGGGTCAGCCAGAAGTCGGGGTCGATGGCGTGCTCGAGATCCAGCGGGCCACCGAGATAGCCCGAATACATCGGCATCTGTGGGCCGCGCAGTCGTGCGGACAGACGTGGACGATGCCCATCTGGCTGCACTGCGCTCGAGGCCTGATTCATAAGCGGACTGTGGAACGGTTGCAGGGCATTGACTTCCGCACAGGTCACAGCCTCGGCAACGAACCGCTGCTGTACCGCTCGCAGCTCGGCACGGCCGCCGCACACCAACACCTGGCGCGGGCCGTTGACTGCCCCGATGACCACGTTGTCGAGCCCGGTCAAGCGTGCGCGTACCGAGTCGGGATCGGCTGCCACGGCGAGCATTCCGCCCGCCGGCGCGTGCCGGTAGTGGCGGACGAAATCGGCCAGCAGAGCCAATGCGTCGGCGAAGTCGAAGATTTCGGCGACCACAGCGGCGGCAATTTCGCCCACGCTGTGTCCCAGTACGGCGTCGGGATACTGGCCTGCGGCCATCAGGGTGCGTGCCAGCGCGTAATTCACCGAGAGCAATAGCGGTTGGGCGCGGGTGATGTCATGGAACAACGGCCCTGGGTCCGTTTGGAGCCACACCTTGCGCAGCGCAGGGTCGTCCAAGACGGTGAACGCCTTGTCCATGGTGGCGGTGAACGTCTCGTTCTCGCCGTACAGGTCGGCGGCCATCCTGGGATGCTGTGCTCCTTGTCCGGGGAACAGAAACACTGTCTGCGGTCGAGCGGTCATGCTCGCGCACCGTTGACCCACTGGATCAGCTGCTCGGGAGTGGTCAGATCCCATAGCGTCTCATCGGGGACCACGATGCCGTGGTCGCGTTTGAGCTGGGCGCAGGTCTCCATCAGAGCCAGCGAGTCGAATCCGAGTTCGGCGAAGTCCTTCGACGTGAAATCGCCGTCCAGCGTGATGGATTCATCCTCGCCTGCGCTGGCGATCATGGCTTCACGAAGTTGTTCGGGAGTCAGCATGGGGATTGCCTTTCTCGTGACGTTCGAGGTCATTTCCGGATCACCAGCGCCGAGATGAAGCCGCCCGCGCCGCGGGCCAGCACCAGCGCTGTGGTCAACGGGAGATCGCGAGCTTGCCCGCGCACTAGGTCGATAGGTAGGTCGGTGTCCTGCACGTGTACTGCAGGTGGAATCACGTTGTCCCGCAGGGCCAAGAGCGCACATACCGCATCGAGGGGTCCGGCGCCGGCCATCAGACGGCCGGTGCCGCTCTTCGGTGCCGCCACCGGCACGGCGTGCGGCCCGAAGATCTCGGCCAGGACGGTGGCCTCGGCGACATCATCGGCGCGAGTGCCGGCTGCGTCGGCGAACACCACGTCGATGTCTGTCGGGCGCAGTTGCGCCTCGGCGAGCGCCGAGGTGATGACCTGCCGCATCGGCCGGATGTGGGCGGGATCGTTGCGCGGGTTGAATCCGGACGCGTAGCCGATGATCCGGCCGTAAACGTGTCCCAGTTCGACGGTGTCATCGGATTCCAGGACGAGCATCGCCCCACCTTCACCCGGCGCGTAGCCGTCCGCGGTGGCAGCGAAAGGCCGATAGCCCTCGGCCGGATCTCGTTGTGTCGTCAGGCCTCCGGACGCCTGGTGGGAAACCCAGCCCCAAGGATCGAAAGAGGATTCCATCCCGCCCGCGACCACCATCGAGCACCGGCCGCGTCGGATATTGCGACGGGCGTGACCGAGAGCGTCCAGCCCCCCGGCCTGCTCGCCGACCAGGACCGCTCCGGGACCCCGCAGACCATGCCGGATCGATATCTGGCCCGTGTTGACCGCGTAGAACCAGGCGAAACACTGGTAGACGCTGACACTTTCACGTCCTTGGGTCCACAGCCGCTGCATCTCCCGATGTGAGAACTCGAAGCCACCGGTCGCGTTGGAAGTGACTACCGAGCAGTCGAACGGGTCGCGGTGGTCGAGGTCGACCTTGGCATCGGCCAGCGCTCGTTCGGCCGCCACCAGCGCGAACTGGGTCACCCGGTCGGTCTGGGTTATCAGTCGCCCCGGAAGGTGTTCCTTGGCAACGAAATCCGGAATCACACCGGCAAGAGCTGCGTCGTAGCGTCGGTCGAAATCATCGATCACGCGGATGCCTGATTCGCCGAGGCAGGTTCGACGCCAGTATTCGTCGATCGTGAATCCGGTCGGCGCTATGACATCGATACCCGTCACAACGCAATCGGTGGGACTCATGCGGTCACCTTTCGCAAAATCATCGCGCTCTGAAATCCGCCGAACCCGCTCCCGACCGTGAGGACGGTGTCCAGAGCCGCCTCGCGCGCGGTCAGCGGTACGTAGTCCAGATCGCAACGGGGATCGGGTTCATGCAGATTGGCGGTCGGTGGGATCAGCGAGTCCCGCATCGCCAGAAGACAGGCCGCGACCTCGATAGAACCGATCGCGCCCAGCGAATGGCCGACCATCGATTTGATCGAACTCACTGGGACCTGGAACGCGTGCTCGCCGAGGCTGCGCTTAATGGCCGCGGTCTCGTGCATGTCGTTCTGCTTCGTTCCGGAACCGTGCGCGTTCACGTATCCGACCGCATCTACCGGGACGCGGGCTTCGGCCAGCGCCCGATCGATGGCACGGGTCATCTCCTCGCCATCGGCCGTCAGTCCGGTCATGTGGTGGGCGTTGCACGTCGATGCGTACCCGGCGACCTCTCCCAGAATCGGTGCGCCGCGGCGGCGGGCGTGCTCGAACTCCTCGAGGACCAGCATCGCGGCACCCTCGGCGATGGCGAAGCCGTTGCGCCGACGATCGAAAGGTTTTGCCGCCGTTGCGGGATCGTCATTATCGGGGGTAGTGGCGCGAATCGCGTCGAAGCACGCCACCGCGATCGGGGTGACCGGGGCGTCGGTCGCGCCCGCGAGCATGACGTCGGCTGCACCCTCTTCGATCAACGTCGCGGCATGACCGATCGAGTCGATACCGGAGGTGCAGCCGGCGGAGACAACGTTCACCGGCCCCTCGGCCGCCACGATCTGTGCCACCTCCCGGGCGATCGATCCAGGGGTGAAATAGTCGAACAGATGAGGTGATCGGTACTTCTGATCGACGAACCACTCGGCGCCTTCGTCGGAGAGCACCACGTACTCCTGCTCGACACTGGTGGCGGAGCCGACCGCGTTGCCGACCGTCACTCCGATGCGGCCGGAGTCGATGGATCCGTTCAGTCCCGATTGCTCGATTGCCCGACGCGCACATACCACGGCAAGCATCGATGCGCGGTCGAGCCGCCGCGCTTCCCGGTGGCTCAACCCCATAGCCAATGGATCGAAATCGATCTCACCGGCGACCTGCGAACGGAACTGGCTGGGATCGAAGGCGGTGATCCGGCGGATCGCAGTCCGCCCCTCGGTGATCATGGCCCAAAAGCCCTCGGTGTCCACCGATCCCGGTGCCAGCACTGACAGTCCTGTAACTACCACTCGTCGACGCACATCGCACAGCCTGCGACGGTGTGTTCGAAACAACGTCGAACTCGTATCGCAATAGTGCGCGACTCGATCTCGAACAGTCTTCGAACTGACGCGGGCAGCGTGACCGGCACACCGTAGTCGACATGTTCGGAGGATTCATGGGTGGCGTGGCACTGGTCACCGGAGGCACCAGTGGTATTGGTTATGCGTGTGCGAAACAGTTGCACGACAATGGTTTTCAGGTCGTCGTCACGGGTCGGGAGCAAACCAAACTCGACAAGACGCTGACCGAACAGCCGGGTTTGGCGGGTTACGTCAACGATGTATGTGACCGCGAGGGCGTCCGGGAGCTGGTGGCCGCCGTCGCGAGGGAGCACGGACCCATCGAGGTGCTCGTCAACAATGCGGGTCGCGGTGGTGGCGGCCCGATCACCACCATCAGCGACGAGTTGTGGCTCGATGTCATCGAGACCGATCTGAACAGCGTTTTCTGGATGACCCGCGCCGTGCTGAGCGAATGTCCGAGTATTCGCAGCACTTCCGGACGCATCATCAACATCTCCTCCACCAGCGGTAAGCAAGGTGTTCCGTTCGGTACCCCGTATTCGGCAGCCAAGGCGGGGGTTATCGGATTCACCAAGGCTTTGGCCAAAGAGCTCGCACCGACCGGTGCCACCGTCAACGCTGTGTGCCCGGGGTACGTCGAGACACCGATGGCGGTTTCGATTCGCGAGTCCTATTCGGCACTGCAGGGCATCTCCGAGGAAGAAGTCTTGGCGAACTTCGAGGCCAAAATCCCCCTCGGCCGGTACAGCACGCCGGAAGAAGTCGCGGCGATGGTCGGCTATCTGGCCGGCCCCTCCGCGGCATCGGTCACCGCACAGGCACTCAACGTCTGTGGCGGACTCGGCATCTACTGACTCCTCGACACCGAAAGCGAGCCATGACCACACCGGCGACAACCGACTCCGGCCAGAGCTTCTACCGGGCCAATCGACTCAACGGCTATGACCTCATCACTGTCAATGCCGCCAACCGACTGCTCTGGCGTTGTCCGCCAGAGCGTTTCGTGGAGCACTACGATCAAAACGTCTCCGGCCGTCACCTCGACGTCGGACCAGGCACCGGGTACTACCTCGACCGCTGCCGGTTCCCAGTTCCCGATCCGGCCATTACGTTGCTCGATCTCAACCCCGACCCGCTCACGTTCGTGGCGGGCCGTATCGCCCGCTACGCTCCGGCCACGGTGCGAGCCGATTTGCTCGGCGACCTCCCGGCGATTCCGAACGCCCCTTTCGACTCCATCGCGATCAACTACGTCCTGCACTGCCTGCCCGATCCGCCAACCGGCAAGCAGGAAGTGTTCGCGCGCCTGAAATCGCTGCTCACCGCGGACGGCGTCCTGTTCGGTAGCACCGTGGTCACCGGCGGCGCTCCGCAGACTCCGTTCTCCAACGCGTTCAACGCGCTATATCAGCGGATGGGGGCCTTCCATAACCAGAACGACACCGTCGACATGCTGCACGGGGCTCTGCAACAGCACTTCGCCAACCACGTCCTCGAAATCCGCGGCAGCGTCGCCTTGTTCACCGCGCGGAAGCCCCTGCCATGACCACGACCTCAATGGTATCCGCGGAACTACACACCGAGGTCACGCTGTTTTACGCCAGGCACATGCGCGCAATGGACGAGGGGCGCGTGCTGGACTGGACTGCCGACTTCACCGACGACGGCGTGTTCGAGACCAACGTTCGGCCCGACCCGCAGATCGGGCGGGCAGCCATCGCCAACGGCGCTGGTGGTGCGGCGCAAAAATTGTTGGACGACAAAGTCCTTCGCCGCCACTGCCTGACGACACTGGACATCCGGCATGGCCTTGACGACGTGATACACGCCAGCAGCTATGCGATCATCGTGCGCACCCCACCCGGGGGACCGACCGCCGTCGAATTCTTGTGCACCTGCGACGACGAGCTGATTCGGGCCAACGAGCAACTGCTCATCCGCCGTCGCAGCGTCAAACGCGATGATTTGGTCTTTGCCCCCACCCTCGGCGCATGAATCTGTGCCCTCTCCGTGGAGATTCTGCGCAGTTCGAGGGGGTTCGCCCGGGCCGTGCCGATCGCGTCGGTCGCCACGGCCTGGTTTCAAGGAGCGCAGCGTCGGGATCGCCGATGACACCACCGGTCAATCCAACGGTGTTGCAGTTCGCGCGGTGAGTAGTTCGGTCAAGTCGGCAGCTGCCGTGGTGAGTAAGCACCCGATGTCCGGATTCACCCTCTCCGAAGCAATTCGCGCTTTCAAATCGGTCGACCGTGGCGGGAGTGGAGCTGACCTTGGACCGTTGGTCGGGATCGCCGCCACGGTTGCGATCACGGGTGCCGGCACAATCCATATGCCCGATTGCACAAGCTCAGGGAAAGCCAAGCCGCGCAAGTACACGTTCGCAGAACTCATCGTCACCAACGTGCAGCGAGGTTGCAAAACCTGCCTGATCGACGACCGGTTGCCGCTGACCGAAGAACAATCCACCTACGCACTCACAGTAACGGGCGAATGGCGAACCGCTTCCGCCGCCAGCGGCGAGGTGGAGCAGCTGCGGAAGCAACGGGCTGACCTCAAGAAGCGGACCTGGCCGTGGAGCCGGGAACGACTGCCAGCAGGGTCCTGGCCACCGCCAACAACGGCGGCGACAGCCACCGGTACATGTGATGAACTCCTGCGTGAAGCAATGCCTGTCGGTTTCTGCGAAGCGGATGCGGGCGTCGCCTACGACGCAGAAGGGGGCACGCTCACGTACCACTGCCAGGCTGACAGCAACCACGAACCTCGCCTTCACGAGCAAGCAAAGGCTCTTGTGGCGCAGGGGCATCACTACCGGGGTGCACGCGATTTCGACCTGTGGTTTACCTGGCAGTCTGAGCAGAAAGCTGCCCGGGAAGCGCTGGACGCAATTGAGATGCAATACGCGGATGTTCCACCGCTGCGCCCTGTCCCGATCTGCGAAACCTGCGGCGAGCCTGTCCAGATATACCGTTCCCGAGACGACGAAATGTGGTTCTGCCCAGGAGAAGCGGGAGAAGAGCGGCACTTTTTCCGAACAGAGAAGCACGACGGCCCCTCCTCGGTCCATCACAAGATCGAGCACTCCGTCCAACGGTTCCTCGAAACCCTCCGCCGCCCGAAGTTCAGCGGTGCCGGCCCGTTTGCACCGAGTCGAATGAGGTGGCTCGGGGACGAAAGCCTCAATCCTGATCCGGAGCTGCTGGACCAGCACCGTGCACGGCTGCTGGCTACGATAGCGGTCATCGATGGAGCTGGACTTGCCGCCGATGATGACGACCTAGGCACCATCAAGCGGCAATGTGAGGAGACGCTCGAAGCCGTTGAGGTCCTTCGAACGGACGGATCAGCCTACCGACTGCTCGAGTCAGCGGTCTTTAGCGACGGCACCCCTTCCGAAATTCAGCAGTGGCTGCTTATCGATACCGTCACACTCGGTGCCAACCGTCAGCCAGATGTGCAGTTCACCTTGGGCTCGCCAGATACTGAAGAGCGACTGGAGATTGCTGAGCTGCGAGACGCCATCGCGGCAGCTCGCGAGTGGGCCGATCAACAGGAAGCGGAACTGAACGCGAGGGAGAATCGCCAGCTGTAGCGAAAGGCGAATCGCTGCGGGTGGGCACCAGGCTGGAGCTACTAGCTCCATAGCACGTGGACTACTTCGCCGCGCGGCAACCCCAAAGACTCTCCGCAGACGGGGCCTTCGGCCTCACATCCAGGCCCCCATACCATCTAGCATGCAAGCATGGACAGCGAGGGCGGGCACCGGCATGGTTGTTAAAGCTTCGCTTAGGGGTCGATTGCGTAATACATCGCTCCCGAAGACCCGCGCCCTGCTGCCCCTCTTCGAGGCCGTGGTGAACGCTATCCAGGCGGTCGATGTGGCCCATCCTGAATCTGCTCGGATCGAAGTGCGGATAGTACGTGATCAACAGGCTGCCTTGAAATTTGATGACAAGCCCGCAACGCCTGCGGACGCAGGGGACATCAGTGGCTTCGTCATCGTCGATAACGGTGAGGGCTTCCATGACAGGAACATGGACTCCTTCAACACCCTCGACACCGAGTACAAATCAGCGCAAGGCTGCCGGGGTGTCGGCCGGCTGCTCTGGCTGAAGGCGTTCGCCAAGGTCGAAGTGCGCAGCCGCTACATGGGCCCTGATGAGGAAGTGCTGGAGCGGGTGTTTACTTTCACCACCCAGGACGGAGTTTCCGGTGAAATCGTCCGGAACTCCGGCGCATCGGACACAGGAACTGAGATCCAACTGCAGTCCTTCGCTGAGATATACCGAGAGCAGACCCCCAAGAGTGCTTTTCCTATCGCCAAGGACATCCTTGAGCACTGTTTCTGGTATTTCGTCCGGCCGGGTGGTGCCCCGCATATCACCGTGATCGATTCTGACGAGCGGATCGATTTGGAAGAAGTCTTCGCGGACTACATGTTCGACGCATCCAGCAGGCAAGATATCACCGTAAAGGGTCAGCTCTTTTCCCTCATCCACTTGCGGCTGAAGGCCACGAGCAGGCCGACTCCGCAGTTGAACTGGTGCGCCGCGACCAGGGTCGTCACCGTGGAGAACCTGTCTGGCAAGATACCGGGCCTGCACGGCCGGGTGAAGGACGGCGATACGGAATTCATGTACGCCTGTTACCTCACGTCCAACTATCTCGACAAGTCTGTCCGTTCCGAGCGGACAGGCTTTGACATCCCGGATGTGACGGACGGGACCCTGTGCGAGGCCGAGCCCTCCCTATCAGACATCAGAACCGCCGTGCTGGATGCAGTGGCGAACTACCTGCACGCGAACCTCGCCGAGGCACGCGAGGCAGGCCTGGCGCGCGTCAGGAACTTCGTGGACAAGAAGGCTCCGCGGTACCGCCCGATCCTGCATCGTATCGGCGAGGAGAAGCTGGGCATTGATCCCGGGATAAGCGACCGGGAACTGGAGCTTCATCTACACCGGCAGTTAGCCGACCTGGAGGCCGAGGTGCTGACCGAAGGGCAGCAGGTCCTCGATGCCGAGATCACCGAAGACGAAGCCTATAGCGAGAAGCTCCAGGGATACCTGGACAAAGTCAACGACATCAAGAAGTCTGACCTTGCCGCATATGTATCCCACCGGCGCGTGATCTTGGAGCTGCTAGCTAAAGCAGTTTGCGCTGACCGAAATGGCAAGTACTCGAAGGAAGAGGTCGTACACCGGCTGATCATGCAGATGCGCGCGACCAGCGACGAGGTGCGAACAGACGCGAGCAACCTGTGGCTCATTGATGAGAGGCTGGCATTTCATACCTTCCTCGCGTCGGACAGGCCCATCAAGTCGATGCCGATCACAGGATCGAATTCCGACCTCGAACCCGATCTGCTGGCCCTGCATCTCACGGACGTGCCAATTTTGGTTGCCGAGGGGGAGAAGATGCCGCTCGCCACCATCACGGTAATCGAGGTAAAGCGGCCGATGCGCAACGACGCCGCAGCCGGAGCCGATAAGGACCCCATCGAGCAAGCACTGAATTACCTTGAGAAGGTCCGCGAAGGCAAGGTTACGACCGTAAATGGCCGCCCGATCCCCCAGTCGGAACAGATTCCTGGCTTCTGCTACATTCTCGCGGACCTGACGCCAACAATGAAGAGGCGCTGCAAGCAGGCAAACCTCCGGATCACCCAAGACGGCACCGGTTACTTCGGCTATAACGAGTCCTACAAGGCTTACATCGAGGTCTTCTCCTTCGACCGCCTCCTACGTCTGGCCACTGAGAGAAACCGCGCTTTTTTCGACCACCTCGGCCTGCCGGTCAGTTAGCTCAACGTCAGGAGGCAACCGCCAGTCCGCGCTGTTCATCGGAAGTAGGTGTCGGTCAATCTAGGGCGGGTGTGGGTAGCCGGCATCGGTTTTGCACGGCGATTTTGTCAAGCCGCGAGTGGGTGCGGCTCGCCGGATAGTGCGGCGAGCGCCTCGGCTACTTCCTGGATGTCGGCTCGGATGTATGTAGCGGTCTGTCCGATGCGGCCGTCTGGTTCGGCATGTCCGGCGTAGGCGCGGGCGACCGCGTAGCCATAGTGGCGTTCCACCCATGTCAAGGTCGTGTGGCGTAGCCAATGCGTGCTGATCTGTTGGCGGGCAACCCAGTCCAAGTGTTGACCGATTCGGGTCCATAGTGAGTCGTAGCGGCGGCGGGTGACGGGTCGGCCGTTGCGGTAACGGAACAAGGGACCGGATTTGACGGCCGGGGTTGGATGTCGTTCGGCGATGTGGTCGAGGAATGCTTGCATCAGGGTGGGGGAGATGGGCTGCCACCGCACTGATTCGCCCTTCTCCCGAAGGAAGATGAGGCATTGCTCCGGGTCGAGGTCCTTCGGACGCAGAGCGAGGGCTCCGCAACGGCGACAGGCTGTTTCGATGTGCAGTCGCAGCAACAGGGCGTCGAGGTGGGGATCGTTTCCGGTCGTAGCCGCGACATGGACGATCTCGGCGAGTTTGTTGTGGGAGATCGCTCGTCTGGTGCTGGCCAGGCGGCGCGGTTTGGCTACTTGGCGCGCTGGGTTGTTGTCGGGGCGGATGTAGCGGTCCTCTTCGGCACGGCGGTAGAGGTAGCGTGCGGCCGCGATGAGGCTTTCGGCCGCGCTGCGGCCGCCGCGGGAGTTGCGGCGGACTATGGCGTTGTGTTTGGTCTGTTCAGCGAGCTGCCTGAGTTCGGGTGCCGTGGGTTCGGTGAGGACGCGTTTACCCCAGGCGTCTTCGATGCATCGCAAGTAGGTGCCGTAGACGCGAAGGGTGCTGTGTTGCATCGAGGACGTGATGGTGGCGATGTACTCACCGACGGTGGGCACGGTCGCTGCTGCGGCTTGGAGAAGCTGTTCGGGGGTGAACCCTAGACGTTCGAGCAGTAGTCGCGCCGCTTCGAGTTCGGCTGCCGCTGTCATGACGCGATGCGCGACGTCTGTTGGTGAAGAGAGGCGAGATTGTCGTCGACAACCGAAAATGGGTAGACGAACATCGCTCGCCGTTCGAGAGATACGGCGATGAGCAGCCGGTCTCCTGGGGTGATGCCACATTGATGGCGGATAGCTGCTGGGAGGCGGAGGTGGCCTTCCCGACCGATATGCGAATCACCGTTGGGATCGTCGACGGCTACGACGGCGTTCGCGTTGACTGCCAGGTGAATTCGCCGGCTGGGCTGCCACTGCAGGAGTTTGGTGGGGGCACGGTCACTGAGTTGGCCGTGGCAGCAGATCGTGGTGACGCTGTACAGATACTTCTCGGTGGTGGGGGCGAGGAGCCTCATTGCGGGAACAGGGAGGGGATTCACCTCGGGTGGAGCGGGGGCCGAGGGCTGAGGGAGTGAGACCGGAGGATGCATTGCGTACCTCCCGATTCGCAGGAATCAGAACGATAAACAAATATTCATCCGGCTCCGCAGTCGCAGTTACCGGGAAACTCCCACGCGGGGATAGAACCACGGTAATCCCACAGTTCCCGCGGTTACAACACCAACTGACCCCAGTCTGGAATATCCCATAACCGAGTTCGGAATATCCCATAACGAGACCCGCTTCGGGGCAATGCTGGGCGCGCTCCGGCACTGTCGAAGGGGACGAGTGCCGGAGCGCGACAGAGCAGCTCGGAGTTCAGGCTGCGGCTGCGAGTGGGTGTGGCTCTCCGGTCAGGGTCGCGAGCGCGAGCGCGACTTCCTCGAGCCGGGCCCGTACGTAGGTGGCGGTGGAACCGTCGGACTTGCCCTCGGCATGCCCGGCGTAGGCGCGGGCGACGGCGTATCCGAAGTTTCGTTCCACCCAGGTCAGTGTCGTGTGCCGGAGCCAGTGGGTGGTGATCTGCTGTTTTTCCACCCATGGCAGTTCATAACCGATCCGGGTCCACACTCCGTCGTAGCGGCGGCGGGTGATCGGCTTGCCGCTGCGATATCGGAGCAACTGCTCGCCGTGGAGGGCGCCGCGGGTTTGGGCGTGGTGGATCAAATTGGCCATGAGCGTCGGCGAGACTGGTTGCCAGCGCGGTATTTTGCCCTTCTCCTGCAGGAAGATCAGGCACTGCTGCGGGTCGAGATCCTCTGGCCGTAGCCCGAGTGCGCCGCCGCGACGGCACGCGGTCTCCGAATGCAGCCGCAGCAGTAGCGAGTCCAGTTCCGGATCGTTGCCGGTGGTGGCGGCGACTTGGGTGATCTCGGCGAGCTGGGTCAGTGGCAGTCCTCGCCTGGTGGAGGGTACACGGCGAGGTTTGGCAACCCGGCGTGCCGGATTGTCGCCTGGCCGGATCAGTCCGTCGTTCTCGGCGTGGCGGTACAGGAAGCGCAGTGCGCTGATCATCGCCTCGGCGGCTCCGCGTCCGTCGCGGCTGTTGCGGTCGCGTTTGGCGTTGTGTCGTGCGGCATCGCGCATGTCGGTGATCTCACCGACGGTGGGTTCGTCGATGCGACGAGTGCCCCACACCCGTTCGAGACATTTCCAATGGGTGTTGTAGGTCTTCAGCGTTCCTGGTGCCGCCACCCTGGCTCGCACCAGCGGAATGTACTCGGCGAAAGTTGGTGCGGTGGGGCGGATATCGAGCAGATCGGCGGCGGTGATGCCCATCCGGGCCAGCAGAGTGCGGGCGGCATCGAGTTCGGCATCGGTGACCGCAGGCACAGGTGCTGTCACTGTTGCTCACCTCCGTCGATCAGGGACCGGACATCGGTGAGCAGCGTGTCCAGGGCGATCTGGCCGACGACGATCAGCCGGTTCTCGTGCGGGTAGGCGGCCAGCAGCACACGGTGACCGATGCGAAGCGCGGCCCGGCGCCGGACAGGAGAAGGGATGGGCAGTTGACCGTTACGTGCGATCGCATACTCGCCACCGCCTGCCTCCACCACGACGAGCACGCCCGGTAAAACGAGCCGGATGTCGATCGGTGTACCGGGTGCCCAACCCAGTGACGAGAGCACCGCGCGCTCGGCGAAGCGTCCGGCAGGATTGAGCAGGACCGACCCATAGACGACCGGCACTCGGCCAGCGGTAGTCGATGGCATCGGCTCCAGTCGGCCATCGCGGAGCCCGAGAGGCGCATCCGAATTCGGTCCGGTGGCGGGTGCGATCGATGGAACAGCACCGACCTGGGGCGATGCGGCAAAACCGCTGGTAGAAGAGATGTCCGAAGCGTGCTCTAGTGTGTTAGAGCACGGGATACAGGAATCCTGTGTGTAGGTAGGGAAAAGGTGCGCCATCAGGGACTCGAACCCCGAACCCGCTGATTAAGAGTCAGCTGCTCTGCCAATTGAGCTAATGGCGCTTGCTCCGTGTTCCGGTGCGGGACAAACCTTAACAGGCGGAGGCGGCAGATGTGAAATCGCCTCCTGAGCGGGGGTGATGACGGTTCGGTCGCGGGTGTTAACACCGAACCGGACAGTTCGGATCTATCCGGTGTAACACGTCTGTGTCGGCGCGGGATTCGCGTTGGTGCGAGCGTCGCGGACTGGCAGAATGACCGAACGTGGTCTCGACCGTTCCGCAGGCACGGCGGGTTGAGCTGTAGGCGGTTGGGATCCGAAGCCATCGGTGTGCTTCTGATGCACCGGGACTTGAAACGGGGTTGGAATGAGCGTTGGTCATGGTCAGCGTCGGTGGATACGACATATCACCGCACCTGTCGTCGTATTCGCGGTGGCCGCGTTGGTGTTATCGGGGTGCTCTTCGTCGGACTCGGCGGATTCGTCGTCGATCGCCATCGACCGGAACCCGCTGGTCGAGCTGATCAAGCCGAAGCTGTTGTCCCCGATCAAGGACGGCGAGATGGGGGTCTCGCCGGGTGTGCCGCTGGCGTTCCAGGTCGAGGACGGGAAGCTCACCAACGTGACGCTGGTGAACGCGCAGGGTAAGCCGGTGAACGGCAGGCTGGCCGCCGACGGCCGGTCCTGGGAGACCACCGAGGTGCTCGGTTACGGCAAGGTCTACCGCTTGAAGGCGGACGCGATCGGCCTCGGCGGCGCGAGCTCCACCATGCTGAGCTTCACCACCAGCTCCCCGGACAGCCAGACCAAGCCGTACCTGCTGCCCGGCGAGGGCGAGGTGGTCGGCGTCGGTCAGCCGGTGGCGATCCAGTTCGACGAGACGATTCCGGACCGCAAGGCCGCCCAGGATGCGATCAAAATCACTACCGAGCCGCCGGTGGAGGGCGCGTTCTACTGGGTGAACAATCGCGAGGTCCGGTGGCGTCCGGAGAATTTCTGGGCGCCGGGGACGAAGGTCACCATCGACGTGAACGTGTATGGCCGTGATCTCGGTGACGGGCTGTACGGCCAGGACAACATCCACTCGTTCTTCACCGTCGGCGATGCGGTGATCTTCACTGCGGACGACAACACCAAGCAGGTGGTGGTCGAGAAGAACGGCGAGGTCGTCCGGACCATGCCGACCTCGATGGGTAAGAACAGCACGCCCACCGACAACGGCATCTACATCGTCAGTGACCGGCACGAGAAGATCATCATGGATTCCTCGACCTACGGTGTGGCGGTGAACTCACCGGACGGGTACAAGACGCCGGTCGACTTCGCGACGCGAATCTCCTACAGCGGCATCTTCTTCCACTCGGCGCCGTGGTCGGTCGGGCAGCAGGGTTACAGCAACACCAGCCACGGTTGCCTGAACCTGAGCCCGGCGAACGCGCAGTGGGTGTATCAGAACGCGAAGCGTGGTGACATCACCATCATCAAGAACACCGTCGGCGGAACGTTGTCCGGCGTGGACGGTTTGGGGGATTGGAACATCCCGTGGCCGGTGTGGAAGGCGGGTAACGCCGACCCGCGTTGAGCGGCAACGTCAACGGGCCATCAGCAGTAGCTGGTGGCCCGTTCGTCGTTTGCGGACCGCAGCCGCACACGTTGTGACATCCGCACGCGTGTCGGTGCGGCAAGTCGGTGTGCAACTCATCAGAGCGTGTGCGGCAGCCGGACGGGTACCGGGCAAAAGAAAAGGCCCGGGCTGGAGATTTCTCTCCAGCCCGGGCCTCTCAGGGTGACCGACGGGACTCGAACCCGCGACAGCCAGGATCACAACCTGGTGCTCTACCAACTGAACTACGGTCACCATCACCGGATGAACACCGGCGCCGTCGATATTAGCGTGTCACCCCTTCGTCTCCCTAATCGGTTTCCGACGAGGCGTTGACCTGGGCCGATTCGGCGGGTCCCGCGGCGTTGCCGATCTCGCCGGCGATCGCGGCGATCTCGGTGGTGGACGGCCCGGGGGGTGCGACGAACGCGGTCCGGCGGTAGTACTCCAGCTCGCGGATGGATTCCTTGATGTCGGCCAGCGCGCGGTGGGCCAGGCCCTTCTCCGGCTGACCGAAGTAGATGCGCGGGTACCAGCGGCGGCACAACTCCTTGATCGAGCTCACGTCGATCATCCGGTAGTGCAGGTGGGCGTCCAGCGTGGGCATGTCCCGGGCGATGAAGCCGCGGTCGGTCGCGATCGAGTTACCGGCCAGCGGCACGGTGCGCGGGGTGGGCACGTACTGGCGGATGTAGTCCAGCACCTGCTGCTCGGCCTCAGCCATGGTGACCGTGGAGCGGCGCACCTCCTCGGTCAGCCCGGAGCGCGCGTGCATGTCGACGACCACTGCGGGCATGGCGGCCAGCGCCGCGTCATCGGCGTGGATCACCACGTCCACACCCTCGCCGAGGATGTTGAGGTCGCTATCGGTCACGAGTGCGGCCACCTCGATCAGCTTGTCGCTGTCCAGGCGCAGGCCCGTCATCTCGCAATCCATCCACACCACGTATTTATCTGACACGGCAGCAACATTAGCTGTGTCTAATTGGCCGCGCCTTCGGCGCGGCGTGTTCGCGGCCCCCGGGTGTCTCGCATCCGAGCGGCCGAGACTTGCGCCTGCGGCGCGTGCGCTTCGGCCACTCGGATGCGAGACGGGCCGCGAACGGACATGCTCGGTCTCGCTTCGCTCGAAAACGGGGGTTGTGCTGGTGCTGTTCGCGTAAGTAGGTGCGTCACGCGTTGGAGGTGCACAGGCCTTGTAGAAGAAGCCCCTGCCTCGAACGGACGAAGTCGGCTGCCGTGCAGGGAGGCGAGACCACTAGTGGCTCACTCGGGGATACAGTTTCTTCTGATCGGCACAGGCGTTTTCGGTACGACAGCAAACACTGCGTTAAGCAGTTCGAGTCAGACCAGACGGAGGACGTGCGATGACCAGCCCCCAGGAGAAAGCTGCTGCGGCGCGTAAGGCTGCGGAGGAGGCGGCTCGGGTCGCTGCTGAGGCGGCAGCGGCTGCGGAGGCGGCCGAACGCGAGCTTGCCGAGCAGGAGGCGGGTGAGAAGGGGGTGCAGGCCAAGACGAAGGCGAAAGCGGAGAGCGCGGCGGCCAAGGCCAACGAGACTGCCGCTGCCGCCGCCGAAGCAGCGAGCAAAGCAGACCAGAAGGCGGACGCTGCAGGGGCTGGCAAGACGGACGCAGCAGCGAGCAAGGGGTCGGCGGCCGCGCAGGAGATCGCGGCCGGGTACGCCTTCGATGGGGTGGCACTGGAGCTCGGCACCGTGGTGGTCGACGGGGAGGTGGATCCGGCGGCGCGGGTGCGCATTCCGATGCGCACCATGAACCGGCACGGCCTCGTGGCAGGCGCGACCGGTACCGGTAAGACGAAGACCTTGCAGGGCATCGCCGAACAGCTGTCGGCAGCAGGGGTCCCCGTGGTGCTCGCCGATATCAAGGGTGACCTGTCGGGCCTGTCGCAGCCGGGCGCGGCCAACGACAAGTTGAGCGCTCGCGCGGCCGAGACCGGCGCCGAGGACTGGAAGCCGACGGGTTTCCCGACCGAGTTCGTCTCGCTCGGCACCAACGGCATCGGTGTCCCCATTCGCGCCACCATCACCTCGTTCGGCCCGGTGCTGCTCAGTAAAGTGCTGGCGCTCAACGAGACTCAGGAATCCACGCTCGGCTTGATCTTCCACTGGGCGGACAAGAACGGCCTCGCGTTGCTGGACCTCAAGGACCTGCGCGCGGTGATCACGCATCTCACCAGCGCGGAGGGCAAGGAGGACCTCAAGGGCATCGGCGGGGTCTCGGCGGCCACCGCGGGCGTCATCCTGCGATCGCTGGTCAATCTGGAAGCCGACGGCGGCGACACGTTCTTCGGTGAGCCGGAACTGGATCCGAGCGATCTGGTGCGCACCGCGGGCGGGCACGGCGTCATCACGCTGTTCGAGCTCGGCGCGCAGGCGGCGCGGCCGGTGATGTTCTCCACCTTCCTGATGTGGGTGCTCGCGGATCTGTTCCAGACGCTGCCCGAGGTGGGCGACGTGGACAAGCCCAAGCTGGTCTTCATCTTCGACGAGGCACACCTGTTGTTCGCGGACGCGTCGAAGGCGTTCCTGGACCAGGTGGAGCAGACCGTCAAGCTGATCCGCTCCAAGGGCGTCGGCGTGTTCTTCTGCACCCAGCTGCCCACCGACATCCCGAATCAGGTGCTCTCCCAACTGGGTGCGCGCATCCAGCACGCACTGCGCGCCTTCACCCCGGACGATCAGAAGGCACTCTCCAAGACGGTGCGCACCTACCCCAAGACCAGCACCTACGACTTGGAGAAGGCGCTCACCTCGCTGGGGACCGGTGAGGCTGTGGTGACGGTGCTTTCGGAGAAGGGCGCACCGACCCCGGTGGCGTGGACCAGGATTCAGCCGCCCCGCTCGCTCATGGACACCATCGGCGACGACGCGATCAAGTCGCGCGCACTGTCCAGCTCGCTGCACAGCAAGTACGGCCAGACCATCGACCGCGAATCGGCCTACGAGCTGCTCGCCGCGAAAGTCGCTGCGGCGGACCAGAGCCCGGAATCCGCCCCGGCACCCGGCCGTGCGTCGAAGACCGACGAGGATTCCACCGCCGAGCGCATCATGAAAAACCCTGCGGTCAAGAGCTTCCTGCGCTCGGCGGCCACCGCCGCGGGCCGCGAGATCAGCCGCAGCATCTTCGGTACCCGAAAGCGCTGAAGCCGCACACTCCTTGATTTCCCGCACACGAAATCGCATGCGATTCCAGGTGCGGGAAATCAAAAGTCGTGCGGCTGTGGTCAGCTCGCGTCGCGGTCGAGCAGGCTCGGCTCGCGGTGGACGAGTTGCGCGTAGTGACCTTCGCGCACCGCGATGACGCGGGTACGTGGTGCACCGTGCTGATACGCGCCGGTGCACGGTACGGCTAGCAACTCGCCGGGCCGCAGGTCGGCGGGGAGCCGCACGTCGGTGGCGAGGATGACATCGCCCGCTCGCCCTGCGACGGTCGCGCTCACCAGCGGACCGGTCGCCTGGCGATTCGCCACCACTGTCCCCGCGAAAGTGCCTATCCGCGTGCGTGTCTCGCTGTCGATGACGACGGAGACATGCCCGCCGTCGCTGTGCTTGACCGACAACACCCGGTACAGCGTCACCCCGGCCCGCGCCACGATCCCGCGTCCTGGTTCCAGAACGACCTTCGGCCGCGGAAAGTGCTGCCGGGCACATGCCGCGTCGAGGGCATCCTCGATGATCGCGGACAGTTCGGCGAGGTTCATCTCCGCGTCACCGTTGCGGTAGGCGATCGCGTGCCCGCCGCCGAGATCGAGATCGGTGAGAATGCGGTCGTGGTCGTGCCGGACCACCGCCATCTCGGCGACCAGCCGGCGAATCGCCTCGCCATAGTGATCGGGGTTGTAGATCTGCGACCCGAGGTGGCAGTGGAAGCCGATCAGATCGAGCATCGGTGCAGCCAGGACCCGCGCAATAGCCTCGGCGGTGGGTTCACCGAGCGGAAAGCCCGGTAGGTCCGCCTCATGGACAGCATCTCCTTCGATGCCAGGAGCTAAGCGCAACAGCACCCGCTGCGGGCGGGCCGCGACAACCGCGGTGAGCAGATCGATCTCGGCGAGCGAGCTCACCACGATCCGGCCGACCTGCCGCGCCACCGCGGTTTCCAGCGTTTCACGCGATACACCGTTGGCGTGCAAGATGATTCGCTTCGGATCGATTCCTGCGGTGAGCGCGGCGGTCAGCTCACCGAACGAGCACACGGCCACCGATAGCCCCTCGCCGGTGACCCAGTCGGCCACCGCACCCAGCAGTAATGCTGTTGCGGCGTAAGCGATCTCGGCCTCGGGAAAGGTATTGCGATACGCGCGGCAGCGCTGTCGCACTTCCCGCTCGTCGAGCACCCGAGCGGCGGTGCCGTACGTCTCGGCGATGTCGGCGAGCGCGACCCCACCGACCACAATCCGGCCCTCGGCGTCATACCTCGCATCGCTGGGCCATACCGCGGAATCCAGGTGCGCGGCAGTTCCCGACCGCATCGGCGAGAAGAAGTCCACTAGCGTCACGGGTGCTCTCCTGATCCGCTCCCCGCTTTCTCCATCTGCGGGGCCTACCAAGACTTACGCCGCCGAACCGCCCGGGAGCGGTCGCTTAGCGCAACGTTGACCGCCCGCGACCCGATCTTGACGGATCGCTGACGCGCCCGAACGCGCGGCGCGCGAAACGCCGCGCGGTCCGGGGGACATTCAGCAGCCGACGTCGCGGCACATCAGGTCGGCGATGGTTTCCCGGCGCACCAGCTCCCGGCACTGCCCGTGCCGCACCGCGACGATCGGCGGCCGGCCCACGCTGTTGTAGGACGAGGCCAGACTGTGGTGGTACGCGCCGGTGGACGGCACCGCGAGCACCTCGCCGGGCCGCAGATCGACCGGCAGCTGGACGTCGGTCGCCAGGATGTCGCCCGCCTCGCAGAAGCGACCGGCCACCGTGGCGGTCATGCTCGCGCAGGTCGGGTGCCGGTTCGCGACGACAACGCTGTAGCGCGCGCCGTACAACGCGACGCGCGGGTTGTCGCTCATCCCGCCGTCGACGGTCACATAGGTGTGTCCACCCTCGATGTGCTTGACCGAGAGCACCCGGTACAGCGTCACGCCCGCGTGCGCGACGATGGCCCGGCCGGGCTCCAGCGAGATGTGCGGGCGCGGGAAGTGCTGCCGTGCGCAGGCCGCGTCCAACGCGTCCTCGATGATCGCGGCGAGTTCGCCGAGGTTCATCTCGGGGTCACCGGTGCGGTAGGCGACGGCGTGCCCGCCGCCGAGGTCGAGCTCGGTCAGCAGGTGTCCGTGGTCCTGCCGGACCCGGGCCATCTCGGCGACCACCCGGCGCACGGCCTCGCCGTAGTAGTCCGGGTCGCAGATCTGCGAGCCGAGGTGGCAGTGGAAGCCGACCAGGTTCAGTTTCGGCTGCCGAAGGATCCGCGCTACCGCCTCCGCGGCCGTGTCGCCGCCGAGCGGGAAGCCGAACTTCTGATCGGTGACGCCGGTCTTCACCGCGGGATGTCCGTGCACGTCGATGCCGGGGGACAGGCGCAGCAGCACATTCTGCGAGTCGGTGACCAACGCCGAGAGCAGCGTGATCTCGGCCAGCGAGTCGACCACGATCCGGCCGACCCCGGCCTTGATCGCGGCGGTCAGTTCGTCGAACGATTTTCCGTTGCCGTGCATGATGATTCGGCGCGGGGCCACCCCGGCGGCCAAGGCGATGGCCAGCTCGCCGGACGAGCACACGTCCACCGACAGCCCTTCCTGGGAAACCCAGTTGGCGACCGCGCGGATCATCAAGGCCTTACCCGCGTAGATGATCTCGGCCTCCGGGAAGGCCTTGCGGTAGGCGCGGCAGCGCTCCCTGACCTCGCGCTCGTCGAGGACGTAGGTCGGAGTGCCGTACTGGTCGGCGATGTCGGCCAGCGCCACCCCGCCGATGGTGATGCGACCCGCGTCGTCGTAATGCGTGTCGCGCGGCCATACGGCCGAGTCGAGACGAGAGGGCATTCCCGACTTCAGCGACGGGAAGATTTCCAGCAGCGTCACGGTGTCTCCTGTGTGCGTCCCCGCTATTCCGTATGCGGGGCCGCTGTCAGGACTACGCCGATTCCGCTGGGGCAAACGTCCAGCTTACGGCTGCTTGACGACCGAGAGCCCGATCTTGACGGATCCCTGACCTCGGCCGTGAGGTGCGTCTCGCTAGCCGCCGAGCTTCTTGTAGAAGGCACCCGCGATCGGCGCGGTGACTGCGCGCGGACCGTACTGCCCCGCCACGCTCATCCCCTTGCTGATCAGCCCGGGCACCACGCGCATCTTGTTGCGGGCCAGCGCGTCGATGGACACCTTCGCCGTGTACTCCGAGGACACCCACATGAAGTCGGGCACCAGCCGGTCGACGATCGACGCGTCGGCGGGGTCGGGCGCATCGGTGCGTACCGGGCCCGGTGCGAGCAGCGTGACATGGACGCCGGAACCCTTGAGTTCGCCGCGCAACGACTCGGAGAACGTGTTGGCGAACGCCTTGCTCGCGGCGTAGGTGGCGTTATTGGGAATCGGCATGTTCCCCGCCGCCGACCCGCTGATCAGGATCCCGCCACTGCCGCGTTCGATCATGCCGGGCAGCACGGCCAGCGTGAGATCGTGCACCGCAACAGCATTCAGCTCCATCTGCGCGCGCTCGTAACTCGGATCGAGCTCGGCAACGGCCCCGAACGTCGCGATGCCCGCGTTGTTGCACAGGATCGAGATATTGCGCGCCGAGAGCTCCTCGACCAGCGCCGCGCGCTGCGTCCGATCGGCGAGGTCCACCGCGCGCACCTCGGCGGTGATCCCGTGCGCCAACGTCAGCCGCTGCGCCAGCTCGGTCAGCACCTCGCCGCGCCGCGCAACCACAATCAACGAATACCCGCGCGCGGCGAGTTCGGCGGCCAGCGCCATGCCGATGCCGGAGGAGGCGCCGGTAACCACCGCGCGATTCTCAGAAGTAGGGGAGGGCAAGCTCACGCCAGGAGCCTATGCGATCCACCCCTTCTCCTGGCGACCACCATCACCTGTCCTACGGACCGGCGCCGAGGGCCCATTCGGCTAGTAGCGTTCGGCGCCTTGTCCGTGCGGTGCCCATGTTTACGCGGAGGATCAGGCCGTCGCGGAGTCGAACCAGTTCACCGGCTGCCGATCGATTGAGCGAGGAACGGCCAGGAGGTCCGCAGGTCATCCTCCCAATAGCCCCACGAATGCGTGCCGACCGGCCGATCGTCGAAGGTCACCGGAATATTCAACGCACGCAGCCGGTTCGCCAGATTCACCGTGCAGAAGTGGATGGCCGCTTCGATCGGGCCGCCGAATGCGATCTGTACCGGCAGCGGAATCCGGCCCTCCTGTACCCGCCGATCGAATGGAGTGTCGTGTGGGGCCGCCGCAATGCCGCTGCCCGAACTCAAATAGACAGCGGTTCCGCGCAACCGTTCCGCGTTGATCAGCGGGTCGTTTGCCCGCCACAGGGGTCCGTTGCGCGGGCCCCACATATTTTCGACACTCTGCCCGCCGCCCCAGTTCTCTACTGTGAGCCGGACGAATTCCTGGCCGATGGGGTCCGAGGTCTGTGCGCAGCCACTGTAGGACGCCACGCTGTTCCAGAAACCGGGCTTGGCGATCGCCAGGTTCAGTACCGAGGTGCCACTCATCGACACTCCCACCAGCGTGCGATCTTCGTTGGCCCCCAGGAACTCTTCGATGACCGGCGGCAGCTCCTCATTGAGAAACGTCTGCCACTTGTTGTAGCCGAGGACGGCGTCCTCGCGTACCCAGTCGGTGTAGTAGGAGTTGGCACCACCGAATGGGGTCACGACGTTGACATCCTTGCCGCGCAAGAAACTCACGGCATCGGTCTGGACGTCCCACCCACTCTGATTCGGGCCGCCCCCTGAGCCGTTGAGCAAATACATCGTCGGCCGTGGCGTCGCCCTGTCCGCGGCGCGGATGACCTGCACGGGGATCGGCCTGTTCATCGCGGCCGAAAAGACCATGACGTGCTGCTGCCGGTCGTTCACGTCCTCGACCGAAACGACGCTGGGTGCCGCAGTCGCGGTGCCCACCGTGCCGACGAGGCCAGCAGCGGCCAGCGCACCGGCTAGCGCCCAGTGCAGCGTTCTCGTCCGTGTCAATCGCCGTGTTCTCAATTCGCAGACCCTCTCGCTTGCATGCTGTCGGCTACTTTCGCCAATGGCGCACCAGGACACCGCGGTAGCGGACGCGTCCTGGACGGCATTGCAAGTGATTCGCGTTGCCAGCGTCGGCGGTTTGGTCCAGTCGCTGATTGTTTTGCTGTCGGCTCTGGATCAGCGCGGTGCCGCCTTGTCCGAGCCGAGCTACCTCGGGTGCCGGCGGAATTGGGGCGACGTGACAGTGCGGCACCACGTGTCGCAGCGTGGTGCACGACGAGGTCGCGACAACCGCGCGACAACCGACCGCCATCAGGTCCTGGTCGGCCCGGCGAACTGGCAGGGTCAGCGGGGTTCGTTGTCGGAGGGGGATGCGGCGATCTCCATTGGGTCCGGGGAGCGCACGGGGAGCAGGGCGATCAGGCCGATGGCTAGGACGAGGACGATGCCGATGATGCCTGCTCTGTCGGAGTGGAAGAGCCAGACGAAGAGGCCGAACAAGGTGGGGGCCAAGAAGGAGACGGCGCGGCCGGTGGTGGTGTAGAGGCCGAAGAACTGACCTTCGCGGCCGGGCGGTGCCAGCCGGGCGAGGAAGGACCGGGCGGCCGACTGGGCCGGGCCGACGAAGACGGTGAGCAGCAGGCCGAAGATCCAGAACATCAGCGGGCCGGAGACGACGAGCAGGGCGAGACCGCAGATGATCATCGAGACCAGCGAGACGACGATGACGAGCTTCGGTCCGCCGCGGTCGTCGAAGCGGCCCGCGACGATCGCGCCCAGCGCCGCAACCACATTGGCGGCGATGCCGAACAGCAGCACGTCGGAGTCCGCGATGTCGTACACCCGAACCGCAAGCACCGCACCGAAGGTGAACACACCCACGAGGCCGTCGCGGAATATCGCGCTGGCGATCAGGAACGTGGCGGTGCGCCGATCGGTCACCCACAGTTCGCGCAGGTCGCGCGCCAGAATCCGGTACGACGCGAAGAATCCCGCGTTGGCCGCGCCGGGATCGGCGTCGGTGCGCGGCAATTCGGGCACGGTGAACAGCACCGGCAGCGCGAACGCGGCGAACCAGACCGCCGCCACGATGGCGACCAGCCGGATGTTGAGCCCGTCATCGGTCGGTATACCGAGCAGCCCGCGCGTGTCACCCTCGCCGGCGATGAAACCGAAGTAGCAGATCAGCAGCAGGAAGATGCCGCCGAAATAGCCCATCGCCCAACCGAATCCGGACA
The DNA here is from genome assembly GCF_015355715.1 of Nocardia sp. XZ_19_369. Classification (NCBI taxonomy): domain Bacteria; kingdom Bacillati; phylum Actinomycetota; class Actinomycetes; order Mycobacteriales; family Nocardiaceae; genus Nocardia; species Nocardia sp. XZ_19_369. The sequence goes on along the minus strand of NZ_JACVED010000010.1, from coordinate 348,386 downwards.
CCCGGCCGACCGTCGCGGGCGTCGACACCTGACGCAGCATCGCGTTGTACGGCACGCTGGCCAGTTCGAAGAACGCGGAGCCCAGCCCGAGCAGTACCAGCCCGAGCCACAGGTAGTGGTGGTCGTCGTGCACGAAGAACATCAGCGTCATCGACGCGATGCAGAGCGCCGTCAGAACAGCAAGGGAGCGTTTACGTTTCGCGGTCGCGTCGAAACGCTGCCCGCTGACCGGCGCGGTCACCGCCACCACCAGCCCGGCCAGTCCCAGCGCCCACCCCAGCCACGCACTTGGCGAAATCCCGCCCGGAAGATCATCACCGACCTTGTCGGTCAGGTACACGGAGAACACGAACGTGAGAATCACCGCGTTGAACGCCGACGACCCCCAGTCCCACAGCCCCCATGCGGCCACCTGCCCGCGCCCGGCGGCCTGCCCAACAGTCGCCCGCGCGTCCACCTCACTCATGCCTGCACCTCGCTGGCGCTCGGCTCCGGCATGCGCGACGCGCGCTCCGACACGATTCGCTCGCCCATGCGGCGCAGCCTAATGCGATTCGACCCGCACAACGGGGTCAACGCCCGACACGAATCCCAGGATATGCACTCAGTTGCATAGTACTGGGTGTCACGGTTACTCTGACCACATGGCCCTCGAGCACGCATTGCTGGTATCGCTGACCGAGCGGGCCGGCTCGGGGTATGAGCTGGCGCGCCGCTTCGACAAGTCCATCGGGTACTTCTGGAGCGCGACGCACCAGCAGATCTATCGGGTGCTCAAGCGCATGGAGGAATCCGGCTGGCTGAGCAGTGAGTCGGTGGCCCAGGACGGCCGACCGGACAAGAAGGTCTACGCGGTGAGTGCGGCGGGCCGCGCCGAACTGGCCCGCTGGATCGCCGAACCTTCCGACACCGGCACCCCGCGCAACGAGCTCGCGGTCAAGATCCGCGCCGCCGCCTACGGCGATATCGGCGCGCTGCGCACCGAGGTCGCGCGGCACCGCGACGAGCACGCCCAACGCCTCGACGTCTATCGCCTCATCGAGAAACGCGACTTTCCGGCACCGGATCAGCTCTCCGGTACGGCTCTGCACCAGTACCTCGTCTTACGCGCGGGCGTCCGCGTGGAGTCGGGGTTCATCGAATGGTGCGACGAAGTTCTGCACGCCCTGCACCCGCCCGCGACAGCCCCGCGCGGCGATTGACCGGAGAAAGGTGAGACAGGCATGAGTGCCTTCCCCCATTTGTTCGAGCCGCTCGACCTCGGCTTCACCACCCTGCGCAATCGCGTGGTGATGGGGTCGATGCACACCGGCCTGGAGGACCGCGCCTGGGACACCAACAAGCTGGCGGCCTACTTCGCCGAGCGGGCCCGCGGCGGTGTCGGCCTGATCATCACCGGCGGTTACGCACCCAACCGCACCGGCTGGCTGCTGCCGTTCGGCAACAAGCTGACCAACAAGACCGAGGCGTACCGGCACCGGGTGATCACCAAGGCGGTGCACAAGGAGGGCGGCAAGATCGCCATCCAGATCCTGCACGCAGGCCGCTACTCCTACCTGCCCGGCAGCGTCTCCGCCTCGTCGATCAAGGCGCCGATCAACCCGTTCCGGCCGCGCAAGCTCTCCGCCAAGGGCGTCGAGCAGACCATCGACGACTTCGCGCGCTGTGCGAAACTGGCCCAGTTCGCCGGGTACGACGGCTGCGAAATCATGGGCGGTGAAGGCTATTTCATCAACCAGTTCCTCGCGCCGCGCACCAACAAGCGCACCGACAAGTGGGGCGGCTCGCCGGAGAACCGGCGCCGCCTCGCGGTGGAGATCGTGCGCCGCACCCGCGCCGCGGTCGGGCCGAACTTCATCATCGTGTTCCGGCTCTCCATGGCCGAGCTGGTCGAGAAGGGGCAGACGTTCGACGAGATCGTCGCGCTGGCAAAGGAACTCGAAGCCGCGGGCGCGGACATCCTGAACACCGACATCGGCTGGCACGAGGCGCGTGTTCCGACCATCGTGACCTCGGTGCCGCGTGCGGCTTTCGTCGAGTTCACCGCGAAAATCACCAAGCAGGTGAACATTCCGGTGTGTGCGTCCAACCGGATCAACATGCCGGAGATCGCCGAGGAGATCCTGACTCGCGGTGACGCGCAGCTGGTTTCGCTGGCGCGCCCGTTCCTCACCGATCCCGAGTGGGTCAACAAGGCCAAGCAGGACCGGGTTGACGAGATCAATACCTGCATCGCCTGCAACCAGGCCTGCCTGGACCACGCTTTCCAGCACAAGACGGTGTCCTGCCTGCTGAACCCGCGCGCCGGGCACGAGACCGAGCTGAAGCTGCTGCCTACCCGGCGCACCAAGCGGGTCGCCGTGGTCGGTGCGGGCCCGGCCGGGCTGTCCGCGGCGGTGAGCCTCGCCCAACGCGGCCACCACGTCGATCTGTTCGAGGCCGACGACAAGATCGGCGGCCAGTTCGACATCGCCCGCCGCATTCCGGGCAAGGAAGAGTTCAACGAGTCGATCCGGTATTACCGCCGGATGCTCGAAGTCACCGGCGTGACAGTGCATTTGAACAAGCGGGTAACCGCCGCCGAACTCATCGAGGCCCGTTATGACGAGGTGGTGCTCGCCACCGGCGTGAAGCCGCGCATCCCGAACATCCCCGGCATCGACCATCCGATGGTGCTGTCCTACGCCGAACTGGTCCGCGAGGAGCGTCCGGTCGGCAAGCGCGTCGCGGTCATCGGTGCCGGCGGCATCGGCTACGACGTGAGCGAATTCCTCACCGTCGAGGGACATCCCACGCTCAAGCTCGACGAGTGGAAGGAAGAGTGGGGCGTCACCGCCGACGACGAGCAGGTTCGCGGTCAGCTCACCAAGCCGAAGCCTTCTCCGGCCGCCCGCGAAGTCGTTCTGCTGCAACGCAAGACGACGCCGTTCGGCAAGGACCTCGGCAAGACCACCGGCTGGGTGCACCGCGCCGCGCTCAAAGCCAAAGGGGTCGACCACATCGGCGGCGTCAACTACGAACGCATCGACGACAACGGCCTGCACATCAGCTTCGGCGAGAAACGCCAACGCCCCCAACTGATCCCGGTCGACAACGTGATCATCTGCGCGGGCCAGGAATCGGTCCGTGATCTGGAGGACGAACTGCGCGCCGCAGGCATGAACCTCTACCTCATCGGCGGCGCCGAACTGGCCGCCGAGCTGGACGCCAAGCGCGCCATCGATCAGGGCACCCGCCTCGCCGCTCGACTCTGAGTGATCACCCGGTGTCGCCGGTGGGCGACACCGGGTGACCTCGTCTGATTTCCGCCAGCGTCGCGGCAGAATCTTCGCAACGCTGGCCAGGTGACTCAGGACAGCAAAACCATCGTCCACAACGCCTGGAAAGCCTTCGCCACACACGATTTCGACCAAATATCCGCGTTCTTCACCGAGGACGCGGAGTGGCTCGCACCCCCGCAGAACGCCACCGCGGTCTTCATGCAAGGCCCCAGCCACATCATCGGCCGCGACGCCATCGCCGACTTCCTCGCCTACGGCTTCGCCAAGATGTTCGCCAAGGACGTCACCCTCACCTTCCACGGCTTCTACGCCGAAGGCGACCGCGTCATCGTGGAGGAAACCATGACCGCCACCCTCGCCAACGGCAACGCCTACGAAAACGACTACTGCTTCATCTTCGAACTCCACGAAGGCCGCATCCACCGCGTCCGCGAATACATGGACACCGCCCGCGCCAAGACCATGGTCTTCGGCTAGCCACGGACTATGGCGTTGTGCGTGGAACTACCGCTCCTTCGGCGGCCACCACGCGCCGATCCCGAGCGAGATCAACCGCATCTGCTGCACGGTGCGATCGATGATGGCGTCCCGTTCCCGCGGCAGCGCTGAGATGTAGGCGACGATGCCGTCGGTGACCGTCGAGACCAGGAGGTCGGCGGCGATCTCCAGATCCGCGTGACTCCAGGAATCCAGCGCCGGGATGCGGGAGAGGTCCGCGACGAGTTCGCGGACGATCAGTTGCAGTTCCAGCGCAATGGATTTGCGCAGTGCCGCGGAACCGCCGTGGCGTTCGCGGGTGAGGAAGCCGAACAGTTCGCGTTTCGGCTCCACCTGAGCGAACACGAACCGCACCGTGTCGGACAGGCTCGCATCCGGTTTGCGCCGTACTTCGCGCAGCGCGAGGCGCAACGCGGTGATGCCGTCGTCCACCAGCTGCGCGCCGAGGTCGTCCAGCGACGCGAAGTGCCGGTAGAAAGCGGTCGGCACGATGCCTGCCGAGCGGGCGATCTCACGCAGGCTCAGCGCCGCGAAGCCACGGTCGGCAGCCAGTGCGAGGGTGCCGTCCAGTAGGGCCTGTCGCGTGCGCTCCTTGCGCTCGCCTCGGGTTTCTGCCTGCTCAGTCATCACGGTGAGCATACATCCGTTCACCATTCGTCTTATCTCCAGATGTTGTTCGCGTCACATGTTTTGCCGGTTGACACCAGACCCCGGTCATCAGTCACACTAGTTGAGTGTACAGACGTGCACTGAAATTGGAACGCAACGTCGCGGCTCCTGCAAGTCGAACAGCCCCGACATAGAGGCACGGAGTAACGAATGGTGGATCTCATCAACCTGGTGCAGACCCTGACCACGCCGCATCCGCTGGACCGGTATCTGGAACTCGTGCGCCCGACCCTCACCGCGCGGGAGATGCGCGCCGAGATCATCCGGGTCGACCGTTCGGTCCCGGGGTCGGTGACCCTGACGCTGCGCCCGACTCGGCAATGGAAAGGCCACGCCGCCGGACAGTACGTCCAGATCGGCGTGGTGATCAACGGTGTCCGCCACACGCGCTGCTATTCGCCGGTGAATCCGGCGGGCGGCCGGGGCAGGCACCTCCAGCTGACCGTCAAGGCGCACCCCGAGGGCCTGGTCTCGCAGTACCTGGCCCGCAACGCGACACCCGGCATGGTGGTCGATCTCGAGCAGGCCGCCGGTGTCTTCCGGTTGGCCGACCCGCGCCCGGAGCGGGTGCTGCTGATCAGCGGCGGTAGCGGCATCACGCCGGTGCTGTCGATGCTGCGCACCCTGGCCGACGAGGGCTACCCGGGTGAGGTCGTCTTCCTGCACTACGCGAAATCGCCCGAGGTGGTTCCGCACCGTGCGGAACTCGACGCGATCGCGAAGCGGCACTCGAACTTCCGGATCGAGCTGCGGCATCCGTGGCGGCCCGAGACCACCGGGGTCGACACCTCGGCACCGTGGGTCGACGTGGCGACGGCGAAGTCGAGCGGATACTTCGACTACGACGAATTGGAGCGGGTGGCACCGTGGTTCGCCGACGCGCACACCTACGTCTGCGGCCCCCAGTCGCTGATGGACTCGGTGCGCAAGATCTACGAGGCCGAGCAGCTCGACGACCGGCTGCACACCGAGGAATTCACCCTCTCGCTCACCCCGGTCGACGCGGACGAGGCCTTCGGCACGGTGCGCTTCTCGGCCAGCGGTGTCGCCGCGGACAACAGCGGCGCGCCTCTGCTCGAGCAGGCCGAGGCCGCCGGACTCACCCCGGAGTACGGCTGCCGGATGGGAATCTGCTTCTCCTGCACCGCGGTTCGCCGCACCGGTTGCACCCGCAACCTGCGCACCGGCGAGACCGACAGTGACCCGGACCAGCCCATCCAGCTCTGCATCAACGCCCCTGTTGGCGACGTCGACATCGACATCTGAACCCGAGCAAAGGATTAATCGAATGACAATCCTGACCGAAACCAAAGACGGCCCGCTGGTACTGAGCCCGGACCAGATCGAGGAACTCGGCAAGGCGCTCGACGAGCTGCGCGCCAAGGTCGTCGCCGACCTCGGCGACCGCGACCGCGAATACCTCTACTCGATCATCAAGGCGCAGCGCGGTTTCGAGATCGCCGGGCGCGGCCTGATGTACCTCGGCTTCCTGCCGCCGGTCTGGTTGGCCGCCGTCGCCGCGCTGAGCGTGTCGAAGATCCTGGACAACATGGAGATCGGCCACAACGTCATGCACGGCCAGTACGACTGGATGCGCGAGCCAGGCCTGAATTCCCGTGTCTTCGAATGGGATACGGTCTGCCCGGCGGACCAGTGGAAGCACTCGCACAACTACATCCACCACACCTACACCAACATTCACAACAAGGACCGCGACATCGGCTACTCCATTCTGCGGATGGACGAGAGCCAGTCGTGGAACGTGCTGCGCCTCGGCCAGCCGCTCTACGCCTTCGCGCTGATGATGCTGTTCGAGTGGGGCGTGATGGCCCACGACCTCGAGGTCGAGAACATCGTGCGCGGCAAGCGCAAGTGGTCCGACATCAAGCGGCTCGTCACGGGTCAGTTCCGCAAGGCGGGCAAGCAGGCGCTCAAGGACTACCTGATCTTCCCGGCGCTGACCGGTCCGCTGTTTCTCAGCACGCTGGCCGGCAACGTCACCGCGAACCTGGTCCGCAACGTCTGGGCGTACTCGATCATCTTCTGCGGTCACTTCCCCACCGGCGTACAGACGTTCACCGAAGAGGAGACCGCCGACGAGACCCGCGGCGAGTGGTACATCCGGCAGATGCTGGGTTCGGCCAACATCACCGGCAGCAAACTGTTCCACATCATGTCCGGCAATTTGTCGCACCAGATCGAACACCACCTGTTCCCGGACATCCCGGCGGCCCGCTATCCGGACCTCGCGCCGGAGGTTCGCGCATTGTGCGAAAAGTACGGACTCCCGTACAACACCGGCTCGTTCAGCAAGCAGATCGGCTCGGTCTGGCTGAAAATTTTCAAGCTCGCACTGCCGCCCAGCTTGGTCAAGAGCGAACCGTCTCCCGGTGTTATCGTGATGCGTCAGCGAAAGGCAACCGAAGTGGGCGTGTGAATGATCGGGAAATTCGAAAGCAACAAGGACCTCATTCAAGAATTGACGTCCTCGGGCGCCAAACATGTCGGCAATATCGCGAGCATCATCGCGGGCACCGTCGCGGAGGTCACCAAGGAGATCGGTGAGTGGGTGACCGACGCGATCGAGATGAACGAGGCCGCCGCCGCGGCTCGGCGCGATGCCGCCGAGGCGCGGGGGGCGGTGGATCTCGAGCCCGACGATCCGGCACCCGCGGCGCCGAAGCCGCCGGTCGCTACCGAGACGTCGTTCGTCGACGCCGAGGTGGTCGACCCGGGAGTCGACGAGACCCGCTGATCACCACACCGGCAGCCTGCGCCGGTGTTCGGTGACGTCGGTGACCAGATCCCGGTAGCCGTCGGTCAATTCGGCGAGCCTGCACCACTGCAGGTGGGCTTCCCCGTCCACCTGCACCGGGCGTGCCCGCTGCTGCGGTGCTCGGCGCAGAGCTCGTTGTGCCGCAACCCATTTCGCCGCCATGCGATCGATCACCGCGCCGAGCGTCTCGGTATGCAGCGAGGCGCCGCCGCGGTGCTCGACGTTGTCGGCCACCCACACGTCGATCTGCCCGACCAACTCGGCGCGCTGCCCGTCGATGTCCTCCACCCGCTGGGTGCACGCCGCGACCCGCCCCGGCGAGGCGTCGGGCGCGTGCGCCGCTTCGATTGCCTTGTGCCGCCGTTCATGACATTCGACGAGCTGCCGGGCGGCGCTGAGCACGCTGTGCCGGTGCCGGTTCGGATCGTCGGGTTCGCGGAAGGCGCGCAAGAGTTCAGCGGGTGGCGGCAGTTCTTCTGTCCCGATACGGACGCGTGCGTATTCGGTCGGCATGTGCGTACACCCCTGCGGTATCTATCCCGATCTGGATGCGCCAGGGCCGAGGGGGATTTCGGGGAGGGGCACCCCTCGGCTCCGGCGCAGTCCCGAGCTCGGACGTCACCCCCATAGTCCACCAGCACGGCAAAGAAACCGGGAAATCCGCGACGATGCGATGAGGAAGACGGCCCGAATAATCGGGACTCTTTCAGGAAAGCGCGGTTGCCGAATCGGCGCAATAGTATGGTGTACGAAACCGAAAGCCGCTTGTAAATCGTTATGGTTCGTTACGGATCGGTCACATGAGTGCACCGTCGGTATCTCCGACAAGGAGGGACGGGCGCATGGTCAGCAACCGGTTCGGCGCGGCGGCTGCGCGGTCTCGGTCGATCCGCTAGCCTCGATGTTCGTGCCCGCCTACGTGTCATCGCCCGAGCTCACATTCGGGTTCATGTTCGCGCTGGAAGACCCCGAGCGAATCGGAGAGGTCGTGCGCACGCTCATCGTTCGCAAGACCGTGTCGGTCTTCCGCCTCGCCAGGCTCTCCGACGACAACGGACCGCCCGAGCGCTACGTGGTGAACTGGGCAGCTATACCGCAGATTTCGATCACCACCGAGGCGCCGGCCACCGACGATCTGCAGGCCCAGCGCATCATGCTGGTCAACGCGTTCCTCAGCGAGGACGGCGAAGTGAGCCTGTATTCGGCGCAGGGGAGCGGTCCCGGCTAGGCGTCCCATTCCGGAACGCCGAACAGCGCCATGGTGATCTGGTACAGATGCGCACTCAGGGTGGGGAGCGCCTGGGCGCCAGGGCCTTCCAGGCAGTCGCGAATGCGATCGTCGACCGCGCCGATGAGTGCGTCGAATATTTCCGCCGGAATGTCCACCGGGATATCGCCCTCGGCGCGACCGATGCGAAAAGCCGCGTGCATGCGGTGCGCCAGTAACGTTTTCATCTGACGGCGCTGCTCGGCGACGACCGGCCCGGCCACCAGGCATTCGATATGCAGCGCGCGGGCGTAGATACCGTTCTCGGCCAGGACGTGCAGGTAGGTCTCCAGCGTGGTGCGGATGAGCGCGCGCCACTCGCTGCGCGGGGTGGCCTGCACGCTGCCGGCGAGTTCGCCGAGCACCAGCCCGACGGCCGCCTCGAACGCCTCGGCGAAGCAGTCGTCCCGGCCGCGGAACAGCTCGTAGAAGGTGCGCCGCGAGACGTTCGCGCGGGCCACGATATCGCCGACAGTCGTTGCGGCGTAACCCCGTTCGGCGACCGCCTCCAGCACCCCCAGATACATCCGCATGCGTTGCGAGTGGGCCACCGCCTCCGGCGCCATGCCGTGGGTGCCACGTGGCAGGCGGCCGCGGTCGACACCGGCTTCGAGTCCCATCCCCTGAGGATAGACACCTCGCGCCAGTGATCTGACTCATACTTGTCCATTCGATGTGGTCCCGGTTACTCTCACACCCATCATAGGTACGGCAGTGTTTTTAAGCAGGTCAGCCAGAAGGGTCGAGGTCGATGAGGACATTTCGTCGCGGGTTGGGTCGGGTAGGGGTCCTGGTTGTCGCCGCGGCCATGGCCGCGTTGTGGGTCGTGCCGAGCACCGCGGTCGCGGAATCGGCCCCGGACGGGGGTGAGCTCGGCAGGCAGTGGACCGCCGCGCACGACGGTCCGGCGAAGTACCCCGGGCCGGTGCACATCGACTTCGACGTGCCGATCACCATGAGCGACGGAACGGTGTTGAAGGCCAATATCTATCGGCCGGTCGACGCCGCGGGCAATATCGTGACCGAGCCGCTGCCCACCATCCTCAACCTCACCCCGTACACGAAATTCGTGTCCCTGATCGCGGATCTCGCCCTCAACATCCCGGTGCTGTCCGATGCGCTGATCGAGCTGGTCAACCGGTTCGACTTCGCGGGTACGCCGTTCGACTCGATCACCGATCTGACCAGGGCGCTCAGCGGCGGCGCCGCGCGGACCTTCGGTGCCGACCGCAAGCTGGTGCAGCACGGCTACACCTACATCGTGGCCGACGTGCGCGGCACCGGATATTCGCAGGGCGCCTGGCAGTTCTTCCAGAGCAGGGAGGGCCAGGACACCCTCGAAATGATCGACTGGGCGAGCAAGCAGCCGTGGTCGGACGGCAATATCGGCATGTCCGGCATCTCCTACTCCGGCATCAATCAATTCAAAGCGGCCGAACAGAATCCGCCTGCGCTCAAAGCGATATTTCCGGTGGAGGGCAGCACCGACACGCTGACCGATGTCGCCTTTCCCGGCGGCGGATTGGGGTTGTTCGGCCCGCTGTATATCGCGGGCGTCGACCTGATCTCGAATTTCCCGGACCCGGTCGGCATTGCGCTCGGTCACCTGGACTTGAAATGGCTACAGGATCGGGTGGCTACGCCGCTGGAGTTCTTCGACTACATCCTGATGGCCTTGTCGCTCAGCGTGGATTCGGTGCCCGCGCCGCTGAAGGAGCAACTGCTGCCCGGCAGCTCGTTGCGCTCGGCGTTCACCGACAGTCATCCGGAGCGGATTCAGGTACCGACCTTCGCCTACGGCGGCTGGCAGGACATCTTCGCCTCGTCCAGTGCTCGGTCGTTCGCCGACATCCCGCTGCCGCCGGAGCGCAAGAAGCTGATCATGGGCGACACCTATCACTTCAATCCCGGTTCCGGCCTCGGCAATCCGGGCCGGCCGCCGCGGCTCGACGTGCTCCAGATGGCCTGGTACGACAAGTGGCTCAAGGGCATCGACAACGGCATCGACGAGTACGGGCCGGTCGCGCTGTGGCAGCAGGGTGAACGTGCCCTTGAGCAGGCCGCTGGGTTAGCCAGGGAAAGAATGGGTTCCCGCCTATCGGGCGTTTAGGGCGGGGTCTGTGACGCGCCGAACTCGTGCGCATCTATTTTTTGGCGTGTCGGTACCCGATCGTGGTGTCGGGGACCATCGAATACGCGAGAATCGCAGATATTCCGCACCTGGTTTGTGGCGTGGATCGAAAGCACCTGAAAGGAGCGTCGATCATGGAACCTCAAAGCCCTGACTACACTGCGAAGCCGGTTACCCCGGTCAATCCGATTCGCGTCAGAGGAGATCTGGATCCCGCATTGTCGCGGTGGATGTGGCTGGTCAAGTGGCTGCTGGCCATTCCGCATTACATCGTGCTGCTGTTTTTGCACATCGCCTACTTCGTCGTGACGGTGATCGCGTTCTTCGCGATTCTGATCACCGGGAAATATCCGCGGGCGATGTTCGACTTCAATGTCGGGGTCATGCGCTGGACCTGGCGGGTCGAGTTCTACGCGCTGTCCGTGCTCGGCACCGACAAGTATCCGCCGTTCAGCCTGCAGCCGAACGACGAGTACCCGGCGGATCTCGCGATCGACTATCCGGAGCGGCTGCATCGCGGTCTGGTGCTGGTGAAGTGGTGGCTGCTCGCCATTCCGCACTACCTGATCCTCGCCGCGATGACGACGGGCGGCATGGCGTTCTATATGTACAGCGACGACGACGGATGGTCCGGCGCGAGCGGCATTACGCTGATCAGCATCCTGCTGCTCGTCGCGGTGATCGGGCTGCTGTTCACCGCGCGCTACCCGCAGGGTGTGTACGACTTCGTCGTCGGCATCAACCGGTGGAGCATCCGGGTGCAGGCCTACGCCACCCTCATGCGCGACGAGTACCCGCCGTTCCGGCTCGATCAAGGTGCCCGTGAGCCCGAAATAGTCTGAACAGCAACAAGTCCCGCTACCGAATCCGCCCGCTGAGTCAGCGGGCGGACTCGTATATCCGGCGGACCACGTCCTCGATCTCCGGTTCCTCGATGGACAGATCGCGCACCTCGGCCCGGTCGGACACCAGCGCGAGCAGCTGTGCGGCCGTGGTCTGCTCCGGATCGAAGGCCAGCCGTTGGCGCATCCCGCCGGCCTCGGAGCCCAGCAGTTGCGCGCAGGGTAGGTCGTCGATATCCGGTGCGGGCTCGGCCAAGTCGACGACGAGCACGCGCCTGGCGCCCACCGTGGCGGCCAGCCCGGTCAGCGATCCGTCGTAGACCAGGCGGCCGTGATCCACCACGAGCACACGGCCGCACAGTCTTTCGATGTCGCCCATGTCGTGGGTGGTGAGCAGCAGGGTGGTGCCGCGGTCGGCGCGTTCGGCGCGCAGGAACTCGCGCAGGCGCTGCTTGGACAGCACGTCGAGGCCGATGGTCGGCTCGTCGAGGATCACCAGTTCGGGCGAGTGCAGCAGCGCCGCAGCCACTTCCGCGCGCATGCGCTGGCCGAGCGAGAGCTGGCGCACCGGGGTGTCCAGCGTGTCGGCCATCTCCAGCTGCTCGATCAGCTCGTGTTTACGCTTGCGCGCGACGTCCGGGTCGAGCCGGTGGATCGCCGCGAGGATCGAAAACGATTCGTGCAGTGGCAGATCCCACCAGAGCTGGGAGCGCTGCCCGAACACCACCCCGATCCGGGCGGCGAGTTCGCGCCGCTGCCGGACGGGTTCGAGCCCGCAGGTGCGCACCCGGCCCGCGGTCGGCACCAGGATGCCGGTGAGCATCTTGATGGTGGTGGACTTGCCCGCGCCATTGGCACCGATATAGCCGACCGCCGTGCCGCGTTCGATCCGGAAGGTCATCCGGTCCACCGCGGTGAGCGTCTCCCGCCGCCGGCGCCAGCGGCGGCCGTCCTTGCGGTACAGGGTGAATTGTCTTGTCAGGTCCCCGATCTCGATGATCGGGTCCGAAAAGCCGGAATCCGCCACGTTATCCGCCGCCTCCCTGATAGTGCCGAGTACCGAACCGCCAGCAGCTCAGGGCCAGCAGCCACACCCAGAGCACCGCGAGCGGCGACCACCACGCCAGCCACGCGGGCAACAGCGCGGGACCGGGCAGCCGCAGCAGGGCGATGGTCGGCAGATAGGCGGTGAAGCAGACCGGAATGGCGAAGCCGAACAGCAGCCGCAGCGGGATCGGAAATACGGTGGCGGGTTGCACCGCGGCGAACGAGCCGCCGTAGGTGAAACTGTTGGTGAGCTCGGCACCGTCGATCAGGAAGAACTGCAAGCCGGCCGCGCACACGAAAACGCCACCGAACAGCGCGATACCGCTGACCAGGGTGAGCAGTACCAGCAGGACGGTGGCCGGGCTCCAGTCGATGTCGTTGTGCAGCAGCCCGAATCCGAGCACCACGAGCGCGACGGCGGCTCGGGCGAAGCGGCGCAGCGAGATGTCGCTGGTGATGAGCTGGAGCAGCAGTGGTTGCGGGCGCAGATGATAGGCGTCGAGCTGACCCATCCGAATCAGCGTCGGGAGGGTGTCCAGATGACCGAAGACCACCTGAGCCAACGCGAACGTCGACTGCCCGAATCCGAACAGCAGCAGGGCGGCGTTCAGATCGAGGCCGCCGAGCACCCGGACGTTGTGGAAGATCACCCACACCTCGGCGAACTCGACCAGCCCGATCAGGAACGCGCTGAAAACCTCGCTGGCGAACGACAGTCGGTAGGACTGCTGGGCGCGGATCCGCGAGCGCAACACCGCCGCGTACGGGGTGGCCCAGGTCCCGGCCCGTACAGTGCTCGGCTCAACCACCTTGCACCTCCAGTTTGCGCCGCCCGGCCGCCAGCAGGAGCCGGCCCGTGCCGCCCACGACCAGCACCCAGAACACCTGCACGGCAACCACACTCACCGCCGCCGTCCCGGTGATCCGACCGGACAGCACATCGATCGGCGCTTGCAGGATCGAGGGGAACGGCGTCGCCTGCGCGACGGTGCGCAGCCACGCGGGGAACATGTGCACAGGCACAAACAGTCCGGCGAGGAACGTGCCGGCGACCTGATACAGCACGCGGATGCCGCGGGTCTCGACCACCCAGAAACCGATCAGCGCGACGCCGAACAGACAGAGGAACGACAGGGCCACGGCGAGCAGCACGCTCACCGCACCGAGCAGATACGGGCCGGGCGTGCTCGGCATGACGAGCCCGAAGGTGAGCACGCCGATCAGCACGCTCGGCACCCCGCGCGGCAGCATGGTGGCGGCCGCCCGGCCGAGATCACCGGCGAGATAACCGAACTGGACATCCACCGGACGCAGGAAGTCGATCGCGATGTCGCCGTTCCTGACCCGATCGGCCAGGTCCAACGGTGGACCCATGAACTGCATCGCGCCGAGCAGCCCCTGCGACAGCCACACGTACGCGCCGATGGAACCCTCGTCGTAGCCGCCGAAATCACCGGCGGCGCGCACGGCCGCCAGCATCACCGCCGCGCGCACGAAACCGAAAACGCAGTTGGTGAAAAGGCCTGCGAACATCGCCAGCCGGTACTGCGACTGCCGTCGGAAACCCGCGCGCGCGAGGTGCGTGTAGACCGCGATGGCGCGCCATGGATGCCGGGTCGCGCCGAGCCGTCCGTCCCCGCCTGCTCTGTCGCGCACAAAGAGTTAAGCCTAAGCCAGCCGACAAGAGCGTGGAAGAGCTTCCGGATTTTTCCGTAAAAGTGCTGCATCGGCCGACTCCGCAGCGCAGGTCCGGATGCGCCGCCCGCACCGGAAGAATCGCACATAGCGCGGGAATTCGGAGGCGCCGCTGGGTCGGCACGTGCGCTAGCGCATGACATCGTGCCCGTTGATTGCCATACTCAGGCGGAACGGACTCGCGACGATCGGACGCAGGGTGTCCAGGTCGCGCAGTAGGCTTGTCATCGAATCATGTCGCGGTAGCGAAAGACTGGGAACCCGGGAGGGGAACGGTGGACACGCTGAAGCTGGATCCGGCGGCGGTGGCCGCTTACACCGCGATCGCGGACGCGGTCTCCCAACAGTTGGCCTCGGCGGCCGCAGTCGCCTCCGGGGCGGTGAATCAAGACCAGCTGGCCGCCGACCTGGGGCTGGTCGGCGCCGATTTCGCGGCGCGGTTCGCCACGGCGGTGTCCGAACACGCCCAGGCGCTGTCCACCGCAGGACAACTCGTCGGCACCTACGGTCAGATCCTGCGCGGCTACACCTCGGACATGCAGGGCATCGATACCGACACCGCGGGCGCCATCAACCGGACGGGGGAGACGCTGACATGAGAAGCCTGACCGGACTACGCAGGCGGTCCCAGGCCGCCCCGGCCGACACCGTCGCGCCCGTGACCACCTACCAGGATCCGAACGTGGACCCGCCGATCGTCGCCGCGCTGGTGCGCCCGCTGCTCCAGTTGCGCGCCAGCCTCGGCACCGGCGTCGGTACCCCGAATCAGACCGCGACGAGCGCGCTCTCGTCCGCCTCCACGCAGGCCGCCGATGTGGAAGGCCCGCACCGCGACGGCCTGCACGCGCTCGAATCGACGTGGACCTCCCGTGGCGCCGACGCCGCGGTGCCCGCACTGCGCACCACACAGACCGAGATCGGCGAAATCTCCGACCGGGGACCGGCGTATCTCAGCGTGCTCGGCGACGCGCACGCCACCAGCGCCCGCGCCGCGCGGACGGTGGACCAGATCATCGCCGACTTCCGGCGCGACGCGCGCCAGATCCTCGGCAACGCCACCGCCGCCCCGGACACCGATGCGGTGATCGCGCGGGCGACCCAGGCTTTGCGCGACGCCCTCACCACGGTCAACGTCGCGCAAACCGAGATGGACGACCACAGCAGGCGACTGGACCGGATGGGACCACTCACCGTCACCCAGCCGTCCGGCGTCACCACCGCGCAGCCGAACACCACGAGCCAGTTCGTCCCCGGCGGCACAAGCCAATTCGTCCCCGGCACCACCGTCCCCGGCACCACGGCGCCCGGCATCGGCGGCACCACCCAGCCTGCGGATCCGGCGCTGGCCGCCCAACTCCAGCTGCAACAGCAACTCATCAACGCGGGCGTGCAACTCGGTACCGCCGCGATCAACGCGGGCGTCGACATCGGCACGAACATCATCGACAAGATCGCCGGCGTCGGCACGCACATCGTCGACAAGGTCGCCGAGGTCGGCACGCACGCCATCGACACCGTGGCGGCCGGCGCGGACACGGCTGTCCAGGAGGCGATCCGCCCGGGCAGCACCGCCGGGGATCAGTCGAGCGGTACGCCGAACTCGAGCGCCTCGCCGAAGCTGTTCGACTTCGGCGCGGGCGCACGGCCCTCCACTCCGTCCTCGCCGACCGGTCCCGGCACGGTGATCCCGCCCGCGCAGCACGGCTCCGCGCCGTCGGCGAAGGTCGAGGCGCCACCACCGCCACCGGCACCGGAGTCCAGGCCCGCGCCCGCTCCGGCGCCGCAAGCGCAGGCCCCGGCGGATACCCCGTCACGGTCGGGCAACCCGGATCAGCAGAGCCATCCGGGCACCGGCGGTGGCGTGGCGTTGCCGCCGCCGCCACGCCCGGACGATCAGGAGCACAAGCCCAAGGACGGCCAGCTCGGCGTCACCGTGCCGACGGCCGCGGTCGCCGTGACCCCGGTCCTCGGCGACTACGACGATGACACCCTCTGACCCGAACACACCGGGTCGGCAAGAGGGGCAGGGCAATCCGTTCGACATGGGCTTGCCCATGCTGCGCACACCCACCGGCAAGGCGCGACGACGGCGGCGCCCGTCCGGCCGCCGCGCACCGGTGCGTCGCCGAGATCCGGAGGTCGCCGTGTCCGAGCCACCAACCCCGGAGCGGCCCCGCCGAACCGGGGACTGGGAGCACTGGCTCGACCCGCACCCCGCGGTGGTCGAGCCGTCGCAGGCCCCGCCGGTCGAGCCGGACCGGCGGCGCACGCGGGTAGCCGAGTTCACCGCCGAAGGCCCCGAGGACAACGTCAATCCGCCGCCCGCGATCATCAACCGGTCCGGCATCCACCCCGGCGTCCCGCTGCGCCACCCCACCCGGCGTCGCGAGCAGCCGCGCGGCGGCAACAAGGTGCTCGCGGTGCTGATCGTGCTCGGTGTCGCGATCGCGGTCGTCTCGATCCTGTACACCGCCGTGCACGGGTTCGGCACCGACACGCCTGCGGCCGAGGAAACCGGTACGATCCCGGCCCGCGGTACCACCGGAATCGCCACGACCACAACGACAACGGTGCCCGCACAACCGGCGGCGATCGCGACCCAGGGTTGCGAGCAGAAGCGCACCGCCGATTCCGTCTCCGGCACCGATCCCGGCGGCACCGCCAACGGTCCGGACGCCATTCTCGCCTTCGAATACGCCTACTACGTGGAACGCTCCGGGTACCGGGCGCGCGCGGTGGTCGCGGACAACGCCATCGTGTCGCCCGCCGAGCAGATCCAGCGCGGCATCAACCAGATTCCGGTCGGCACCCGCTACTGCGTGCAGATCACCCGGACCCGCGACGGCGACGACGGCCTGGCGCACTGGGAGGTCAAGCTCACCCAGCAGTACCCCGGCGAGCAACCCAAGACCTTCACCCAGCTCATCACCACCCGCACCATCGCGTCCCGCACGCTGATCACCGCGATCGCTTCGGGCTGACTCGTCCGGCGCGATACCAAGGGTTGCAATCGATACCGTGGTACGGACTTACCGTGGCTTTATGATCGAAAATTCTGAAAACTGGGCCGCCGAGTCGTGCACGTTGCCGACCGCCGAACAGCCCGTGCGCACCGCGGAGTTCGATCGGTTCTTCGCGGAATCGGTGCGGGAGGTGCGCCGGGTACGCCCCACCCGCCTGGATCTGGTGATTGTTTCCGACGCCGAAGAACGCGGCCGAGATCTGGCCGCCCGCGAATCGCAATGCTGTTCGTTTTTCGACTTCGCGTTCACCACGGTGGGCGATGATGTGGTCATGCGGATCGGCGTTCCCGACAGTCAGGTCGAGGTCCTCGATGCGCTCACGGAGCGGGCAAGGTCGTGAATACATGAATGACAAGGCTTTACGAACGGGGCAGGTCGCCGCGGCCGCCGGGGTGAATGTGCAGACCCTGCGCTATTACGAGCGACGAGGATTGCTGGACGATCCCGATCGGTCGCTGGGCGGCCATCGAATGTATCCACCGGAGACGGTGACGACGCTGCGCATCATCAAGACCGCCCAGCGGCTCGGTTTCCGGCTCGACGAGGTTGCCGATCTGCTCGAGGGCACCCGCACCGGCGCCGACCTACCGACCCGGGCCGCCGCGAAACTGGCCGAAGTGGACGCGAAACTCGCCGAGCTGACCGAGATCAAGACAACATTGCAGGCGGCGCTCGCCGCGGGCTGCCACGACTTGCCCACCTGCGCGGAGACCCCGTATTGCCCGATGCCGTTCGGCCACAACGACAATCGCCGTTGAACGCGAGAGCCGTCCGGCTCTTGTTTGACGGCGCGCCTTCTGCGAAGGTGGTGCGTACCTCGGATAGTTCTTATTTCTCGGTTCGATGACGAAGGCGGGGACGGCATGATGTCGGTGCTGTGGATTGTCCTGCCCTATAGTGCGCTGCTGTCTTTCATCATCGGCCATTTCTGGCGATATCGGCACGACCGATTCGGCTGGTACAGCACCGGTCCGGAAGCCGACCGGGCACAGCGGATCGGCGGGCATGCATTTCGCGTCGGAATGGCGGGCATGATCGCCGCCCGGCTCACCGATCTGCTCGTCTCCGGGCCGAATTCGCACCCCGACAACACCTTCTATGTCGTCATTGTCGCCGTCGAGGTCTGCGCCGTCGTGGTCGCGACGGTCGGCGCGGTGCTGCTGTTCGTGCCGGACATGATCGGCAGCCCGGGCCGGCCCGTGATCAGCCCGTTGGACCGCATCACCTTCCCGATGCTGGTGGCCGGTCTGCTGACGCGGGTGGCGATCAAGTTCGACCCCAACTCCTCCGAGAACGGGTATCGCACCGCCGAAACCCTGTTCACCTGGTTCCGGTCACTGTGGACGCTGCACCCGAATCCCGAAGTCATGGTGCACGCGCCGTTCATCTACCAGGCCCGTGGTCTGGTCCTGATGCTGTTCGTCGCGATCTGGCCCTACACCCGTCTGGCGAGCATTCTCGCGGAGCCGGTCTACTGGCTGATCCGGCGCATTCGATCCGAACCGCCGGCCGGTCGGCCTCGCGAACTGTCTACGCCGTAGCGGACCACGCCCGGTCGGGCTGTGGTGCAAAGAAGTACGCGACCGACCAGTGTGCGCGATACTCGGACGCAGTGACAGCTCGCCGGGCTCTCCCGCACTTCCAGCTGTTCCCGGATGACGGAAGGCGGGCCCATGGCGCAGGAGCCACTCGACGCGGGCGCATCGATCGAGCGCCGCACCATCGAAGTGATCCCGGACGCCGAACGGCACGGCACGCCCGTCAACCAGTTCACCCTCTGGTTCGGGGCGAACATGCAGATCACCGCGATCGTCGACGGAGCGCTCGCGGTGGTGTTCGGTGCCGACGCGCTGTGGGCAATCGTCGGCCTGCTCATCGGCAACGTCCTCGGCGGCATCGTGATGGCCCTGCACTCGGCGCAGGGCCCGCGGCTCGGGTTGCCCCAAATGATCTCCAGCCGAGCGCAATTCGGCGTGTTCGGGGCGGTACTGCCGTTGCTGCTCGTCATCGTGATGTACCTCGGGTTCGCCGCGACCGGCACGGTGCTGGCCGGTCAGGCGGTGAACAAGATCCTGCACATCGACAACGCGACGGTCGGCATCCTCGTCTTCGGCGCGCTCACCGCGGTGGTGGCGGTGACCGGCTATCGGTTGATCCACGTGGTCGGGCGGATCGCCACGGTGGTGGGCGTCGTCGGGTTCAGTTACCTCGCGGTCCGGTTGTTCACCCAATACGACGTGAGCAGCTACGTAGGCGTAAAGCCGTTCGAGATGGCGACGTTCGTGCTCGCCATCTCGCTCGGCGCGGGCTGGCAATTGACCTTCGGGCCCTACGTGGCCGATTACTCGCGCTACCTGCCGCGCTCGACCAGCGACCGGACCACCTTCCTGGCGACCTTCGCGGGCACTGTGCTCGGCTCCCAGTGGTCGATGACCTTCGGCGCGCTGGTCGCGGCGGTGGAGGGAAAGGCGTTCCTGGGCAACCAGGTCGGCTTCATCGGTGAGCTCGCCGGGCCCGCCGTGCTCGCGCTGCTGATCTATCTGGTGATCGTGGTCGGCAAGCTGACGGTGAACTGTCTCAACGCCTACGGCGGGTTCATGTCCATCCTGACCTCGGTGACCGCGTTCAACGGGCAGTCACGCACCACGCCGTTCGCGCGGGCCGCCTACATCGTCGGCTTCACCGCGGTGTCGATGCTCGTCGCGATCGGGGCCAGCGCCGACTTCCTCGGCAACTTCAAGAATTTCGTGCTGACCCTGCTGATGGTGTTCACCCCGTGGAGCGCGATCAACCTGATCGACTACTACCTGATCTCCCGCGAACGCATCGACATCCCCGCGCTCTACGACCCCGACGGCCGATACGGCCGCTGGAACAGCACCGCACTGGCCTGCTACACCCTCGGCGTGCTGGCCCAGATCCCCTTCCTGGCCCAGCAGCTCTACACCGGTCCGGTCACCGAAATGCTCGGCGGCGCGGACATTTCCTGGATCGTCGGCATCGTGTTCACCGCCGCCATCTACTACCCGCTGGCCCGCCGCGCCAGCAACCCACCGGACCGAATGATCTATCCGACCGGCACCGTGCACACCGCCGCCCAAGTGTGAAGTATTGCGGCAGTGGGCGTTTCAGCTCAGCCGGAGATCGGACATGCTCAGCAGCGTCGTCACCTGTTCGGCGGGCATCGGGTAGTGGAAGTGCCAGCCCTGGGCGGTGTCACAGCCGAGGTCGCGTAATTGGTCGGCCTGGTGGCGGGTTTCGACGCACTCGGCGGTGACGGTGAAGCCCAGGGCGTGCGTGAGATCGATGATCGTCTCGAGCAGCAGTAGGTCGGTGGGGCTCGCGGTGTCCGGCGTGCGGATGCGCTGGATGAAGGGGCCGGCGAGCTTGACCACGTGCAGCGGAAGTTGGCCTAGGTAGGCCAGATTGGAGTAGCCGGTGCCGAAGTCGTCGATGGCGATGCGGACACCGGCATCGGCCAGGGTGTGCAACGCGCGCAGCGGCCGTCCGGTGGTTTGCATGAACGCCCGCTCGGTCAGCTCCAGTTGCAGCAGGCTCGCGTCCATCCCGGTCTCCGCGATGACCTGCTGGACGTGGTCCAGCCAGGCGGGATCTGCCACTTCGGCGGCGGACACATTGACGCTGACCGTGGGGGTCTGCGGATAGCGATCGTGCCACTCGCGGCTGGCCCGGCAGGCCGTCTCCAGCACCACGGAGCCGAGCGCGCCGATGTGCCCGTTGTCCTCGGCGAGGTCGACGAACCGGGCCGGGCTGAGAATGCCGAGATCCGGGTGCCGCCAGCGCACCAGCGCCTCGACCGCCACGGTCTGCCCGCTCGCCAGCGAGACGATCGGCTGATAGTCGAGGTAGAACTCGCCGTCCCGCAGCGCCGACGGCATGGCCGCCGACAGTTCGGCGCTGGTGTGTTCGCGGCGACCACGATCGGCGTCGAAGATCGCGTACCGCCCGCGACCCGCGGCTTTGGCCCAGTACATGCTGGTGTCGGCCGCCTTCAGGAAGTCGGTGGCCGACATGCGGTCGGCGCGTTCCTCCATCACGCCGATGCTCGCGGTGACGGTCAGCTGGTGCTCATGGACATAGAACGGTTGCGCCAGCGCGTGCAACACCGTCCTGGCCACCCCCGCGGCTTCCTCCACGCCGGTGGAATGCGGGATGAGCACGACGAATTCGTCGCCACCCATGCGCGCGACGAGCTGATCGGATCGGTTGACGCACGCGTTGAGCCGGGCGGCGACCTGCGCGAGCAATTCGTCACCGACCGTGTGGCCGAAGGTGTCGTTGACGGTTTTGAAGTGGTCGAGATCGATGTAGCAGAGCCCGACCCGAACACTGTCGGCGTAGGCCGCGGTGAGCGCGTCGAAGAAGCGGGACCGGTTCGGCAGGCCGGTCAGTTGGTCGTGGTGGGCCCGGTAGTGCAGCCGTTCGCGCAGCGCGCGGCGCTCGGACACGTCCTCCACCAGTACCAGCGTGTACTGCGGCTTGCCGTGCTCGTCGCGGATGAGCGAGACGTTGATGTGGGTCCACACCGTGCCGCCGTCGCGGTGCCGGTAGGCCTTCTCCAACTGCACGTTGTCGTACTTGCCGGAGAGCACCCCGGCGTACTTCTGCCACATGTCCGGACCGTCGTCGGGGTGGGTCAGATCGGTGACCGACAGCCGGCACATCTCCTCGGGCCGATAACCGAGCATGCCCGCGAAGGCGTTGTTGACCTCGATGATCCGGCCCGTCATGTCCGAAAGCCCGGTACCGATCCCGGCCTGGGAGAACACCGCGCGCAGCCGCGCCTCACTGGACCGCAGTTGCTGCTCTACCAGTCGACGTGCGGTGATGTCGGCGGCCCGGACGCTTTCCTGCTCGGCCAGCAACCAGGCGCGGAAGGCGCGCAGATAACCGGTGGCAAAGGCGGCCAGCAACTCGGCGGCTCGATCTGCGGAGACCGTGCCCGCGTCGACGAGGTAGGTGTTGAGTACGGCGAGACTGCGACCGAGCACCTCGTCACCGACGAAATGCGAGCGGGCGAGCTCACCGCCGAGTCCGGCGACTCGATCGGTGGGTCCCTGATTCGCCGCGATGTCGACGAATTCCTTGGCCAGCGTGGTCAGCAGGGCGCGGGTTTCGGCGGAGCTCATGGGCACGACGTGATTGCGCGGCCCGCCACCGAGTGCGGCCGCCCATTTCCCGGCCAGTTCGGCGTGCGGTCCGCCAGGATCAGAACCGCTCCCGGCATCCCACGCCATAACGTCTGATCGTAGTCCGATTTGCGGAGCTCCGCCCAACTGCGGCCACTCGCGAACCCGGCTACGATGGCGATGCTTTCGTCGCTGGCAGGCGATGTTTCGAGAAGGGTTGGCGATTGATGACCAGACCGAGTTGGGCACCCGAGGGTATCGATCTGGATCGTCCCAGCGCCTCTCGCGTATACGACTACTTCGTCGGCGGCATGCACAACTTCGAGATCGACCGTATGTTGGCCCGCCAGATCGAGGAATTCACGCCCAATGTCGCGGAGACCATGCGCGCCAACCGGGATTTGCTGCGCCGGTGCGTGCGATTCCTGGTCGAGGCGGGCATCGATCAGTTCCTCGATATCGGCTCCGGCATCCCGACCGTCGGTAATGTGCACGAGGTGGCCCAGGCGGTAAACCCGTCGGCCCGTGTGGTTTACGTCGACATCGACCCGGTCGCGGTCGCGCACAGCCGGGCCATCCTCGAGGGAAATCCCGCTGCGGCTGTCGTGCAAGCCGACATCGGCGATCCCGACGCCATTCTGGCCGACCCGGAGGTGGCGCGGCTGCTCGACTTCGACCAGCCGGTGGCCGTATTGGCGCTCGGTGTGCTGCATTTCGTGCCCGACGCGGCCGATCCCGCCGGCTGTATCGCGCGGCTGCGCGACGCGATCGCGCCCGGCAGTTATCTGGCGATTACCCACGCCACGGCCGACGGGCAACCCGACGAAGTCCTGGAAGCGCAGAAGTTGTCCGGGCGCACTTCCACCGAGATCGTGCTGCGTACCAAGCCCGAGATCGCCGAATTCTTCCAGGGCTGGACCATGCTGGAGCCGGGGTTGGTGCAGCTGCCGCTGTGGCGTCCCGACAATCCGGCCGACGTCGGCGACCATCCCGAACGCTCCGGCGCGTACGGCGGGATCGCCCGCAAGGACTGAGCCGATCAGGCGATCGCGGTGCGCAGGGCGAACCAGCCGGTCGCCGGGTCGGCGAAACCGTGATAGGTCAAGCGAATTCGCTGATCCACCTGGAAGTGCCGGTACACGGCGAGCATGGCGCGGCGGATGGCTTCCTCTTGGAAGTCCTCGGTGCGCCGGAATCCGATGGGGCGCTCGGGGAGCAGGGCGAGGCGGGTCATTTCGGCAGAGTCGTCGAGATCGAGCCCGACCGGGGCGGTGTCGGTGATGTGCCGGTCGTGCAGGATGGTGCGGATCTCGTGCGGGTCGGGCAGTCCGGACCGGAACGCCCGGAATTCGGTGCGCACCAGCGGACCCGGATCGGCATGGGTCGAGTCGGTCTGCACCAGGTCGACCAGGTCGGCATCCGGGGTCGGCGCGGCGGTGCCGTCGGCGAGCGGCGCCTGTTCGAGCAGGTGCAGAATGCTGCCGCCGGGGATCAGCGGTTCGGGCGCGAGGAACAGGGTGACGGTGGGGCAGGTGCACCCCCGGCCGAATAGGCAGATCTTCAGGTGCGATGGATCGGGCATGCCGCCTCCTCCGGGAAACGGGCCTGCTGCGGCCCTGGGCGGGTCGAGTCTGGGAGATATGCCGATCGCGGAATTGCCGTGGCGCTCCTGCGGTCGACCGTGCCGCTGTTTTTTTAGTGTAGGAGCAGGCCGCGACCTGGGGAGAGGAACGGTGAGGCCCTGTGATTAACGCACCGGGAAGTCGAAGAACGTCTTCGGGAACGGTTCGTCCTTCAGGGTGAAGTGCCACCATTCTTCGGCCAGATTGGTGAACCCGTGTTCTTCCATCAGCTCGGCCAGCAGCGCGCGGACGGCCCGCTGGGTGCCGCCGACAGCCGGATTCGCGGTGTGCGAGGCCGGGGCGAAGCAGTCGTAGCCGGTGCCGAAGTCGAGGATGTTGTCGCGGAACCGCTGGTCGGTGGGCAGGAAGCATTCGCGCAGCGGATCACCGTTCCGGTACGGTTCCGGGTCGGCCGCGGGCAGGGCGACGATGGCGAGGTCCACGGTGCTGCCCCGGCTGTGCCCGGATTTCTCGGCGATGTAGCCGTCCCGGAACAGATTCGCCTTGTCCACGGTGGGATAGAACTCTTTTTTCATCTTCACATCGCCGAGATCCTTCGCCCACGCGACGAAATGATCGACCGCGCGCTGCGGCCGATAGCAGTCGTAGGTCTTGAGCGAGAGGTTCATCGGCTGTAATTCCCGCTGCACCGCCGCCAGCGCCGCGGCCGCCTGCTTGGTCAGCAAACAGCGGGGCGCCTCGTAACCGGTCACCCGGGTGCCGAGGAAGTTGTGCTCCCCGTAATAGCGGGCGTCGACCAGGATCGTCGGCTCGACGTCGGTGACGGAGACGAAGGCGGTTTCGTCGGCCATCGGTGTGGTCGCGACCGGAGCATTGGTTTCGGCCGGCGCGTCGGGCCCGGCATCCCCGCACGCCGCAAGGGCCACGGCAACCACACCGGCCAGCAGCAACGACCCGAGGCGCAACGACGGAACAGGGCTCATGTTTCTCCTCGTGATCAGCCTGGGGTGCAACCACATTCGCCGACGGTCCCGAGCATGGCACAACCCGTGTGGTCAGGACGCGCTTCTCCACTTACGCATTCCGGATGATCTTGCGGGCCGTGGCCGAGTGTCACGGGTTCGGCGTATTTGTGGGTCGGGGTCCGAAGCGTGAACGTTTCGGCGGATACTGGAGCGGTGACGCTGGGCGAGGAAGTTCCACCGGACGCGGTGAGCGCGATGGAAGAGACCATCGGCATCGACGCGTGCGCCGAGCCCGGCTGGTTCCGTTTCTGGTTTGCCGACCAGCGGTGGGAATGGTCCGACGAACTGGCGGTGATGTACGGCTACGAGCCGGGGACCGTAAAACCGACGACTGAGCTGCTGTTATCCCACAAGCACCCGGACGATCGGGAACATGTCGCGAGCTGCATCGCCGCGGCGATGGAAACCGGGCAGCCGTTCTGCGGTCGGCACCGGATCATCGACACCCAGGACGAGGTCCGTGAGGTTGTCGTGGTCGGTGACCTGACGGTCGACGAGGACGGCACCGCGGTCGGCACGTCCGGTTACTACGTCGACGTGACCGAACGGCTAGAGGAGCAGCGGCAGGAGGTGCTCGAGGAGATCCTGCCGGAGGTGATCGAGGCGCGCGCCGTGATCGAGCAGGCCAAGGGCGCGTTGATCCTCGCCTACGGGGTGAACGCGGATCAGGCGTTCCGGGTGCTGCGCTGGCGCTCCCAGGAGACCAATACCAAGCTGCGTGATCTCGCCGCGCAGTTCGTCAACGAACTCAGGATGCTCAGCAAAGACAGCGCGGGGTTCCGCACCCGCTTCGACCACCTACTGCTGACCGTGCACGAACGCGTCGACGCCTCCTGACTCAGCGGCCGGTGGTCGCCAAGGCCAGCAGCAGCGGCAACGACACCAGCGTCAGACAGGTGATGGCGTTGGTCCACTTGTAGGCGACCACGATCGCGACGAACTCGCGCAGGATCGCGCTCGGCAGGTAGTAGAAGGCGGTGTGCGCGCCGGTCACCTCGGCGTCCAGCTTCAGCCTGCGAGCCAGAATCGCCGTGCGCAGCACATGAAAGTTGCTGGTGACCAACACCATTCGGGTCGACGTGCCGCGCTCGCCGAGTAGCCGCTTGATGAAGAGCAGGTTCTCCCGGGTGGTGGTCGACCTGGCCTCCGTGGCCACGCTGTCGTCGGGAATGCCGCGGGCCCGGAGATAGTCCGCCATCGCGGCGGCCTCCGATACCGCCTCGTCGGAACCCTTTCCGCCACTGGCGATGATCACCGGGCGGCGGCCCTCCGCGAGTTCGGCCCAGTAGATCTGGATCGCCCGGTCCAATCGGCTGGCGAGCAGCGGCGACACGCGTGCGCCGACCAGGCCCGCGCCGTGCACCACGATCGCGTCCATCCCCGGTTTGTACGGCATTGATCCGTAGAGCAGCGAATACAACACGAAGCCGGTGAAGACGAACCCGAAGTAGCTCACTGCCATCGCCAGCGACGCCAGCAGGACCGAGCGCAGGCTGCCGGTCGCGATGGCGACGCCGAGCAGCACATAGGGCACCAGCAGGACGATCCCCGGCCCGATCGAGAGCAGGTTCGCGATCCGCAGCCCCTCGCTGCGCACCATCTGGATGCCATTGGCGAGTAGCAGCCCGGCCAGCACCAGCACCACCAGCGGCGACAGCACCACGAGCAACCCGACCAAGGCGCGAGTCAGATCGATGTCGTTACCCGAGCTGATCGCCCACGCGCCGAGCAGCGCCACACCTAGCAGCAGATAGATTCCGTTGCTCAGCCGCCGCCGGTCCAGATGGAACCGCAGTGCGAAGACACCCAACAGAACCAAGCCGACAGTGAGCAGGATCACCCGCGCACCGTAGCGGGCGGGCCGTCGTCGATCGCATCGGGGGCCTGGGTTGGCCCGGTGTCCGCGGACGAATTGTCCGATACGTCCCAACGGATTTCGCGTCGATCCGGTGTCGGTGCTGGTCAGAGCTCAGCGGGTGGTGTGCCCGAAGATTTGGTGCCCCCCGGGTGGGCGATGTGCAGCAAGTAGTCGACTTTGGCTCGGAGCTCCGGTGGCGCGAGGTCCAGTGAGGGGAGTTCGGCGATCAATTGCGCGGCCAGCGCACGCAGTTTGACGTTGGTCTCCTGCGAGCGGCGGCGCAGCATGCCGAACGCCTGCTGCGCGTCTACCCCGTAGACCAGCATCAACGCGCCCTTCGCCTGTTCGATCACCGCACGGGCGGCCAGCAGTTCAGGGGAGGCGCGCCCGAGGGACGGCTGGCCACGTTCCTCGAAAACATCGCTCATACGGGGGGACTACCCAGCCGGCCAATTGTTATGGGGCTGTTGGCCAACCTTCACAAAAGAGATCAGGACTGGTCGGTCGGCTGTCCGAGACGCTCCAGCAGCCAGCCGGGTCCGACGGTGTCCGCGCCGAGCGCTGCGACGCGATCACGCAGTTCGCGATCGGCGGTCACGACGGTGATCGACCGCGTGCTGTCCTGCTCGACGGCCGCGGCGACTACGTCGACGATCGCGTCGTCGCCGGAGCTGTCTGCCGGCACCACCCGTACACCATCCACCTTCGGATCCGCCGCTTTCGCTTTGCCTTCGAGCACCACGACCACCTCGACAGGTTGCTCGCGGCGCAGCGCCGAAGCGGACAGTTTCTCGAGTAATCTTCGAGCCGCTCCCGCACGATCGCGCCACCAGCCATCCGGACGCGAGCCGATGACATTCGCAGCATCCACCACAATCAGCTGAATTCCGTCCGCCACGCGCCCAGTCTCCTCGCTGCTCAACTGGGGCCGCTACCGAGCCGGGCAGCCGCACCTCCTGGATGGGCGTACGGGTCGGTGATCTCGCGCAGCGCGGTGAGCGCGGCCCGCAGTTCGCGCATGCGTCGGGTGCCGAGGTGTGCGGCCCACTCGGCTTCGATCCGGTCGGCGATCGAGTTCGCGAACACCGCCACCTTCTTGCCCCGCGCGGACAGCCGGACCAGGCGCGCGCGGCCGTCGGTCGGGTCGGCGACGCGCTCCACGTACCCGGCGCGCTCGAGCTGGTCGACCAGGAATCCCGCGGTCTGCTTGGTGATCTGCGCCTGCTCGGCCAGCTCGGTGAGGCGGATGCCGTCGCGGCTGATGCGCTGCGCGACCCGGCCCTGCGCCACGGTGATGTCGGTGAACCCGGCCGCATGCAGCTCGGCGAAGATCCGGTCCTCCATCGACCGGTGCGCGATGAACATCAGCAGCCCCGCGTTCAGCTCGGCGTCGGCCATTCCACTCCTTGACAATAGTACGATCCGCTGACTAATTTAGTCAGTGATGCTGACTAATGCTACCGGAGGTGTCCGATGTCGGCGAATACAGCACCGCTGCTCGACCGCGAGGCCAGCTGGCGGGTCATCGAACAGCAGCGCCTCGCCATCGCCGACGTGCTCGCCGAGCTGACACCGGCGGAGTGGGAGCTGCCGTCGCTGTGCGCCCGCTGGCGGATCCGCGACGTCGCCGCGCACCTCGCCCTGACACCGCACCCGCCGTCACTCGGTGCCCTGCTCGTCGCCGGTCTGCGCGCGAACGGGAACTACAACCGGCTCATCGACGACCTCACCGTGCGCGCCGCCGACCGCCCGCCCGCCGAGCTGGTCGCGACGCTGCGCGCGCACGCGTCGTCCCGAAAACTGCCCGGCCCCACCAACTATCGCAACATCCTCTTCGACACCATGGTGCACGGCCAGGACATCGCCATCCCACTGGGCCGCACCATCGAGCTCCCGGTCGACGCGGCCGCGACCGGCGCCAGCACCGCGACGGAAATCGGCTGGCCGGTATGGAAGAAGCGCCGCCTCGACGGATTCGCGTTGCGCGCCACCGACATCGACTGGTCCTACGGCGAGGGCGTGGAGATCCGCGGCCCGATCAAAGCCCTGCTGCTGGTGGTCACCGGTCGCCCGGCCGGGCTGGCGCGAGTGACCGGCGATGGCGTGCCCGCCCTCACCGCCCGGCTGCTGGCCGACACGGCGGTGCCGAAGTAATCGTTGCCCGGGCGCGGTGCGTCCGGGCAACGGGCTACCGCGGGTGATCGCGTGCAGCGGCCACGAGCCGGTACACCGACGTTCCATCGCTGGCCTTCCGGCACGACACCGTCTGAAAACCAGCGGTGAGCAGGTCGCCGAGCGCACCGGATATCCGCTGGCCGAGCGCCGCCGCGGCGGGACAGTGATCTTCGTATTCGGCGGGAACGGCAAGGAGAATGGCCCCGTCATCGGCCAGCGGATCGAGTTCGGGACAGCCGAGCGTGAGGCCCGGCGGGGGCTGCGGCCAGCCGCGGGCAGGTCTGGCGAGTTCCCAGTGGGCGATGATCCGGTCGGTGGGATGGCCGCGGTCGCGTCCGGAGTCCTCGACGCCGTACAGGTTGGGGGCGAAGCCGCAGCCACGGGCACCGAGGACGTCGAGATAGAAATACGCGTTCGCCGCCCGCAATGGGTCGAACGCCCACTGGATGGTGCGCATCCCGCGGGCGAGCGAGAGGCCACGCAGGAATTGCATCAACGCTCGGCCGATTCCGGAGCTCTGCTGGTCTGCTCGAACGACCAGCAGCTCCATGTAGTGGTACACCGAAGCAATGTGGCCGACACCGTCGAGGTTCAGTCCGGGAAAGCCGTAGCTGAAGCCGACGAGCTTTCCCGCTCGGTGCGCGCCCAGCGTGATGCCGCCATTGTGTGCCAATGCGGTCAGTAGCCTCGGGCTGGGGGCCGGGTCCTCGGGACGCAGTGCGAAGACATCGCGATAAAGCGCTATGGGATCGGACAGGCTGTCGGGCCCGATCAGTTCGCTGACGACCATCTCGGTTATCGCTGCCATGCCGTGAAGCTACCCAAAATTTCCATACGGAAGTTGCTGTCACGCCGAGAGTTCATCAAGCAGTTATCAACTGGCGAATCCGGGACGCGGACTTGCCGTCCGGCCGCCGGCCCCTGCCGCCGGTCGATTGATCGAACCGCTCAGTGCAGTCCGGCCATGCGGGCGAGGCGATGCACATCGGGGCCGACCAGCCGGTTGTCCTGTTTGATGAGATATCGCAGCGTGCGCTGCGTGTTCGAGCTGTAGCGGAAATCTTCGGGGCACACGCTGGCTGCCTTGCTGAGCGCCGAGGACGCGCCCCGGTAATTGTTCCCGCGGGCGCAGGCGTACGCACTCGCGATGTGAAAGCGCATTCGCCCACCGACGGGGTGATCCTCCGGGACATGCAGCTCTGCGGCGAGCTCGGCGGCCGCCGAACAGTCGCCGCCCAAGAGCATGATTTCCAGATGGGCAATCTTGACCTCGACGGGTCCGAACGGGATACCGAAGGACTTACGGTCCGCATCGAACTGCTGTGCCGCGTCGGTGGCGGCGGCGGTGAGCCTCGCCGATTCCGCGACATTCCCGGCAGCGGCGGCCCCTTTCGCGGCCAGTAGTTGTAATGCTCCGATCAGCACGGTTTTGTCGACCGAGTCGGGAACCTCGGCCAGCCGTTTGGCGGCCGCCGCCGTATAGGCATGGCACTCTTGGAAATTCGAGAGTCCGAGCATGCCGTGCCCGATATGCCACGCACAGGCCGCAATGAGCCACTTGTTGCGCATCTGATCGGCCACGAACATCGCCCGGTCCGCGACGGTAAAGGCCAGGTTGTGTGAGCCGACCCTGGTCAGAAAGCGGCGGGACAAATGGTAGCTGCGCAACAAGAGAATGCCGACCTCGTCGGTGCAGGGCACCGAATTCTCGGCTTGCGACAGCGAATGCAGCATGCGCGCCCCGGATACGATCGTCGGAAGGCGCTCCGCCAGTATCGTGTATCGCGTCGGCAGGTACTCCCAACCTTCTTGGCATTGGCGTAATCGACCGGTCAGTTCCGGGATGGAATAGAGGGTCGTGTCTTTGTATCCGTAGGCTCGAATAGACGGATGGTCGATAATGCTGCGCTCCAAGGATTCCGCGAGTCCGCTGGTTGCTTCGGTGCTACTTGCCGTCATTTGCGGTGGCAACGCGATCAATTCACCAATGTCCTTGATGTGCAGTGCTTCGGCGAGACGAAGAGCAATCGCTATGCTG
Organism: Nocardia sp. XZ_19_369; assembly: GCF_015355715.1. NCBI lineage: Bacteria > Bacillati > Actinomycetota > Actinomycetes > Mycobacteriales > Nocardiaceae > Nocardia > Nocardia sp. XZ_19_369. The sequence continues at coordinate 317,328 of NZ_JACVED010000010.1, read as the reverse complement.
TCGAGCGGTTTTTTCCCGGACTCGACCAGGCGTAGCCACTCCTCGCTGCGGCCCACCCGTTCGGCGAGCACGCGACGCGTCAGGCCGTGCTTGTGCCGCAACAGTTCGAGGCGCTCACCGATCGTCAGCGGCCCGGTTTTCGGGCGATGTGTATTGCTCACGAGTCCTCCAGGCAGTCGACTACCGCGAAAATGTGTAGTCGCAGTGTGGCTTCGCACGCCGAATAATCAGGCATCCGGAAATTCGGTCGATGTGCGCACTGCACCCGTTCCGGATAGCCGGTTACGGCGGCTGGAAAAACTGTCAGTCGGTATGGTTGTCGCCTTCGATGTGACGTCATTATCGACATAGTGGCGTGCGCTACACCATTGGCAACCTCTCGGTTGAAGCCGATGGACCACTGACGGGGTCCTTACCGGAGTTCTACCCAAGTGTCAGCCGATTATTCCGAAAAACTCACCGAGGTATTCCCCGGCGCCGGCGTGGCTACGCGAGACCTGCGACAGCGAGCAGCTTGGCGAGGTCGCGACGCGTCAGGTGGTGGTCGTGCCGGGCGAGCCGCTGGAGTGTGCGGTGGGCCATCCAGTCGTAGCGCAGATCCTCCGGGCTGGCACGTTCGGCCCCCTGCAGCGCCAGTATCGCGGCGAAGTCCTCACCCTTGCGGCCGTAGGCGTAGGCAGTGGTCAAGTAATAGCGAGCAAGTAGATCGACCGAGGCATCATCGGGAAGGTGCACGTCGGCCGCGAGCTTGATCGCATCGTCGACGCGCCCGAGTCGCAGCGCGATGTCCATTCCGGTGATGGCGACTTCCGGGACACCGAACCACACTGTGCGAACGTGGTTTTCCGCATCGAGACGTTCGGCGATACCGGCGGCCTCGGTCGCGAGTCGCTCGGATTGCTCGAGGTCGTTGGCGCTGGAGGCACCCTCCGCGGCCAAGAGTTGCAGTGCTCCGTATACCGGGCCTTCGGCCTGCGCCGGCGTGGCCGTGGCGAGACGTCGCGCGGCGGCGAGCGCGTAGTCGCGGCTCTCCGCGGGGTAGCCCAGCGCCAGCAGCGCGCTGGCGACATGCCAAGAACTGACCGCGACCAGGGTGGGCTGCGCAGGTGGGGTGAGGATCCCGATGGGCCGGTCGGCGACGAGCCACGCCAGGTGGTGGTTGCCCACCCTGGCCAGCACGAACCGTGCCAGGTGGTAGGCCTCGGCCAGCACGCGTCCCGCTTCCTCGAGCTGTTCGTCCGACGTGGCTTGCGCGGCGGCGCGGATGGACCGTGCCGCCGCGAGCACTTCGGGTAGCCGAGTAGCGATTTCGGTGTAGCGATGACTCGACCCGAGCCAGCTGCGCCAGCATTCTTCGAGTGCCTCGCGCACGGTGGCCAGCGGCGGCGGCGAGTCCATGGTCGTCGTGGCGAACGCCTGCGTCGAGGGATGATCCATGATGGCTCGGTTGAGCGCGGTGAGCTGCAGGCCCATTTCGCCGATTTCCCGAGCTCTGGAAATGCTCGAGGACGGCCAGCCGATCAGGTCGACGGGATCGTCGAAGCGCAGGACTTCGGCCAGGCGATACACCATCTCGATGCTGTCGAGGCGACGGTGGCCGCGCTCGATCTGGCGCAGCCACTCCTCGCTGCGGCCGGCCAGTTGCGCGACCACCCGACGGGAAAGGCCCAGCCGACGACGGCGCAACTCGATTCGCTCGCCCGCGTTCAGCGCTCGGTGGTTCACGACCATCCGAACCCCTTCCTCAGGTGTTCGTGACCGGATGCTCCCTCCTGCCAGGTAGCTCCCCGTTGCCGCCGGACTACGTAGCCTAGTCGAAAAACATTGGTGTGGCGGATATTTGGTCGATCGTCGCCGACTTCTCAGCTGCACGTGCAGGAGACGGGTCGGCAACGGCGGCGCTGCTGATGGTGTCACCGCACGATGTGGGCATACGGGAGCAAGACGCCGATAACGATCTGCGCGGCCCGGGGACATGCGATAACGGTGTGATTACGGCGCTGACGGGTGACCGACGCGGATCGACGGAGCTGGGTCGAGCCGGACGGTCCCCATGTGATGCATTGTCAGGTCGGCCATTTCGGCCAGGATCGACCCATCCGGTGCGATCGCCCGCAGCGCGGCCGCTCCGTTCAGATCGCCGAACAGCTGAACGCCCGTGCCGTATCGGCTGTCGAGGCCGACATCGTTGACCCGGCCCTGCGACAGGTCGATGCGACCGATCGCGCGAGGCACCAGGATCGGCTGAGCACCATTGGTGGCTGCGGCGAGTGCGAACGTGCGCAACATCGCGTCCAGCAGCAGCCATGGGGTGCGCATGTGCTCGAGAAAACCGGGCCGATCCGGCGGTAGCGACCAGGCGGCCGTCGACCGCTGATCCGCTACCCGGGCCTGGGTGATGTTGTCGAAGAATCCACCGATGTGGACCGGAGATTCGGGCTGACAGTACGGATCGCGCACAGCTCGGCCGAGCAGCTCGGCGGCGTCGCTACGGTGCGGTGCCGGCGCCGACTCACCCACCGACAGCAGGACTTCGGTGCGGAAGTAGCGCCGCCGAGGTCCCGGCGCTTTGCCGTTCGCGGCGGCGACCTCGGAGCTCAGTTCGACGAATACCGATGGCCCTGGCTTTTTCCCGGTCTCGCCGACCGTGGCGGTGATGTGCAGCTCGGTGCTTCGGCGGCCGGCGAACGGTTTGATGAAGGCCTCGAATCGGGTATCGCGATAGCCGAGGACGATGGCGTCGGGCCGTAACGCCATAGCCGCGCGTGCCGCGATCTCCAGCATGAGGGTGCCCGGCACTGTCGCCTTACGGTCGACGACATGATCGGTCAGATAGCCGTCCCGGACGCGGTCGAACCGGTAGTGCCAGCACCCTGTCGTCTCGGTGAGTTCGACCGGCTCGCCGAGGAATTGGTCGTTCGGATCCCGGTCCTCGGCCAGGTTGTGCGGTCGCCCGGCCCTGAGCATGTCGCGTTCGTTGTCGCCGAGAAATACCGCGCAGCCGGTACCCGAGCCGAGTTCGTCCAGGAACAGCTGTGTCCCTTCCTGGGTGGTGATGGCGCTGAGCTGTCCCTGGCGCCGCAGGTATGCGCGGTCCACGTGGTCGGCGCGTAGTCCGGTTTGCCACCAGAGCGGGAAGGCGAGGGTGAACTCGTGGTCGTCGGATCTGCGCGCGCACGCGGCCAGAAAGTCGTTGGCGGCGCTGTAGTCGGTATCCCCGGGCAGTCCGATCGCGCCTGCCACCGAACCGATGTTGCACCACCGCGCCGGCGGATGCTCGGCGAGCGCCGCTTTCACATTCTGGTATCCGATGACCTTGGTATCCCGGATGTTTCGAAAGCTGTCGAACGACTTGTTGGTCAGCAGTGCCGGTTCGGACAACCCGGCGGCGTGGATCACTAGATCCACCCGCCCCTCCGTCGCCAGGACGTGGTCGACCGCGGCCCGCACGGAACCACGGTCCAGTACGTCGCAGTGCCGATAGTGCAGGTGCCGCGCGCCGAGCTTTTCCGCGAGTTCCTCGAAAGCCCGATGGCGGGCAACGCTTTTCAACTGTCGGTCGGCCCGTTGCACGAGGGATCGGATCGGCATGTCCGGCTCGGTCTCGCGAAGCTGCCTGATGAGCTCGGCGCGTAGCTCGGCAGGGGCGGCGCCGTCAGCGGCGGGAACGTACTCGGGTGTTCGGGTCGGATCGGTGCGGGCGAGTAGCCACACCGTCGGCTTGACCTGCTCGCTGAGCGCTCGGAGGATCGCGACCGGCAGCCCGCCGGTCCCGCCGGTGACCAGCAGCACGGAATCGTCGGTGAGGGGTAGTTCCGGACCTGCGGCCGAAACCGGCTCAGGGGTAAGGACTTCGTGGAGCCGGACACCGTCGAGATGCCAGACCACCGATCCCGGTGCGGCCGCCCGTCGTTCGAGAGCCAGCAACTGCATGGCAGCGGCCTGCGGCGCGTCTGTGAGTACCGCGCAGATCGGCGCGCCAGGGCGTTCCCATGCCAGGCTCTTGACCAAGCCGGTGAACAACGCTGCGTACGGGTGCGGCAGGCCTGTTGCCGGCTGATCGGGCAGCAATACCGTCAGGGCACTCTCGTCCGTCCAGCGCGGCCACAATCGCTGAGCCGCAAGGAAAGTCAGATCATGCAGACGCAGCTGTGCGGTGTGGTCCGAGTCCGGGCGCGGTTCGACGGTCGCGCCGCGCCCGCAGATCACGGTGAGTACCGGATTCGCCCGATCGATGATGGCCTGCACCCGGTCGTCGGCCGGATCGTCGACGTCGGCAGCCAGGATCGTCGCGTCCGCCCCGGCCAACTCGTCGCGCACCAGCCGCGCCGACTCGGCGGAGTCCACGAGGACCAGACTCCCGGCAGGGATCGTGCTGTGCAGGGCTACCGGCCCGTCGAGTGGCGCCGCGGCCAATGTAGGCACATATCGGCTGGTGAGGCGCTCCGTCTGGCTGCTAGCCGGCCCGGGCGCGTCGGTCGCGACATGGACCCGGTCTCCGTTCGGCAGGAACATTTCCGCGGCTCCTGCCGACCCTTCGACGGCCCGGAGCAGGTCGACCGCTCCCGCGGCCCCGAGATAGTCCCGGTGCTCCGGCCGGTCATCCTGTGCGACACCATGTTCGCGGGCAGCTGGAGAGCTGCCCGGCTCGGCACGATCGAAACGCAGCAGTGCCGCGATCGGCCAGCCGCGGCGCCTGGCCTCCTCGGCGGTGGCCAGCGCAATGAGGAAAGCGCCCTCGGACAATCGCTCCGGCGGCCTGCCGAGGATGTCGGCGAGCTGATTACCGGAGTTACCGTTGAGCGCCAGCAGTAGAGCCAGCTTCAGGTCGCCGGTCTGCAGATACCGTCGGGCGGTGCTCAGCGCCGCCATCGCGGAGTCGTCGCCCGCGTCCACGGCCACGCTCATGCCGCGCAGATTGTGCCTGCTGGTGATGCGGGAGGCGATGACATTGGTCATCACACCCGCGTAGGTGTCCTCGTTGCACGGGGGTACCCGCTCGCGCACCGCGGACAGGACTGACTCGACCAGTGGGGAAAGCCCCTCGGCGGCATCGGATTTCGCGACGGCGCTGAGCACGTCGTCGGCGTAGGTGCGAGTGAACGCGTCGGCGAGGGCGACCGGGACCCCGGTGTGCGCGGTGATGACTCCGGTCGCCTCGCGGACGTCGTCCCACAGCTCTCCGTGGTCGCGAAGGAAGGTGTCCGCGACCTGAATTGCCATCAGATGACAGCGATCGATCGTCGCGATCGTCTTCGGCGTCAGCCGTATCTCGGCCGGCGTGGGTGCCGGATAGGGGACGCTGAAGCAGCGTTGCGGAGCCGCGCCGTTGCCGCGCAGCCAGTCGCGGATCCGCGCACGGTCGGGGTTGCCCGGTAGGTGGGCGCTCCAGGCGACCACCGCCAGATCACCGGTCCGCGCAGGCCGGGCGGATCGAACGGTGCCGCTGCTCGGGCGATCGGTGAGCAGGAGGTGACCGTTGGTGCCGCCGAAGCCGAATGCCGAGATGCCCACCGTCCGAGGTCGCTGCGGGTCGGCCCGGAACTCGCTGTCCTCGGCCGATATACGGGTGCGGTCCTGCTGCACATCGTCAGGCGCCGAGGTGAAGCCGAACTGTCCGGGAATGCGCCCTTCGCGTAGTGCCTCGGTGGCGTGGATCAGCGACACCGCGCCTGCGGCCCAGCCGGTGTGGCCGACCACCGCCTTGTTGGAGCTGCACGGGTATCCGTCCGGGGGAGCGAGGTCGGCTAGCGTCCGCAGTTCCGCGCGGTCCCCTGCGGTGGTGCCGGTGGCGTGCGCGACGATCCAGTCGACATCCTCGGGCGCGGTGTCGTTGATATCGCGGGCACGTTGGATCGCGAGCCGTTGTCCCGCTGGGTTCGGCGCCGCGATCGCCTTGCCACGCCCGTCGGCGGCGGCGCCGAATCCGGTCAGCACACCGAGGATTTCGTCACCGTCGGCGCGGGCACGCGACAGCAGCTTGAGTGTCACGACAGCTGCCCCGTCGCTGAACAGTGTGCCATCGGCCGTCGCGTCGAAGGCACGGACTTCACCCCGGTGCGACAGACCACCGAGCTTGGCGAACATCACCGCCACCGTCGGATTCAACGCCTCGAACCCGCCGCAGTAGGCGACGTCGCAGTCGCCGGCCAGCAGCGCCTTGACCCCGAAGTCGACCGTGTACAGCGAGGACGCGCACGCGGTGTCGATCACCATGGCCTCGGTGACCGAATCGACGAGTCCGGCGATGGCATCGCGCACCACCATCGTGGGAAGGACCGGCGCGCCCGCGCGTGCCCGCGGGTATCGCCGGCTGAGCAGCTCGCGCAGTGCAGTCTGCTCGCCTGCGGCCTCGGCCAGTACCTCGGTCACCACGTGTTCGGCCAGGGTATGGCTACCGCCCGGCCAGGCACCGATGTAGACCGCGCACCGGTCCGTCTCGGTAAGGTGCACACCATCTTTGGCCTGCAGCAGGCTGTGCCGAAGCCACCGGGTGGCTTCGTCGAGGATCGGACCGCCGTTCGCTTCTTCGGCTGCCAGGTCAGGATGGGGACGGAAGTCGTGCAGATGGCCACCGACCCGGCAGTAGGTACGGTCGACGGCGGCCGGGTCGGACGCGTGGAAGTTCTCGATGGCGAAACGGTCACCGGGCTCGTTGAAGACCGATACCGGCTGCGTCAGCAGGCGCCAGAATTCCTGCGGGCTGCTGGCACCCGCGATGCCGAGGCCGGTACCGACCACAGCGACGAGCTGATCATCGGAGCCGGACGGTTCCGGCGCCGGATCATCGGTCGGCGGTGACGAAACCGCCACGTCTTCCGGCGGATCAGCAAGCCGCGCCGCCGCGGCGGACTGCGCGGGTACGGCGGGTGGCGACAAGCTCGCTGAGCCGAGCGAGAGCCCGCCATCGGCGAGGATCACCTGGCCGGTGATGAACGCTGCGCGATCCGACGCCAGGAACAACACGATTTCGGTGAGGTCGGTTTCGGTGGCCAGCCTGCGCAGCGGGGTCGCCGCCAGCACCGTGCGCTGGAATTCGGCGCTGTCGGGGAAGAGATCACCGGTGGCGTTATCGATCAAGCCGGCCGACGCGGTGTTCACCCGGATCCCGTCAGGGGCGAATTCCACTGCCAGATAGCGGGTGAGCGCTTCGAGGGCTGCCTTGCTCACCCCGACCGTCGCATAGTTCCCGATCACCAGGCCCGCCCCGATGGACGACAGATTGACTATCGAGCCGTCGCGTCCGGCCATCAGGGCGGCCGCGGCCTGCGCACAACGCCTGCTGCCGTCGAGATTGACCGCGAAGGCCTTCGTCCAGTCGTTGTCGCGCAGCGTGCCCAGCGGCGCGAGCGTCCCACGGGCGGCGTTGTTGATCAGAATGTCCAGTCCGCCATGGTGATCGGCGATCTTCCCGAACATCGCGCGGACGGAATCGGCGTCGGCCACCGAGCCGCGCAGCAGCTCAGCGCTGCCGCCTGCACCGAGTATGTCGTCCACTGTCGCTCGGGCATCGTTCTCGGAATGGAAGTAGTTGACCAGGACATGCGCGCCCTGTTCGGCCAGGCGCCGCGATATTCGCCGCCCCACCCCCTTGCCGCCGCCGGTGACCACCGCGATCTTTCCGGTGAACTCGCCGTTCATCGCGGCACGCCTTCGTCGTGCGCGACGGCCGCGCCGTCCTGATCGGCGAGACTGCGCAGCAGCTCGGCCACCTCGGCCAGGGTCGAGTAGGAGGTCACGCGAATTTCCGCGGAAGGTTCGGGCAATCCGAACTGTTGCCGTACCAATCGGAACGCTTCGATTTGCTTGATCGAGTCGATGCCCAGGTCGGCCTCCAGGTCGACGTCCGCGTCCAACATCTCGGCCGGATAGCCCAGAGTGTCTGCATATATTTCGCGGATCCGCGCGACGAGGTCGGCCGTCCCGGGCAGTCCGGTGGTCTGGGCCTCGGCAGCGTCGGACTCCGGTGTGGCGCTGTGGTCCGGTGTGGCGCTGCGGTCCGGCTCGGTAGATTGTTCCGGCGCAGTACGTTTCGGCTCGGTACTGCTTTCCGGCACCGCTACCGGCACCGGCACGAACGACGCCGCCTGCTTGCCGTTCGATGTCCCGCCGTCGGTGTCGGCGCGCTTCGGCGCCGCGTCGACGGCACCCGAATCGGGCGGGCCCGACGCCGCCGATTCGACCGCCTGCCGAAATTCCGCAGCCGAACAGCGCCGCCGCAATGGCGTGACCGTGTCGGCGGCCGCGGGCAGGCAGGCGGGCACCATCCTGGTCAGCGTGTTCCGGCCGCCCGATTCGAGGAAGCAGCGCACGCCGTCGCGGTACAGCCGCAGCAGCGCGTCGTAGAACAGCACCGGCCGGGTCAGATGACCGCCGACCCAGGATCGGATGTCATCGGCGGAACCGACGTATCGCCCCAAAACCGGTGAGTAGACCGGAATTCGGGGCTCCGCGACCGGGATATCGGCGAAGGCCCGGCTCAGATCGTCGGCGGCGTCGAGGAGCAGTCTGTTGTGGAAGGGCTGGATGGCGCGCAGCCGAGTCGCTCGGATGCCCACGGCTGCGGCGATGCGCTCGACATCGGTAAGGCCGGCGTCCGGCCCGGAGACGACGCATTGTTCCGGTCCGTTGTCCACCGCCACGGCAACGCGTGGCTCGGCGACGAAGTCCACCAGGTGCGCCGCGCGGTGACTACCGATCGACAGTGCCAGCATGCCGCCGGACGGGATCGAATTGCTCTGCAACGCAGTCGTTCTGCTGAAAACCAGCCGGGTTGCGTCCGGCACGGTGAGCGCACCGGCAGCCGTGAACGCCGACACTTCGCCGAGACTGTGCCCGAGTACGACATCCGCATGCCGGCCGATCGACACCAGGATCTGATAGGTGACGATATTGCTCGCGAACAACGCCGCATCGAGGTCGGCCGACTGATCCGCTACCAAGTCGTCCAACGACGGTGCGCCGGGGTCGACGAGCAGTCGCGACACGGGTGCGTGATCCAGCTCCGCGCAGACCTCATCGATCTGGTCCAATACGGCTTGGGCAGCAGGGAATTCGTTGATGAGCCGGTGCAGTGCCCCCGGTATATACGAGCCTTGCCCGGGGAACATGAAGGCGGTTCGAACAGTCATCGGAGACTTCCTGAAGTTGTTTCGGTCGGCTGTTGTGTCGGTGGGGCAGATCGCGTCAGAGTTGGGGAAGGTCGAAGGCGGCTGCGAGGTCGGCGATATCCGGCACCAGTTCGTCGCAGAGGGCACGGCGGTGCTGCCAGACATGGTCGAGCAATGGCGACGGGACGAGACGCTGCTCGACCAGCAGCCCGGCGTTCTGCTGAATCCAGGACAGCGCGTACAGGCGCAGCAGCCGACGAACGGGCGGGGGTGCGCCGTCGTGTGCGGTGTGCAGCAGCTCGAGGACAATCCGGTCGGCTCGCGCGGTGGCGGCTGCCTGTGCGAGAGCGAGATTGTCGTTCCAGGTGGTGAATTGGTCCGATCCGGTGCGCCGCGACTGTGCGAGGCGAGCGGTGAGGCGTTGATGGAAATGACGTTCGGCATTGCGCGCCAACGACACCCAGCTCTCCGGTGCGGTCAGCTCCGCCGCCTCGATCGAGCGCGGGTGCTGGCCGGGTGGCTGATATCGATCGGTATCGGTCATCGCGTGCGCGGTGTCCATGAGGATGAGCTCGTTGTCGCCGCCCGCGCAGAAGTACGAGTTCACGAAGCCGTGAAAAGCGTTGAGCCGATTGCCTGTAACGAACCCGGCGGCGCCGCAGTGTGTGCGGCAACTGGCGATCGCGTCCAAGGCGATACGGGTCGCGCAGGCCTTCAACAGCGGGAGCTCACTGTCGACCGTCGACCAGGGCGCCCAGGTCGCGTCGCCGAGCGCCGGTGCCGACGCGGTGGCGCTCTGCAGGATCGTGTGCTTGCTGAGGATCGTGAGTACGTACGCCGCCGCTAATGCGCCCAGCACCGCTTCCTGCTGGTTGCGGTAGCGAATGAGCCCTTGTTCGGGGGCGAGTCGTCCCATGGTCACGCGATTGGCACTGTGCGACTGCAGGATTCGTGCCGATGCCTGGGTGACACCGGCGCAGGCGGCGATAACGCCGCGCCACACGTGCGGTGCCCCGATGCTCATCGTGCGTGCGAGACGGCCTGCGGCATCGCCCGTGGTGTCCTGGAACCGGCCTTCGGCGTCGATCGCGGCACCGTCGCTGAGCCAGGCGTGCACGGGAATTCGCATGCTGTCGAAACGTACGGACGCGAAATCGCAAGGTAGCGCGAAGGAGTCGGGTGCCGGGGTGATCTGCACGCCCGGCACCGTGGCACCGTCGGCGCTACGCAGCTCGACGATGAACACGAACACGCCTCGCTCTGTCCCGTCCACCATCAACTGTGCGTAGACCGCTCCGGTCTTCGGGACGCCCGGATGGCCGGTGCTGTTGGGGAATTTGCTGGCGTCCGCGTCCGGGGTGTGCAGAACGAAGTCGCCGGTCGCCGGATCGAAAACGGCCTGTGTGCGCGGGTGCAGGTGGCTGTTGCTGCGCGAGCTCTCGGTCATCAGGGCGGAGCCGAACGAATCCATCGACTCCAGTCGCGCCCGCACGGCCGCCAGACCCGCGCTGGGCCCGGCCGGGATGGAGCGCAGGATCGGCGCGAGCACCAGCGTGTAGTGCACGAGCAGGATATGGAACATATCGGGGTCCGCGACGGCGGCCCGAGACAGGAGCGCGCACAAGGTGTTCGGATCGTCCAGCAGCTCCGTGGCGGGCGGTGCCGCTCGACCGGCGTCCCGCGCTCGGGCGTACACCAGGGTGAGCCGCTCCTGCCGGGTGGTTCCATCGGGCCAAGCGAAGAAGGCATCGGGCAGCGCTGACCGGAGCCGTTCTCGAAGCTTCCGCTGTGCCGTACCGAATCCCGGACCGTCCAGGAACGCCTGGAGTTCGGCTCGCAAGGTATCGCCCGAGGTGACATCGTGATCGATCGTCATGTGCGTATTCCTTCTTCAGCGGAGTCGAGGGAACACGAGGGGTTCGGACCGTGGGATGGTCGACCACGACAGGTCACCGGCCAACGGCGCCAGCGTGTTCGCGCTGGGCAGCGTGGCGTGCACACAGCGGCAGAGGCCGTCGCCGACACCGAGTTCGACGAACAGTTCCGCGCCCTGCTTGCCGACATGTTCCAGCGCCGCAACCAGATCCAGCGAGTTCGTCACGCAATCGACCAGGGCTTCGCGCAGATCGTCGGTATCGGCATAGGTCCGATGACCGACCGGAGAATGCACCGATACCCGCAGCGGCCGCTGCGTCACGCGGCTCAGGCTCGCCCGGAAGCGGTCCGCCACGGCGACGAGTCCCGGATGGTGTGAGGCATAGGGAACGGCCAATCGCACCAGGCGTGGGCGGTCGCCGTCCGCCGCGAACAGGGCCTCGATCGCCTCCGTCGGACCGCTGACGATGGTCTGCTCCGGACTGTTCACGCAGGCGACCACCAGGTCCGAGCGGCCGATTCGGTCCAGCAGCTCCCTGGTCTCGTGCTCGGCGGCGAGCACCAGAACCATCGCGCCCTTGCCCTCGAAACCGCGGAAGGCGGCGTTGAGCGCGCACACCGCGCGGGTGCCATCCGAGATATCGAAGACCCCGGCGCAGACCAGGGCGGCGATCTCGCCGAAACTCTGCCCGACAATCACGTCGGGCCGGTGGCCCAGCGAAGTCAGTACGCGATCGAGGACCACCGAGATGGCATATGTCGCCAGTTGCGGTACGCCGGGGGCCAGCGGCTGGTCCGGCGCGTCACTGAGCAAGACCGTTCGGATGTCGCGCCCGGCAGCGCCCGCGGCCTCTTCGATGTCGTCGAGGATCTCGTCGATCGCGGCCCAGGTTTCACCGCCGGCGTGATAGAGCCCGTTCAGCGCACCTCGCGGATCACCGCCCTGCCCGGGGACGAGGAATACCAGCGACTGCGGTCGAGTATCGTTGTGCCCGTTCATCGTTCGACCTCCTGGTCGCCGTTTCCCCACGTGAGAACGGTGCTACCCCACGTGACACCGGCGCCGAAACCGACGATCAATATCCGGTCGCCGGCATGCAATTGACCTTCGGCGCTGGCCTTGGCAAGTGCGTACGGCACCGAACCTGCACCGATATTGCCCACCATGTCGCCCACGATGACCAGGCGGTCCACGTCGAATCCGGCTTCCGCGCAGGCAGTGCGCAAGAGCACCGGATTCGGTTGGTGGGTAACGATGACGTCGATCTGATCGGCGGTCAATCCAGCTCCCCGCAGTGCGGTGGCGGCGGCCTTGGGAAATATCTCGAGAATGAAGTCGCGGACCGCTCTACCGTCCATGTGAATGACATGTTGGCCTTGCTCCAGCGTGTCCGGGCTCGCCGGACGTTTGCTGCCGCCGGCTGGGATCAGCACGTCGCCCGCATGGTCGCCATCGGAACCCAGCTCGATCGGGCTGAATCCGGTTCCCGCAGGCACCGGCCCGAGAATCGTGGCCCCGGCGCCGTCGCCGAACAGCACCGCGGTAGCCCGGTCCTCGGAGTCGAGGAAATGCGAATAGGCTTCGACGCCTACTACCACCGCGCACCGGGCGCCGGTGCCCGCGCACAGGTAATCGACGGCGACCCGAGTGCCGAACAGCCAGCCGGTGCAGGCGGCCGAGACATCGAAGGCGACCGCCTGATGGGCTTGCAGCAATGCCTGCACGCGGCAAGCCGTGGAGGGCCCGAGCTCGTCCGGCGTCGAGGTCGTCACGATGATCAGATCCAGATCGCCGGCGTCCAGGCCCGCCGCGTCCAGGGCATTGCGCACCGCCTCGACTGCTAGATCGGACGCGGACTGACCGTCACTGGAAACGTGGCGCTGGTATATCCCGGTGCGCTCGACGATCCACTCCGGCGTCACTCCCGTGAGGTCGTCCGCGACTTCCTCATTGGTGCGCACCTGTGGCGGGACGAAGCCGCCCGCGCCGAGGACGCCGATAGCTCTATTCGAGCTGACGCAACGGCCGTCGCAGTTGTGCGCGTTGTGTTCGAGATGTTCCAGACTAATTTCTGCCATCGATATCACTTACTTCCATTCCGGAAAAACGATCTTTGAAACGTACTACTATCCGTGCGCGGTAGGTCCCATCGATAATGGGTCACACGCTGTCGTCGGCGTTGGACGCCAAAAGTCGGCGGGTGCGCGCTGCCACGAAATTGTGGCTGTTCGGCTCCGCTTCCGATGGTTTGCGTAGCCCCCAATAGCACACCCCCTCGAGTGCACCCACTTCGATCGCATTGTGGTTCCCAACTCTCGTGGCCGAGTCGACCTACCACATTTGTTGGACGATGCGCCGAGTCGCGGACTTATGTTCGTTGGACCGAATGGCAACGCGGCGCGCCCGGTTGTACGTCACCGGCGCCGGCCATCCGCGCCACCCGACGACCCAGGAGATTCCCATGCGGCAGGCGGACAGATTCCGCACCGGCATACTCGATCTGAGTTTGCAGCCTCGAATCACACCCGACCTCACGTTTCGGACGAACCGGTGGCTCGCCGCCGCGGGGCAGGCAGACTCGCTCTTCGTGCCGGACCACTTGACGGGGCTCCTGCCCGGCTCGATCTGGCAGCCGCGGTACATGGGGGCCGCACGGCTGATCCCCAGGGCCAACGCGCATTACGACCCGTGGACCGCCCTGGGCTACATCGCGGCGCAGAACAGTCTCAAGCGCCTGCGGCTCGGCGTCGGCGTCACCGACGCCGGCCGGCGCAACCCCGCGGTCACCGCGCAGGCGGCCGCCACCTTGCACGTATTGAGTCGCGGGCGCGCGATTCTCGGTATCGGACCGGGGGAGCGGGAGAACAACGAGCCCTACGGTGTGCCGTGGCACGCGCCGGTGGCGAGATTCGAAGAAGCGCTGGCGACGATTCGACTGCTGTGGGAGTCCGAAGGTCGCCCGGTCAGCCGCGACTCCGAATACTTTCCGCTGCACGATGCGATCTTCGAGATCCCGCCGTACCGCGGCACCAGACCAGAAATCTGGATCGGGGCGCACGGGCCCCGCATGCTCCGTGCCGCCGGACGCTATGCCGACGCCTGGTTCCCCGCCTATCCGCAACCCGCTCCCGAATACCGCAGCAGCTTGGAGCGCGTGCGGACCGCGGCGTCCGACGCGGGCCGAGATCCGATGGCGATAGTGCCTGCCGCAATGCTTTTCGTGATCACCGGTCTGACGCGCACGCATATCGAGGAAACGGTCGAGTCGGTCGGTGCCCGGGCATTCGGACTGTGCATTTCGGCGGATATGTGGGCGCGACACGGTGTGGAACACCCACTGGGCGCCAAGTTCTCCGGCATCCAGGACCTGTTACCGCAATTACTGGACGAGGACACGGTGCTGTCGTATGCGGAGAAGGTGCCGGGGTCGTTGGTGCGGGACTACTGCGTCACCGGGACGCCTTCGGAGGTCGAGGAACGCATCGCCGAGTGGCGGGACCAGGGCCTGCGGTACGCCGTTCTGGTGGACCTCAGTACCTTCCACCCGAATATCGGCAAGGGCCTCGCTGCCTCGGTTCCTTTTTTGCGCATACTCCGACGGTTACGCAAACTCTGATCAGTAAAGGAGAGGTGACTCTCGTGGATATCGAATCAACTCATCTCACGGATTGTGTCGCGCCGTGCGGTCGGCTGGTCGACGACGAGCACGTCGAAGATTCCGATGGATTCGGGATGATCGTGCGGGTCGACCGCTACGAATGCGGGTGCCAGCATGTCCGCCGCGAATATCACGACGGAAGTATCGGCGAACGCACAACTCGACACGACGGCAAGGAACTGCCCTGCGCCCATCGGCCGGAGCAGGGATCGTAGGTCGGTCGCGACAGAGATGGAGCAGCTCAGTGGTAACGGAATCGGAGCTCGTCGAACTGGTCGACCGCAGGTGGGGCGACTTACTCGACCTGGTGGGCCGGGACAATCACCAACGGTATGTCGACGGCGAGACGATGCCGCGGCGCTATCTCCGGATGGCGGGTGAAGCGCAGCTCTCCGGGATGGCGTTTCCCACGCGCTTGGGCGGCGGTGGCGCCGATCTGCGTACCTGGGGATTGATCATGGAGGAGATCGCTTTTCGCTGTGCCGAACCCGCGTTTCCGATCGTGCTGAGCATGGGCACCGGGGTGGCGAGCCTGCTCGCCGAGGCGGGGCGAGCGGATCTGGTCGAGCACTACGTCAAGCCGATCATCGCCGGACGGCGCACCGCGACGCTGGCCTTCTCCGAGGACTCCGATGCCTTCTCGATGCAGACCACGGTGCGCCGCGACGGTGCGGAATACCTTGTGTCGGGTACCAAGGACTACATCACCGGCGCGTTGATCGCCGATGTGTTCCTCACTTATGCCCGCGGCGAGACCGGAGCTCTGGTCGGTTGCCTGGTGCACAGCGACGATCCAGGCGTCGAGATAGTTCCCGTGGGCGGCATCGGTTTTCGCACCAGCGGCATGGGGCGTCTGGTCATGCGTGACGTGCGGCTGGTCGCCGCCCGGGTGGTCGCGGTGGACGGCCTGAGCCACTCGCAGTCCTATCTGAATCTCCGGCGACTGATTCTCGCCTGCCTGGTCACCGGGATGACCCGCGCCGTGTTCGATCGGTGCGTAGCCCGGTTGCGCACAGCCGTGCGGCATGGTGCGCCGGTCATCGATCTGCCGAATGTGCAGGGCGCCATCGGGCGGATGTGTATCGCCATCGAGGCGAACCGGGCACTGCTACATGCCACGCTCGGCAAAGCCGATGCGGGCCGGACCGACCGGCTGTTCGATGTAAGCCTCTCCGCTGCCAAACATTTCGCCACCGAGCAGGCGCTTTTCGTCGCCGACCAAGCGTTGCGGGTATTGGGTGGTCACGGATATTACGGCGACTACCACTACGGCATGTTCCTGCGTGACTGTGTCGGCCTGCTCTGTGCGGCAGGCACTCAGGAGACGCTCGAGATCAATATCGGCATGCTCGCCGCCACGCGGGAGCTGCCTTATCCGCTAGCGATAGGAGTTTCGCCATGAACTTCCGATTCAACGGAATGCTGCTGCGATTCGTCGACTACGACCGGACGGTCGACATCACCGCAGGCACGCTGTCGGACGCGCTGTGTCAACTGCGTGATCGATATCCCCGGCTGCGGCCGGTTCTGTGGGATTCCTCGGGAAATCTGGTGCAGGTACATCGTCTGGTGCTCAATGGCAGCATTGTCGACGGCGCCGCCGAGGATACCCCGCTACAGGACACCGATCGGGTCGAAATCCTGACCGCCGTCGCGGGTGGCTGAGGTGCCGCGTCAGGTCGAGTTCGATGTCGCGCTGACCACTACGCAGTTCAGTCCGTTCCAACTGCGGCCCCGAATCCTGCTGGAGTTGATGAGCGAGGGCTTCGCCCGATCGATGGTCACCCACATCGTTCCCTTCCGGGAACTGCTGATCGAGCACCGTACCGCCGTTGTCGTGCAGCTCGCGTCGATCGACTACCGCGCCCCCGACCTGAGATTCGACGAGGCCGAATGGCTCACCACCCGAGCCTCTTTGCGCACCAGCCCGACTGGGGACCGGTTGTGCATGAATATCCACTTCCATGCCGGATCGCGGGAGGTCGCCCAGGGTGCCTTGATATTGCGCGTCGTGCGCCTGGCCGACGCCGACAGCTTTGCCGCTCGACCCGGTGTGCTGCCGGAGGAAGTACGGGCCAGGTTCACCGACGAGGATGTGCACAATCAGGATCTGCGCCAGGCCCTCCAGGACACGGCGGCGGATATGCCGACAGGCACTCCCGACCTGCTTCGGGAATGGCGAACTCTGCTGTGCCGCAGTCACTGTGAGGTGGCCGACCAGTGGTCGTTCATCGAGATGATCGAGCTGGCCACGCAAGCCAGAGAGCGGTTGTCCGACGATGCGGCCGGCGGCTCGTCCACCCGGCAGCTGGTCATGGTCGCCCCGTTGCGCGCGCTGCGGGCGTTGTTCCGGCGGCCGATGTTCGTCCTCGACGAATGCGCGATCGTCACCTCCGTCCATACCCGCGGCAACGGTGCCGGCGTGACCTGCCGACACGAGGTGGGACAGCCCGGACATATCGGCACCCACCTCACAGTCTGGGAACAACTCGGCGAACCCACTCATTGACTGGAGCTACTCGAATGTCGTTGTCCGCTATGTCGCAAGACAAGTCCCGGCCTGCACTGTTCGCCGATTGCGCGGCGACACCGACGCGGCGACGCCTCACGCCGGTGTCGCGGAGCCCCGTGACGGGCAGTATCGGCGAGGTATTGCATATCGCCGCCGAGCGGCGACCGGACCAGCAGATCATCATCGATCAGCCCTCCGCCGTCGATCCCGGCTGGCCGCAGACGCGCACTTACGCCGAATGGGCGCAGGCCGTCGATGAAACAGCTGGCTGGCTCTACCAACTCGGTGTCCGAGCGTGGGACCGGGTCGCGGTGCTCAAGGACAATCATTTCGATCTGTCCATCCTCGCGTGTGCGGCCGCCAGAATCGGCGCCGTCCCCGCCCTGCTGTCCGGTGCTTACGGACCCGATGTCGCTCATGTGCTGTTGCGCAGGCTCGAACGGCCTTTCCTGATCGCCGATTCCGCGCACATCGCGGCTTGTGGCATCGATGCGGACGCCGTGGCCATGCTGACCGAGCGCACGGTATGCATCGACGGTTCCACCGATCGACCCGATCTCGTCGCACTCGATGACGTGCGGGGCGCGAACCCGCCTGTGCCGCGCCTGCGGGCCCCGGACGAGCCGATGATCATCACCCACACCTCGGGCACCACCGGCATACCCAAACTCGTCCTGCACTCGGCCGTGTCCGAACGGGCCTGCGCCATCATCGAATCCGAGCGGTGGCCGATCATCGGCATCCGATCCGGCGATGTCTGGGCCTATGCCGAACCGTACTGGCACGAACGGCAGACCCACGGCCTGTTGGCGATGGCGGTCATCGGCCAGAAGATGATCATGATCTCCGATCCGCTGGCGGTGACGGTACGAGATCTCCTGATCCGGCACCGGCCCACGCTGGTGGAAGCCCTGCCCAACATCTTCTTGGCGTGGGAACCGATGGCCGCCGACCCCGCCCGCCCCTTCTCCAACGTCCGTGAGTACATCAATTCCTTCGACGCGATCCACGTGCGCACCATCAGAACCTTCCTGGACGCCACCGACCGCCGGATGCCGATCTGGCTGCAGGCGTGGAGCCAAAGCGAGAACGGCACGCTGCTCATCCGTCCCTATCTGCGCGGCTCCGTACGGCGCAAGGGGCGCAGGCCCGCACCGACCCAACTGCTGGGCTGGCCGGTGCCCGGGCTGGGCAGAATCCGCACCGTTCACCCCGACACCGGGCGGCCGACTCGGCGCGGCGAGGTCGGACTGATCGAGATCGCGCAGCCCGGCCGCTGCGTGGCCTATGTGGGCGAGCAGCCCAGGCACGAAGCCAAACTCGACGGAAAGTGGTGGCATACCGGGGATCTCGGGCGGATCAACCGGCTCGGGGCACTCCGTATCGTGGACCGCGAGATCGATCGCCTTCCGCAGGGGAGCGCGATCGAACTCGAAGACGTTCTCCTCGACCGCCTGGACCTGACGACCGAGGTGGTGATTCTCCCCGTGTCCGGCGGTCTTCCCCTGCCCGTGTACAGCACCGGGAACGATGTGCCGATCGATCCCGCGGTATGGCGTCGGGCCACCGCGGATCTGCCCGCGCTCGCGGAACCGATACACATCCGCTGGGCCGAGTTCCCGCGCACCGGGACCTGGAAAATTCGCAGGGTTGCGCTGCGTGAGCAGTTGCTTCCCGGCTCACGCACCTTCGGAAAAGGGTCGTGGACCTGACCTGCCGCCCCGGACCGGCGGCCCAGGGCGGTGCACCGTAGCTAGGCGTTCTCGGCGATAACCGGCTGAGCCGTTCGGGGCTCGTCGAGAGCTTCGTGCAGGTTCTTGATGACGCCGCGGGCCAGCGCGTTGTTGCCGACACCGCCGACCACGGCGCCGATGCCCGCGGGGATCACCTTGCCGAACGCGAGCGCGCCGCGCTTGACGATGAATTGGACGAGGAACCGCTTGATCGGCGAGTCGTCCATGCGCCGGATGATCGGAAGCTTGTTGGCCAGCTTGGTATCCCACTGTTTGGCCGAGCGGCCCGCCGCGCCGAGGCCCTCGGTCCCCGCTTGGCCGAGCACGACCGCCGAGACGAGCGGCGGACGCGGGGCTGCGGCCTTGCTGCCCGAAACTTCGGTCGCGCCAACGGCATACACCGTCGAGGCTTCCAGGAAGAACACGGTGTCCGCACCGGCCGCGGCCAACCCCACCAGGGTGCCGATGCCCGGCACCGCCGCGCTGAGGCCGACGACCACGCCGCTGGCGGTCACCGCGATCAAGTAGTGCCGCCCGAGTCGGTCGACGATCTGATCGGGGGATTCGCTCGGATGCCTGCCTCGGACGAAGCCGGTGTACTTGCGCACCAGCGGTGCCTGCGCCCGCGCCGACTTGTCGATCAACGAGACGACACCCTGATCAAGGAACTTCCGCAGCATTGCTCACAGCCCTTCCAGCCGGCTACTACCATCGCGACATCTGTCGACCACCCTGTGGACCCGCCCGAGCCTACGGTCGTCACGCTTCGATACAGGTAATCCCCGTCACTTCAGTTCTAAACATGACGGCGCGCAGGCGGCTCAAATCACACCGTGGCGTACCGCGTGGGCGACCAGCTGGGCCCGGCTGCGCAGGTTCATCCGCCTGGTCACGCCATAGATGACCGTTTTCACGGTGCGTTCCGAGTAATTGATCCGCCTGGCGATCTCGGCGGCGGTGAAACCGTCGGCGAGCAGTCGGATCACCTCGATTTCGCGCGCGGTCAGGCTCGCGGCGGTCAGCGCGTTGGGGGTGAGCACCTCCCGATGTAGTCGTTCCAGTTGGCGCAGCAGTTCGCCGAGTAGATCCGGTGCGATGAGCCCGGCACCGGCCGCCGCGGCCGCGACGGCTGCGATCACTCGGTCGGGGGTGGCGGCCGCGCGGGGGAGTATCGCGACGACGCGGCACTCGGCGACCATCAGCAGGTAGGCCGGGTCGACGTCGGCGACCACCAGGACTACCGGGCAGTCCGCCTGTTCCGCCGAATCACGCAGCAACGCAAGCGTTTCCGCGGTGACTCGGTCTGCGGCGACCACCCGTACCGCCGCTCGTGCCGTCTCGTCACCTGAAACGACCTGAACCTCCGCCCGTCCCCGCAGCGACGCCAGCACGCCCATGCGGGTGATCGGATCCGTGGCGTGCACAGCGACACGGACGCGCCCGGACACCGCCGCCGCGGTTCGCGGATCCCGGCCGGCGCTGAGTTGCGCGGTGATGTCTACGTGCTCACTGTGTCCCATTCGAAAACCGTGCGGCCGACCGATACTCAGCCGACAGGTCATCCGGTGCTCAATATCTGCCACCTCGGAAATTGAGCAGGTTCTGGTCTGGCACCTGAGCTGGCTCGGCGCCGAAGGTAGCAGCGGCCCGTCCACCGGGGCGGGCGTTGTTGACCAGAGAGGATCGCTGATGACTGTCGTGTTCGTTCATGGTGTGCCGGAGACTGCCGACGTCTGGGATGGCGTGCGGGCGCACCTCGGCATCGACAGTGTGGCTTTGGCGCTGCCGGGATTCGAGCGGGGCAGGCCGGATTCGTTCATTGCCACCAAGGATGGATACGCGGCGTGGCTGGAAGCCGAGTTGCGGCGCATTCCCGGCCCGATCGATCTGGTCGGTCACGACGTCGGCGCTCTGCTCGTCTATCGGATCGTCACCAATTCCGATGTAGTGCTGCGTAGTTGGGTGGCCGACGGGGCGAGTGCCCTGCATCCGGACTACGGGTGGCACGAGCTCGCCAAGACGTGGCAGACGGTCGGTGCCGGTGAGGAATTCGTCCGGCAGGCCGTCGTCGCCGACCTCGATGCTCCGGAAAGTGTTGCTACGGCGCTTCGTTCGCTCGGGGCACCAGATGCGCAGGCGCGGCGGATGCATCAACAGTTCGACGCGCGCATGGGTGGCGCGGTTCTGGACTTCTACCGTTCTGCGGTCAACCCGTACCGCGATTGGGGGCACCAGCTGAAGCGAACGTGCGCACCGGGACTCGTCATCAATCCGGTGGACGACCGGTTCGACGACTACCTACTCGCCGCCGAAGTCGCTCGCCAGCTCGATGCGACGTTCTACATCATGCCGGACGCCGGACACTGGTGGATGCTGGAGCAGCCCGCAGCGGCAACGACGGCGTTGCACGACTTCTGGGAGTCGTTGTTTCCCGGGAATCCCTAGGGGGACTTGCCCGTCCGTACCCATTCCTCGAGGGCGGGCTTGGTCTGCGTGGACAGATAGCCGATCCGGCCGCCTTTGTGGTCGGGTCGGGTGAAGATGGCGGTCGGGGCAGCCTCGGGCGCGGGCCGCCAGATCACCTCGGGCGGCGCGCCCCGGCTCGCCAATCGGGTGAGGCGGCGCTCCGTATGCTGTTCCCAGCAGCCGTAATACAGAATCCGCTTGGTGGCGGGGCCGGCGAAGATGCTGTCGCCGGTGGCCTGGATCAGCTCGTAGTAAGGCGGTTCGGTGCGCGACATGGCGGTGGTCAATTCGAACGACCGCGTCGCACGGTCGCCGACTTCCATCAGTGGAATGCGTTGGGTGACAGGGTCGGTGAATCCGATGCCGAGTCCGTCGGCGAAACGCGCGATGGCGGCATCGAGATCGGGGACGACGATGCCGACGCGGAAGAAGACGAGCGGTCTCGGCAGGCCGACGTCAGACAAGGTCACCGTTCAATTCGTGTCGCCAGAGCAGCTCGCTCATCCGCTCCACCGCGGTGGTGAGGTGGCGGCGGTAGGTGCTGAAGGGCAGCCCGAGCAACTCGGCCGCCACCTCTTGAGTGGGTGCCCCGCGGAAGTGCGCGATCGTCACCGCGCGGTGCAGCTTCTCGCCGCCGCGCTGCCCGAGCAGTCCCTGCGCCGCGTCGGCCAGGATCTCGCTCAATGTCTTGCCGCTCTCGACGACGAGCCGGCTGCGGTTGAGCGGATTGTCGGCGAGCGCCGCCGGTTGCCGCAGCGTGCGCAGGGCCTCGCGGATCGCCGCGTCGAACTCCGGACGGGACAGCACGACCAGTTCGCCGCGGGTGGGCGCGGCCCCCGCCATCGCGGCCCCCGACAGCATGGACTCGGACTTCTGCTGTAGCCACGGGCCCGGGGGCTGGGCGCGCCAATCGTGGGCGAACAGGGCGTACCGGTGGTCGCCGACGGTGGGCGGTGCGGCGGTGGGCAGCATGTTGATGTCGCCGAGGTGGTCGTTCCAGTACCCGTCGTCGCGCATCACGACGAACGACCAGGCGAGCCGTTCGCCGCGGATCATTTCTCCGGTCGCGCGCCACTGCGCGAAAGTCGTTGATGCGGCGGGTTGTTGATACGCCACATCGTCGATGGTGAAGCGGGCCAAGGCCATATATTCACCCGGCCGGAGCGGTCCGTTCGCCCGTGCGTGGTTCCACGCCTCGGCAACGACCGGATCTATCTCCAGCCCTTCGGGTTCGGCGAGTTCCAGCCAGGCCGAGAAGCCGGCGAGTTCCCCGGTGTGCGTGGAGTAGTAGACGCGGAACGCCTGGGGTTGGTGGTCGAGCCAGAAGGCCGCTATCGCTACGGACTCCGGCCCTTCGTGCTGCTCGACCAGGGCCAGCACCCGTTCCCGCTCGCTCGGCGGATAAGGATGGTCTTGCACGAGTCCGGTCTCGCGCCAGATATTGAACTCCGACATCTGCCGATCGGTGCGGTAGATGAAGATGAGCGCGCCGGTGGACTGGACCAACTGGGCGTGCGACGCCGAACGCAGCTGTGCCAGATGCAGTTCCCGCATCCGGTGATGCATCTCGGCGAAACCCTCGGGGTCGCGCCATTTGAGGTCCGCCTCGAGTGCCTCCCGCACCACGTCGTGCGGGAACAGCCCCGTGGCCGTCGACTCGATGAACGGCTGCACCCGCAACCATGCGAACAGCTCGGCAGCCGCGTCGCCGAATACCGCCCGCAGCAATGATTCCGAGGTGACATAGGCGTGCGCGCATATTTCCAGTGCCTTGCGGTGCTCGGTGCTGGGTGTGTCGCCGACCAGTTGGTACAGCAGCGTGGCGATGGTGTCCTGGCTCGGTTTCCAATCCGCCGCCACCGCACGGTCTTTCACGGCCACCGCCGCGGCCAGCGCGAGCGCGAGCGGATTGCCGCCGGTGAATCCGAGCAGGGCTTGTTGCGCACTCGCGGGCACCTGGCGCACGTGCAGGAACTCGGCGGCTTCGTTGGGTGTGAGGTTTCGCAAGGCGGTGACCTGAAGCAGATCGGCCCACCCCGGATCGGCGGCCCACAGCGGGTCCGGAGCGGCCCGTCCGGCGATCACCACGATCGCACCGACCGGCAACTGCGGGAGGAACCGTTCCCACAGCCAGCCTTCGAGGCCCTGGCACATTTCGAAGGTATCGACGAGCAGCACCGTGCCTGCCTGCTGGACCGCGATCCCTGCGGCCGCCGTGAAGCCTTCCGGTGTGCGTGTGACGGTGCGACCGTCTACTTCGACGACCGAGCGGCCGGCCCGGCGCGCTTCACCCGCGAATCTTCTGAGCAGGGCCGACTTTCCGATGCCGCCGGGCCCGTGCAGGTAGTGGACCGGTCGGGCGGTCGCGGTTCCGGCCAGCGCCGCCCTGAACAGCTCGAGTTCGGGATCGCGCCCGACGAAGGCCCGATCGCGGCCCGCGGCCAAGCTCTGGGCCAGTAGTGCTCGGCCCTCGGTCGCACTCATAACTCTCCTTCCGGCGCGGCGGCCGTCGTGGTTGACAACGCTATCGACAGTGTCCCGGATATGCATCGTGGACGATGTAATTGGGACACCTCCGGGACCTGATTGGTCCCACCCGAGGGTGGGACCGGCCGGGCTCATTGCCCGGAAAGGAAGTCCAGCAGCAGCTCGTTGACCCGCTCCGGCGCCTCGAGTTGCATCCAGTGACCGATGCCGTCGAGGCGTTCGTAGCGCCACGACCCGCCGGCATATTTCTCGGTTCCGGTCATCGCCTGCTCGGTCAGGTACCGATCTTCACTGCTCCACACCCCGAGCATCGGCGCGAGCACCGGCGGCAGCGCGGGCGGCTCCACCAGCAACTGTGGCCCGGCGCCGGTGCGGTACAGCCCGAGGCTGGTGCTGAGTGCGCGCGGATCACGCAGCCGCTCGATCACCTCGTAGAGATCGGGATGGCTGGCCAGCCACTGCCGGGCATTGGCGAAATCGTCCTGCGCCAACCACCTTTCGGCGATCCCGGAGAACTGGAACAGCAGGAAGTACCAAGACTTCTCGCGCTGGGCCAACCCCGCGTCCACGACGGCTGCCGGGCTGCCGACCGACAAACAGGTGAGGCTGGCCACCCGGTCCGGGTAGCTCGCGGCCAGCAGGTAAGCAAGCGAGGCACCCCAATCGTGGCCGACCACATGCGCCCGTTCGACGCCGAGCTCATCGAGCACTCCGACGAGATCGGCGAGGTACTCCGCGAGCTCGTACTGCCCCAGCTCCACCGGCTTGTCCGAAGCGCCGAAGCCGCGTAGATCGGGCACGATGGTGCGGTACCCGGCGGCGTTCAGTGCGGGAACCTGATAACGCCAGCTGGCGTGCGTGTCCGGAAAACCGTGCACCAGAAGGACATCCGGTCCGGAGCCACTCACCTGCACCTGGAGTTCGATGCCATTGGTTTCGATCCGCATTACTCGGCTCCGATCGCGGCCAGCAGCGCCGTGCGGGACGGGCCGGTCGACGGATAAGGCGCTGCGCCCGCACCCAGTTCGACGATCCGATCAACGAGACCCGGTGTGGCCAAGGCCTGTTCCGGCGAGCTCAACATCGAGCCGACCTCACCGAACGCCCGCAATACCCCCGGGTCGAGCAGTTTGGCCACCTCGATCGCCTGCCGAAAGTTCCAGTCCTGGTCGTCGGTTTCGTAAGGCACGCCGTTGATTTCCCCGTCGATCTGGGCGATCCGGTGCCGATCCCAAGCGGCCGAAGCCTGCTGCACCGGCGCGAGGGTGGCCTCGGTGACCTCGTCGAACCGCAATGCCAGCTTCTCCAGATCCTCGAACCCGACCTCCCGCACCACATCACGCAGCAACGCCGCATGCGTCATCCCCATCGTGATACCCATGCCGAACGTCGGATTGGTTGTCGCCCAAGCATCTCCGATACTCAACAGCCCGGTCGCCACCGGACGTCCGTCGACCACGAACCGGCGATACCGTGATTCCATGCCCGCCATGGCCAGCACCCCGGTAATCGGTTCGCCAAAGGTGGCCCAGTGCGCCATATCCGGGTACAGCGCCGCCGCCCGTTGCCAGGCCGCCGGATCACTGAGCCCCCGCATCGCACGGTCGCGACCGGAAACGAACAACGCCAGCGACCACGTTCCGGCATCACCCGGTACGGAGGTGATCCCGAGACTGTTGTGATGCTCGAGCGGCCACGGCGCCTGCGCAGGCATGGACCCATCGGGGGAGCGGAAGTACCTGCTGTAAGCCAGGAACCCGACCTCGTCCCTCTGCTGAACCGGAGCGGGCAACCCGAGATCGGTGAGCATCGCGGCGACCGGCGAGTTGCGGCCGAGCGCGTCGACGACCAGGTCGGCGTCGATCACCGCACCGTCACCCGTGCGCACGCCGATAACGCGCGTCCCCTGTCCTGCCTCGGTCAGCAAACCCACCACGGAAGTGCCACGGCGAACGGTGATCCCGTCGGTCTCCGCCGCAGCTATACCCAGCCCGGCCTCGATAACCGGCCGCCGAGCCGACAGCGTCTCGAACCGCTCATCACCGGCCCGACGCCCCCCGATCGCCGGCAGATCGAAAGCCCCACCGAGCATATTGTGCGAAACAGCACCCAGCGCCTTCAACTCCACCACCGCCCGCGGCAACTCACCCACAAGCAGCCGATAAGCACCCGGCAACATGATGTGCGGATGCCGAAACTGATTAACCCCCGGCCGCCGCCACCGATCCCAAACCCCTTCCGCCCCACCCCCCGGTTCCGCCACGTCCCGATCGAGCACCGTAACCCGCACCCCCTCCGCCGCCAACAGCATCGCCGCCGTCAACCCGGTCGGCCCGCCACCGAGCACCACAACCGTCCTCGCCTGATCTGAATTCCTTGTTCGCATGATGGATCCTTGAAAGTTGTTTCGGACTCCCGGCGCAGCACTCGTCCGGCCGATATCCACATTCGGCCCGTATGCAGCTCACTTGCCAGACCAGAACCTGCTCACTTGTCTGTGCGGGCGACGCACAGCTGCTTCGAGGCGCCCGCGCCCGCGATGACAACGACCGCTCGGCCGCGGTTGCTCGGCCAGGTTGGCCTATCGCAAGAATTGGCAATGACGGCGATGATGCGCCGATCGGCGCGTAGAAGGTTCGCTTGGTG
The DNA here is from genome assembly GCF_015355715.1 of Nocardia sp. XZ_19_369. NCBI lineage: Bacteria > Bacillati > Actinomycetota > Actinomycetes > Mycobacteriales > Nocardiaceae > Nocardia > Nocardia sp. XZ_19_369. The sequence goes on along the minus strand of NZ_JACVED010000010.1, from coordinate 290,840 downwards.
CTGCCGTTCTGCGGCGCCGAAATCGGCACGCGGTGCAACGATCCGTCGACGCCGTGAGTCGTCGGTCGCCAGAGGAGCACCTGCGGATTGGCGATCTGGTCGAGTGCGAACTCCGTTTGTGCCCTGATCGTTTCGCATTAGGGCTGTACGCATGGTGCCTACTGCGGCGAGCGCCGTCTGCGTGTTGCCTCTATGCGGATGGCGAGCTCGACGAGGTCTTGGGCGGGGCCATTGGGCGGTGTGCGGCGGTGCCAGATGGCGCGGAACTTTCGGGTCAGGACGATCGAGTCGTCCAGGGAGACTTCGTGGAGCGTGCGGGCGCGTAGTTCGTGGGCGACAATGAGTCGGCTGACCACCGCGGGTGCGGCGGCGCTGCGGGCCGTTGCGAGAATCGCTGCGGCCGAGCCGAGTTCGGCTGCCGGTGGCGCCGGTGTGCCATGCATCTCGAGGGCTTGCCACACCGTATCGCGGGTGCCCGAGCCCTTCTCTCGCCACAGCAACGGGGTGTCGGCGAGTTCGCGCAATGTCACCGCACGGCGACGGCTGGCCCACGGGTGGGTCGGTGCGACGACGACCACCAGGTCATCGGTGACGAGTACGCGGCTGCCCAATCCGGGCGGTGGATGGGGTCCTTCGACGAAGCCGAGCTCGGTGTCGCGGTCGCGTACGGTCGCGGTCACCTGCTGGGAGTTCGCCACCTCCAATGCCACGGCCAGTTCCGGTCGGATTTTGCGTAGTGCTGATAGCCAATGTGGAATGCGATGGTCGGCAATGGTTTTCGACGCCGCGATGTGCAGGCTCGGGCGCGCGGTGTGGTGCAGGGCCGCGATACCGTCGGCCAGCGTCGCTGCGGCCGCTAGTACGGGCCGGCTGAGTTCGATGAGGGTGTGGCCGGCATCGGTGAGTGCCGAACCGGTGTGCCCGCGATCGAGCAGCCGCAGACGCAGGCGACGTTCCAGCGTGCTGATGCGCATGCCGGCGGCGGGCTGGCTGATGCCGTGCCGTCGTGCTGCCGCGCCGAGGCTGCCCAGCTCTGCCACCGAGACAAGCAGATCGAGTACCTCTAGGTCGGGTGTACCCGGCGGCAGGGTCATAAGGTCACCTTATGAAGAGGTGGGTATTGACCGCTACCCGGCGGTGGGAAAGGGCACCAAGCTCGTAGCTGTCCCGAGTCGCGGGCATAGGACAGTGGAGGGGAACATCGTGACGTTCGTGATCGGCGCCGCCTGCGTAGACGTACTGGATAAGGCCTGCATCGAGGAATGCCCGATCGACTGCATCTTCATCGGTAATCGGATGGCCTACATTCAGCCCGACGAATGCATCGACTGCGCCGCGTGTGAACCGGTCTGCCCGGTCGAGGCGATCTACTTCGAAGACGACATTCCCGCCGGGCAAGAGCAATTCATTACCGAGAACGCCCGCTTCTTCGCTGAGCCGCTGCCCGGACGGACAACTCCGCTCGGGCATCCCGGCGGCGGGACAGTAGTCGGTGCGCTGGGAGTCGATACCACTTATGTGCAGCAATATTGAGAGCACGTGGTTGCCGAGCGTCGTCGTGGATGCGGTCGAAGGCGATCATGTCGATGGGTGGTCTATTCGAGCCGGACGATCGTGATCCGCTCGCCATCGGTCACTGCAAACCGCTGACCGGCGGGGTCGATCGCCACTCGCGCTGTCCCGGAAAAGGATTCGTCCCACACGATGGAGCTGGTCGACGGGCCAGTCGAGAGGTCGGGCCATTCGGCCATCAGTGCGCCACTCGTGGCGTCATATAGGCGGGGGTACTCGTGGAGCGCCAGGATGTGCCCCGCCATCGCAACGACGTCGCCTGCAGTCGAATCAAGCTGTTTGCGCCACGCGAAAGTCTTGGTGGCGGGCGACCAGCGCGCCAACATATCGGGCCCTAGCGATTCGGGACCTTCAGGAACAGCCGCACCCGGGCAGGTGCTGATGACGACGTCGTCGTTGTCGAGGAAGCACGCGCCGGCGACATCAGCGCTTGTCGGCGCGAATCCGCGCAGAGAATCGAGTACGGCCGGTTCGGTCGATGCCCGAGACAGCTCGTAGACAGCCAGCCAATCCACAGGGTGCCATACCCATCCGGCGCTGAGCAGATACCGCCCGTTGGGCGAGACCGCCAAACGGGAATGGAAGACATCCTCAGGCTCACGATCCGTGTCGACGGTGATGCGCTCGCCGCTCACCGCGACCTCAATGTCCAAGCGGTTGTAGTCCTCAGGACAATGCACCAGCCCGGTACGGCCGTCCGGAAGTGTGTACAGCGCCAACGGGTATCGATACGCATCGGCGCAGTAGTCGCTGCGGTTGATTTCGCGGATGAGCTCACCATCGGGCCTCAGCAGCAGCCCGGTGGTGCCGGTGCTCGCCACCAGTGCGACAACATCGCCGCATGGTGACACCGTCGCGGCATCGAACTCGGCACCGTAACCGCTGGTCCTCGATGAACCTGAGGATCCGTCCAACGGAATCGACCGCCAACCCGCAGCGACGTCGTACAGCCCTTCGTCAGTCCAGACCAGCGTCTTCACACCCTCGACCGCGACCACATCCCGATGAACCTCTCGCATACGCCCAAGTCTGGCAAGTAGATACGACGTCTATCTGACCGGGCGTGTCGTAGGTGATCATGTGTTCGTGGAGTCTGACTTCTTGGTGGCTATAGACCTATCGGAGGAGGAGCGTGAGCTTCTACGCTGCGGGTTGAGTGAATGGGGTGGCCCGGCCAACTGCACCGATGCACTCGCCGTCGCGCTTCGGGAAGCGCCCTTCGGCTCCCGCCCACGGTGAGCGGAGCGGCATACGTGGTGCGGTCCGCCCATCCGGTTTGCGTCACCTGCTGTTGCGGGCAGACCAAATGGCGAACTCTCCACCCGGCAAAGAAATAACCCGGGAGCCATCCAGCCCCACAACTCCCCAGGATTCATACTTGTTGTGGACAGGAACATGAATCGTAGCGCCGGAATCGAACTCGAGACTCAATCCCTCGACTTCACTGGCATCGGCTCTCGTCACGGTAGATCCAACGAGGGATTCCAGTTCGGAACCGATGTCGGCGTACTCACCGGCCGTAGCCTGTAGCCAGTTGCCGGCATGCGTCCCAAAGGCCAAGTCCCCCTCGATCTGCAGCTCGAACTCGTTCGGCGAACCCAGCCGAATCGTCGCCGTTAACCCTGCAACTACCTCCGCTACCTGCTGTCCGACGATGACCAACTGCACGAACCGACCCGCATCGGTCACCTGAGCACTCAGTCTCGGTCGGTGCGCTGGTCGAGGCTGTGTTGCAGGTTGGAGTTGAGCCGTTGAGCTTCGGCGAGTTGGTCTTCGAGGATGACGATGCGGCAGGCGGCCTCGAGCGGGTTGCCCGCGTCGACGAGTTCACGCACGCGCCCGGCGATACGTAGTTGGTAGCGCGAGTAGCGGCGGTGCCCGCCGGTCGAGCGTTGCGGGGTCAACAGTTGCGCGGCGTCGAGGCCGCGCAGAAACGATTGGGTGACGCCGAGGATTTCCGCGGCACGTCCCATGCTGTAGGCCGGGTAGTCCTCGTCGTCGAGTTTGTCCGAGGCGCTGGGACCGTCGGCGGGATGGTTGTTCGGTTGCTGCACAGCACCTCTCGGGAGTCAACGTCGGCAGGCCCCGGCGCGGGTGCGCCGGGGCCTGGGATTTACAGAAGAGGGGGTTTGATTGACTTCAATTCCTTTCATCGGCCGTGTTGGCCGATGTCCTGCACCGCTCCCGACACTGCCCGGGACGCGGAACCGATAAGTGACTACTCAGTGACCACCTCCCAGATCGCCGGTCTTACTTCAGGGTTGTTCGTGTCTTGCTAGTACTTCACTGACTTCTTCGTCCCCTCCGGCGGTCCGGCCGAGTGCACCGGATTCTCTTCTCCGCCGGAGGGGGACGGTCGAACTTGCTGTTCCGGGCAGTTCACCTGCCCGGCCGCTGGACTTCTTCATGCGAACGACAGCGACTGTATATCGACTGTTGGCAAATGTCTACCTCCGCCAGTGCAGATTTTCATCCACCACTGGAGATGATTACTTCACCGCGCCACGGCGGTTTCGCTGGGCCGAGCTCGGTCCGAGATCGACGCCGTGCCGACTCGGATCGGACGACGTCTGTCCACAACCTTGTGGAACCACCTGCCCGGCAAGACGTTTGAGTCGCGTCTGGTGGCATCATGGGGCGTGAACCCGGCGATGACGTCGGCCAGGGCTGTGGCGGATCAGGCTTGCGGCGCTCGAGTAATCGCTCACTTCGCCCTGGACGGACCGCCGGATTCCGGCGGCCGGAAGGCGGAGTCGATACCCGTGCGGGTGCTGGCTGCGCCAACTGGGCCCGGTGTGACGGTGGGGGCTGGTTACGCAGGTGGAACGCCGCATGGGTGGTGCGGTGAGAGCTCGCCGGGTCGCAGTGAGTGGCGCACCCTTGATTGGTGCCGGCGGTGGCCTGCGGTTAGCTCAGCTCGCACCGTTGGCGCGGGCTCCGAGTTGCGTCGGCAGTTAGGCGAGGCGTAGGGACTGCTCGCAAACATCCCACCTGTTTGACCACTGCACTAGGTGGGTAATCCCCCTGTGGCGCACTGTTTGTGCAGACCACAGGGGGTGTGGCGCCCCCGGCAGGAATCGAACCTGCGACCTAGGGATTAGAAGGCCCTTGCTCTATCCAACTGAGCTACGGAGGCAGTGGGTTCCACCATGGCCGACATTGGTCGTGCTGTCCAGCGCGCCAATTATAGCGACCGACCAGATGGCTAGGGGTCGAGCGTGACGGCGAGTACGAGCATTGCGGCCATGATCACCTCGAGCACCAGGTAGAACCAGACGGGGAAGAAAGCGGACGGGCTTTCGACGAAACCCGACCAGATCCGGCCGACCGCCATGCCGCCGAGCGCGGCGGCGACTGCGACACAGGCCCCGAATCTGAGGTTGCCGACATCGGCGGCGGCCAACCCGAGAATCACCGCGATGGCGATGCCGAAACCGCCGTAGACGGCTCGCACCTCGGCGCGAGCATCCGCGCGGTCAGCGAGCAGCCCGAGTGGGTCGACGAGTTGGCTGGGCCGCAGTAGCCCGTAAACGCCCATGGCGGCGAAGAACAACGCCACCAAGGCAATCAACACGATCGACACGATCGACATTGCACCTCCGTGATTCGCCGACCACCCTATCGGCACAAACCCGACGCGGCCACGCGATAACAATCGAACTACGCTGTGTCGTATGTCGTCAGCGCAGGATCCGTCCGCTTCATCAGGTCTGGAGGTGACTCGGTCGGCGGCGACATACGCGGTGATCATCGCGCTGGCGGGGGCGATCGCGGCGGTGGTTGCCGCGCTGGTGGTCGCGTTGTCCGCAGCGCATGCGTTGAGTCTGCTCGGCATCCCGGATCCGGGTCCGCTGACCACGTACGGCCTGCCCGCGGTGCGCGCGCTCGCCGATCTGTCGGCGGCGCTGACCGTCGGGTCGCTGTTGTTCGCCGCGTTCCTGGTGCCGCCGCAAGCGAGCGGCCTGCTCGACGTCGGTGGTTATCGCGCGATTCGGCGCGCCTCGAATTTCGCGCTCATCTGGGCTGGGTGCGCCGCTCTGCTCGTTCCGTTGACAGTGTCGGACACCACGGGGCAGCCGGTCGGTGACACGCTGCGACCGGACGGCCTGTGGCGCGCCATCGATCAGATCGAGTTGGCAGGCGCCTGGCGGACCACGGTGATCTTCGCGCTGATCGTGGCGGTCGGCGCCAGGCTCGCGTTGCGCTGGGGGTGGACGCCGGTGCTGTTCGCGGGGTCGATCGTGACGATGATGCCGCTGGCGTTGACCGGTCACTCGTCCTCGGGCGGCGCGCACGACGTCGCCACCAACAGCCTGATACTGCACCTGGTTTCGGCTGCGGTCTGGGTCGGCGGCCTTTTCGCGCTACTGGCGCATGCACGCCGCGGTGGCGCGCACACCGACCTGGCCGCGCGGCGGTTCTCGCTGACCGCCACCCTCGCGTTCGTCACCATCGGGGTCAGCGGAGTGATCAACTCCTGGGTTCGGGTGCCGTGGGACGAACTGTTCACCACCACCTACGGCAAGCTGGTGCTCGCCAAGGCCGCCGCGCTGCTGATCCTCGGTGTGATCGGCTTCGCGCAGCGGCGCGCCGCACTGCCCGCACTCGCCGCCAACCCGGCCGACCGTGGCGCGCTGATCCGGTTCGCCGGTGTCGAGGTGCTGATCTTCGCGGCGACCATGGGGCTCGCGGTCGGCCTCGGCCGGACCCCGCCACCACCGCCGACCGCGATCCCGACGGCGGCCGAGGTGGAACTCGGCTACAACCTGGCCGGGCCGCCGACCGTCGGGCGACTGCTGTTCGACTGGCGCTTCGACCTGATCTTCGGGACGCTGGCGATCGTGCTCGCGGTGGTCTACCTGCTCGGCGTGCGCCGACTGCGGGCCCGCGGCGACGTGTGGCCGGTCGGGCGGACCATCGCCTGGTTGTCCGGCTGCGTTGTCCTGCTGATCGCCACTTCGTCCGGTGTCGGTCGGTACGCGCCCGCGATGTTCAGCGTGCACATGGGCGCGCACATGGCGCTGTCCATGCTCGCGCCGATCTTGTTCGCACTGGGCGGGGCGGTGACGCTCGCGTTGCGAGCCCTGCCGCCCGCCGGCCGTACCGGCGCTCCCGGACCACGCGAGTGGATTCTCGCCGCGGTGCACAATCCGGTGTCACGCTTCCTGACCCATCCGATCGTGGCCTCGGTCATCTTCGTAGGCGGGTTCTACGCGCTGTACCTCGGCGGGATCTTCAACACCTATGCGGATTCGCATGCGGCACACCTGCTGATGAACCTGCACTTCCTGCTCAGCGGCTACCTCTTCTACTGGGTTGTCATCGGCATTGATCCCAAACCGCGCCAGGTGGAACCGCTGACCAAACTCGGCATGGTGTTCGGTTCGCTGCCTTTCCATGCGTTCTTCGGTATCGCGCTGATGAGCATGACCACCGTGCTCGGCGGCTGGTTCTACCGCAGTCTCGGCCTCGACTGGAACGGCGACCTGCTCGGTGATCAGCGCACCGGCGGTAGCCTGGCCTGGGCCAGCGGTGAGGTGCCGCTCGTCGTGGTGATGCTCGCCCTGCTGATCCAGTGGTCGCGCAGCGATCGAAAGCTGGCGCAGCGCACCGATCGAGCCGCCGACCGCGACCATGACGCCGCCCTCTCCGCGCACAACGCGATGTTCGCCGAGCTGGCCAAACGCGATGGAGGGGTACACAAGTAGGGGTAGGACCATGCCTGCGGGCATGAGATCTCAGGTCATGGTGGCGTCGAGCGTGGTCAAGGTGTGGTTGTGAACGAACGGTCCGTAGCTGTCTCCGAACACAGACCGATCGATCGGATCTACCGATCCGATGTGCGGGCCGCGCGTAAGCGGCTGGCCGGACGGATCCGCAAGACACCGGTTTTCCACACCACCGTGACCGGGCCGAACGGTCCGATACCGGTCACCATGAAGCTCGAATACCTGCAGCACGGCGGCACTTTCAAGGTCCGCGGCAGCCTCAACGCGCTGCTGGCATCCGCGGCGAGCGTCGACCAGGTGGTCATCGCGTCCGGCGGCAACGCGGGCATCGCCGCCGCGTTGGCGGCCGCGCAGCTCGGAAAGTCCTGCACCGTGGTGGTTCCGGAGTCGGCGCCGCATACCAAGGTCGCGGCGATGTGGTCGCACGGTGCCGAGGTGCTCTGGCACGGCACGACATACGCCGAGGCGCTCGATTACGCGAACGAGCTCGCCGCGGAACGCAACGCGCTGCAGCTGCATGCCTATGACCTGCCTGCGATCGTCGCGGGCGCGGGTGTGGTCGGCTTGGAAATCGAGGAACAGGTGCGCGGGCGGCCGTCGGTGCTCGCCGCGGTGGGCGGCGGCGGGCTGGTCGCGGGCATTGCGGCTGCGATCGGTCGTCGGCAGCAGGTGATCGGCGTCGAGCCGGAAGGTATTCCGACCCTGCATGCGGCGTTGTCCGCGAACCGGCCGGTCGAGGTCGGGGTGTCCAGCATTGCGGCGGAATCCCTGGGCGCCACCAGAATCGGCGATATCGCGATGGATATCGCGCGGCGTTATCAGGTGCGTTCGCTGCTGGTGACCGACGACGCGATCGCGACGGCCCGCGACTACCTGTGGCGCGAGTTCCGCGTCGTGGTGGAATTCGCGGGTGCGGCGGCGTTGGCGGCCGTGCAGAGCGGCGCATACGTGCCTGCCGACGATGAGCGTCCGGTGATCGTCCTCTGCGGTGCCAACACCGATCTCTCAGTGCTGTAGTCATTTTCGCATCCCTTTGCCCTGAAAGAAGCGCGGGATATCCACATCCGAGAAAGTTGTCCACATTCTCGGATCGAGGCGCCCGGCCGCCCGCCCAATCGGTGAGGCTGGAGACACTCCTCGAGGGGAGGAAGTCCCCGGGCAACCGCCACGGGTCGAATGCGAAGGGGCGTCATCATGTACGAGGCGAACGCGACCGTGATCGGCACCATCGTCAACAATCCGGTGAAGCGGGACCTGTCCAACGGTGAGCAGGTGCTGAGCTTCCGGATGGCGAGCAACTCGCGCCGGCTGGACCACACGACGGGGGAGTGGGTGGACAACGGCACCTTGTTCCTCACCGTGAACTGCTGGCGCAGGCTGGTGGCGGGGGTCGACGGCTCGTTGCGCCGCGGCGATCCGGTCATTGCCCACGGTCAGTTGCGTTCGCTGGAATATCGCAGCAAGGACGGCTCGGAACGGCGCGACCTGGAGATGCGGGCCAGCGCCGTCGGCCCCGACCTCGGCCGTTGCGTCGCCCAGGTGACCCGGTGGTCGGAGATGCGGAATACTGGAGATGGCTTCGGCGCTGAACAACCAGGGCCGGCAGGCGATGGGCCGGGGGAGAATGTCGCTGCCGCAGTTGCGGCGCCACCCCGGACAACCCACCCCGAGCACGCCGACGCCTGACCCCGGCGCGGCGCAGTTCCGGCCGCGCGTTGCGAGGGGTATCCGCCGGTTCAACTCACCGTTTCCGACACCGATAGGCTTCCTCCTTATGGCTGAGTACATCTACACGATGAAGAAGGTTCGCAAGGCGCACGGCGACAAAGTCGTGCTCGACGATGTCACCTTGAACTTCCTTCCCGGCGCCAAGATCGGTGTCGTCGGCCCGAACGGCGCCGGTAAATCCAGCGTGCTCAAGATCATGGCCGGACTGGACCAGCCGAACAACGGCGACGCCTTTCTCGCCAACGGCGCGACGGTCGGCATCCTGCAGCAGGAGCCGCCGCTGAACGAAGAGAAGACGGTTCGCGGCAACGTCGAGGAGGGCCTCGGCGAGATCAAGGTGAAGCTGGATCGCTTCAACGAGATCGCCGAGCTGATGGCCACCGACTACTCCGACGAGCTCATGGAAGAAATGGGCAAGCTGCAGGAGGACCTGGACCACGCCGACGCGTGGGACGTGGACTCCCAGCTGGAGCAGGCCATGGATGCGCTGCGCTGCCCGCCGCCGGACGAGCCGGTCACCCAGCTCTCCGGTGGTGAGCGCCGCCGCGTCGCGCTGTGCAAGCTGCTGCTGAGCAAGCCCGACCTGCTGCTGCTCGACGAGCCGACCAACCACCTCGACGCCGAGAGCGTGCTGTGGCTCGAGCAGCACCTGGCCGCGTATGCGGGCGCTGTGCTCGCGGTTACTCACGACCGGTACTTCCTGGACAACGTCGCCGAGTGGATTCTCGAACTCGACCGCGGCCGCGCCTACCCCTACGAGGGCAACTACTCCACCTACCTGGAGAAGAAGGCTCAGCGACTCGAGGTCCAGGGCAAGAAGGACCAGAAGCTGCAGAAGCGGCTCAAGGACGAGCTGGCCTGGGTGCGCTCCGGCGCCAAGGCCCGCCAGGCCAAGAACAAGGCCCGCCTCGGCCGATACGAGGAGATGGCGGCCGAGGCCGACAAGCACAGGAAGTTGGACTTCGAAGAGATCCAGATTCCGGCCGGCCCGCGCCTCGGCAACGTGGTGGTCGAGGTCGCGCACCTGGACAAGGGCTACGGCGACCGCCAGCTCATCAAGGATCTGTCGTTCACGTTGCCGCGCAACGGCATTGTCGGCGTCATCGGCCCGAACGGTGTCGGTAAGACCACGCTGTTCAAGACCATCGTCGGGCTCGAATCCCCCGACAGCGGCGAGGTGAAGGTCGGCGAGACGGTCAAGCTGAGCTACGTCGACCAGAACCGGGCGGGCATCGACCCGAAGAAGAACGTCTGGCAGGTCGTGTCCGAGGGCCTGGACTTCATCCAGGTCGGTAACCAGGAAATGCCGTCGCGCGCGTACGTCAGCGCGTTCGGCTTCAAGGGCCCGGACCAGCAGAAGCCGGCCGGCGTGCTCTCCGGTGGTGAGCGGAACCGGCTGAACCTGGCGCTCACCCTCAAGCAGGGTGGAAACCTGATCCTGCTCGACGAGCCGACCAACGACCTCGACGTGGAAACGCTGGGTTCGCTGGAGAACGCGCTCGAGCAGTTCCCGGGTTGCGCCGTGGTCATCTCCCACGATCGCTGGTTCCTCGACCGCACCTGCACCCACATCCTGGCGTGGGAGGGCGACGCCGACAACGACGCCAAGTGGTTCTGGTTCGAGGGCAACTTCGAGGCCTACGAGGCCAACAAGATCGAGCGCCTCGGCCTGGAAGCGGCCCGCCCGCACCGGGTTACGCACCGCAAGCTGACCCGCGACTGATCGCGACCGCGGGCCGGCCAACCCCTCGGGTCGGCCCGCGGTGCCTCGGCATAGCTGACTTTGCTCCGGGATCCATTCGTGCCGTTGCCACGCGGTCACGACTCGATCCCGGCTCCCACCGAGCCGACAAATGTCGGGCCCGGACCGACGAGTTCGTCGCGCCACGATGAAGGACGTCCGTTATGTCTCGGATCCGGTACAACCGCACCCCCACCGGCGCCCACAGCCAGTTCGAATCTCGCTAGTGTGGGACACGTGAATGCGCAGGCACAGTTCGAGCAATCGGCGGTTCCCACCGTCGACATGGTGGCCGAGCTGATCCGAGGTGCTTCGGCCCCGCTGCCGCCGCAGAAAGACCCTGTCGCGCACACCTGACGTTCGCGAGTCCGAACGATGCTGTGCCTGGATCCTTCATCCGAGCTGGGCAATCGCGTGGCGAACACCGCGGTGATGGTGAACACCCCAGGATTGGAAGGGATTTCACCCCCTCGCCTGCAACGCACAGCTACTCTCGGACCGGCGTCGCTTTGTTACGGAACCGAATCCGAGGAGTTGGCGAAAAAATGACGGTCTCGTCCGAATTGTCCAGTGCGGCGTGGGCCGCGAGTTTGCCGCAGGTACTGCGCGGCGAACTGGCGACCCTCGAGGAGGCGTATTTCCGCCACGTCGACGCTGGCGATGTGGACTGCGCGATCACCGGCATCACCCAGATCTTCCGGCGGCACATGGAGTTGGCCATGCACCGCCCGGCGGGCCGGGCGTTGGTCCGGGTGTATCACCCCGACGACGGCTCCGGCCTCGGCGCGGCGGTGCAGCTGGTCACCGACGACATGCCGCTGCTTGTCGAATCGATCACCTCGTCGCTGAACAGGCTCGGCGTCAGCGTGAGCGAGGTTATCCACCCGATCTTCGAAGTTGAGCGCGATGCGGAGGGACGCCTGCAGCACGCCGCCCCGCACGAAGTCGACGGCACCAATGGTGCGACCGCACTGCGCGAATCATGGATGCACCTGCAACTGCACCCGGCCACCAGCCGGGCGCTGCTCAGCCGGATCGAATCCGGCATGCCGAACGTGATCGCCGATGTCCGCCAGGTCATCGGTGACACCGAGGCGATCAAGGATGTACAGAGCAGGTTGGCCGACGACCTGGAGCTGGCCGCCAAGTCTGGTACCGCGCCGTTCGCGGAAACCGACCTGTCCGACACCGCGAACCTGCTGCGCTGGCTGGCCAGCGGCAACTTCACCGTGCTCGGCTACGCCCGCTACCAGCTGAGCTCCGAGCAGGGACGCGAGTCGTCCAACCCGATGCCGGGCACCTGCCTGGGCGTGCTCCGGCCCGACGTCGGCACCGATTTCCGGGTGCCGATCAACGCCACCGACCGGCCGCTGCTGATGCTGACCCAGGGTCTGGTGCCCGCCACCGTGCACCGCTCGGTGTACCCGTACTTCATCGGTGTCGCCGACTTCGACGAGGCAGGCACCATCGTCGGCGAGCACCTGTTCATCGGCGTCTTCACGGTCACCGCGGTGCACGAGAACGTGCTCGACATCCCGGTGATCGAGCGCCGGGTGCGCTCGGTGATCGAGGAGAGCGGCTTCGACCTGGAGTCGTTCTCCGGGCAGGCGATGCTCGAGGTCATCCAGTCCTTCCCGCGCACCGAGCTGTTCTCCTCCGACGCCGAGACGATGCGCCGGACCGCCCTCGCGGTGCTGAACATCGGCTTGCGCAGGCAGGTCCGGCTGTTCCTGCGCGCCGACGGCTACGGCCGCTTCGTCGCGTGCATGGTCTACCTGCCGCGCGACCGCTACACCACCCGGGTGCGACTGGAGATGCAGGAGATCCTGGTCCGCGAACTGGGCGGCGTCTCCATCGACTACTCGGCGCGGGTCGGCGAAAGTGACCTGGCCAGTGTGTATTTCACGGTGCGCATGCCCGAAGTCGAGTTCGGTGCCCCGCGCTACGCGGCACCGCCCGCGGACACCTCCGAGGCGAACCGGTTGCGCATCCAGGGCCTGCTCGCCGAGGCGAGCCGGACCTGGGAAGACCACCTGAACGACGAGGTCAGCACCTCCACCATGCTCGACCCGGCGGTCGTGCAGCGCTACGCCGAGGCGTTTCCGGACGCGTACAAGGAAGACTTCGAGGCAGGCCGTGCGCTCGCCGACATCGTCCGCCTGGAGCGGCTGCGCGAGGGTGGCATCGACCAATACCTGTACCGCAACGCGGATTCCGATCCCGGCACCTGGCGGTTCTCGCTCTACGTCGCAGGCCCCGGCATCTCACTGAGCCAGGTGCTTCCGGTCCTGCAGAGCCTCGGTGTGGAAGTGGTCGACGAGCGTCCGTACCAGCTCGAACTGGAGCCACAGCCCGGCGGTGACCCGAGCACCGGCGGCGAACGCTGGATCTACGACTTCGGTCTGCTGGCCCGCGCCGAGTTGCTGCGCAGCGCGCTCGACCGCGACCTGGATGCGGAACTGCTCGAGTCGTCCAAGCGGGCCGCCGTGCTGGAGGCGGAGGTCCGTGGTCTGCGCGAGCGGTTCACCGAGGCCTTCGAGGCGGCCTGGTACGGCCGCGCGGAAGCGGACGGACTCAACGAACTGGTGCTGCGCGCACGCCTGCCGTGGCGTGCGGTGTCGATCCTGCGCGCTTACGCGAAGTACTTGCAGCAGGCCGGTTTTCCGTACAGCCAGGCCAATATTTGCCGGGTGCTGCTCACCTACCCGGACGTGGCCCGGCTGTTCGTGGACCTGTTCGGGGCGCGTTTCGACCCGGACAACTTCTCGGCCGAGCACGCCGCCGAGTTGGAGATCCAGGTCCGTGGCCGGATCGACGACGTGGTCAGCCTCGACGCCGACCGCATCCTGCGTGCCATCCTGAACCTGATCAGGGCGACGCTGCGCACCAACTACTACGTCACCGACGCCGAGGGCATGGCGCGGGACTACATCTCGATGAAGGTCGAGCCGCGTGAGATCAGCGAATTGCCCAAGCCCAGACCGCAATTCGAGATCTTCGTGTACTCGCCGCGGGTCGAAGGTGTGCACCTGCGGTTCGGCTCGGTAGCCCGTGGTGGGTTGCGCTGGTCGGACCGGCTGGAGGACTTCCGCACCGAGGTGCTGGGCCTGGTGAAGGCCCAGGCGGTGAAGAACGCGGTGATCGTCCCGGTCGGCGCGAAGGGCGGCTTCGTCGTGAAGCAGCCGCCTGCCGCCACCGGTGACCCCGTCGCGGACCGGCAGGCGCTCGGCGCCGAAGGCGTCAGCTGCTACCGCACCTTCATCTCCGGCCTGCTCGACGTCACCGACAATGTCGATCGCGCGACCGGCAACGTGGTGCCGCCCGCCCGGGTGGTGCGCCGCGACGGCGACGACACCTACCTGGTGGTGGCCGCCGACAAGGGCACCGCCACCTTCTCCGACATCGCCAACGATGTGGCCAAGCGCTACGGCTTCTGGCTCGGCGACGCGTTTGCCTCGGGCGGCTCGGTGGGCTACGACCACAAGGCCATGGGCATCACCGCCAAGGGTGCCTGGGAGAGCGTCAAGCGCCACTTCCAAGAGATGGACATCGATACTCAGACCGAGGATTTCACCGTCGTCGGCATCGGCGACATGAGCGGTGACGTCTTCGGCAACGGCATGCTGCTGTCCGAGCACATCCGCCTGCTCGCGGCGTTCGACCACCGGCACATCTTCCTGGATCCGAACCCGGACACCGCCGCCTCCTACGCCGAGCGGCAGCGGATGTTCAAGCTGCCCCGCTCGTCGTGGGCCGACTACGACGCCTCGCTCATCAGCAAGGGCGGCGGCGTGTGGGACCGCACGGTGAAGTCGGTGCCGATCAGCCCGCAGGCGCGCAAGGCGTTGGGGCTGGCCGACGATGTGGAGTCGCTGTCCCCGCCCGAGCTGGTGCGCGCCATCCTGCTCGCGCCGGCCCAGCTGCTGTGGAACGGCGGCATCGGCACCTACATCAAGGCGAGCACCGAGTCCAACGCCGACGTGGGCGACAAGTCCAACGATCTCGTCCGGGTCAACGGAAACGAGTTGCGCGTCAAGGTGATCGGCGAAGGCGGCAACCTGGGTGCGACAGCGCTCGGCCGCATCGAGTTCTGCCGCCACGGCGGCAAGATGAACACCGACGCGCTGGACAACTCGGCCGGCGTCGACTGCTCCGACCACGAGGTCAACATCAAGGTGCTGCTCGACGGTGTGGTCAGTGCGGGCCAGCTGTCCGCGCCGGAACGCAACCCGCTGCTCGCCTCGATGACCGACGAGGTCGCGCGGATGGTGCTGGAAGACAATGTGGCGCAGAACTTCCTGATGGGCATGTCACGCACCGACGCATCGGAGATGCTGAACGTGCACATGCGCCTGATCGAGGATCTCGAAGAGCGCCGCGGGCTGGACCGGGAGCTGGAGGCGCTGCCGTCGAAGGCGCAGCTCAAGCGCATGCTGGAGGAGGGCACCGGCCTGACGTCGCCGGAACTCGCCAATCTCATGGCGCACGTGAAGCTTTCGCTCAAGGCAGACCTGCTCGACACGGATCTGCCGGACAGCCCGTTCTTCGTCACCCGGCTGCCGGACTACTTCCCGACGCCGCTGCGCGACCGGTTCGGCGCCGCGATCAAGAAGCACCGGCTGCGCCGGGAGATCCTCACCACGATGATCGTGAACGAGATGGTCGACTACGGCGGCATCACCTACGCGCACCGGTTGAGCGAGGAAACCGGCGCCACGGCCACCGACTCGGTGCGCGCGTTCGCCGCGGCCACCGAGATATTCGGCCTGCCGGAGATGTGGGCCAGGATCCGGGCGGCCGACGCCACCACCGCGGTGCGTGATCTGCTGGAACTGGAGACCAAGCGGACGCTGGACCGGGCGTCGCGCTGGTTCCTGAGCAACCGGCCGCAGCCGATCGCGGTCGGCGCGGAGATCAACCGGTACTGCCAGGACGTGCAGGCGCTGGCGCCGAAGGTGCCGGGCTGGCTGCGCGGACACCATGTCGCGACGCTCACCGATCAGTCGGCCGAGCTCATCGCCCGCGGTGCGCCGACCGACCTGGCCACCGAGGTGTTCGGGCTGCTCAACCTGTTCCCGCTGCTCGACATCGTGGACATCGCCGACATCACCGATCGCGACGGCGACGAGGTCGGTGCGCTCTACTACGCGCTCAACGAGCACCTCAAGATCGACTGGTTGCTCCAGGCGGTCAGCCACCTCGAACGCGGTGACCGCTGGCACTCGCTGGCCAGGCTCGCGCTGCGCGACGATATGTACTCGTCGCTGCGCTCGCTGACCCTCGATGTGCTCTCCGCCGGTGACCCGGAAGAGAGCGCCGACGAGAAGATTGCATACTGGGAGTCGAAGAACCAGTCCCGGCTCGGGCGCGCCCGAGCGGCACTGTCGGAGTTGTTCGAGTCCGGAACCCACGATCTCGCCACGCTGTCGGTTGCGGCGCGGCAAGTGCGAAGCATGGTGAGCGGGGTGGGCGCCCAATCGGAGGTACCACGTTGACGAGCTCGTTGAACGGTAACGGGAAGGCACAGGGCGGCAACGTCGTGCTGCCCAAGCGTTTTCATACCCAGGTAGAGGTCAGATGGTCGGACATGGATGCTTTCCAGCATGTGAACCATGCCCGGATGGTGACTCTGCTGGAGGAGGCGCGGATCCCGTGGCTGCTCGAGCCCGGTAGGCCGACCGCCGCGCTCGGCACCGGCTGTGTGCTGGCCGACCTGCGGGTGCGCTACCGCGGTCAGCTGCGGCACGAGGACACGCCGCTCGATATCGCCATGTGGATCGAGCAGCTGCGGGCGGTCGACTTCACCATCGGCTACGAGGTGCGCGCCGCCAGTGCGGCGCCGGACTCGCCGGCCGCGGTGATCGCGTCCACCCAGATCGCCGCGTTCGATATGTCCGCGCAGCGGTTGCGCAGGCTCACCGATGCCGAACGCGACTATCTCGCCGAGTGGCTGGACTGATCCACATCGGTAGTCACGTAAAGCGAACGGCAGCACAGCCGTGATGCCGGAACAGCGCGTGCTGCACGTGCCCGATCCGGCGGAGCGAGAGAACCTCGCGACGTTCCTGACTCGGGCACTGCGGCTGGACCCCGCGGTGGTGGTACGTATCCGCCGCCGCGGGGAGCAGCACGTCTCGGCCTGGGTGGCAACGGGTTTCGAGGCGCTCGCGGTCCGCACCATCGTCGGTGAGCTCAGCGTCGACGATGTCACCGTGGGCGCCGACATGGTGCTGGCCGGGCTCAGCTCCGGCCTGCCCATCGACCTCGGCTTTTCGATGGACTCCGCCTGGCGTGGCGCTTTGCCCCCGATGGACGGCTTCACCCACGTCGACGATGTCCCGGCCCGCACCCTGGTCGAACTCGCCGAGCAGGGCGCGCGGTTGGCCAAGGAACACGGCAGCAGTCACGGCCCGCCCGCCTCGCTGCTCGATCAGCCCGTGCTGACCGTCTCCGGCGGCGACATCGAGGTGGAGGTCCCGATGCGCGTCGTCTTCGCCCTCACCGCAATGGATTTCATCCCGCACTCCGGTGACAAGGCCGATCCCGCCCGCATCCTCCCCACCGAGATCGTCCGCGTCCGCGCCACCAACACCTGGCTGCGCATAGACGCCCGGTACGGTTCGGTGGCCCGCCGTCGAGGCAGCGGCATCTCCCTCTCCCCGAGCTAACCCGGCGTCGGCTGCCCAGCCGGGCAACGGATCGCACACCTCGGCACAAAGGCCGCCTCCGAACCGATGCTGCGGGCGGCGTATCGACGGGTTCCCCGGGCCACGCGAAGGCCGGCGCCTTCGCGAACCGTTCAGCAGGCCAGCGGATCGCCCCGCCTGCGGCACATCGAGATCCGCACCCTCTCTTGGGATTCGCACTCGCTAGGAGCACCCACAGCCGGTGCGTCTCCCGAGAACGGGTGCGGCGGTTGCCCGCAGCGGTCAGGGGAGGCCGAGTAGGCGTAGGAGGGCGGTGGTTGTTGCGGCGGCGAGGATCACCAGCAGGATGGGTTGTTTGCGCCAGGCCAGTAGGGCGGCCACGAGAACGCCTGCGGGGAGTGCGAATCCGAAGTGACCGGAGGCGGTGGGCAGCGCGGTGACCGCCACCAGAG
Source organism: Nocardia sp. XZ_19_369 (assembly GCF_015355715.1). Classification (NCBI taxonomy): domain Bacteria; kingdom Bacillati; phylum Actinomycetota; class Actinomycetes; order Mycobacteriales; family Nocardiaceae; genus Nocardia; species Nocardia sp. XZ_19_369. Next base: position 272,971 of record NZ_JACVED010000010.1, on the reverse strand, counting down.
CGGCGAGTAGGACGACCGCGCCGACCTCCAGCAGCTGAATTGTGCGGGCAGGGAAGCGGATACGGTCGCGCAGCGCTGGACCGGACCAGCGGAAGGCGTAGGTGCCGAGGGCGAGGGCAATCATGCCTGCGATCAGCATCATTCGACACCTGATTCACACGTGGTCCGCTCGCAATCAGCAGCGTCCGATGCAGCAGTAGTTCCCTTGCCACCCCAAGGCCCCACGAAGAACAACCCCGAAAGCGCCACTAGCACAGGCATTCCCGCAGGCAAGAACGGCGCACTGGCCACCGCCGCCACCGCCCCCACCAATGCCGCGCGCCGAGTCGCTATGTCCCGCAACGCCGGAACGATCAACGCGAGCAGCACCGCGGGAAACACCGCGTCCAATCCGAACGCCGCAGTGTCCGGCACGAACGACCCGATCAGCGCACCGAGCGCGGCACCAACGGGCCACGCCAGCAGCACACCGAAACCGCACGCCCAGTAGGCAGCCCGCTTCCGCTCGGCGTCGGGTTGGGCGAGCGACATCGCCACCGACTCGTCGTTCATCAGGTGCACACCCAGGAACCGCCGCCACCCGGTGCCGACCACATCGGGCACCGACAACCCATACGGCAGATGCCGAGCATTGACCACCAGCCCGGCCAGCACAGCCGCGATCGGACTGCCGCCGGCCGCGACAATCCCGATGAACAGAAACTCCGCACCCCCGGCGAGCACCACGATCCCGAGCACAATGGGCAGCCACGCAGGCAGGCCTGTGGTCACCGCGGTCGCACCGTAGGACACCCCGATCACCGCGACGGCCAGGCACACCGCCGCGATCCCGGAGAACGTATCCCGCCCGAGTGTTCGCCATATCGAACGCATGTAGCTTATAGTGAACACGGCAAACCGATCCGTCAATATGGTTTCCTGTTGAGTGTTCGATCACACGATGGGAGGGCAAGTGGCACAGCGGGACTCACCAGCGCAGACACCCCAGGCGGTGATCGCTGCCGCTTTGCGCCGTGAACGCACCCGGGCCGGCCTGTCCCTCACCGAGGTGGCGAACCGCGCGGGCATCGCGAAATCCACCCTCTCCCAACTGGAATCGGGCACCGGCAATCCGAGCCTGGAAACCCTGTGGGCACTGTGCGTTGCACTCGACATGCCCTTCTCCGGCCTGCTCGATCCGCCACGCCCCACCGTTCAGGTGATCCGCGCGGGGGAGGGGCCGGTGGTCGCCGCCGCGGAATCCGACTACCGCGCGACCCTGCTGGCCGCGAGCCCACCCAACTCCCGCCGCGACCTGTTCCGGATCACCGCCGAACCGGGCCACGCACGCCGCTCCGAGCCACACATCCCCGGTGTGGTCGAGCACGTACTACTCGCGAGCGGCCGCGCCAAAGTCGGCTTGATCGACGAACCCGTCGATCTGTCCCCGGGCGACTACATCTCCTACCCGGGCGATCTCCCACACGTCTTCGAAGCACTGGAGCCCGCCACCTGGGCAACCCTCGTGATCGAATACACCTAGGCCCCTGTATCGAACCGGGGCTAGGCGGCGCCTTCACCCAGGTACTGCAACCACACCGGATCCAGATCGGCTGTCGTGGACAGCAGCCGCCAGTGCGGTCCCTTCGGCGAGACCAGCGGTGAGCGCAGGGTCCAGCCCAGTTCGCTCAGCATCTTGTCGGCCTTACGGTGATTGCACGGCGCACAGCTGGCGACGCAGTTCTCCCAGGAGTGTTCCCCGCCCCGGCTGCGCGGGATGACGTGGTCGATGGTTTCGGCTTTGCCGCCGCAGTACCCGCAGCGATAACGGTCGCGGTGCATGAGCGCGGCGCGGGTCATCGGGACGCGGGCCCGATACGGCACGTGGACGTAGGTGCGCAGGCGGATCACCGAGGGAATCGTGACGGCGGATTCGGCGGAATGGACGACCGGACCTTCGACGTCATGATGGACGGTGTCGGCTTTATCGCAGATGAGTAAGACGATCGCGCGGCGCGCGGACAGTGCGGTGAGCGGCTCGTAGGTGGCGTTGAGAAGCAGCACCCGGCGCTTCAACCAGCTCGGACTCTCACTGTGCGGCGGTGCGGAGCGGTGCGCATGATCGGCGTGACCGTGATGCGCGCCCGGATAATGATCGGACAAGATGTGCAGCGGAGTAGCCCCCGACCCACGATTGTGGACGTCGGCGGGCTGGAGTTGTCGGTGTGTCCGCGCCTCGTGTGATCGGGCGCTGTGCCGCTGCTTCATCTGGACCTCAATTTCATGATTGGCAGGATCATGCTGTTAGCTCGGCAGAGATTGCCACCCAGTTGACCATGGAACGTCGGCTATTGCACGGTGATTTTCAACAATGTCCGGTTAACTGTGGCTGAAGAGCCGCCGGCCCGCGATTTACCGCCCCGAGAAACCGCGGTGTGGGCTGCCGATGCCGAGCGCGGGCACAATGGACGTCGGCGCATCCAGCGAATCGAGAGGGTCTATGACTTCGGGCGAGCAGACAGCATCGGCTTCGGCAGAACAGGCGACGTCGTTCTACGACGCGGTCGGCGGGGCGGAAACGTTCCGGCGCATCGTCGCGGCGTTCTACCGCGAGGTGGCGACCGACGAGGTGCTGCGCCCGCTCTATCCCGAGGAAGATCTCGGCCCGGCCGAGCGCCGACTGCGCATGTTCCTGGAGCAGTACTGGGGTGGGCCGCGGACCTACGGCGAGGAGCGCGGGCACCCTCGGCTGCGGATGCGGCATCAGCCGTTCACGATCGGTCCGCTGGAGCGCGACGCGTGGTTGCGGTGCATGCGAATCGCCGTAGCCGAGATCGAACCCGAGCTACTCGATGACGAGCACCGCAAGGCGCTGCTGGACTACCTGGAGATGGCGGCGAATTCGCTGATGAACGCCCCCTGGTGAGGGCGTTTGGCGTCAGAGCCGAGACGGGCCGAGGGTTTTCGGCGCGTCGCGGCAGACGCTGGAGATTTGCCGGAAGTTGAGATCGGTGCTCCGCCTAAGGGTTTTTGCCGCAAAACTTTGGCACTATTACAGGTGTGACTGATACACCCGCCGTGCCGGTGCCGGTGGATCGCACCAAGCAACCATGGTGGCGGTCGGCCGTTTTCTACCAGGTATATCCCCGATCATTCGCGGACTTCGATGGCGACGGGGTCGGTGACCTCGGTGGCGTCCGGGAGAAACTCGGCTACCTCGAACTGCTCGGCATCGACGCGCTCTGGGTGTGTCCGGTGATGACCTCGCCGATGGCCGACGGCGGCTACGACGTGGCCGACCCGCGCGATATCGATCCCCTGTTCGGCGGCCTCGCCGCGATGGACGAGCTGATCGCCGAGGCGCACCTGCGCCACATCAAGATCACGATGGACCTGGTGCCGAACCACACCAGCAACGAACATCCCTGGTTCCTCGCGGCACTGGAAGCCGGACCAGGCAGCCCGGAACGAGCTCGCTACCTCTTCCGGGACGGGCGCGGCCCCGGCGGCGACGCCCCACCGAACAACTGGCCGAGCATCTTCGGCGGCCCCGCCTGGACCCGAGTTACCGAGCCCGACGGCACGCCCGGCCAGTGGTACCTGCACATCTTCGCGCCCGAGCAGCCCGATCTGAACTGGGAGAACCCGGAGGTCGCCGCCGATTTCGAGAAGACCCTGCGGTTCTGGCTCGACCGCGGCGTCGACGGCTTCCGCCTCGACGTGGCGCACGGCATGGCGAAACCGGTCGGACTGCCCGACATGGCGGTGGCCAAGTCCAGCATGCTGTCCAACGACGACGACGATCCGCGCTTCAACAACCCCGCCGTGCACGAGATCCACCGCCGCATCCGCAAGGTGCTCGACGACTACCCGGACGCGGTGTCGATCGGCGAGGTCTGGGTGAACGACAACACTCGATTCGGCGAGTACCTACGCCCCGACGAGCTACACCTGGCCTTCAACTTCCGGCTGGCCAAGACCGACTTCGACGCCGACCACGTGCGTGCGGCGATCGACAATTCGCTCGCCGCGGTCGCGCCGGTCGCGGCCGCACCCACCTGGACGCTGTCCAACCACGACATCGCCAGGGAAGTCACCCGCTACGGCGGCGGCGCGGTAGGTGAAGCGCGGGCCCGCGCGATGCTGCTGGTCGAGCTCGCGCTGCCCGGCACGGTCTTCATCTACAACGGCGCCGAACTCGGTTTGCCGAACGTGGACGACCTACCCGACGAGGTACTGCAAGACCCGGCGTGGGAACGGTCGGGGCACACCGAACGCGGCCGCGACGGCTGCCGGGTGCCGATCCCATGGGAGGGCACCACACCCCCATTCGGTTTCACCACCGGCACACCCTGGCTGCCGATGCCGGCCGACTGGGCCGGACGCACCGTGGAAGCGCAGCTCGAGGAACTCGGCTCCACCCTCTCGCTCTACCGGATGGCCATCGAATTACGTGGCCTGCGACCGGAATTCAGCGGTGACCGGATCGAGTGGTACGGCAGCCCGCCCGGGTGCCTCGCCTTCCGCCGCGAGGGTGGCCTGGTCTGTGTGCTGAACGCGTCGAACACACCCACCCAGTTGCCACCAGGCGACGTGCTGCTGGCCAGCGCCGCGCTCGACGGTGGCCAGCTGCCGCCGAACACGGCCGCCTGGTTGGTCTAGCAGCTCGCGAGGAAATCGAGCATGGCCCGCGCCCACTCGTCCGGTCGTTCATCGGCGAGTGCGTGCCCGGCGTCGAGTTCGACATATCGCGCACCCACGATGCCCGACACCAGTTCTCGCGCGTGCGCGGGGGAGACCACCTGATCGTGGGCGCCCGCGACAACCAGCGTCGGCACCGCGAGCTGTCCGAGATCGGCCCGGACATCGATCCGGCTGAGCAGCTCGAGCTGGTCGTCGGCGCCGTCGGGTAGCCCGGTCGCGATCGCCTCGGTCAGCATGCCCAGCTCCTCGGCCGACCGCTCGTCGAGCGACCGCGCGCTCCAGCCGATCAGTGCCAGATACGCTGCGAGGGAACGCATGTCACCCGAAGCAGCCAGGTCACGCCAGGTCTGGACGATCAGCTGCAGCCGCGGGTTGGGCCGAGCCAGACCGGCGGACAGGATGAGGGCGCGCACCCGATCCGGGTGCCTGGTCGCGACCCGCACCGCGATCGCTGAGCCGGTGGAGAAGCCGAGCACCGCAAAGCTTTCCAGCCCGGCCCGGTCGGCTGCGGCAACCAGCTGGTCCGCGAGTTCGTCTGCGGTGAGCGGCTTTTCGGCCCGCGGCGTCGCGCCGGAGCCGGGATAGTCCGGGCCGACGACGGTGTATTCACGGGAAAGCAGGTCGATCAGCGGTCCGAAACTGTCCTGGATATCGCTGCTCGCCCCGTGCGCGAGCAGCAGACCGGGGCCGGTGCCGCGGACGAGGGTGGAGAGGGAAGTGGTCATGCCGCGACGCTAAAGTCTCACATGGATGAGAAGGTCAATCGTTGTGTGAGGCGGATCTCGTGCGGATCGGAGAACTGGCGACGCGGACCGGCGTGAAGCCGCGGCTGCTGCGCTATTACGAAGAGCAGGGCCTGATTTCGGCGGACCGCGACGCCAACGGCTATCGCAACTACGGCACTGACGTGCCCGGCGTGGTCACCCAGATCCGCGCGCTGCTCGGCGCAGGACTGTCCACCGAGGTGATCCGCGACATCCTGCCGTGTGCGCACGGCCCCGCCCCGGAGCTGGAGCCGCACCCGGACATGCTCGCGGTGCTCGGCCGCGAACTGGCCGCCGTCGAGGCGAAGATCGACTGTCTCGCGGAGACCAGGGACATCCTCACCTGCTATCTGAACGCGACCCGCGCGAAAGCGGCTTCCTCGGCCGGGTAGCGACCCGACACGAAACAGTTACAGTGCGACCAGAAGAGGAACTACTACAGAGCATCGTCTACCGTTGGACCGTGAGCATTCTCGAGACAGTGCTGATCTTCCTCGGCATCCCGCTGGTGGTCTACGGCGCGATTGCCGGATTGTCGTATCTCGGTAAGCCACTCCCCGGCGAGAAGCCTTCTCACTACGACCTCGGTCAGCAGTGGACGGCGGCGCCGGTGCTGTGGAGTGCGACCGACGAGGTGACGAACGCATTTCACCACGAAAGGGCCGAGGAGTCGCACGGCCACCACGCGGAGTCGGCGCATGGTCATCATGCGGCGCTCGAAGCCCCCAAGGCGGAGCTGATCGGAGGCCGGGCAAGTGGCAAATTCTAAGTGGCCCGCGGTGGTCGAGTCCGACCTGCCGCACGGGTATGTGGTGACCACCAGCGGACGCGTCTCCGGCGTGCACGAGGCGGGTGACGTGTTCAAGGAGGCCCCGTTCAGCGACGAAGAGCGGCTGGCCATGGACAACGTGCTCACCGAGGCGACCCGCGCGACCAAGGTGCGCTTCAACGTCTACATCGGCGATCTCGGTGCCGATCCGGCCGCTGGTGCGGACGCGATCTTCCCCTCCACCCCCGAGGCGACCCGTTCGGTGCTCATCGCGGTCTCGCCCAACGACAAGGCGATCGAGGTCCGCTCCGGCCGCGACGTCGCCGACCGCGCGAACGACCGGGTCTGCCAGCTCGGCGTCACCGCCGCATCCAGCTCGTTCCGGCAGGGCCAGCTGATCGACGGCCTGGTTTCCGCGGTTCGCGTGATGGCTGCCGCGATCGGCCGCTGAACCATCCCGCCCTTGCGGCGGAGTCACGAGTGCTGCTTCCGGCGCGCTCACCCATTGGGTGAGCGCGCCGGTGGCGTTTGCGGGCACTTCACCACAAGCCCAGACGCGGAAATTTTTCTCTTCGCTAGTACCAGAATTGGGGGTTGCCGCTCGGTGCGCCCGCCGCGCAGGGTGGTGAGATGAAAATTCTTGTGACAGGAGCTACCGGAAATATCGGACGGATGGTGGTCGACCACCTGCTCGCGGCGGGGGCACAGGACGTACGGGCGCTGTCGAATCATCCGGAGCGGACGAACTTTCCGGCCGGAGTGGAGGTCGTCAAGGGTTACCTGAAGCGGGTGTCGTCGTTGCCCGCAGCCTTCGAGGGGGTGGATCGGATGTATCTCGCCCCGGTCCTGGAAACCATCGACGAGGTCGTCGCGGCGGCGAAAGCCGCGGGCGTCCGGCACATCGTCGACCTGTCCGGCAACGAGTACACCGACTGGCAGCCGATCGCGCAGGCTGTGGAGAACTCGGGAATCGACTGGACGCATCTTTATGCCGGCGAATTCACCGAGAACGCCACCATCTGGTCCGACCAGATCCGGGCCGGTGACGTGCTGCCGGACGCCTACCCGGAGGCCGCAAACGCACCGCTGGTGATGGACGACATCGCCCGCGTCGCCGCGACCGTCCTGCTGTCCGAGGGGCACGCGGGCAAAACCTACGAACTCACCGGACCGGAAACACTTACCAGAGCCGAGAAGATCAACCAGATCGGCGCGGCACTGGGCCGTCCCCTCACGATGGTGAAAGTGTCACGTGAGGAAGCGATTCAACAGCTGACACCGGCCATGGGCGAATACGCCGAATGGTATGTGGACGGCCTCGCCACCATGGTCGAGCACCCGCAGCAGGCGAACACCATCATCGCCGACCTCACCGGCGCCCCCGCCACCACCTTCGCCCAGTGGGCCACCGCCAATACTGCTCTGTTCCAGTGACATTCATGATCAACGGGACATGTCGGCAAGCTTCGAGCCGTCATGTCCCGTTGATCATGGTTCGCTACCGGCTGTCGAATACCCGTGCGCGCAGGGCGCGTTCGACGCCTGCCTTGCCTTCGATCACCAAACGGCGCAGGGCGGGCGGGTGCTCACCGGCGAGGAACTTGTCGGCTGCCGCGACCGCGTCGTCACTGATCGCCCAGCTCGGGTAGAGGTTGACCACCACGGTCTGGGCGACCTCGCTGGAGCGCCGCTCCCACACGCCGGGGATCGCCGCGAAGTACCGATCCACGTAAGGCGCGAGCAGCTCGGCCTGACCGGCCGGTGCGAAGCCCGCGGCGATCGCGCGGGCGGTGATGTTGGAGATGGTGTCGTCCTCCACCACCTTGGTCCAGGCCTGCTCCTTCACCGCCGCGATCGGGCGTGCGGTCGCCGCGGTGGCGGCATGCCGCTTGCCCGCCGCGGTCGGATCCTTGGCCAGCACCTGGTCGATGAACGGGGTGTCGAGGCCGTCGGCGTCGATCTCGCCCGCCGCCGCCAGCGCGATCACCAGACGCCAGCGCAGGTCGGTATCGATGACCAGCCCGGCCAGACCGACCTTCGCCGGGTCACCGTCGAGCAGCTCCTGCAACACCTCGGTGTGCCAGGCGGACAGCTTGGCCGCGGCGAGCGCGTTGACGAAGGCCAGCTGATGATCCGAGCCACCCTCGGCCTCGCGAGCCAGCTCGAGCAGCCGGTCCGCGTACACGGTCCAGCCGGTGCTCGCCGACCACTCCGGGTCGGCGTAGCTGCGCAGTGCCAGGTTCGCCTGCATCAGGAGTCGTTGCACCACACCGATTTCCGATTCCGCGCCGACGCCACGCTGGACCAGTGCGAGGAAGTCGCGGGCCCGGAACTCGGCCTGGCGGGTCATCTCCCAGGCCGCCGACCAGGCGAGGGTGCGCGGCAGCGGCTCGGCGATATCGGCGATCCGGTTGACGAGCACGTCCAGCGACCCGGCGTCGAGGCGCACCGAGCAGTAGGTCAGGTCGTCGTCGTTGATCAGCACGAACTGACCGCTCGCCACGCCGACCAGCTCGGGCACCTCGGTGCGCTCGGCCGCCTGGACATCGAGCTCGACGCGCTTGGTGCGCACCAGCTTTCCGTCCTGGTCGTCGTAGACGCCGATGGCGAGCCGGTGCACGCGCCGCTCACCGGCGCCGGGCTCCGCGCCGCCCTGCAGGACGGCGAACGAGGTGAAGTTGCCGTCGCCGTCGACCGTGAAGTCGGGGCGCAGCGTGTTCAGGCCGGTGGTCTTGAGCCACTGCGCGCCCCAGCCGGAAAGGTCACGGCCGGAAGACTTCTCCAGCGCCGCGAGCAGATCGTCGAAGGTGGCGTTGCCGTAGGCGTGATCGGCGAAGTAGGCCCGCAGACCCGCGAGGAACGGCTCCAGCCCCACGTAGGCGACCAGCTGCTTCAGCACGCTCGCGCCCTTGGCGTAGGTGATGCCGTCGAAGTTGACCTCGACGGCGGCCAGGTCGGGGATGTCCGCCGCGATCGGGTGGGTCGAGGGCAGCTGGTCCTGCTGGTAGGCCCAGGACTTCTCCACATTCGCGAAAGTCGTCCAGGCACTGGTGTATTCGGTCGCCTCGGCCTGGCACAGCACCGACGCGAAGGTGGCGAACGACTCGTTCAGCCACAGGTCGTCCCACCACTTCATGGTGACCAGGTCGCCGAACCACATGTGCGCCATCTCGTGCAGCACCGTCTCGGCGCGCCGCTCGTAGGACGCGCGGGTCACCTTGGAGCGGAAGACGTAGTCCTCCAGGAAAGTCACCGCTCCCGCGTTCTCCATCGCGCCCGCGTTGAACTCCGGCACGAACAGCTGGTCGTACTTGCCGAACGCGTAGGGAACGCCGAAGTTGTTGTGGTAGAAGCCGAATCCCTGCTTGGTCTCGGTGAACAGCCGCTCCTCGTCCATGAACTCGGCCAGTGAAGCGCGGCAGTAGATCCCGAGCGGGATGCTGCCGTGCTCGTCGGTGTAGACGTCGGTCCACTGCGCGTACGGGCCCGCGATGAGCGCGACCAAGTAGGTGCTCATCTTCGGAGTGGTACGGAAGACGTGCCTACCCGGTTCCGCCGCAAGGGTTTCCACGACCGCGCCGTTGGAGATGACCTTCCACTCCGGCGCCGCCGTCACACTGACGTCGAACGTGGCCTTCAGGTCCGGCTGGTCGAAGCAGGCGAACATCCGCTTGGCATCGGCGGTTTCGAACTGTGAGTACAGGTAGACCGAGTCGTCGGTCGGGTCGACGAAGCGGTGCAGCCCCTCGCCGGTGTTCGAGTACTCGCAGTCGGCCTCCACCACCAGCTCGTTGCGCTCGGCCAGGTCGGGCAGCGTGATCCCGGTGGACTCGTCGTAGCCGGAGACGTCGAGCGCGGTGCCGTTGAGCACCGCCGACCGCACGCCGCGGGCCACCAGGTCGATGAAGGTGCTCGCGCCCGGCGTCGCGGCGAAGGTGACCGTGGTCCGGGAGCGGAAGGTCTGCTCGCCCGGTTTGCCCGCACCGTCGGTCAGGTCCAGGTCGATGCGGTAGTTATCGACCGTCACTGTCGACGCGCGTTCGATCGCCTGGTCGCGAGTCAGGTTCGGTGCGGACATAGGGCTCCTTCGGGTTCGAAGAACTAGCTCGGGCGTTCCCCACGATGCCACCTGGGTAAGGTTGCCCGCGCGGGACTTTTTACTGAACCCTATCCAGGATCGGAGCTGCGGAGTGAAGCATGTGCACGCCGGCAAGGTGCGCGACCTCTACGAGGACGGCGACACCCTGCTGCTCGTCGCGTCCGACCGGGTCTCGGTCTACGACGTGGTGCTGCCGACGCCGATCCCGGACAAGGGCGCGCTGCTGACCCAGCTGTCCAACTGGTGGTTCGACTACTTCACCGACGTGCCCAACCACGTGGTCTCCGCCACCGAGGTGCCCGCCGAGTTCGCCGGTCGCGCGATCCGGGTCAAGCCGCTGAAGATGGTGCAGGTCGAGTGCATCGCCCGCGGTTACCTGGTCGGCTCGGGACTGAAGGAGTACCAGCGGGAAGGCTCGGTGTCCGGCGTCGCGCTGCCGCCAGGCCTGCGCGAGGGCGACAAGCTGCCCGAGCCGATCTTCACGCCGACCACCAAGGCGTCCGAGGGGCACGACGAGTCCATCACCTTCGCGGATGTGGTGAACCAGGAGGGCCGCGAGGTCGCCGAAAAACTCCGCGACCTGACCCTGCACATCTACTCTCGCGGTGCGGCGCACGCTGCCGAGCGCGGCGTCATCGTCGCCGACACCAAGGTTGAATTCGGCTGGGACAGTGACACTCTCACCCTCGGCGACGAGGTCTTGACCTCCGACTCGTCGCGCTTCTGGCCCGCCGCCGAATGGGAACCCGGCCGCGCGCAACGCTCCTTCGACAAGCAGTTCGTCCGTGACTGGGCCACCTCCACCGGCTGGGACAAGGAGCCGCCCGGCCCGGAGATCCCCGCCGACATCGTCGAGGTCACCCGCCAGAAGTACCGGGAGGCATACGAACTCGTCACCGGCCGCGCCTGGACGGGTGTGTCGCAGTAGGCGAACTCAGGCCTCGCTGAGGTAGTCCTTCAGCCGGTCGAGGAACGGTCGCTGGCCGGTGCCGAGCTTGTCGTGCGCGGTGGCCAGGTCGAACCAGTCGGCGCGGTCGATCTCCGGGAAGCTCGCCATCCGACCGGACCGCGGCGGCCACTCCATCTCGAAGGTGCCCGGCACCACGTCGGCCGGGTCCAGATCGCCCTCGACAGCCCAGACGGTGACCGTCTTCTTGCCTTTACCGCTGCCGTACCGCACGTCGCCGAGCGGAATCCAGTCGCCGGGCGGCACGAACAGGCCGAGCTCCTCGTGGAACTCGCGACTGGCCGCCGCCCGCGCGTCCTCCAGCTCCGGCTCGTACTCGCCCTTCGGAATGGACCACGCGCCGCTGTCCTTGCGCGCGAAGAACGGCCCACCCATATGCCCGATCAGCACCTCGACGTCCGCGCCGTCGCGCCGCCGGAACACCAAAACGCCCGCACTGGTCTTATCCGTCACCCCATGCAGTCTGCCGTACGAGTCGCAATGGCTGCGGCAACCGTCGAGCGAGCCGCTCAGCGATGCCGGAGCTGGGCGGCGCGAAGGGTGAGGTAGTGGTTCTCCGGCGCGCTGGGGGTGCGGCCCGCCGCGGCGGTGTAGCAGGCGATGGCGGCGTCGGGATTGCCCGCCATTTCGTGCAGGTGGCCGCGGACAGCGTCGAGCCGGTGGTTGCCTGCCAGCCGATCGTCGAGGGTCGCGGCGAGGTCCAGCCCGGCTGCGGGCCCGTGCACCATCGCGATCGCGACGGCCCGGTTGAGCGTGACCATCGGGTTGTCCGAAAGCTTTTCGAGCAGGCCGTACAGCGCGAGGATCTTGGTCCAGTCGGGTTCCTCGGCGCTAGCGGCCTGCGCGTGCAGTACCGCGATGGCCGCCTGGATCTGATACGGCCCGGAAAGTCCTTGCGCGAGTGTGCTCGTCGCCAACGTGACGCCCTCGGTGATCTGCGTGCGATCCCACAGCGCGCGGTTCTGCTCGGCGAGCGGAATCAGCTCGCCCTTGGCGCCGGTGCGGGCGGCACGCCGGGCGTCGGTGAGCAGCATGAGCGCGAGCAGGCCGGTGACCTCGGTATCGTCGGGCAGCATTCGATGCACGGCGCGGGTGAGCCGAATCGCCTCAGCTGACAGGTCCGCGCGCTGCAACTCCGGGCCGGACGTACTGGTACTGCCTTCGTTGAAGATCAGATACAGCACGTGCAGGACGGTGCCGAGCCGAGCATGCCATTCGGCACCCCCAGGCTGCGCGAACGGCCGGTCCAATGTCGCCAGCTTCTTCTTCGCCCGCGTGATCCGTTGCGCCATGGTCGCTTCCGGCAACAGGAACGCATGCGCGATCTCCGCCGTGCCGAGCCCGCCCACCGCCCGCAGCGTGAGCGCGATGGCGCTGGCCGAGGACAGCGCGGGATGGCAGCAGAGGAAGAACATCGCGAGGGTGTCGTCGTGCTCGACCGGCATCGCGTCGGGCACGTCGCGGTCGAAGGCCGTTGTCTCCCTGCGCCGCCGGGCCACCTCGGCCCGCACCGCGTCGGCCATCCGGCGCTGCGCCACCTGGATCAGCCAGCCGCGCGGATTGTCCGGAAGACCGTCCACCGGCCACTGGGTCGCGGCCGCGAGCATGGCCTCCTGCAGCGCGTCCTCCGCGGTGTCGAAATCACCGAATCGACGGACCAACGCACCGAGGACCTGTGGCGCCAACTCGCGCAACAGGTCCTCGGCCCTCGCCGGGAGCGGTGTGTCGTCGGGCACCACTCGCCGGTTGGTCACAGGTCGCTGGCCGGGGCGCTCAGCACCGGCCGCACCTCGATGTATTCGCCGATCGGTTTGCCACCCGGCCCCGGTGCCGCCGAGGCTTTCGCGGCGATCTCGTAGGCCCGTTCCGGGCTGTCCACGTCGACGATCCAGTACCCGGCCAGGAATTCCTTCGTTTCCGGGAACGGTCCGTCGGTCACCACCGGCGCCGAGCGGCCGTCGGAGCTGACGATGCGGGCCTCGGTCGGGCCGGCGAGCCCTTGCGCATCTACCAGCTCACCCGACTTGGCCAATTGCTCGCCGAGGGCGCGCTGAAAGTCTATGTGCGCCTGGATTTCTTCGGGGGACCATTCGTTGATCGGTGTGTCGCAGAACGCGGGGGCGGTGTAGGTCTTCAGCAGCATGTACTTCATCACAAGGGCTTCGAGGTGTCGGCCAGCGCGTCCGGGTCGACCGGTTCGCCGGCGAGGATCAGTTCCTTGATCCGGTCGGTCACGTCCCAGACGTTCACGTTCATGCCCGCGAGGATCCGGTTGTCCGAGTCGAGCCAGAACGCGACGAACTCGCGTTTGCCGACATCGCCGCGCGTCACCACCCGGTCGTAGTCACCGGGGGCGGCGTAGCCGGTGTACTCCATGCCCAGGTCGTACTGGTCGGTGAAGAAGTAGGGCAGCCGGTCGTAACTGGCTTCCTTGCCGAGCATGGTCGCGGCGGCCACGGCGGGCTGGTTGAGCGCGTTTGCCCAGTGCTCCACGCGAATTCGGCGGTTGAGTATCGGATGCTGTTGTTCGGCGATGTCACCGACGGCGACGATGTCCGGGTCGCTGGTCGCCAGGTGTTCGTCGACCAGCACACCCCCGTCGACGTCGAGTCCCGCCTCGGCGGCCAAGTCGATGTTCGGCTTGGCACCGACAGCGACCAGCACGGCCTCGGCATCGAGCACGGTGTCGTCGGCGAGTTTCACCCCGCTCGCCAGCCTGGTCCCGATCCCTTCCTTCGTGGTGATCTCGCTGACCTGAACCCCGAGGCGTAGGTCGACCCCGTGCGACCGATGCAGCTCGGCGAAGACCTCGCCCATTTCCGGTCCGAGGGCCCCGAGCAGCGGCTGCTCCGCGCTCTCGACGACGGACACCTCGAGGTCGGCGGCGCGGGCCGCCGCGGCGACCTCCAAGCCGATCCAGCCTGCCCCGATGATCACGATGCGCTGTGCGGCGCTCGCGAAGAGCTCGATCAGGGTGTCGGAGTCCTCGATGGTGCGCAGCGTGTACACGTTGGGCGCGTCGGCACCGGGGATGGACAGGGTGCGCGGGGACGAACCGGTGGCGAGCGCCAGCTTGTCGTAGGACACCGTCGAACCGTCCGGCAGCGAGACCGTCTTCGCGTCGCGATCGAGGCCTTCGACGGTCGTGCCGACCCGGACCTCGACGCGATGGTCGCGGTACCACTGACGCGGTTCACAGGTGAATTCGGCGAGCTGTTTCTTGCCCGCCATATGGTCCTTGGACAGCGGTGGTCGCTCGTAGGGCAGCCATTCCTCCGCGCCGATGAGCGTCACCGAGCCGGGAAAGTCGTTGGCGCGCAAGGCCTCCGCCAGTTTGGCCGCAGCCAGTCCGCCGCCGACGATGACGAAATGCTCATCCGAGGTCATTCGGACTCCTTGTCGAGAGGGAACCGGACTCCTGCGAATAGACCCTACTGGGGTGGGCGGCGGCATCTCCCGAAAACGCGGGCACCGCTTGGGAACGAATCGGGCACCGGTGTGGTTGGTTCGGTATAGCGGCGGGGCACCAGCGCGCGCGCAGCGAGCGACATCATCGGACACAGCCACCGCCGTCGAATATCCGATTCGAGAGGACCCGCCGTGAGTGATCAAGGCTCCGCGAAAGACGTTGCCGATTTCTGGTTCGACCCGTTGTGCCCCTGGTGCTGGATCACCTCGCGCTGGATCCTCGAGGTCGAGCAGGTCCGCGACATCGAGGCCCGATTCCACGTGATGAGCCTGGCGGTACTCAACGAGAACCGGGAGGGCCTGCCCGACCAGTACAGGGAACTGCTGGCCTCCGGCTGGGGCCCGGTCCGCGTCGCCATCGCCGCCGCACAGGCGCACGGCGACAAGGTGCTGTCGCCGCTCTACACCGCGATGGGCACGCGTATCCACAACCGTCGCGCCGAGTACGAGCGGGACTCGCGCAAGGACTCCCTCGCCGCGGTGATCGCCGATTCGCTGGCCGAGGTGGGCCTGCCCGCCGAACTGGCGAAGGCCGCCGACAGCACCGACTACGACGAGGCGCTGCGCAAGAGCCACCACGAGGGCATGGACAAGGTCGGCACCGACGTGGGCACGCCGACGATCCACATCAACGGCACCGCGTTCTTCGGTCCGGTGCTGTCCCGGATCCCGCGCGGCGAGCAGGCGGGCAAGTTGTGGGACGCCGCGGTGACGCTGGCGGACTACCCGCACTTCTTCGAGCTCAAGCGCACCCGCACCGAAGACCCCGAGTTCGACTGAGCGATCGTGCGAGTGCCGCGTACGTGTGGCACTCGCACCTGCTTGCTACGGAACGGGTTTCGGCGGCAGCGCGGGTGTCTGGCCGAAGGAGCTCGGGTATGCCGGGGGCACCGCGCCCGCGGGCGGGGTGGGCCGCAACCAGAGCTTGCCGTGCCGGCTCCGGTCGCGCAGCGCCCACATGCGCCAGGTCAGCACCGGGTGCGAGGACATGGCGTTGACCATCCAGACGAAGAAGCCCTTCTCCAGCGCCGCCCGGTCGGCCATCTCGTCGAAGCCGACCAGCTTGTTCAGGTACTTGCCCGCGGCCAGCGTGCTCATCGCCCCGGGCGCGCCGACGTGCCGGTTGCAATAGCCGTGATTGTCGGCGGTGAACTCCTGCGCGCGGATCAGCGAGTTGCCGATGATCGGCAGGAACGGCACCAGGAACATACCCAGCTGGCGCCAGTACGAGACGTGGCCCGCCGCGATATGGCCCACCTCGTGACCGATGATGAAGGCCAGCGCGTCGGGTTCCCGTGCGGCGCCGCCGATCTCGAACAGGTCGCTGTACACCACCACGAAGCGGCGGAACCCGTGCCCGCTGGCGAACGCGTTGATCTGGCCGTTGCCGAGCACCACGTAGGCGTCCGGCGCCTTGGCCATGCCGAATCGCGCGGCCGCCTCGAGCACCAGCCGGTGACCTTCGGGGAACTGGGTCGGCGACATCTTGACGCCGTTCACGCGCTGGGTCGAATAGAGAATGCCGCGGCCGAACCAGATGAGCAGCGGCGCGAACACCAGCAGCAGCACGTACTGATCGACACTGCCGGTCACCAGCAACAGCACCGCGATCGCGTAGGCCACGACGGTCAGCGTGACCACCACGATGAGCATCGGGATCTCCCAGCTGTGCCGGGCAGGCATGCCGAACGGGGACAGTCCACGCGGCTGCTGCTGTGGCGGCATGTTGGGCGGGACGGGAACACCGGGGTAGGGGCCGTAGGCGGGCGGAACGGGGTAGGGCGGCGGCGAGCCGTAGGGCGCGTCCTGCGCCTGCGCCCACCCGGCCGGGGCATACGGGTCGGCGTGCGGGCCCGTCTGAGGGGGCTGGGGTTCGTGCGGCTGCATGGAATGAACTCTATTCAGTTGCTGGGAGCGGGAGCGGAACCTCGGGGTGTTCGCGGACACGCCGGACGTATCTCTCGATTCGCCGTTGCGGTCGCCGGTGTTAATCGGGCCGTGTGCCCCTTCGTAACGAGCCGCGGCCGGGCCTGACAGAATGCCTGCCATGCGCGTATACCTCGGTGCCGACCATGCCGGTTTCGAACTCAAGAACCACGTCAAGGATCATCTGGAAAAGGCGGGCCACGAGGTGGTCGACTGCGGCGCCCTCGAATACGACGCGCTCGATGACTACCCGGCCTTCTGCATCGAGGCGGCCCGCCGCACCGTCGCCGACCCGGGCAGCCTCGGGCTGGTCTTCGGCGGCAGCGGCAACGGCGAGCAGATCGCCGCGAACAAGGTGCCCGGCGCCCGCTGCGCGCTGACCTGGAGCGTGGAGACCGCCCAGCTGGCCCGCCAGCACAACAACGCCCAGCTGGCAGGCATCGGCGGCCGCATGCACTCCACCGAGGAGGCGCTGGCCATCGTCGACGCGTTCGTCACCACCCCGTGGTCGGGCGAGGATCGCCACCAGCGGCGCATCGACATCCTGGCCGAGTACGAGAAGTCCGGCGAGGCCCCCGCGGTTCCCGCGTACTGAACACGCTGTGCCGGAAGGTCATACGCTGCACCGGCTCGCGAGGCTGCATCACCAGCGCCTCGCGGGTGGTGTGGTGCGCGTGTCGAGCCCGCAGGGAAAGTTCGCGGCGGGTGCCGCCCGGGTCGACGGTCACCTGCTGACGCGGGCCGAGGCGTGGGGCAAACATCTACTGCACCACTACGACTCGGGCTTGGTCGTGCACGTGCACCTCGGGTTGTACGGAAAGTTCACCGAATCCGAGCTGCCGATGGGGGAGCCGATCGGGCAGGTGCGGATGCGCATGCTCGGCGCGCCGGACGGACAGCCGGGCTTCGGCACCGATCTGCGCGGGCCGACCGCGTGCGAAGTCCTGCTCGCCCCAGAGGTTTCCGCGCTGACCGATCGGCTCGGCCCCGATCCGCTGCGCCGCGGCGCCGACCGCGACCGCGCCTGGCAGCGCATCCACCGCTCGCGCAGGCCGATCGGCGCGTTGCTGATGGATCAGCAGGTGGTGGCCGGCGTCGGCAACGTCTACCGGGCGGAACTGCTGTTCCGGCACCATGTTTCGCCGTATCGGCCGGGCACCGCGTTGTCCGCCGACGAGTGGGACGCGATGTGGGTCGACCTGGTCGCGTTGATGAAGGTGGGCGTGCGGGTCGGCAAGATGGTCGTGGTCCGGCCCGAGGACGACCACGGGGAGCCGTCCTACGCCCCGGACCGGCCGCGCACCTACGTCTATCGCCGCCAGGGCGCGCCGTGCCGCGTGTGCGGCACGCCGGTCGCGCACGCGGTCATGGAGGCCCGGAATCTCTTCTGGTGTCCCACCTGTCAGGTGGATTAGTCCCTCAACCGGCGACGGCCTCGTCGATGACCGGCTCGTCGGCCAGTGCGAACCGCCGCCCGCCCGCCGTCTTCGCCGAGTACATCGCGCGGTCGGCCCGGCGCAGCAGATCGCTGAAATCGCAGGGACTTCCGGGCGGACAGAACGCGGTGCCGACGCTCGCCGAGACCGGCACCGGACCCGCCGTCGACCACACCGGGTCGCGTAGCGCGGACACGATCCGGTGGGCGAGGTCGCCGAGGGTGTTGTGCGGCGGGTTGACGGCGAGCACGAATTCGTCGCCGCCGTACCGGCAGATCACCGTGTCCGGCGGGCACACCTCGCGCAGGCGGTTGGCCAACTCGACCAGTACCTCGTCGCCGATGGCGTGGCCGTAGCCGTCGTTGATCTGCTTGAACCGGTCCAGGTCGATCAGCAGCAGTCCGACGCCGCGGTTCGGGTCGGTCGCCATCAGCCGCACTCGGTCCTGCAGCAGGGTCCGGTTGGCCAGGTCGGTGAGGGCGTCGTGGGTCGCCTCGTGCCGCAGCCGGTGCTGCAGTGCGGCGATTTCCTGTACGCGCAGCGAGACCTTGGCGGAGAGGTTTTGTTCTTGCTGCGCCAGCGCGCGTTCCTGCAGCGCTTGGGCGTAGCTGTCGATGGCCTGGCTGGCGACGAGCGGCCAGCGGGTGGCGACGAGTGAGCCCGGCGCGCCGGAGGGAAAGCCGAGTAGCCACCGGGAGGCTTGCGCGAGCATGCGTATCCGGTCGAACGGTGCCTCGGCCAGCTTGGACCCGAGCACCCGGGCCTCCGGCACCGGGAACGGCTCGGACCTGGCCAGCCTGAGCAGGCGCTCGACGATGTCGATCAGTACCGGTTCCAGCTGTTGGGGCGCCGCGCCGGTACCCGGCTCGGCGCACACCGCACGGGCCCAGGCGCGGGCCATCGCGGCGACGGGGGGCTCGATATCGATCGACATCGAACTCACCCGACGCAGGTGGCGTCGGTACCCAGAGGCCCTGTGCTGACACAGGTGCCGACGTCACCCCGATCGTTCGCACTGCTACGCGGTTGTGTCCACCTCGCTCGGCGCACGCTCACCGCCCCCTTTCCAGATACCCCCGTCCGGCAAAAAGGATCCTAGCAAGCCACTCGGCATCAAAATACGCTGTTTTGCAACGTGTTCTCGATGCCTCGCGAATGGCGATCGGGTATGTGATCGCTACAGACGCGTCGGCGTTACACCTGGATTTCGTTCGCTGAGAAGTCGCGCCGTGACACGCTGACGACACGCTGTAGCGGTGCGTCAGGCGGGTCCCCTCGGCCACTCGCGATGCCTCGGCGCCCTGGGGCCGTGCGGTCGGCCTGCCGGGCCGCCCGCCTGGTCGTGGTGCCGAAGTAGCGGTATGAGTAGCCGAGAGTCTGCGGGTCTTCTGCCCACTGGAGGTGTGGAGCCGGTTTTTCCTGCCCACAGCACACCCGGCGGTCGGTCGCACGGCGCAATTTACTGCTAGTGCGATATCGGCGAGTCGTGATGTCCCCAAGGGTGGCATCCTCTCCGCGACCGGTCGGGCGTGACTGCTGGCCACCCCGTGGGCCACGGCTCCCCCCGACAGGAGTCGTCACGCGTCCCATATGCTCCCCGCTTCCCATCCGACACGCCCGAGTTTCCAGGAACAGAAGCCTTTTAATTTCATTTAGTTCTGCCCCGGTGCGCCACGCCCTGACCGGGGCGGCTGCCATCCGGCACGCACCAGCGGCAGCGCGGCGACACCCGCACACACCCCCGCGCTAACCCGCTGCGCGGGGGGCTGATTGGCAATTACAAAGCAGGGTTCGGTACAGTCGGAACGCACACGACATCGTGGCGATCCCATCGATGTCGTATGCCTGCGGGTGTAGTTCAATGGTAGAACCTCAGCCTTCCAAGCTGATGGTGCGGGTTCGATTCCCGTCACCCGCTCCACACGGAATTCAGCCTCGGCGGCGGCCGACACCCGCCGCGAGGAACAACGGGGTGTAGCGCAGCTTGGTAGCGCATCCGCTTTGGGAGCGGAGGGTCGCAGGTTCAAATCCTGTCACCCCGACGTGTTGGTTGAGACACGAACCGGCCCTCAGCCTGCTCAAACAGGCTGAGGGTCTTTGTGCCGATCCAAAGTTCGGGTGCGTGCCTGACCCGTGCCGAATCATCCCCGGTCCGTGGCCAACCGTCAGCCCGCTTCTGCTGAATCAACCGCGGGATGAGCACGGCGAAGTCGCAGCGTCGTGAGCACGTGCCGGACATAGGACCCTGCTGCTGGGTCACCGAGCCACGCCAGTGTGGTGGCTACGTAGGCATCCGATTTCGCAGGGTCGTAGCGAAAGTGGTGCTCTGGTCGATCGGGAGCATTCAGTCCGGACACTACCCGCTTGGTGCATCGTTCTCATGGCTACACCTCGTCTCTCGGTCATCTGCTCATGGTCCGAAAAAGTCGTTGGTAAGGAAGCTCTTTCAGTGTGTCCGTAACCCGATCGTCGATCTCGACACGCAGGGCGAGACCCTGGCGCCGCACGGCGTCGGCGAACGCCTCCGCCGCCGACTCCTCGGCGCGATAGTGTTGCACTGGTAGCCCCTGAACTCCGAACTCGACAGCGATGTGACGCTCCATCCTGATCACCTACGAATCTCGTCAGGTTCAGCTCGGTCCGGGTTGGATTGAGTCAGCAATCCCCGAGCGCCCATCAGGTGCTGCCATATGCGCGGTGGCTGTGTGCGAGCAACCCTCGCCACAGGCCGAGCCGACAGAGTACGAGCACGCGCAAGCCGGGCCGCCTTGGCGCGGCCACGCGCGCCATCTCGACCGCGGCGAGCAGTTCGCCGACGTCTCATGTGGCCGAGAACACCGGCGTAAGGACGATTCATCATGGCTGGCAGACTTCCATTCGTGCAGCTGTCGACTGATAGCGCGCGTGGTAGCGATCCGGTGCCGCGATTGGGTTCGGGAAGTCGCTCCCTCGTTGGCCGGATCGAACGGTCTTTCGGTGCCTCGCACACTAAGTCGCATCGCCGCTGGTGCTCTACCAGCTTCTTGTCAATTCTCGGTCGTTTTCTGTCAGCGCGAATACCGCAACGGCGATCTACCGCCGAACCCGCGCCGTTCTGGCCCCCGCGCCCACAAGTGCGGAAAAGGTATAGCGGTAGACGCGAGAAGCCAGGATCGGCATCGACGTCCAGCTCAGCTCAATTGCGCTGCGGCGGCTCGCATGACGGGGTATGTCGAATGTCAGCGGGTACTGGTCCAGTTTCGCCGACTGGTTCCGCCGTCTGGCTACCGTGCCGGCTACTGGATCGCACAACGAAGGAACGCGGTTCGGTATCGACCACCCTGCGACAGCGAACCTCAGTAAACCATTAGCTATCTGGGTTGAGATCGACGCAACGGCGATCACCGGCCGCCAACGAGGCATCAGACACGGGATGGCCCACAAGCATTCACTTGGGTTGGCTGGACTGAGGACTGCACTGCAGAAACGCTGCCATCGAAATATGCTGAGGATTAGTATGTTTGACGTACCGGTCTGTCCTGTCACCCCACTGACGGGCATGAGCAGGGAGTTCGACGTGACTAGGTTGCACGGGGCAGACATTTCGCCGGGACTCATCGCTTCCCCAGCGGACCCGAGATTACTGCCGGCGGCGCGCCGTCTCCTACGCTTCCCTGACGCGCAGTAGCCGGCATCGGCCATCGGGCCAATGTCCAACTCAGCTCTCTCCCTTCTGCTTTGCCTGTCGAGTGCTGTCGCCGTGAAGGCGAGGTACCTCATCAACTTGCTCTTGCCTCTAGGAGGAACCCTCTGTGACGTTCCCTCAGGACACACAACCCCGCCCCGGCGCCAACAGGTCCTTGGGTGACACCCAGGACTCCCGCGTCCAGCTCTACAGCGCGGAATTCGCCGCTGATCCGCATGGTGCCTATCGCGAGATGCGCAAGCGTTACGGCTCGCTGGTCCCAGTCGAGATCTATCCAGGAGTCTCCGCGACCTTGGTCATCGGCTACCACACGGCGATTTCCATTCTGCAGGACAAGAACAATCGCTTCTCGGCCGATCCTCGGCGCTGGCAAACCTCGGTTCCCAGTGACTGCCCGATCCTGCCAATGGTGGAATGGCGCCCCAACGCGTTGCGGAGCGACGGTGTCGAGCACCATCGCTACCGGGCAGCCACCAACGATGCGCTCGAAGGCGTCGACCAGCACGATCTGCACGACATGGTCGAGCGTGCAGCGGCGTCGCTTGTTGCCGCGTTCCCGTCGTCCGGATCCGAATCGGAGCGGACCGCTGATCTGATCAGCACCTACATCCAGCCGCTCGTTTTCATGGTGCTCAACGAAATACTCGGGTGCCCACCAGAAATCGGCGCGGACATCGCCGCGGCGAGCGCGGCGCTGTTCGATTCGACCGACACCCAGACCGTCAACGCCATGTTCGATGACGCGTTCCTCAAACTCGTACAGCTCAAACGCGCCCAGCCCAGCGACGATGTCGCTACCCGGCTGGTCCAGCACTCGGCGGGCTTGTCGGACTACGAGCTGATCCACCAGTTCGTGACATGCTTCTCGGCGGGGATGGAACCGGGGCAGAACCTCATCACCAACACGCTGGTGCTCATCCTGACCGACAGTCGTTTCGACGGCAGCGGAACTGGGTTCATCCCGACCGGTACGGCGGTGGATGAGATCTTGGCCATGGACCCACCGCTGGCCAACTACTGCATCACTTATCCGCTGCAGCCGATCCTTGTCGACGGCGTGTGGCTGCCCGCCGATCAGCCCGTGATCACGAGCATGGCCGCGTGCAGCAACGATCCGCAGATCAACACCGGCGACTACTCCCGCAACGGCTGGAACCTGGGTTGGGGCGCCGGCCCGCATCAATGCCCCCAGCATGCCCGCTCAGCCGCCTATCGCATCGCGGTTGATGCCATCGACCAGCTTCTCGACGCCGTGCCAGAACTGCGCTTGGCGGTGCCCGCACAAGATCTGCAGTGGCGCCCTGGCGGATTTCACCGGTCGCTGGTCGCGCTGCCGGTCGTCTTCCCTGCGTCGGCGCCGCCGAGTTCAACGTAAGAGAAATAGAGAAAGCGAGGTGGGCCGGGGGGACTGTGAGCCTATGAAACCCGGGGGTCCGCGAATGTCGGCAGTCCCGGGTCGAGATTCTCTGGATCAGTTTCGAAGGGTGCCGCATGACCATCGCAGATTTTCCCGCCCAGTCCGCCACCGAATTGTCCCTGGCAGCAACCGAATCCACCTCCACTCGAGTGACTGTCGAGGGACTGCAGACGGTGATCTTCGGCCCCCACTCCGCGCTCTACGCCCGGGTCCGGGATGTCGTGGTCGCCCTCGCCGATCTGCCAGGCTCAGAAAGAACCTACCGTGAAGAAACGGAGCTCGCCCCCGACTTGTTGCGAGCGGCGATCGCCGGGCTGGGCCGCCCGGGCCACGAGATCGCAGCCGACACCTGGCTGCGTGGTGCGTTGTGCGACTGGGCCCAAGTCGCCTCGCCGCGACTACTACTGGTGCTGACCGGGCATTTCGATCTTGCCATCGGCGCTATCCTCGCGCTCGGTAACGGCTCCGAATACCAGCAGCGATGCTTGGCTGAGCTGGACACCGGCGCCGCGCTGGGGGTCCTGGCGTTGACCGAACTCGGGGGCACCAACGGTGCCGACCAACAAACTCGCGCCACCTGGGACAGCGCTACCGGAGGTTTCGTACTGACAACGCCATCGGCGCAGAGCGCGAAATTCATGCCCAACGTCGCTGACAGCCGCACTCCCAAGATCGCCGTCGTCACCGCCCGTCTCATCGTCGACGGCCGCGACGAAGGAGTGTTGCCCTTCCTGGTATGGCTGCGAACAGCGGACGGCGCGGTGGCCGACGGCGTCGAAATCGTGCGACTACCCGACAAACCCGGCGCCCCGATGGATCACGCCATGATCCGGTTCCGGGACAAAGACAACGACCGCGTTTGGCTGCCGCGCGAGGCCCTGTTGGGTGGCACGTGGGCCCGCATGAGCGAGGATGGCCGGCTGCACTGCGAACTCGAGCCCCGCCAACGCTTCCACGCCGCGATCAGTGTCTTGGGTAACGGACGTTTGGACCTGGCCACTGCCGCAATCGCCAGCGCGAGAGCCGCTATAGCGGGACTGGCTAACTACTCACGCCAACGCCAGCCGGGCGACAAGCGGATGAGCGAGCGCGACGCAGTCCAGCTCGACCTCGTCCGCACTTTGCCCGCGACATACGCTGCCACCGTGCTCGGCCGGCGTGTTCGCCAGATGCGTGCGGAGTCTGTCGAACCCGATGCCGTGCAATCGTTGTGGTCGATGCTGGTGAAGCCCCTGCTATCCAACGCAGCCAAACAGGTACTCAGCGTCATGCGCGAACGTGCGGCCGCCCAAGGCGCATTCCGCGCGAACTACCTTGTTGACTGGATCGAGAACCTCGAGGCGATCATTACCGCCGAAGGCGAGAACCAAATCATGCAGGTCACCGCAGGGAAGTCGAAGCTGGACCTGACCGCATTGCAGCTGCCTGACACACCAGCGTTGCTGCCCTGGTACCTCAAACTGCTCATCAAACGCGAAGACGTGATCGCCGTGGCTCTCCGCAGCCGCTGCTATGAGCCGGCTGGTGTAGTCCTGGGCCGGGACTCCGCGGCCATCGAACTGGCTTCGGCGACCGCGGAGCGCCTCGCCGCGACCGCTCTGCTCGCCGAAGCCGCCGCGGCCACGGACCCCGTGGCAAAGGGGCTCATCGAGTCAATGGCGGCAGCTTACGCACTGGGCTGTATCGAAGCGCGCGGTAACTGGTACAACGCGCAGCAGCTTCTGTCGCCCCGGATGGCGGGTACCGTCATGCACGAGCTGGTGGGCCAATACAGAATTCTGGTCGGCGGTGCGCCGCTGTTGATCGAGGCTTTCAACACACCACACCTATCCGGCGCGCCGATGTTCGCCGCTGACTACATCGAGGCGTGGAAGGCGTACGCCGGCTGGGACGATACGACCTTCCGGTAACCTCGCGTCACTGCCACCCTGCTCCGTGACAGCTTCCTGGCTGATGCTATCCGGGGGTGCAGGGCCACGAAGGAGGTACGGGGTCGGGGTGTCGGAGGCATCCGTGCAAGTACTGGCACGCGGCACCCGTGCAGGTCGGCGGCCGAACTAGTTGGTGACGAGTACGGCTTCCGCCGGATAGGCTATCTGTCAGCGCATCAGCCGAACAGCTGTTCGCGCGCCTGAGCCGGACTTTGCCCGTAGTGCGCTCGATATGCTTCTCGGAAGCTGCGCGTACAGCTGAACCCTTCGTCGAAGGCGATTCTGTCCATATCGACTGGCAATGCAACGGATAGTCGCCGGTGTGCGCGTTCGACGCGGACCGTGCGCAGAATCGCACCGGGCGAGGGGTAGCCGGCTCTTTTCAATGCTCGGTACAGCGTGCTGACGCTGATGCCCAGTATCTCGGCGATAACTTCCGGGGTTACGCTGGAGTCGTGCGCGTGCTGTTCGATCAGACGTCGTGCGCGTTCAGCTTCTGTCGCGCGCGCACTGAACTTGACCTCCGGGTACGGGTTGAGTACCCCGTTGAGTTGCATGAGCGCGCTGGAGAATTGGACGCTGTAGTCTGCGGCCGTCCAGCCCGTGGTCTCGACAAGTAATCGAACTTGTGTGTCCAGCGCTCGCACCAAGGGACGTCTCTCATCCAGTGCGAGCGGTGCGTCGGCGGCTTGTTTGTCGTCGACCGAATTTTCGGGAACAGTAAGGATGAGGCAACTGATATCTTGCTCGTGTGTCATGAACAGGGGCTCGTTCCACCGGAAGAATCCGACTTTGCCCGGGTAGAAGATTTCCCTGGAATCACCTTGCTCGAACCTGAAGAGCCCACGCAGCGGGACGAGGAGTCGATAGCTGTGATCATCGCCGTCGGCTCGTATATTGCGTGCGGTACGGCGATAGTCGAGGGGGCTGGTGGTGAATTTGACGATCTGCAATTTCCCGACACTCTGAGCAAATGCGGTTGAACGGAAGTCGTCGGCCCGGAAAGCCAAACCTACCGATCCCTGCCTTTCCTTCAGATATGTATCCCAGGACCCTGCTGGATCTGTGGCATCGGACTTGAATTCCTCTTTCTCATATTCCACGCCGGTCATATGGACGCCCCATTCAACTACTGTTGCAAGCTACAACTAAGCACAAGACTAAAAGAAGACGGCCGAGGGGTCGTGTCGAGCATCCCGTAGTGTGCGCGGTAAGCTGACGCCGCATCCGACACCGCGGCCGTTCACGCGCAGTTCAGCAGCACTGGAAGCCGGCGATGCCCATTCGAAATGAACCCCGGTGTTGTCCCGAGCCCCTCGGATTCGAGCTCCATGGTCGGGAAGCGCGCGAAGATCGCCGGAAGGGCTACCCGCGCCTCCAGCCGTGCGAGGGGCGCGCCCAAGCAGTGGTGGGCGCCATGCCCGAACGCCATATGGTCTCGGACGCTCGCGCGTGTTGGATCGAATCTGTCTGCGGTCTCACCGTGGACCTCAGGGTCTCGGCTGGCCGCGGCATAGCAGACGAGGATCGGATCACCGGTGGCAATAGACGCAACGCCCAGATTGATATCTTTGACCGCGTAGCGAAGCGGCACGTGTGCTGCGGGGGACTCGAATCGCAGTACTTCCTCGATTACCTGGTCCCAATTCAGCCTGCCGTCGGACGCAGCGGTGAGGTACTGCTGGTGCGTCAACAGCAGGTATATCGCTTGGTCGAGCAGGCTGACCGTCGTCTCGTGTCCGGCGTTGACGGTCAGGTAGAGCGTCCCGATGAGCTCGTATTCGCTGAAGTTGGTTTCGGGGTCGTCGGCCGCTTGGATCAGGGCAGTGGTCATGTCCTGATCGGGGTTCGCGCGTCGGTACGCGACCAACTCCTGAAGCAGCGTGATCATCTGTTCTTGCGTTGCCATTGCTGTCTCTTTGCTGACGCCGGTGTCGAAGACGCTGTCCACGCACGTCCGAAGAGGCTGGTTCAGACGTTCAGGTACACCCAGTAATTCACTGATCACCCGAATCGGAAGCGGGTAAGCGAACTCTTCGCGCAGATCAACCACCTGACCAGGTGCCTTGGCCTCCAAACTTGCCAGCAACTCCTCGACTATCTCCTTGATGCGAGGTTCCAGTGCAGCTGTGCGTCGATGGGTGAATGCCTGCGCGACGGCTTTGCGCAGCCTGCGGTGATCGTCGCCATATGCGGTAAACATGCTGGGGACCTGCACCCAGTTGCCCAATTCCCAGTCTGCGGGGATCTCCCCGTTCTGGAACGCCGGCCAGTGACGCCGCGGATCCTTCGAAACCTCATCGCCGGATAAAATCTTCTTGAGGAGCGCCGCGTCGACGACAGACCATGCTCGGACCCCGCCCGGGAGCTCAACCAGGGTAACCGGGCCCTGCTTACGAATGCGGGTGATTTCGCCCTGGATGTCCGAACCCTCGGGATCGAGGACGATTGGGTCGGAGTGGATATCCATCGAGAACTCCTGTCTGCACTATGGATTGTCGGCCAGATCGATCGGTGGGCTCTTGGGGAACGTAACCGGTAGCGAGGACAATGCCCGATGGAATGGTCCCGGCCGCCACAGCAACTCGGATGAGGGCACCGCCAATGTCATTTCCGGCAATGCGTCCAACAGTTGATCGAGCGCGTCCTGCACGATCAGATATCCCAGCTCTCGCGCGGGGCAGGCGTGCTGGCCCGCGCTGAACGCCAGATGCGACCGGTTGCCGGTGATGTCGTCGGTGCGGATTGCCGGATCGTTGTTGCAGGCGGCCATACTGATCAACACCGGCTGGTGTGCCGGCAGCCAGACATCATCGATGAGGATCGGCTGCCGCGGATAGGTGATGCAGTAATTGGCCATCGGAGGGTCGCTGAACAACACCTCGTCGATTGTGTCGCGAGTCGAAAGACTCCCCCCGTGGACGCTGCCTGCGAACCTGTCATCGGTCATCATCAGCAACAACGTGTTCAATATCAGGTTCTGTGGAGGTTCGATGCCGGCGGCATACAGCAACACCAGCTGGTGCAGCATTTCCTCATCGTCTAGCCCGGCAGGGTGCTGAGCAAGCCAGCTCGTGACGTCGGCGCCCGGTGTGCGGCGTTTGGCCGCGATGAGTTCCAGCAGCGCCTCAGTCAGAATCCTGTTGCCTTCGGTGGCATCGGCAGTGGTGTCGAACATCGCCGCCATCCCGGTCGCCGCGCGTTGGCTGATCTCAGGGGTGCAGCCAAGAATGACATTGAGAGTGCCGAAGACGACGGGTAACGCATACTGGTGGACCACATCGCAGCGCCCATCCAGGCAGAACGAGTTGATCTGCGCGACGGCGATCTTCTCGATGATGGCGTGCAAGCTGTGCAGATCGACCTGGTCGAGTGCCGCAGCCGCGGCCGACCGGTAGCGCGTGTGGTCGTGGCCGGCGCTGCGAATGGGGTTGGGACGCCATTCCATCATGGGCAGGATCGGGCAGTCGGAGGGGATTTCGCGTTCCCAAGTGCGCGGATCTGCGGGGAAATGATCCGGATCGTTGAGGATTCGCAGGGCGACGTGATAGCCGATGACCAAAGTGGCCGGGACGCCCGGCGCCAGCTCCACGGGCGCCAGCGCGCCGAAACGGCGCCGCATCTCTTGATAGGCGCGGTGCGGGTCTACCGCGAATTCCTCCGACCACAGACGCACGCGTCGACCACGGAAACCGCTGGGTGCCGTTTCGGAAATGGCTTCTCTCTCAACAGTCAACGTCTGCCGGTCCTAGGGGAGTAGTCGCAGGTTGAAGCGACCGCCGCCGCGGCCTCGTGTCCGACGCGAACGCGAGGCCGGCGGCGGCGTGCGCCCCCACCCAACCTTTGACAGGTCCATCTTGCACAGTAGGTCGCGGCGTCAGCAGAGCTCTACCTGTTTCTTGTCATTTCGCGGTCATTTTCTGTCACCTGATGCCGGGAACCTACGGGCGAACCGGTGGGAGAGCCGGTGTTGCACCTGCGATCATGGGTTGCCTGATGCGGCCGCGTTGCTGGTCCAATGCGTAGGTGCGGTTGGCTGCCGCTGTGGAGTGGCCAGATGGCGTCAGGGTGGTAGCGCCACTCGGCTGTCGCCGTGGTGCTACCACGGCTCTGGTGAGCAGCTCGCAGCCACGCATCAAGGCCCCGTCGGTGCGCCGCTGACCGCGAACCGGGTGGGTGGTCGATCAGCTGTCTCCGCTGACTGGGGACTGGGGACTGGGGACTGGGGACTGGGCGATGGTGGTCGCATTGAGGCGAATTCTTCAGTGAGACAGTCGAGTTCATCGGCGGGGACTCGCTACCGATCACCGGTCGCACAAGCTGGAGCTGCGACGGTCGCTATTCCCCACGCGCGTCCCAATCAGGTCGACCGGCCGTCGATGCGTCAGGGTAGCGTTCGAGTTCTCCTTGGACCACGACGACGACCGACTCGCCTCCAGCAAGGCTTCTTCAACGCCAGTCGCGAATCGATAAGGGCTGTCCATCATCCGGCCTCGGGGACGAATCCTTCGAGGCTGTCGACGGCGCCGTAGGTCACCTACGCAACTTTGCCTGCAGCTCTTTGTAAATCGCTGCCCACATTCCGCGATCACGGTCCTCGCTCGGATGCCGATCTGACGTTGCGCCGTGGCCTGGCGGTGGCCGCCGATGAGCGGTTGCGCACCGACGATACGTTGGTGTCTGTTGATCATGGGCGGATCGTCGGTGTCGGGGACGCTGTCGCACCGCCTCTACTTGTGGGGGAGCACCTGAGAATGAGTTGCCGAGCAGGGATGCCGATGGGGGCGCACGGCGCCGATACGGTGCACACGCCGATCCTGACGGCCGCCCGATGAGCGAGCCCAACGGGCGTACCGAAGTCACCAGCGGGCTGGACGTGTTCGACCGGTTCCGGCCGCTGCTGTTCACCATCGCCTACGAGATCCTCGGCAGTGCGGCCGACGCCGAAGATGTTTTGCAGGACAGCTATCTTCGCTGGCGCGACATCGACCCGGACGAGGTAGAACATCCGCGCGCCTATCTGGTGCAGATCGTGACGCGCCAATCGCTCAACCAGTTGCGGTCCGTGCGCCGCCGCCGCGAGGACTATGTGGGCAACTGGCTGCCGGAACCGATCCGCACCGAACACGACGCCAGTCACGATGTGCTGCTTGCCGAATCGGTGTCGATGGCCATGCTGCTGGTGCTGGAAACGTTGAGTCCGACGGAGCGGGCGGTGTTCCTGCTGTCGGAGGTGTTCGGCCACAGCCTGGTCGAGATCGCCGACATGATCGGCAAGTCCGACACCACCGTGCGCCAGATCGCGCACCGGGCCCGCGAACACGTGCAGGCGCGCCGCAAACGCTTCCAAGCCGACGCCGACACCAATCGGGCGGTGCTCGATCGGTTCCTGCTCGCCGCCCGCACCGGCGACGTGCAGAACCTGATGGACGTGCTCGCCCCCGATGTCGTGCAGATCTCCGACGGCGGCGGAAAAGCCATCGTCGCCGGTCGCCCGATCACCGGTGCCGCGGCGGTCGCCGGCTTCCTCATCAAGCTTGCCCAGCACAGCATGGCGGGCATGGTCGTCGAGTTCGGCAACTTCAACGCGCTGCCCGCGATCCTGCTCAGGTCCGGGGACGGTCAGCTCGACACCGTGCTGATGATCGAAATCGCTGGGGACCGCATCACGGGCCTGTACGCGGTGCGCAACCCGGACAAGTTGCGCTCCGCCGACGTGCTGCGCCCCCTCGATCGGCCGCAGGACATCTGAGCGAACCCCCGGCGTGGCGGAGACCACAGGTGCCCGGATGTCACGGTCGCGAATCGGGCGGTGTCTCAGAGCATGTCCGGTTCAACGCAACCTGAAGGAGCGTCGTCATGAAAGCCCTCATCGTGTGCACCTCGGTGTCCCATGGCAACACGAAAAAGATCGCCGACGTCATGGGGCAGGTGCTGCAAGCCCGGGTTGTCGACCCGCGGCACATCGATGCCGCCGAGCTGGCCGGCTACGACCTCGTCGGGTTCGGCTCGGGGATCTTCCTCGGCTCCTTCCACGCCCAGCTGCGGGAGTTCGTCGAGTCGCTCCCGCAGGAGCCGCGCAGCACCGCATTCATCTTCGCCAGCAGTGGTTTTCCGGATGCCGGTATGCAGCGCTTCTCCCGCCCGATGGTCCGCCTGCTGGAGCAGAAGGGCTTCGAGGTGGCCGACACCTTCTCGTGCCGTGCGCTCGACACCTACGCACCGTTCAAGCTCGTCGGCGGCATCCGGAAGGGGCGACCCGACGCCATCGATCTCGCGGCCGCGCACACGTTCGCAGAGGGACTTCGAGTACGACTGGGCGCAACGCGTTGAGGATCCTGCCGCCGCAGACGGTGGCGCTTCTCGAAGAACTGGATCGCGCTGTCGAAAGGGCTTAGACCAGCGTGGCACGGCCTTGCGCGTACTCGATGAGGCTCTCCGCGTACGCCGATTCGTCTCGAGCCGCGAGGTACGTCCGCAATTGAACGCACGCGTCCTCCAGCTCCGGCCCAGGCCCGCGATCAGCGAGCAGCACAACGATCGCCTCCCAAACATCACCCTGCGGATCCGGGTCGGCCAGCAACTCGTCCAGATACCGGTCCGGCTCCAGTAGTCGTAGCGCGCGCCGCGCGTAGGCGTGCACGCGCTTGGGTAGCTCGGCACGAATGGCGTCGACGTCTGCCGCCAGCGCATGCCTGCCGGCCGTTGCCGGGTCGACCCCCAGCGACCACGGCTGGGTCAGCTCGTCCGGTATGCCGTGGTCACTGATCAACCCGGGGCCGGTCGCCTGCTCCAGCGGTACGAGTGGGCGACCGAGCTGTGTATTGCGCCAGTTGCGGAATTCCCACCAGGCGGCGGGTGTCGCGTCGAGGGTCAGGCCGAACTTCAGGACCTGCTGTCCTTCGGTCCACGTGCGCAGCACCCGGGTGCGGCTGACCGACGCCACACCCCCGGGCACGACTCGCACCCACATGTCATCCGAGCCCTGGAAGCCATAGGGCTGCAGCAGCTTCCCTGCCTCACGCATCAGTCGGCGCAGCGCCGAATCCGGTCCGACCACTTCAGCAGACTAGCGGCACCGACCGACACAAACCGGGCACCAACCATCCCGCTGTGTTTCGCGCGGGTTCAGGGGTTATTCGGAATCCAGCTGGGACTCGGATAGGTAGGTCTCTACCGGCTGACCGTTCTCGTCCTCGAGCGTCACCCGGTACCACGGGCTGTCACGGACGGAGGGGTTGAGGCTGAGGTCGTTTTCGTCGTGGGCCGGCGAGTACTCCGTGTCGACCGCGTCTACGACGCCGTGACGTCCGATGGAGACGTGGCGGACTCGGTCGCCGACAGCGAATTTGGCTTCCGTCATGATTCACGCACCTTTCCGATACAGGTCACTGTATCTGTCTTGCGTGCAACAACATTGAGGAACGAGAGTCGGGGCAGGCGGGGGCGTCGGCGGCTGGTGCTCGGAGGCGATCGGGTCGGCAACCATCGGTTTGCTGCGCGGCAACGAAGATGAGAGCGGACATCTGTGGGTAGGTGTTGATGTATCGACTACCCGGAAATGACCCACCGAAACTGGTCGGTTTGCTTCCGGTCGGCCACATCCAGACAACTGCCTTACAGTACAATCGTACTAAGTACGCTCGTACTGTTTACGAGAAGGGTTTCGTATGTGGGATCCGAAGAAGTACCTCGATTTCGCCGATCACCGTGCCCGTCCGTTCTTCGAGTTGATCAGCCGGATCGACGCCGAAAAGCCGCGCCGCATAGTGGATTTGGGCTGCGGGCCGGGCAATCTCACCGGTGTGCTCGCCGAACGATGGCCGGACGCGCAACTCGACGCCCTCGATTCCTCGCCGGAGATGGTGCAAGAAGCGCAGGAGCGGGGCATCAATGCCAGGGTCCTCGACGTGCACGACTGGGCGCCGGACCCCGAGACCGATGTCGTCGTCAGTAATGCTGTCCTGCAATGGGTTCCGGATCACCTGAGCCTGCTCGCGGAGTGGCTGCCCGCTTTGCCGTCCGGCGCCTGGTTCGCCATGCAGGTGCCCGGCAACTTCGACGCGCCGTCGCACCGGGAGATTCGCGCGCTGGCGACCGAGGCGCGCTGGCAAGCCCAGCTGGCCGAGATCGCGCTGCGCAGCGCCGACGCGGTGTCCACGCCCGCCGACTATGCGACGGCACTGGCCACCGACGACACCATCGTCGATATCTGGGAAACCACTTACCTGCAACGACTTTCGGGACCGGATCCAGTGCTGGAGTGGGTAACCGGCACCGCGCTGCGACCGATTCGCGCCGAGCTGGACGACGAAGATTGGCGCGAGTTCCGTACCGAGCTGGCGGCCCGCCTGCGCATGGCCTACCCGGCGAGGTCCGACGGCACGACGTGGTTCCCGTTCCGCCGGATCTTCGCGGTGGCGCACAAGCCCTCGTCCTGAGGCTGTTGCAATAAACATACGGTCGACCGTATTGTTCCCAATATGGCGGAGTTGAAACCATCTGTCGGCACCAGCCCGGCCGTCGTGCCGTGGACCGCGGTGTCGGTGGTCATGGTCGGCATGTTCATGGCCATCCTCGACGCGTACATCGTGGTGGTGGCCGGCCCCGCGATCCGCGCGGATCTCGGTGCCACCGAGGGGCAACTCCAGTGGATCCTGGCGGGTTACCAGCTGAGCTACGCGGTCCTGATGATCACCGGCGGCCGCATCGCCGACATGTATGGGCGCAAACGGATC
The DNA here is from genome assembly GCF_015355715.1 of Nocardia sp. XZ_19_369. Classification (NCBI taxonomy): domain Bacteria; kingdom Bacillati; phylum Actinomycetota; class Actinomycetes; order Mycobacteriales; family Nocardiaceae; genus Nocardia; species Nocardia sp. XZ_19_369. The sequence goes on along the minus strand of NZ_JACVED010000010.1, from coordinate 239,088 downwards.
TTCCTGCTCGGCGCGGCGGTGTTCACGCTGTCCTCGATCGTGTGTGCCGCCGCGCCGGGCCCTGGCACGTTGATCGCGGCGCGGGTCGTGCAGGGACTCGGTGCCGCGCTGCTGGTTCCGCAGGTCTTCGCGATGATCGCTGTGCTGGTGCCGGAACGCAGCAGGCATCAGGTCTTCGGCGTGCTGGGTGTGGTGATCGGCATGGCCAGCATCGGCGGCCAGCTCATCGGCGGGTTGCTGATCAGCGCGGATCTGTTCGGTGCGCCGTGGCGCGCGGTGTTCTGGGTGAACGTGCCGATCGGGGTGGCGATGATCCTGCTCGCCGCGAAATTCGTGCCGGAATCACGCGTGGCGGGGGCACGCAGACTGGATGTTCCCGGCGTACTCGCGTTGAGTACCGCGCTGTTCCTGCTCACCTTCCCGCTCATTCAAGGGCGCGAGGCGGGCTGGCCGTGGTGGACCTGGGCCTGCTTCGTGGCGAGCGCGGCCGCGTTCGCGCTGTTCGCGGTGATCGAACGGCGCGTCGCCGAGGCGGGTGGCGACCCGCTGGTGGATCTTGCTCTGTTCGCTCAGCGCTCGTTCACGGTGGGCATCCTGCTCGTGCTGTGCGTGTATGCGCTGCTCACGTCTTACTATCTGGCGCTGTCGATTTCGCTACAGGAGGGCCTCGGCATGTCCGCCCTCGGCGCGGGTCTGGTGTACGCGCCCGGTGCGGCGACGTTCTTCGTCTTCGGCATGGTCGCGAGCCGCGTCGTGCCGAAATATGGTCGGCGCGTACTGGAACTCGGGTCGATCTTGATGGTGGTCGGTTATCTGTGCACCGTGGTGGTGCTGCTGTCGAGCTCGGAATTCCCTGTGGCGCTGGTGATTGCGACGATCGTGCTGCAATGCGCAGGTGGTGGCCTGCTCATCACGCCGCTGCTCAACACGGTGCTGTCCGGGGTCGGCCCGGCGGCTGTCGGCACGGCGTCGGGGGCGCTGTCGACTGCCCAGCAGATCGGTGGCGCGCTGGGCGTCGCGGTGATCGGCGCGGTCTTCTTCGCCGCGTTCCAGCCCGGCGCGGACACCGGCGCTGCGGTGGCGGGGCACGCGTTCATGATGTCTTCGATTGCGAATTTAGCTGTCGCCATTGTTATTTCGGTGCTGGTACGTCAACTGCCTGCGGTCAGGGCGAAGTGAGGAAACCCTCGACGATGCGCCGAGCCCGGCTCATGGCGTCCTGCTCGCCCACGCGCAGCGCGGTGTTGGTGGCGCACAGCACCGCATCGATCTGATAGGCGGCGAGTTCCGGATCGACCTCGGCGATGTCGCCCGCGCGCACCGCCTCGCGCAACTCCCGCTCGAGGATGTGCACCCACGCCTGCCGGTCCCGCAGCAGCGCGTCGCGCAACGGTCCCGGCCTGCTGTCCTGCTCCGGCATGTTCGCGACCCAAAAGCAGCCGCCCGCGAACAGGGGAGTTGCGGCGTAGGCGAGCCAGCTCTCGATCAGCGCCCGCAGCCTGGCAATGCCGTGCGGGGTGGACCTGGTCGGTTCGATCACCTCGTCGACGAACAGGTCGCGCGCGTAGTCGATGGCGGCCAGCTGCAAGGCTTCCTTGGTCTTGAACAGCGTCTGGATGCCCGCTTTGCTCAGCCCCGCGTCGGTGGCGAGCCTGCCGAAGCTCAAGCCCGCCAGCCCATCGAGCGAGGCGATGTCCACCGCGTGCCGCAGCACGGTCTGCCGCGTCTTCGCGCCGCGGAGCAGGCGCTTATCGGTGATCTCAGCCGGCTCGCGCCGGGTGAGGACCGTGGAGTCGGGGCCACTTTCCATACGGTCGATCGTACTCAGGCTAGCGAGAAACGGTCATCGGACCGCCGAATCTGTGCTTGGATCGGCCCATGTCCTACGCGGTCGACCCGCGCGTCGACACCTATATCGACGCGCTGCCCAGCTGGCAGCAAGCAATCTGCCGGGAGGTGCGCGAGCTGGTGCACGCCGCCGATCCGGAAGTCGTCGAGACCATCAAGCGCACCGTGCAGCCGTACTTCGTGCTCGACGGCAATATCTGCGCCTTGCTCGCGGCGAAGACCCACGTCAACATCTTCCTCTACGACGGAGCCATTGTTGCCGATCCCGACGGCATCATCACCGCGGGCCACGACAACAAGACCGCCCGTACCGTCGCCGTGCGCGAGGGCGAAAAGGTCCCTGCCACACCGCTGCTCGCGATGTTCCAGCAGATCATCGCCAACAACCGCGCGGGCGGCTGGCGCAAGCTGAAACGCGAGAGCTGACGTCTCAGCCGACCGCGACGTCGAGGGTATCCGGCAGCCCGCTGGTGTCTTTCACGCCTCTGGCGGCGCGCTGGGAGAGTGCGGCGAGCACCGGCAGCCGCGCATCACCCAGTGACATGGCGTGGTTGCCGAGGTGATTGGTGACGAAGGCGACCGAAAGGCCGAGCGCGGGCATGGCGATGCCGCCGGATCCGCCGATGCCGAAGTGTCCCAACGCTTGCCGAGTCAGCCTGGTGCCGACGATGCCACGGTGATACCCGAGCGCGAAATGTGGTGCGGCGCCGAGTACATAGTCGAACCGCCCGTTCGGCGGCATCTGCGCGATCAGCCGGGTGGTCTCCGGTCGGAGCAGACGCCGATGACCGATCATGCCGTCGTTGGCGATCGCGCCGTACATCTTGCCCAGCGCCCGAGCCGTGAAAACCCCGTTCCAGCCGGGCATCATCGCATCGTAGGGCTGGTCACCGAGCGTCATGTCCGCCCAGCCGTCGTAGACCGCGCCGCGCGCCGAGTGCACCGCCCGCAGCGAGGCGAACGGGGCGATCATCCGGTCGAACGGCACGCGTGCGATGCCGAGGCGCGGCGACAGCTTGGCTAGTCGATGCCGCTGGTGCTGCGGAACGCCGAAGTAGAAGTCGTTGTCGCCCAAGGGTTCCGCGAGCTCGGTTCGGATCAGCTCGGGGAACTCGCGCCCGGTGGCCCGCTGCGCGATCTCCGCGACGATCGTGCCGAAGGTGAGTCCGTGATATCCAGATGCGCGCAGCCGCAGCGGATCCGGCGCGGAGGCGGCGATGGCGGCGGCCATGGCGTCGTGGTCGAGCAGATCCGCCGGGTCGTCGAGCAGGCCGCGGGTGCGCTGCAGCCCGGCGCGATGGTTCAGCACGTCGCGAACGGTGATGGCGTCCTTGCCATTTGCCGCGAACTCCGGCCAGTACGTCGCCACGGGTGCGTCGAAGTCCAGCACGCCGCGCTCGGCCAGCCGGTGCGCGATGGTGGCTGCGACGCCCTTGCCGGTCGAGTATGACAGCGCGATCGTATCGGCGCGCCACCGCCGGTCCCGGTCCGCCCAGCCCGCCCAGATGTCGAGCACGGGTTCGCCGTGCAGGTAGACCGAGAAGGCACCACCGCCCTGCCGCTTGCGCCGGAACATCGCGAAGAACTTCGCGGCCACGGCGGTGAAGCGGTCGTCGATGAGCATGTGCCCGGTGCTGGGCGTGCTGTCCGAACTCGCCAACGGCATGAGACTCCCTTGTCCAGTACGCCTGCGAAGCCGCCGCGGTAACAGTTGCAAGCAGCTTGCTAACACCCACGGTAACGTGTATCAGTTACCGGGTGCAATGGGTCTGGGACAGTTGGAGCCCGAGTTCGGTCTAGGCCAGCGAGACCACCTTGGCCTGACCAGTGACGACGGTGTCTGCGCCGTCGACCAGCGCAACGCGAACCTGGACGGTTTGTCCCGCCGAGAGCGGCGCGTCCGTGCCGTTCGCTCCGGTGAGCAGCACAACGGCGGTTTGCCGGCTGCCGTCGCAGGTCACCGCCGTGTGAGTACCGGTGGCCGAGGGGCTGTCGGCCTGCGGGTCGCCCACCATGGCCCGAATTGCTGCCACGCCGGCCGTGGCTTCACAGGTGTAATCGACCCCGATATTGACCGGCCCGACACCACTGACGTCGATGGAGTTCTCGGCTGAGGCCACCGTGGTGGCCGCCATGAGGGCCAACGCGGTGGCCCCGATGACGGTCGCGATGCGGGCGGAATTTCGAATAGTCACCATGGATCGTCGTCCTCCTGCGTAGCGGGAACAGGTCGCCGAACACACTCAGAAGAGATCGCGGCGTGGAACCATGCCGCGGCAGAATCCTGCCTCATCGACAGGATGGTTACCCGACTCGGCGGCGCTTCAACCATGGCCGACGAGCGATGGATCGCGCACCATCGCCGCCGCGCTGTCGATGACGGCTGTCTGTCGTGTGGGGGGACAGTGCTGACACCACCCAGCGCGGCGGGGGCGTCCGCCGCGCATTCGTACTGTCAGCTGACCCGGTCATGGTTCGCCCACGGCGTCTTACAGGCGCGGATCCACCGGTTCGGACTCCAGTGCGAGCACCGCGAAGACGGCTTCGTGTACGCGCCATAGTGGTTCGCCCGCGGCCAGCCGGTCCAATGCCTCCAGTCCGAGTGCGTACTCGCGCAACGCCATCGAGCGTTTGCGGCCGAGGCCGCGCGTGCGCAGCCGAGTCAGGTTGTGCTCGCGCAGGTACTCCGGTCCGTAGATGATCCGAAGGTATTCGGGGCCACGGCATTTCACGCCGGGCTGGACCAGCCTGCCGTCGCCCGTGGCACCCTCGGCCTTCTTGGCCCCGCGCACCAGTGCTTGCCGCGGCTTGACCACCATGCCTTCGCCACCTGCTGCGGTCAGCTCGGTCCACCAATCGGTGGCGGCTGCCACGCTGTCCGCATCGGTCAGATCGACGAACATCCGCCCTGTCGGCGCGAACAGTTCGCTGTCGGCCGCGACCAGCCGGTCGATCAGCATGAGGTGCCAATCATGCTCACGCACGGCGTAATTCGATCCTTCGGCGGCGAGGATCTGGAACGGTGCGAGCCGCAGACCGGCCATGCCGTCGACCGGCCAGCAGTAGCGGCCGTAGGCGTCGGTGAAAGCCGCGGCGTCGTCCTTGCGCGCTCCAGTGCGCGCCGCCAGGGCCGCGACATCCAGTCCGCGTTCCGCCACCGCTGAAAGCACCTCGGTGGTGGCACCGAGCGCCGCCCGGGCCGCCGTGCCGACGGCGGCGTACTGGTTGCGCAGCAAGCCGATCGCCTTCGCCGACCACGGCATGAGTTCGGTATCGAGCAATAGCCATTCGCTGCGTAGCTCGTCGAAAAGACCGGCAGTTTCGGCGGCCGCGCGCACGCGGCCGAGCAGCGTCTCGGTGTGCACCGGATCATCGAAGAACGGCCGACCGGTACGCGTGTAGATCACGCCGGTGCCGCCGTCGTCCACGCCGAATCGGTCCCGCGCCGCGGAGGCCGACCGGGCGACCAGGACCACGGCCCGCGACCCCATGTGCTTCTCCTCGCACACCAGCCGGTCGACGCCCTCCGCGCGGTAATACGCGAATGCCTCCGCCGGGTGTTCCAGATAGCCCGCCAGCTCCGAGGTCGCACACGGCGACATGGTCGGCGGCAAGTACACCAGCCAGCGCGGGTCGATCGCGAATCGACTCATCACTTCCAGTGCGGCGCAGGCGTTTTCCTCCTGCACGCCGACTCGGCCGTGATAGCGGGTCTCCACGACGCGGCGGCCGATCACGTCCTCCAGGTCGAGCACGCCGGGATCCCGGTGCACCACGCCGCCGGCGGCAGCCGACACAACCGCGTCGACCGCAGCTACTGTGGGCTCCAGCGGCCGCATCGGCTCGTACCAAACCGCCTCCGCCGCAACTGAAACCGGCTCGCGCTCCGGGTAGCGCAACGCGGACAGCCTGCCGCCGAACACCACGCCGGTGTCCAGGCACAGCGTGTTGTTCACCCATTGCAGGTCCAGCACCGGGGTGTGCCCGTACAGCACGGTTGCCCGGCCGCGATAGTCGTTGGCCCACGGATAGCGTACCGGCAGACCGTATTCGTCTGTCTCCCCGGTGGTTTCGCCGTACATGGCGAAGTACCGCACCCGCCCCGACGCCCGCCCGTGGAACTCTTCCTTCAGCCCCGCGTGCGCGACGACGAGCTTGCCGCCGTCGAGCACATAGTGGCTGACCAGCCCGCGGCAGAATTCGTGGGCCGCCTTGCGGAAGACCTCGTCCTCGCCGTCGAGCTGGGCCAGCGACTCGGCGAGGCCGTGTGCCACCCGCACCTGCTTGCCGTCGAGGGCGCGGACGAGCTTGTTCTCGTGGTTTCCGGTGACGCACAGCGCCGTTCCGGCCGCCACCATGCCCATGACCAGGCGCAGCACGCCGGGGGTGTCCGGCCCGCGATCGACCAGGTCGCCGACGAACACGGCGGTACGCCCCGCCGGGTGCCGCGCGCCGATTGCCCGGCCCGCGTCGTCGCGTTCGAGGACATAGCCGAGCTCGCCGAGCAGCGTTTCCAGTTCGCTGCGGCAGCCGTGCACGTCACCGATCACATCGAACGGCCCGGTGAGCTCGCGCTTGTCGTTCCACGCCTTCTCGTCGACGATGGTCGCCGCCTCGATGTCGGCCACGCCGCGCAGCACGTACACCTTGCGGAAGCCCTCACGCTCCAGTCCGCGCAGGCTGCGCCGCAACTCGCGCTGCTGCCGGACCACCACGTGCGCGCCGAGCGAGGCCCGGTCCGGGCGCGCCGAATTGCGTTCCAGGCACACCGAATCCGGCACGTCGAGCACGATCGCCACCGGCAGCACGTCGTGTGCGCGGGCCACCGCGATCAGTTCCTGCCGCGACTTGGCCTGCACGTTGGTCGCGTCGACCACCGTGCGCAGGCCGCGCCGCAACCGGACGCCCGCGATGTGGTGCAGTAGCGCGAACGCCTCGGCGGTGGCCGACTGATCGTTCTCGTCGTCGCTGACGATGCCGCGGCACGCGTCGGAGGACACCACCGCGGTCGACCGAAAGTGCTTGCGCGCGAACGTGGATTTACCCGAACCGGTGCTACCGATCAACACCACGAGGGACAGCTCGGGCACCGAGAGCTCTGCCATCACGCCACCCCTTCCCGAGTAGAAACCACGGCGACCGTGGCATTGTCGAACTCGACCTTGCTGAATACTGCCATTTGGGTGGGCGCCCCGAACTCCGCGTCCACCACGCCGATCGGCACGAACCGCACGGAATACCCGTACCGGGCCGCCACGCCGTCGGCCCATGCCGCGAATTCGGCACGGGTCCACTCGAACCGGTGATCGGCATGCCGGAAAGCACCGGCCGCCAACCCCTCGAAGCGCACATTGACCTCCGCGTTCGGCGTCGTGACGAGCACCGCCCCCGGTGCCGCCGCCGCGAAGACCGCATGCTCCAGCGCACCGAGACGCGGCGGATCCACGTGCTCGATGACCTCCATCAGCACCGCGGCGTCATAACCGCGCAACCGGGCATCGGTGTAGGTGAGCGCGCCCTGCCGCAGTGTCAGCCGTTGCGCTACGCGTTCGGGCATGCGCTCGAGCCGTAGCTTGCGTTCAGCGATATGCAGCGCCCGCATCGATACGTCTACACCGACGATCTCGGTGAATATCCTGTCCGACAGCAGCTCTCGCAACAGCGTGCCCTCGCCGCAACCGAGGTCGAGCACCCGTCGGGCACCGACCTCGTGCAGCGCGGCACGCACCGCAGCGCGCCGTGCTACGGCCAACGACACTGTGCCCGGGGGAGTTTCAGCCAAGTCGGCTGCACCGGTCGCTGCCAGGTCGGACCCGCCGGTCGCTGCCAGGTCGGACCCGCCGGTCGCTGCCAAGTCGGGCACACCGGCCGCTGCCATGTCAGGCACGCCAGCGGCTGCCATGTCGTGCGCACCGGCCGCGTCCGTGTCGGTTACGCCAGCCACGGTCATTTCGTGCGCACCGGCCACTGTTGAGGCGAGGTCCGCCACGTATCCCGCGGCGATTTCACCACCACCCCGTGGATCAGACGCTGATGTGTCGACTCGTCCGCCCGGCCCGGCTGCGGCCTTACCCGCAGTGTCGATTTCGGTTGAATCGCCTTCGGTGACTGGCCGTGTCTGGGCCGATCCGCTCTCGCCGGAAGCCACTTGTGCTGGCGCGGAGCCGGTTTCGGATCTACCCGCCGCAAGGTCGCTGGACGCTACCGCCTCCGCGTCGTCCACTTCCTCCACCGCGTCCAGCAACTCCGGCTCCACCTCATCCAACTCGGCCAACCGAGCCAACGCCGTCCGCACGAGCGACTGCCGTCGCGCCAGATACCGTCGCGTGATCCATCCGCGCTCCGGATGCTCGGCCAGCCATCCACCACCCGCCCGGATCAGCTTGTCGACCTCGTCGGCGGCCAACCAGTAGTGCTTCGCCCCGTCCAGGACCGGCAGCAACACGTACAGGTGGGAGAGCGCGTCCGCCAACCGCACGGTCCCAGACAACTCCAGTCGCAGGTAGTGCGAATCACCCCACTCCGGGAACGCCGGATCCAACGGCAGGGGAGTGGCGGTCACCGCCCAGCCGAGTGGCGCGAATACCCGCTCCGCCACCTCCGCCCCGCCTCGGCACGGTACGGCGGGCAACTCGATGCGCAACGGCAGCGCGGTCTGCGCCAGCTCCGGGCGCAGCGTGCAGCGCCCGTGCAGCGCGGTGCGGAACACCGCACCGATCGCGACCGACAGCAGCGACGATGCCGCGTACGGCCGATCGTTGACGTACTGGCCGAGACTGAAATCCGGTGTCCCGCGCGAACGTCCGCGCACCAGCCGGATCGGATCGATCTCCAGCACCAGTGCCACCGTGCACCGGGCGGCGGTCGCTTCCGGGTACACGACATGTGCTGTGCCGTAGGACTGTTCGAACGCCTGCACCCGGTCGGGATTCTTGTGCAGCAAGAACCCCAGGTCGGTCGCCGGCCAGTCGGCGTCCTCCGGTGGTGTGCAGGTGATCGTCAGGAGCATGCAGCGATCGTCGCCCAGTGCCGGGACCTGCGCAAGGAAGTTTCATTCCCGTAGCAGGCCCCGGCATGGTTCGCTGCCGTTATCCGTAGTAGGTGCGGTGGCGCAGGCCGGCCTGGATCCGCCCGGCGAGCACGCCCGCGTGCAGGGTCCACAAACCGCGCGGGACGCGGTTCCTGGTGAGCGGAATGAACGGATTGTGCAGCAGCACAAGCACAATCGAGAACCACGTCGCCCGGAACGGCAATCGTGGGCAGCCGGCCGCCCGATGCTTGACGTACACCTCGACGGCGCCGCGCCCGTAGTTGAGCGCTTGCCGCCAGGTGTCGCGGTAGGTCGTGCGTAGCCGGTATGCGACGAGAGCATCCGCCGAATGGCCCAGGCGCAACCCAGCTTCCTGTAGCCGCCAGCTGATGTCCACGTCGTCGCCGCCGAAGAGGCTCTCGTCGTATCCGCCGATCTTGTCGAAGGCGGCGCGCCAGTATCCGGCGTTGTTGCCGTGCGCATAGGGCAGGTAATGCGTGGGGAAGCCGTCCTCCGGCGCGGGCATCGGTCGCCAGCGAGCCACCTCCGGGGTGTTGATTGTCGTCACCTCCACGGCGCCGCTGACCGCGTCGTAATCGGCGGCGGTCCGCACCATCGCGCTGAGCCAACCGGGATGCACGCGATCGTCCTGGTCGACGAAGGCGAGGAAGTCACCGCGGGCCAGCGCCGCCCCATTGTTGCGGGCGTACGACGGACCTGGTGTGGCGGAGCTGGCCACGTAGCGCAACCGCAATCGCGCGGTCAGCGGATGTCCGTCGATGTGCTCGGCCAGGCTGTCGCTGGAGCCGTTGTCGCTGATCACCACTTCGTAGGGCCCCTGGTAATCCTGTTCGGCCAGGCCGTCGAGTTGTTCGTCCAATTCCGGCAGTCCGTTGAACACCGGGATGATGACCGAGACGAGCTCGGGCTTACGTGCAGGTACGGCTGACGCCGACATCGATTTCCCCCTTGGGCCTCGACGAAGACGCAATCGAGCAGAACGAGCACGTGGACCGTCCCGCCCGACGGCATCGAGGAACTTGTTGGCGAACTACCCTTCACCGCAACACTTTTGAAGGTGTTCTCGGACAGCGAAGTATACGCCGGTGTTCACACTCAGCGGGGTCAGTACGGCCAACTCCAGTCGGCGACTTCGGGAATGTCCTCGCCGTGCTCCCGGGTCCAGGCCCGCGCCTCCCAGCGTGCGTCCACCATTTCCTGACGCAACCCGGCGGCCCGCTCGCCCAGGCTCGGCACCCGATCGATGACGTCCATCACCAGGTGGTACCGATCCAAATCGTTGAGCATCACCATGTCGAACGGTGTGGTGGTGGTGCCGCGTTCCTTGTAGCCGCGCACGTGCAGCCCGTCGTGGTTGGCCCGCCGATAGGTGAGCCGGTGCACCAGCCACGGGTAGCCGTGGAACGCGAAGATCACCGGCCGGTCATGGGTGAACAGTGTGTCGAACTCGCTGTCGGGCAACCCATGTGGGTGCTCGTCCTGTGGTTGCAGGCGCATCAGATCGACCACGTTGACCACCCGGACCCGCAGCGTCGGCAGCCGATCCCGCAGAATCGCCGCCGCCGCAAGGGTTTCCAGTGTCGGCACGTCACCGGCGCAGGCCAGCACCACATCCGGGACGGTGCCGAGCTCGTCGTTGTGACCCGCCCAGTCCCAGATCCCGATGCCGCGGGCGCAGTGCTCCGCCGCGTCGTTCACCGAAAGCCAGTCCGCCTGAGGCTGTTTGCCCGCCACCACCACGTTGACGTAGTGCCGGGACCGCAGGCAATGGTCGTAGGTGGACAACAGGGTGTTGGCGTCGGGCGGCAGATAGACCCGCACGATCGAGGGCTTCTTGTTGAGCACCACGTCGAGGAAGCCGGGATCCTGGTGGGTGAACCCGTTGTGGTCCTGGCGCCAAACATGCGAGGACAGTAGATAATTGAGGCTCGCGATGGGCCGCCGCCACGGCACCCCCGCGCTGGCGTCGAGCCACTTGGCATGCTGGTTGAACATGGCGTCGACAATGTGGATGAACGCCTCGTAGCAGGTGAACACCCCGTGCCTGCCGGTGAGCAGATAACCCTCCAGCAGCCCCTGGCACATGTGCTCGGACAGCACCTCGATCACCCGGCCGGTGCGGTCGAGTTTCTCGTCGTACTCATCGATCTCGGCCTGCCAGTTGCGGCCGGTCACCTCCAGGATGTCCTGGAGCCGGTTGCTGGCCAGCTCGTCGGGCGCGAAGGTGATGAAGTTGTCCGGGTTGTTCCGGGTGACCTCGCGCAACCAGGCGCCGAGCACCCGGGTCGCCTCGTGCGAAGACCCACCCGGTGTGGCGACTTCCACCCCGAAATCGCGCCAGTTCGGCAGGTTCAGATCACGAACGAGCCTGCCCCCGTTGGCAATCGGATTCGCGCTCATCCGCTGGTCGCCCTCGGGCACCTGATCGAGCAGCTCCGATACCGGCCTGCCGAGCTCGTCGAACAACTCCTCCGGCCGATAGGACCGCAGCCACTGCTCCAGTACCGCTCGATGGCTGGCGTCGGAACGCGCACCGGGCAGCGGCACCTGATGCGCGCGGAACGTGCCCTCGACCGGATCGCCGTCCACCACGGGCGGACAGGTCCAGCCCTTCGGGGTGCGCAACACGATCATCGGCCACACCGGCCGCGCACCATCGCTGCCGCTGCGTGCGGCACGCTGGATCTGCGCGATGCGTTCCATGCAGGTGTCGACCGCGACGGCCATCGCCTGGTGCACCGCGGTGGGGTCGCTGCCCGAGACGACGATCGCCTCGTAGCCGTACCCGCGCATCAGCGAAACCAGTTCCTGCTCCGGAATACGCGCCAGGATGGTCGGATTGGCGATCTTGTACTGGTTCAGCGCGAGGATCGGCAGCACCGCGCCGTCGCGCGCCGGGTTGAGGAACTTGTTGGCGTGCCAGCTGCCGGCCAGCGGCCCGGTCTCCGCCTCGCCGTCACCGATTACGCAGAACACCGTCAGGTCCGGGTTGTCCAGCGCCGCGCCGAAGGCGTGCAGCAGGGAGTAGCCGAGTTCGCCACCCTCGTGGAACGAGCCGGGCGTCTCCGGCGCGCAGTGGCTGGGCACCCCGCCGGGCCAGGAGAACTGCGCGAACAGCGCACCCATGCCCCCGGCGTCCTGCGGAATATGGCTGTACAGCTCGGAGTACGTGCCCTCCAGCCAGCCGCAGGCGTTCGGCCCCGGCCCGCCGTGGCCGGGTCCCGCCACGAAGACCGCGTTCAGCCCGCGCTGCCGGATCGCCCGATTGGCGTGCACCCACACCAGGTTCAAACCGGGCACGGTGCCGAAGTGCCCGAGCAGTCGCGGTTTGATGTGTTCGGCCTGCAGCGGCTCGCGCAGCAGCGGATTGGCCATCAGATAGATCTGCCCGACGGCGAGGTAGTTCGCGGCTCGCCACCACGCGTCGATCGAGGTCAGTTCGTCGCGGTCCAGCGGGCCAGCGATATCCGTCAGCCGATAGGGCTGCGGGGCGACGCTCTCGCCGCCCGCGCTGCCGACATTGTCGGCCGAGGTATCGCCACCCGCGCTCGCCATGTGGGTCATGCGCCGACTCTCCTCGTCGTAGGGGGAGATTCCACTTGTCAGCGTAACGGCAGTCCGACGCGCGCCGGGCGACTCGGACATTCGCCGCGAGGATGGTCTAGGGTCCGCCGCATGCACACACTCGGCAGGATCATCGGGATCGGCACCATGGCCGCGGCAGCGTTCACTCTGGTCGCCTGTGGGTCGGACGACAAGGCGTCCTCTACTCCTTCCACTACCGCTCCCGCGAAGAGCCTCTCCCCGACGGCACCGGCTGCGCCGGCCCAGAGCAAGGGCCGGGAATGCACCGCGGAGGACATCGGCGTGAGCGGCGACTTCGGTTCCGCACCGAAGATCACTATCCCGGACAACTGCGATCCGCCCAAGACGCTGATCACCAAGGACCTGATCCAGGGCAGCGGCCCCGGCGCCGCCTCCGGCCAGCCGCTCACCATGAACTACGCGCTCGTCACCTGGTCGAACAAGCAGAAGAAGGACAGCTCGTTCGACCGCGGCACCCCCTTCCAGCTCACCCTCGGCGGCGGCCAGGTCATCCAGGGCTGGGACGAGGGACTGGTCGGCGTGCAGGAGGGCACCCGCAGGCTGCTGATCGTGCCGCCGGACCTCGGCTACGGCGCGGGCGGTCGCGGTATCGCGCCGAACGAGACGCTGGTCTTCGTCACCGATGCGGTATCGGTGGGGAAGTAGCGGCCCGAAAAGCGGCCGAGTGCAGCCCGCCCCGGCCGGTCAACTAACCTGGTCGGGATGCGTACGCCGCGTCCCTCGCCAGCCCGGCGGGTGCCGGGGTCCCGGTAGAAGTCCGGGCCGACGGGGGATCGCGTCTCAACCAGAACAGACGACGAACAAGGAGCATGTCCGTGAAGAGCACCGTCGAGCAGCTGAGCCCGACCCGGGTCCGGATCAATGTCGAGGTGCCCTTCGAGGAACTGAAGCCGGACTTCGACCGCGCGTACAAGGCACTCGCCAAGCAGGTCAAGATCCCCGGCTTCCGTCCGGGCAAGGCGCCGGCCAAGTTGCTCGAGGCGCGTCTGGGCCGCGGCGCGGTGCTGGAGCAGGTCGTCAACGACGTGCTGCCCGGCCGCTACAGCGAGGCCGTCACCGCCGCCGACGTGAAGGTCATCGGCCAGCCCGAGATCGAGATCACCAAGATCGAGGACGGCGAGGAGCTCGCGTTCACCGCCGAGGTCGACGTGCGCCCGGAGATCACGCTGCCGGAGTACGAGAACATCGCGGTGACCGTCGACGCCTTCACCATCGGCGACGAGGACATCGAGGAGCAGCTGCAGTCGCTGCGCCAGCGCTTCGGCACCCTCACCGGTGTCGAGCGCCCGGTCCAGGACGGCGACTTCGTGTCGATCGACCTGTCGGCGACCGTCGACGGCGAGGACGTGCCAGAGGCGGCCACCACCGGCCTGTCCCACGAGGTCGGCTCCGGCCAGCTCATCGAGGGCCTCGACGAGGCGCTGATCGGTCTGGCCGCCGGTGAGTCCAAGGACTTCACCTCGACCCTGGTGGCCGGCGAGCACGCGGGCAAGGAAGCCGTCATCAAGGCCACCGTGCAGTCGGTCAAGGAGCGCGAGCTGCCCGAGGCCGACGACGACTTCGCCCAGCTGGCAAGCGAATTCGACACCCTCGACGAGCTGAAGGAAGACCTGCGCAATCGGGTCGAGCGCAGCAAGAAGGTGCAGCAGGCCGGCGAGATCCGGGACAAGGTGCTGGAGACCCTGCTCGAGCAGGTCGAGGTGCCGCTGCCCGAGGCCGTCGTGCAGGCCGAGATCGACGCCGTCACCCACGACGCGGTGCACGGCTTCGACCACGACGAGGCCAAGCTGGCCGAGGCACTGGAGGCCCAGGGTTCCAGCCGCGAAGAGTTCGACAAGGACGCCAAGGAGTCCGCCGAGAAGTCGGTGCGCACCCAGTTGCTGCTGGACGCCATCGCCGAGGCGGAGAACACCCAGGTCGGCCAGGAAGAGCTCACCGAGCGGATCCTGTTCCAGTCGCAGCGCTACGGCCTGGCGCCGGAGCAGTTCATCCAGCAGGTGCAGCAGGCCGGCCAGCTCGGCGCGATCTTCGCCGACGTCCGGCGCGGCAAGGCCCTTGCGGGTGTTGTCGGCAAGGTCAAGGTCACCGATTCCGAGGGCAATGTGGTGGACACCGCCGAAATGTTCGGTGCCCCTGAGGATTCCGCCCCCGAGGTCGAGGCCGAAGGCGTGGCCGAGGTCGAGTCGACCGAGACCGCCGCGGCGAAGGCCGAATGAGTTCTATGAAGTGGCAGCGTGATGTACAGCTCTCAGCTGGGCTGATTGCGCTGTAAGCGAAGAAGGGCGGTACCGGGAGTTCGGTGCCGCCCTGCTTCGTTAATGTTTGTGACAACGAACCAGAGATGGCCGTCGGCCAACGAGCCGGTAAGAAAAGGCAGGTATCCGTGACAGTCAATCAGGCAGGGGTCGTCATGACATCCCCGACTGCTGGTCTCAACCTCAGCGATTCGGTGTACGAGCGACTGCTTCGCGAGCGCATCATCTTCCTCGGCACCCAGGTCGACGACGACATCGCGAACAAGATCTGCGCGCAGATCCTGCTGCTCTCGGCGGAGGATGCGTCCAAGGACATCAAGCTCTACATCAACTCGCCCGGTGGTTCGGTGACCGCCGGTATGGCCATCTACGACACCATGCAGTTCGCCGAGTGCGATATCGCCACCTTCGGCATGGGCCTGGCCGCGTCGATGGGGCAGTTCCTGCTCACCGCAGGCACCAAGGGCAAGCGCCACGCACTGCCGCACGCGCGGATCATGATGCACCAGCCGTCGGCGGGCATCGGTGGTTCCGCCGCCGACATCGCGATCATGGCCGAGCAGTTCGCGCACACCAAGCGCGAGCTCAACGAGCTGCAAGCGCTGCACACCGGCAAGTCCGTGGAACAGGTCACCATCGACGCCGACCGCGACCGCTGGTTCACCGCCAAGCAGGCGCTCGAGTACGGCTTCATCGATCACGTGATCGGCCATGCGAACCAGGCCAACGGCGCAGGCAACTAGGCGCCATCCGGACTCTTTCGTCCGTTCAGCGCATCAGCCGCTTTCCCACACAGACTTTGGAGACGAAGATGGCCAACCAGTTTGACCCACGCGCAGGCCTCGGCGGTATGGCACCGCAGGGCGTCCAGTCGCGCTACATCCTGCCGTCGTTCATCGAGCACTCGAGCTTCGGCGTCAAGGAATCCAACCCGTACAACAAGCTGTTCGAGGAGCGCATCATCTTCCTCGGCGTGCAGGTGGACGACGCCTCGGCGAACGATGTCATGGCGCAGCTGCTCGTGCTGGAGTCGCTCGACCCCGACCGCGACATCACCATGTACATCAACTCGCCCGGTGGTTCGTTCACCTCGCTGATGGCCATCTACGACACCATGCAGTACGTGCGTGCCGATGTCGCGACGGTCTGCCTCGGCCAGGCCGCCTCGGCCGCGGCCGTGCTGCTCGCCGCCGGTACCCCCGGCAAGCGCGCCTGCCTGCCCAACGCCCGCGTGCTGATCCACCAGCCGTCGCTCGAGGGTGGCATCCAGGGGCAGGTGTCGGATCTGGAGATCCAGGCGGCCGAGATCGAGCGCATGCGTCGCCTGATGGAGACCACGCTGGCCCGCCACACCGGTAAGGACGCGGATCAGATCCGCAAGGACACCGACCGCGACAAGATCCTCACGGCCGAAGACGCCAAGGAATACGGGATCATCGACCAGGTGTTCGATTACCGCAAGCTCAGCGCGCAGAAGAAGTGATCGCGTCGTGCGAATCGCCGACCCCGGCGGCGATTCGCCCGTAAATTGCTGTACCCCAGGGATTTCCGGCCGGGAAGTGCGCCCAGTGGCGTGCTGCCCGGCCGGACTGCTCCAGTGACACGGCGGACCCGGAAACGCTCGGGCCCGCAGCCCCGATGAAACAAGCGGCCGGCGCATGAAATGGCTGCTGAACGGACGTAACGCGCTTCGGTGTCGTGAGAACTCGCACAACCCGGCGGAGAAACATGCTCGAGTTGTCGACCTCCATCGCACACACCAGGTACGGTCAACCTAGGGACCTTTGCTCCCGGTTGACAGCACTGCCTCACCCGCCGGAACCGGTCGATGCGTTTGCGATCACAGCCGGTGGCGCGGACAAGCAAGGCGGCAGATAGCTGGCAACCTGGACGGACGGTTGCACGCGGACAAGGAAGTAGGGACCCACGAGATGGCGCGCATCGGAGATGGCGGCGATCTGCTCAAGTGCTCGTTCTGCGGAAAGAGCCAGAAGCAGGTCAAGAAGCTCATTGCGGGACCAGGGGTGTACATCTGCGACGAGTGCATCGATCTATGCAACGAGATCATCGAGGAGGAGCTCGCCGAGTCCAGCGAGGTCAAGCTCGACGAGTTGCCCAAGCCCGCGGAGATCCGGGACTTCCTGGAGAACTACGTGATCGGGCAGGACACCGCCAAGCGCACCCTCGCGGTGGCCGTCTACAACCATTACAAGCGCATTCAGGCCGGCGACAAGGGCCGCGACAGCCGCGGCGAGGTCGTCGAACTGACCAAGTCGAACATCCTCATGCTCGGCCCCACCGGCTGCGGCAAGACCTACCTCGCGCAGACGCTGGCCAAGATGCTCAACGTCCCGTTCGCCATCGCCGACGCGACAGCGCTGACGGAGGCCGGGTATGTCGGCGAGGACGTCGAGAACATCCTGCTGAAGCTGATCCAGGCCGCGGATTACGACGTGAAGCGCGCCGAGACCGGCATCATCTACATCGACGAGGTCGACAAGATCGCCCGTAAGAGCGAGAACCCGTCGATCACCCGCGACGTCTCCGGTGAGGGCGTGCAGCAGGCGCTGCTGAAGATCCTGGAGGGCACCCAGGCGAGCGTGCCGCCGCAGGGTGGGCGCAAGCACCCGCACCAGGAGTTCATCCAGATCGACACCACCAACGTGCTGTTCATCGTGGCGGGCGCGTTCGCGGGTCTGGAGCGGATCGTCTCCGAGCGCACCGGCCATCGCGGCATCGGTTTCGGCTCCGAGGTCCGGTCCAAGTCCGAGATCGACACCGCCGATCACTTCGCCGAGGTGATGCCGGAGGATCTGATCAAGTTCGGTCTGATTCCCGAGTTCATCGGCCGTCTGCCGGTCGTCGCCTCGGTGACCAACCTGGACAAGGAATCGTTGGTCAAGATCCTCTCCGAACCGAAGAACGCGCTGGTCAAGCAGTACGTCCGGCTGTTCGAAATGGACGGGGTCGACCTCGAGTTCACCACCGACGCCCTCGAAGCGATTGCCGACCAGGCGATCCTGCGCGGCACGGGTGCTCGTGGTCTGCGCGCCATCATGGAGGAAGTCCTGCTGCCGGTGATGTACGACATCCCCAGCCGCGACGACGTCGCCAAGGTGGTCGTCGACTCCGACACCGTCACCGAGAACGTGCTGCCGACCATCGTGCCCCGCAAGGCGCAGCGGGCCGAGCGCCGGGAGAAGTCGGCGTAGTCCCCTCGACAGAGCTGAGAGAAGCCATCGCGCAGTGCGCGGTGGCTTCTTTCGTTCCAGCAGGAAATAAATCTGCACCAATGAGGTGTAGGTCTGATGTGGAATGGGTAACCCGGATTCAGGGTTGAGCGAACAGCCTAGTTCTGGTGCTCATTGTCAGCCCGGGACGCAACGCATTGCCGGCAACAGACGTCAATTGCCGTGCGCGACAGGACCGAGATCCGCATGTCGTCAACTCTTGCTACTCCTGCAAGCCCCGCAACCACCACATCGAGACCCGACCCTAGGGCGAGTCGAGGTGTGGCACCGAGTCGAGCAGTGTTGCCGAGTCGTACCGAACCGGAAGCTCGATTGCGTGTTTCCGTGACCGCGCCGAGCGACACAGTCACGCTGTGCGCCATCGCGGGTGAAGTGGATTTCTATACCGCCGACCAGTTCCGGTCCCAACTGATCGGCTCGCTGAATACCGCAGCACCCCTGGTGGTCGTCGACCTGTCCCAGGTGACGTTCTTCGGCGTCGCCGGTCTACACGTGCTGATCGAGGCGCGAACCTGGGCTGAGCACACCGACCGCCGAATTCGCCTGGTCACCGGCCCTCCTTGCGTCGACCGGCTGCTGGCGGTAGCAGGCGATTTCGTCGCCTTCGACACCGCAGCCAACCTCGCCGAAGCGCTGCTCGGCGCCGCCTAGTTATCGAGACACGGCGGCGGTCACTACGATTCGATCATGTTTGCCCGCCGCCGCCTCGAGCGGAAGATTGATGCGCTGCACTTCAAAACGGACCTGATCCTCCAGCATCTGGGGATCCAGGAGCTGCCGCCCATGCCCGCCGAACCGGTCCGGGCTGTGCCCTCCCATGCTCGACCCGCATCCTTCAGCTTCGCCGAGATCGACGCACTTCTGGCTGATGGCAAGAAGATTCATGCGATCAAGCGGTATCGGGAGCTGACCGGCTGTGGTCTCAAGGAAGCCAAGGACGCTGTCGAACAGCGCTATCCGTACTGAGTTGTCGCGCAGGCGAATTGGGTTGCCGCGCAGGCCACGGCTGGAGAGCGCTGATTTTCACTACAGCGGCACCGGCCGCTCGTGCACCACATGCTTCATCACCAGCGTCGACGTCAAGTGCTGCACACCAGGTAGCGTGGCCAGCTTCTCGTCGTAAAGCTGTTGGAACGCAGGCAGATCCGCCGCGACGATGCGCAGCAGAAAATCCGGATCCCCGAACAGTCGTTGCGCCTGCAACACATGCGGTATCTCCGCGACCGCCTGTTCGAACGCGGCCACCGTCGTGCGATCCTCCTGGCGCATGGTGACGAAAACCAGCGCCTCGAACGTCAACCCGACAGCCGCCGCGTCGACCAGCGCGCGGTAACCGCGGATCACACCCGTTCGTTCCAACTCCCGCAGCCGCCGGTGACACGGCGACAGGCTCAGCCGTACCCGGGCGGCGAGTTCGGTGATCGTCAAACGCCCGTTGTGCTGTAGCTCCGCAAGAATCTTCCGGTCGACACGATCCATGCAGAAGATCCTTCCACAAACAGCCACTCAGCTGCGAAAACTTGGAATCACCTCCCCGTCGATCCCGCCTATTCTTCCTGCGGGTATTCATTCGAAGGGAGCAGCTCCGCATGGCAGTCGGGTACATCGCCGCGTTCTGGACCGTGTCGGTCCTGCTGATCCTCGTGCCCGGCGCGGACTGGGCCTACGCGATCGCCGCAGGTCTGCGCGAACGTTCGGTGCTGCCCGCCGTCGGAGGACTGCTACTCGGTTACGTCGCATTGACCGCGGTCGTCGCGGCCGGTGTCGCCGCGGTCGTCGACCGCAATCCCGTTGTGCTGACCGCCCTTACCGTCTTCGGCGGCCTCTACCTGATGTGGCTCGGCGGCACCACACTCGCCACCGCCAGCACCCCCGCCGCCCTCCCCGAACAGACCAACCCCGCCCCGTGGGGCGCGAGCGTCCTGCGCGGCATCGGCATCAGCGGCCTCAACCCCAAAGCCATCCTCCTCTTCCTCGCCCTGCTCCCACAGTTCACCGACCGCACCGGCTCCTGGCCCCTAGCCGCCCAAATCGGTACCCTAGGCCTCATCCACACCCTCAGCTGCGCCGCCATCTACCTCTGCGTCGGCACCCTCGCCCGCACCGTCCTCCGCGCCCGCCCCGCCGCCGCCCGCCTCGTCACCCGCATCTCCGGCATAGCCATGATCCTCATCGGCACCCTCCTCCTACTGGAACGCCTGCTGTGAGCTGCGCCGAGTGGGTTCAGCGGGGCGGCGGAAAGTCACCGATAGATTTTGTTAACGGATTGTGGGGGAGGGGCGATGTAGTGGTTGTGGGGTTTCTTTCGGTGTCCCTCGCTGCCGCGGATATCGCGGGTTCCGACTGTGTCGGCGGCGTGGTGGGCGCTCCGGTTTCCTCCGGTAGGTAAAGGGTCGCGGGTGACAACACCTGCAGGCATCCGCGGTTCGTGCGATCCCTGCCCCGAGGTTGGCTTCGACGGCAACCTTGGGGCAGTTTCATGTCCAGGGGACTGTCAGCCCGGCTGGCACGGTGTGTCGGATTCGGGGATTCGTCCGTGGACGAGATAGTCCACCGCGATGGTGCGGGCGCACGAACTGGTGCCGGGGATCGCCGCGGGAAATCCCTTGGGTCGTTGCGGCAGCACGAGGTGACCGGGTGTGCCGACCACGGTGATCAGCCGTGCGGTGGGGATCAGCGCGCGGACGGCGCGGGCTCCCGAGATCGGCGTCACCGGGTCCTTCTCGTTGGCGATGAGCACCGCGGAGCCGATCTTGTCGTAGCCCAGCGGACTTGTGCCGGTGTGGGATTCGGGCCAGAACGCGCACGCGACGGTGAAGTTCATGCCGAGGTAGGTCAACGGTGCGCGAGTGGCGAGTTGTCGTGCGGTGTCGACGATGTGGTCGAGGTCGTGGCTCCATGCGCCGATATTGCAGTTGCGAGCGGTCCACCAACCGACGCGTGAACCGGCGGCCAAGACGTCCTGGGCGAGCTCCTCCAGCAGTCGCGGGATCCGAAATGCCATGGCGGCGTTGAGCTGTGCGGCAGGCGTGGGATTGTCGACCGAGGTGCGCAAGGTCAGTAGTTTGCGTTCCAGCGCCTCATAGGGGCTGTTGTCGACGCCGAAGAAGAGAGTGTTGAGGTCGTTGCCGCTGAAGGTTCGATCGAACGGCAGTGGGATCGGGTGCGCGGTGAGGTCGGCGCGCAGCTTTCGCAGCGCCGTGAGAACTGCGTCGGTGTTGTCGCCGAATACTGTGCCGCGTGCGGCGAGCCACGGTGCGAACCGCTGCTCGATCACGTTCTGCTGGCGCAGGACTCGTTCGGCGTAGGCTGCCGCGCTGGACACGGTCGGGTCGACTACCGAGTCGAGGACCACGCGGTCGAGGCGATCGGGGAAGGTTCGGGCCAGTTCGGCTCCGAGCAGGGTGCCCTGGGAAACGCCGAGGTAGCTCCAGGTCGGGGTGCCCAAGAGTTCGCGTACCAGGTCCAGGTCCCGGACGGTCTGCCAGTAGGTGATGGTTCCGGCGGTACCGGCCGGGGTGCGATCGACGCATGAGTGGACCCAATCGCGGGCCTGCCCCAGCTGGAGTCGCACCGATTCCGTCGAGAAGTCCAGCACGTCGGTGCGGTCGTTTCGGCCAGTGCCGAGGAGCAGCGGATCGCCCGAAACGTTTGCGTCGCAAACCTGGTCGGTGCTGGACAGGCGGGTGCCGCGCGGATCGAAACCCAGCAGGTCATAGGTGTCCAGCAGTTCGGGAATCGCGGCCGCCCACTCGGCCGGGTTGATCAACGAACCGGCCCCCGGACCGCCCGGGCTGGTCAGCAACTGACGTGGTCGGGCTGCTGGCTGTCGGGCGGGCAATCGTGAGATCTCGAACGTCGCAACCGGACCGGCGTCGGGTTGCGTCCAATCCAGTGGGGTGCGGACCGTCGCGCAATCGAGCCCGTCGAGCAAGGGAGCGCGAACACCGGCCTCCGGATTGCCGTTCGCGGCGGCGATCAGCCCCGCCTCGATGCACGGCTTCCAGTCCAAGCGCTGGTTGGCGATCTCCGCGGGGATCTCTGGTGCGCCAGTGGGGTATTCGGTGAAACGTGCTGGCGCCGGTGCGAATTCGAGATTGTACGAGTCGCTGTCCGCCGAGGCGTGCCCGGCCGCGACCGACAGGACAACCGCCAGCAACGGCAGCACGATGACAGGTCGCCGCGTTCGGCGCATGGTATCCCCCTCCACCCCAATGGGCCGGGCGCCAGTCTAATCAGAGATGAGCCTGGATCGCGTCCGATAGGACTCCCGTGTGATCGTCGCGTCGGCTGGCAATTCCGAGAACCCGACACTCGCATTACGCTGTAGTGCAACGGTTTCGACCGACAGCAGGGTCCCCATGGAACAGCTTCCGTCAATCCTCAGTGCGATTGCCGCCACCTTGGCGGCGATCCTGTCGTTCGGAACGCTGTACGTCACGGGTCGACGTGAACATCGGCGCTGGCTGCGAGACTCCCTGGTGGAGGCCTATGTGGAGTACGTGGAGGCAAGCTTCGCCACGCGCTCGCCGCGGACGCTGGAACTGCGTGCGGCGGACGACCACGCCGGACTGGTCGAGCAGAAGGACAGTTCCGACGCCGCCTGCAGGCGCGCGATGACGAGCCTCTCCAGACTGCGTCTGATCGCTCCGCGCGAGGTCGTTGCCGCCGCCGAGCAATTACATTTCGCGGATGTCGACGCGATGACCGTGGCGTTCAACGGCCCTGTCCCACCGGACGAAACATGGCACGTCGCGCGTCGACACCAGCAGGAGTGTCGAGACCGGTTCATCGGCGAGGTCCGGAAATCGTTGGGCGTGGGGAAACCGGCGGACATCAGTCCCGGCAGGTCGTGGCGGTACAGTCCGCGATCCTTGAACCCGTAGATGTGCCGACACTGCATATTGCGGACCGATCCTGTCCGCTAACGCTGTCAGGATTGCGCCATGAACGCAGACGAACTCGACTGGAACCAGACGCTGCGCGAGCAGTGGGAGTTCCACTGGAATCATCAGATCCGCGCCCGGCTCGAAGGCCTCACCGATGACGAGTACTTCTGGTCACCGGTCCCGAACGCGTGGAGCGTGCGACCGCGCGGCACCTCGACGGCGCCCGTACAAGCCGGTGCCGGAGATTTCACGATCGACTACGCCTTCCCCGAGCCGATCCCCGCACCGTTCACCACGATCGCCTGGCAACTCGGTCACGTCATCGTCGGCGTGCTCGCCGCCCGCAACGCGGCACACTTCGGCGCACCGGCGGCGTCCTACGAAACCTGGGAATACGCGGGCACCGCGACCACCGCGCTCGACCAACTCGAAACCCAGCTCGACACCTGGTTGACCGGAGTGCGCAGCCTCGGTGCCGACGGACTCGGCGTTCCGGTCGGCGAGAAGGAGCCTTACCCGGAGCTGCCCATGGCCGCTCTCGTGCTGCACATCCACCGCGAACTGATCCATCACCTGTCCGAGGTCTGCCTGCTACGCGACCTCTACCTCCACACTAAAACCGCCACCGGATAACTACGGATCACCGAAATGGTGCGCAGGCAGCAAGAGAAGTAGACCTACCAGGTCCGGTCCGTTTCCAGCAGCCGTCATCCCCCGCCACTGCCGACAGGTGAACAAGGTGGGCCCACTGCGGAACCTGCCTGTCGCGGATGGCTTCCGCAGTGGCGCACCGCCGCCGAACAACCATGCGATCGAATTCGATCCATCCGTCTGCGCGTCGGCAACGAATAGGTGGCGTCGTCGGTTTCCGCCGCGGCGTCCGAGTGCCGCGGTTCTTGCTCGTGGTGCCCGAACGCGTTCCGGACCGCCGCGACTCGCACGAACACGAGGGGTAGCGGGTCGGCGGTACGTGTCGCCGGCGCTCCCGATCGTGGCAGCCGCCCACCCGATCGACGGCTGCTTGGAGCTCGTCCCGTGAAAGGAGAGGTTCTGCGTTGGGTAACGAAGGATCGATGGAACGGAAGTCACCGGATACTCGTGGCGACAAGCGTGGCGGTCCGTTCGCAGTCGGCACCGCGCTGCTGGCAGTGGCTTCCGTCGGCTATGTCGTGCTCGCCGCACCGGGCACGGAGGCCGTCAAGGGCGCGGCCTCGATCGTGCCACAGGACAAACCAGCGAACGGCCGAGTATTCGTAACCCGTTGCTAGTCATACCGTTCGGACCCGCCGCGTTGTCTGTGTTGCAAAGGTGACTGCGCTGCACCTCGGTCGATGCCGACACCAGTTCCTCGTGATCATCCGACCAGCGGCCAGGGTTGATAAGTGGGTGTGGACCGCACTGATGGTGGTGCAGAGTTGCGGTGGGGTGGTTGGGGTTGGCACTATTGCGGCAGCATGCCGGATTTTGATTGTATTCGGGACAGCCTGGAGGGTTTGTCTGTTGGTGATGCGCTGGGTGCGCAGTTCTTTGTGCCTGGTCGGTCTGTCAGTGAATTGATTGCCGGGCGACCGCCGGCGGGGCCGTGGGAGTGGACTGACGATACCGAGATGGCTTGTTCGGTGTATTCGGAAGTTTGTCGCCATGGGCGGGTTGATCAGGATGCGCTTGCGGCGGTGTTCGCCGATCGTTGTGAGCCTTATCGGGGTTACGGTGGGGGCACAGTTGTTGTGCTGCATGAGATTCGGGATGGGCGGCCGTGGCGGGAAGCGGCGGGGGCCGGTTTCGGGGGGCGCGGGTCTTGGGGGAATGGGGCTGCGATGCGGGTGGCTCCGCTGGGGGTGTACTTCGCTGAAGATTTGGATCGTGCGGCGGGGGAGGCGGCGTTGTCCGCGGAGGTTACGCATCGGCATCCGGAGGCGATCGTGGGGGCGATGGTAGTTGCGGTCGCGGCCGGTTATGCTGCAATGACTCGTGGGAAGGGTTGTGCGCCAAGCGAATTGCTGGACGTGGTCGAGCCGTATCTGGTTGACGGGCGGACGGCGGATGGTGTGCGGCGCGCGCGGAAGCTGTTGGGGCGGTCGGTGGGCGAAGCGGCGTATGAGCTCGGGAATGGTGCGGAGGTCAGCGCGCAGGACACGGTGCCGTTCACGTTGTGGGTGGCCGCCAGCTTTCTCGATGACTATCCGGGGGCTGTTACCGCGTGTGTGGCGGCCGGTGGGGATGCGGACACTACGGCCGCGATCGTTGGGGGGATTGTGGCGGCGCACACGGGGGTGGGGCGGCGAGGGGAGATGCGCGGGGTGCCGGAGGACTGGTTGGCGGCGCGGGAGCCGCTGCCCGCTTGGGTGACAGAGTGACGCAAATGTGAAGCGCCCTCGGATATTTCAGTAAGCCGATCCGAGGGCTGGTCACTGGACGCGTTCAGAGCTGGGGGTGGTTGAACTCCCCATCGACGACTGCGGTGGTGAAAGCGTTCCACTCGCCAGGAGTTAAGGTCAGGGCGGAACTGTTGGGGTTCTTGGAGTCTCGGACACCGACCGTGCCAGCAGAGAGGTAGGTAATCCCTCCGCTGTCCTTACTAGCTGACAGCAGTTCACTACCTGTAGAGCAGGATAGGTGGACGTTCACGCAGAATGCTCTCTTGCTATCTGGCGGATCAAATTCCTACTCGCAACCGCATCCAACGCCGCATGCTCGATGGCGGCGTGCAACTTGTGGTATTCCGCGACGTCTGTTGGCTCCTCGAGGTACATGTTGCCGATGATTCCCTCCAGGTAGACCACTGTGGGCTCGGTCGGCATGCCGGTTGCCGTGGTCCCGAATTCCAGGATCACAAAAGAACCGTTGCCCGCTCCACGGGGAAACCCAGCACTGAAGGGCAGCACTCGGATGCTGACGTTCGGCCGAGTGGACATGTCGGCAAGGTGGCGCAGCTGTGCGGCCATAACCTGCGTACTTCCCGCCACACGGCGCAGCGCGGCTTCACCCACCACGGCGGAGAGAGTCAATGGCCTGAGCTTGCGCGTCACGTTGTTTTGCCGCTGCCGCTTGAGCTGGATCCAACCTTCATGCTCGCTCACAGTCTCGTCCGGATAGCTGGCGAACAGTGCACAAACGTAGTCTTCAGTCTGTAGCAGGCCAGGAATGAGCTGTGGCTGGAAGGTTTTCAGCTCCAGTGCGGATGCCTCCAACTTGACGTAGCCATTGAAGTGAATCGGTGCGCGGTCCGTCACTTGATACCACCACGTCTTTGCACTCGACTGGCGGGCAAGGAGGACCAAGAATCCGGCAAGGTCGTCCGGAATCCCGTATAGATCGCATGCTGCCTGGATGTCGCGCACATGGACTCGGCCGTTCAGCCCACGCTCCAGGCGTTGGAGGCTGCTCGAACCGATCTCCAGGAGTTCCGCAGCCTTCTGTTGGCTCAGCCCCGCACGTGTGCGCCATTCGATGAGATACCGACCGAGTTGCCTTCGCGGCAGAGTAGATCCGGTTTCCGGCATGAAGTCCTCCCCACTTCGGGCGGGCCGTTCGACCCGCATCGGGTAGATCATGGCAACTGCCGCGGGAGGTTTGCTGGGGATTCGGGGGAGTTCATTCGGGCCGCCCGAAGCCGCACACATCGCCACCTTGGCAGGTGTTTTGTTGATGTGCGCCCGGTCGACGCGGTTAGGGAGTCCACCTCAAACCTAACAGTTTCGTTGTCGGCCGGGCGCACCCTTGAAACGGCGATGCGAGTCGAGGCCTTTGATGGACAACCTGATGTTCGCTGACACACCAGCTTCTCGCTGCGCCTATTACCGGCGCACGTGTGGCCTACCGGTGAGTATTCGCCCGGAGGTCGGCCGAATAGTTCTGCGAGCGGGCATCGTCGGGGCGGTCACGATGCCTGCACTGCTCGGTCAGCGCGTCCGTGACGACATGGTGCATCGCCGAAACAGCCTCGGGCCGATCGTGTCTCACTTGCGGTCCAGGCGGTGGACGTTCCTCTGCCGACCCGACCTGCCGAACGACTTGTCCCTCTCCGCGGAATTGCTGCGCCTCAATGTCACCCTGGTGCCGCCGGGCGCCGAAATCGCGCTCCCTGCACCCATCGACACCCGAACCGGTCACCGTCATTGGGTAGTTCCGCCTCGGGATACCTTTCGTCCTTCCGGGCTGACCGTCCTCGCCGCGTTGCGCTCCTGTGCCCCAAGGAACCCTCGATGCTGACCGATCCATTGCCGCCGAAACATCAACTGCTGCAAGCCTGTCGGGGCGATCAATCGGTGGACCATCCGCTCCTGCGCTTGGCGCGCGAGCTATCGGACCTACACGAACAACGGTTGTATGCCGCCCGGGAAACCATTGCCGACCGCAGGCATATCGATCAAATCGACGTGCGGCGCGCAAGATTGGTGCGCGACATCGATCGCTGGGTCACCCTGCAACTACCGCCTTCGCACGGTGCCGCGTACATCCATACCGAGACTGTCGGAGCCGTGATCGACCGTCTTGCCCAGTTCACCGCGTGCGCCTTCGCGGCCTTGGCGAGTGCATCGCAGTGGGAGCTGGGTGATGCTTGGGAACAACTCGCCGAATTAGCCGTCGGTTATGACGATTTGGCCGCTGAGGTGTGTGCTGGACGCAGACGCCTACCGGGCGGACCGTAGCCGTTCACCACGTGGCTTTGGTCTGCTCGTTTTCCATGCGGTAGTAGCGGCGGGTCAGGTCGAGCAGGCGGGCTATTTCGTTGGTCATCGAGGTGGGGCTCATGGGAGTGGCGACGATCGGGTCGCCGGATTTGATGTAGTAGCGACCGTCGTCGGCGTAGTCGGTCCAGAGGAATCCTCGGCCGTCCGTGGTCGGTCTGGAATCCATTGCGGGGCCAGGAAATACGGTGATCTCGCCGACTGCCGTGCGATCGCGTTTGAACATGCGGTTGAGTTGATCGTTGATGCTGACCTCGTTCGCGCGACGGGAGTAGCGCTGACGGTCCGCGGCGATCTCGTCCCTGCGAAAACTGACCGCAGGTTGCTTGCCTGCCTGGGCCTTCGGCAGTGCCGACACCGCTGCCGTGGCCACCTCGCTCGGTGCGCACAAGCCCATGATCACGTCACCGCCAGTGTCTTCGGCCGGGCCGGGCAGCTGAACAAGGGTGGCGCCGGAACCGTTTCGGACCGCGCCGTGGAATCGGAACACCGCGGTGAGACCCGAACCGCCGAAACCCTTGGATTCGACGCGTGCTTCGGGCTCCAGCAACGTCGACAAGGCGAGTTCCAGATTCTCCGAATACTGGCCGAGCAGCGCCTCGACCGCCGACTCTCGTTGCCGCACAAGGTCGTCCCAGTCGACGGCGGTGGTGGGGCGGAAGGCCAGCGGGTAGGGCAGGCGATCGCGATCGTAAGCCGACCAGAGGATGTCGAATTCCTGGCCGGTGAATCTCCAACTGCGCACGCTCAGTTTTCCCCGATCACCGGGGGAACAGCTTTGGTCGGTTCGCCGAGGAGTTCTTCGGACCAATCTCGGATCAAGTAGTCCTTGGTCTGGTGGGTGTTTTCCTCGTCGTCCTGCTTACCGGCGGCACCAGCCATCGGCATACCGCTCATTCCGGGACGTCCGGCGGCGCCGGTACTTGTCCCGGTGCGGGCGGCCGCTGGGGCCACGGTCCCGGGCTGCTGAGGGCTGCCCGGGATACTGCGTCCCGGGGCGGGCGTGCCGGGAGTGCTTGGGGTGCCGGGACTTCCAGGGCTGCCCGGCGAACGCGTAGTTGCCGGGCTACCTGGCGAGGTGCTGCGGTTGGGTACCGGAGTCCCTGGAGTCGTTGTGGTGCTCGGAGTGTTCGGGTTCGGCGTGCCGGCCGGAGTGGTACTTGAAGGCGACGTGGGATTTGTTGCCTGCGTGGTGGATTGCGGTGTCGTCGTGCCGGCCGGGTTGGTCTGCGAGTTCTGGCCGGCGGGCTGGGTGGACGAGTTCGGATCCTGCTTCGGATCCGCGGCCTGGTTCTCGGCCGACGTCGGATCTTCCTGCTTCGACGGATCGCCTGTGGCGGAGGATGTCGTCGGGCCGGAGGAAGTCGACGGGGGAGACACCGATTGATCCGGATTGTTCACCAGCGTCGGCGAGTTCGGCACCACCGGAACACCATTGTCGGTCTGGTTCGCGACCTGCCAGTACACCGTGCGCAGCACCCGCCGCGCCTCCGCGGTTGCCTCGGTCTGGTTGTGGTCGTCGACCTTCAGCACACCTTCGCTGGGCAGTTTCTTGCCTCGGAGGTCGGGGCTGCTGTCGCCGGCGCGAGGCATCAGCGCCTGCGTTTGATGGAGACCGGTGTAGAGCTCGTTGAGCTTCACCGAGATGAGTTCGGTTGCGAGGGTGAGCTGTTGCGACTGGTCGACGTACTTGTTGACCGATTGGACCGCTCGGTCAGCGGCTTGGCCTTCCCACCCGTTGGCGACTGTCGCCTTGATCGCGTCACCGAATGCGCGCGACTTCTCCCGGAACGCTGTACTGGTGTTCTGCCACATCTGGGAGGATTCCCACGCCTGACCGGGTTTCATCGCTTCGACTCTGCTGACCAGGTCGTTCAACGTACCGGTCTCGATGACGAACAGGTCCTCGCCAGGGTTAGTGATCGACGGCGGATCGTAGCCCTGCTCCAAGTCTCGTGCCAGACGGCTGCTGTGGGAGTAGATGGCGGTGCGCTCGTCGTTCCATTGTTGCTGAGCAGCAATGATGCGGGCTCGGTAGTCGTCCTGACTCATGAGCCGCCCTTCCCCGGGACGTCGAGCGCGGCGATGTTGACAGCCGTAGCCTCATCGACCGCTTGATAGTTCGCGATGGCTTTGGCGAAGACCTGGCGCATCAGCTGGACTTCTTCGATGTGGGTTTGGATCGATGCGTCGATCGAGTTCTCGCCCTTGCCCTTTACCTGGAATTTCTGCTCGAGGATGGGGCCGGATGGCATGGTCCCGAATCCACCGACGAGAATCGTGAACTTCGTCATGGCTCGGACGTCATCGAGACCCTCGAGATACGCCTCGCATTTGGCATCGAGTTCCCTACCGACATCCGGGCTCAGCGCTAATTCACCGGCATTGGCCCGATCCAACAGGTTCTGCCACTCAGACACACCCTCGGCGACCATGTCAGTTTCCTCCAGGCAGGAACTTTGCGAATTCGTTGGCGTGCCGCAACGCTTCGTCGCATGGCTCGCCGAGCTTTCCGACGGAGGCGCGAGTGATGACGTAGAAGGTTACCGTTCCCTTCGCCTGCCCCTGCTGCACTTCAACCGCCACACCGCAATCGAGGCGTTTATCGTCGCCGACGTCCAGGAACCGCAGCGCCGAACGACCAGCGACGGTCACGGGTGTAAATGCTTCGTACTCGGGCCGCGCGCGAAACTGGTCCAAGGCGACCGCTCCGGAAAGCACACCCAGGGTGTACCAGCGGGCTGAGGATCGCCAGCCGCAAACCTTCCAGCCTGTCGGGTCAACGCCGGAGACGTCTTTGCTACGCGTATCGGGGCTGAGGCCGCCAGCTCGCACCGCATCGTCGGGGAGTTGAGTACACGGATCCCAGATCGCAGCATCCACATCCGTGGAACCCGAACGCTTCGCAGTAGAACTCACCGAACTCTGCCCACTACTAGTAGGCACCCCATCCGTCGACTTCTCACACCCCGCCAACACCAACCCGACACCCACAACCAGCGCGATCCCCCGCAGCCTGTTCCCCCTGCTGGTCATCCGTTCCCCTAACCGCCGGTGCCTGAAATCCATCCGAGGTGGATACGTCCCGGTGCCCACCCCCGTTACCTGCGCAAACCGTACCGCCGACCCCGCACGACCCGCAACAACACGGGCCGATTCGGGCAGCCGGTCAGTACTTCACACAGCGACCAGGCACGGCGGTCCCCCTACCGCCGTCTCCCTGACAATTACCCGCGAGTCGCGCCGAGCAGGGTGCTGTCGTGCATCGGCCGCGGCCGATCAGGATTCTCGCGGATGTGCTCGGTGGCCCGGGTGATCGCTTGGCTGTATCGCGCACTCGCCGCATTGTGCGTCAGCAGCGCGACACCGATCATCATCGGTGCGACCGCGTGCACGCCGGCGTCGAACCACCGTGCGTCCTTGACGTGCGGGTAGGTGTTCAGCCCGACAGTCAGTGCGAGCAGCACGATTTCGGCGGAGACGACCTGACGGCGGCTGTTCAGCACGCCCCACTCGGAGAGTTTGGTGGTGCCGATCATGATGATGACCAGGCAGACGCTGATCATCGCCTCGACCAGGTAGCTGAACCAGTACAACGGGTCGGTGATGCCGTCGGGTGCGATGTTGTGCTGCACGTTGACCGCCGACCAGAGCATGCCCGCGATCACCACGCCCGCGAGCGCGCGCAGCGACCAGGCGCGATGCCGGTAGAGCGAGGCGAGCTGGGCGTGCGGGCTGGATTCGCGGCGCTGGGCGGCAATGGCTTTGCGCGCCATCAGCAGGTCGCGGATGTCGGCCTTTTCGATGGCTTCTTTGGTCTGCCTGGCGCGGTCGGCGGCGGCGGAGACGGCTTCGGCGTACTTCCAGCGCTGCCCGCGGTCCTGGGTGCGGATGCGTTCGGCCAGTTCACGCTCGGCCTCCAGCTCGTCCTCGGCCAGGGCCTCGGTGAGCGCGGGATCGAACTGGTAGGCCAGCCGGCCGCGGGCCCGCTCGACCCGCCTGGCCAACTGCGCGACATCGTCGAAGGGGTGTTCCTCGGGCATGCGGCTCCAAAAGTGGATGGGCGGAACGGAACTCGACAAATCGGGAGATGCCGGGCTGCCCGATCACCGGGAGCTGGGTAGTAGCTCGCTGCGAGGGTAGCGGACAGGAGGCATCGACACCTACTCTTCATAGTCGATTCCGCGCGCCGAGGACACGCTGAAGCGCTATCTGCGCCGAAAAACCCGGCGAGTCACTCGGGTTCGATCGCCATGTCTTCCTGACTCCAGAAGGCGCGCATGCGCACGATCTTGCCCTCGTCGTCGAATTCCATCACGTCGATGGGCGAGAGGGTGAAGCGCTGACCGCCGACCCGGGTGACGACGGTGAACATGAACGCCGCCTCGTTGCCCGCGATGCGGATGGTCTCGGGCCGCAGTTCGGTCTCCCGGTCGAGTGCGGCGAGCACGTCGTAGAACTCCCGGATGGCGGCGTGCCCGTGCCGAACGGGGGTGCCGACGGGATCCTCGACGGTCGCGTCGGGGGCGTAGAGCTCGACGACGGCCTCGGTCGGTCCGGAACCGACCAGTTTCACGTACTGCTCGACCACGTCGCGGATCTGCTTGGCCATCGGAACTCCTGCCGAATTGGAACCTGTTCTAGTTCGGCAGCGTAGCAGCACAGCGGCGGGGGCGGTCAAGGATCGGTTCCGCGCTCTCGTTGCGCTGTCCACGGCGATCGATGTGGCTCGGGCCGTGGGGAGTCCCCCCGAAAGTTACCTGCCCCCGTTTCCGCTGTGCTGTTGTCAGCATCCTCGCAATAGGACACGGTGACGACCGGAAAATCCGTTCGCGCCCGGTGCCGGGGATCGTCGTTGATCCCCCGTGGCTCGCCGTTGAACCTTTATCCCGCGCTGATGCTTTCGTTAATTCTGTCGCGCTGACCGGGCGCGGCGTTACCGGTTGGACGCATTTGATCCGGTCAGCGGACCGGGGGCGGTTTTCGTCCTTTTTGCCCGCTGATTACTGCGTTCGGCGGCGCGAAGCCAGGAAACTCATCGCTAACTCCGCCGAACCGATCCCGGTGTGTCGACCTTGCGCTGCCGGTGAAGTGCTGTTTACTCGGTCCGGTCAACCAGATGTTCGAGTGACGAGTGGAAGCGGAGGAGACATGGCACTGCCTACCATGACCGCGGAGCAGCGCACTGAAGCGTTGGCCAAAGCGGCAGCGGTCCGCAAGGCGCGCTCCGAACTGATCGGCAAGGTGAAGGCGGGCAAGGTTTCGGTCGCCGACCTGCTGAAGAAGGCCGACTCTGATGAGCTGGTCAAGAAGACGAAGGTCGCCGCGGTGATCAAGGCTCTGCCCGGCGTCGGACCGGTGAAGGCTGCCAAGCTGATGGATCAGGCGGAGATCCCGGAGGATCGTCGGATCGGCGGGCTCGGCGCACGTCAGCGTGCGGCGCTGCTCGATGCACTGAAGGACTGACAGCAACAGTTCGCGGTTGATCTAACCGGGGAACGAATACTCACGTCGGTGGCGCGGCTCTGCCTCGCGAAGGACCGCCTGCTCGCGGTCCGGACGGCGTAGCTCAGCCCCCAGCCGCACAGACAATGCAAACGCCCCACAGCGCCTAGACGGGTTGTGGGGCGTTGTCGTCGGTCGAACAGGTCGATCGATCAGACGATGCGGAGCCCGAGAATCGGCAGCTCGCCGTGCTGGGCTTGACCCATGGCGCAGGCCACGGCCAGGGTGGCGCCGTTGACCGGTCCCAGATCCATGACGATCTGCCCGCCCGCGCCGGGGCCGCTCTCGATAGTCAGCGTGTTGGTCGCCGGAGCGCCGAAGCCGCCGGGCACGTGGAACGGGCCGGACACGGCGCTGACCTCACCGTTGGACCACGTCACCGTGCCATCGACCTGACCGTTGATATCCATGCAGCTCGCGGCACCGGTGAACTGCGCGTCGATCGTGGCATCGTGCGTGGGTGTGCCCTGACAGCCCGAAAGGTTGCCACGGACTCCGGCGTTGATCGGCATTGATTGGAAGCCGATCGGATCGGTGTCGTAGTAGACCGTGCCGCCGCCACACGAGGCGTTCATCGATTCGGCTGCCGCTTGACTGCCGACGGCCAGCGGGGCGGCGGCGGCTGCGAGGACCATGGCCAGCGCCGCGATGTTGCGAGAGAGTGCCATCGTGAACTCCTTCTCCTTGGCTCGTTGGAAGACCTGGGTGAAGCAGTGCTCGACGGCAATACCCCCACTCGGCTGTCGCAATCCACGACGGGCGAGCTGGGGTTGGCGTGGCTCAGCGGCGGCGCCGCGGAAACCGCACGTGGACCGGTGCGGGATCGGTCATCGGGATATCACCGCGCGGCGGTAGGACCAGGCAGGCGAGGCCGAGAGCGATCAGCAGGGCTGCGGCAACGAGGCTGACGATGAGGCTGGCGGTGTTCATCTCGGCAGGCTGGTGAAAGGCGTGATAGACGAAGTGCGGCAGGCTGAAGGTCAGCCAGCCGAGGCCCGCCAGACGCGCCGCCGCGGTGCTGTTGAGGACCAGCGCACCGATGGTCACCGCGGTGAGCGCCAGGAAGAAGGCACCGACGTCGGCCGCCAGATGATGGTTGAACGGGCCGTCGGGGGAGATCCACTGCATGCCGAAGCCGGGAAAGCTGGTGTACCAGGAGTGCGGCGCGAAGGTCGCCCACAGGCCGATGACGGCACCCTGTACGGCAAGGACTGCCAAGACGATCCGGGTGGCCAGGAGACGACGGCGGTGCTGTTCGAACCGCATCCGGACGCGTAGGCCCTCCTGGGTGCCTTCCACTGAGAACCGCATCGGTCTCTCCGTTCCCGCCCGAACTGCTCCGACTACGTGCTGTCACGGTAAAGCGGACGTCCGGCCCGGGCAAGGGGTGATCAGGCCAGCCGCGGTTTCCTGTTCGGCGAGGCGGTGATCCGGCCCCCGTGGGTGTAGACGTTCATCGTCTCGCCACGCAGGAAACCGGCCAGCGTCAGCCCCGCCTCCGCCGCGAGATCGACGGCCAGTGAACTGGGGGCGGAGACGGCGCCGAGCAACCCGATGCCCGCCATCACCGCCTTCTGCACCAGCTCGAAGGAGGCGCGACCGCTGACGATGAGCACCAGATCCCGTGCGGGGACGCGGTTTTGGCGCAGCGCCCAGCCGATCACCTTGTCCACGGCGTTGTGCCTGCCGATATCCTCGCGCACCGCGAGCGCGGTGCCGTCCGGCGCGAACAGCCCGGCCGCGTGCAGACCGCCGGTCGCCTCGAACAGGGATTGCTTGCTGCGCAACGTATCCGGCATTCCCGCGAGCACCTGGGTGTCCACCACCGGTCCGCCCTCGGCGATCGGATACCGGGAGAGCGTGCGGACCTCGTCGAGCGCGGTCTTGCCGCACAGCCCACACGCGCCGGTGGACAGGAAACTGCGGGTACGCACCGGCACAGCGGTGCGCAGAGTGAGGTCGAGGACGTTGTAGGTTTGGCGGCCGTCGTCGTCGGTGCCCGTGCAGTAGCGGGCCGCCGTGATCTCCTCGGCGACGCCGATCATGCCCTCGCTCAACAGGAATCCGTGCACCAGGTCGACATCGTTACCGGGGGTTCGCATGGTGACGGCCAGGGATTGGCCGCCGATCCGGATCTCCAGCGGCTCTTCCACGGCGAGCGTGTCGGGGCGCTGGATCTCACCCGACGGGGAGATCCGGCGCGTTCTGCGGCGGGCGGTGACTCTACTCATCAGTGGTCCGCTCGAATCTGATGGTGACCGACTTGGACACCGGGGTGTTCGACCGTGCCGCGACATGGTCAAGGGGGACAAGGGGATTCGTCTCGGGATAGTAAGCCGCGGCATTACCGCGCGGGGTCGGGTACGCGACGAGCCGGAAACCCTTGACGCTGCGCTCGGTACCGTCGGTCCACTCCGAAATCACATCGACGAGTTCGTCTTCCGCGAAACCGAGCGCGGTGATGTCCTCGGGGTGCACGAGCACCACCTTGCGACCGCCGTGCACGCCGCGGTAGCGGTCGTCCAGGCCGTAGATGGTGGTGTTGTACTGGTCGTGGCTGCGCAGCGTCTGCAGGATCAGCCTGCCCTCGGGGACCGGGGTCCAGCTGAGCTCGTTCACCGCGAAGTTGGCTTTGCCGGTGCTGGTGCGGAATTCGCGGCTGTCCCGGGGCGGGTGCGGTAGCACGAAGCCGTTGCGGGCGCGGACCCGCGTGTTGTAGTCGGCACAGCCGGGCACGACCCGGGAGATCGCGTCGCGAATGGTGTCGTAGTCGCGCCGGAACTTTGCCCACGGGACCGGGTGGTCCGCGCCGAACAGGGTCAGCGCGAGATCGCAGACGATGGCGACCTCGCTGCGCAGGTGCTTGCTCACCGGCGTGAGCCGCCCGGTCGACAAGTGCACCATCGACATCGAATCCTCCACCGACACCTGCTGTTTGCGGCCGTCGCGCAGATCCTGATCGGTGCGGCCGAGGGTGGGCAGGATCAGCGCGGTCTGGCCGTGCACGACATGACTGCGATTCAGTTTGGTGGAAATCTGCACGGTCAGTGCGCAATTGCGCAACGCGGCCTCGGTCACCGCGGTATCCGGTGTGGCCGAGACGAAGTTGCCGCCCATGCCGACGAACACCGACGTACGCCCGTCCCGCATGGCGCGGATGGCGTCGACCGTGTCGAGGCCGTGCTCACGCGGACTGGTGATGCCGAATTCCTGGTCCAGCGCGTCGAGGAACGCGTCCGGCATCTTCTCCCAGATGCCCATGGTGCGGTCGCCCTGCACATTCGAATGCCCGCGCACCGGGCAGACACCCGCGCCCGGCTTGCCGATCATCCCGCGCAGCAGCAGCAGGTTCGTCGCCTCCTCGATGGTGGCGACGCCGTGCGCCTGCTGGGTGAGGCCCATGGCCCAGCAGATGATGATGCTCTTCGCCTCGGCCATTTGCTGTGCGGTGCGGTCCAATTCGGCCTGGGTCAGGCCCGTCGCCGCCAGCACGGTGTCGAAATCGACCGCGCGAACCTGCTTTTCGTACTCGGCGAAGCCGGCGCAATGCTCGTCGACGAACTCCCGGTCCACCACCGTGCCCGGCGCGCGGTCCTCGGCCTCGAACAGCAGCCTGCCGAGGGCCTGGAACAACGCCATGTCGCCGCCGAGGCGGATCTGCAGGAAGTGGTCGGCGATGGAGACGCCGGTGGTGAAACCCTTGACCGTCTGCGGGTCACGGAAGCCGAGCAGGCCGGTCTCCGGCAGCGGGTTGATCGCAATGATCTTGGCGCCTTCGGTTTTGGCGTTCGCCAGCGCGCTGAGCATGCGTGGATGATTGGTGCCCGGGTTCTGGCCCGCGACGACGATCAGATCCGCGGCGGCGAAGTCGTCGATCGAGACCGAGCCCTTGCCGATGCCGATCGAGCTGGTCAGCGCGGCGCCCGAGGACTCGTGGCACATGTTCGAACAGTCTGGCAGATTGTTGGTGCCGAAACTACGGACCAGCAGTTGATAGAGGAACGCGGTTTCGTTGCTGGTGCGGCCGGAGGTGTAGAAGACGGCCTCGTCCGGAGAAGCCAAGGCGCCCAGGTGATCCGCGACGATCCGGTAGGCGTCGTCCCAGGCGATGCGGGAATAGTGGGTGTCGCCGGGGCGCAGCACCATCGGATGGGTCAGCCTGCCCTGCTGGCCGAGCCAGTACCCCGACTTGTCCGCCAGCTCGTCGATCGAGTGCGCCGCGAAGAACTCCGGGGTGACCGTGCGCAGCGTCGCCTCCTCGGCGACCGCCTTCGCACCGTTCTCACAGAACTCGGCCGGGCGGCGATGACCGGTCGGCTCCGGCCAGGCACAGCCGGGGCAGTCGAAACCGTGCACCTGATTGACCCGCGCGAGGGTGCGAGCGGTGCGAATCACGCCCATCTCGCCGACCGCACGCTGCAACGACACCGCGACCGCGGTGACACCCGCAGCCTGCTCTTTCGGCGCGGTCACGCTCAGGGCGGACTCGTCGATGTCCTCGGTCGGACCGTTACGGTGCATAGTTCGTATTGTCCTCTTCGCGGTGTCTGAGTCGGGCAGGGGACCAGCTACTTCGATGGTATGCACTCGCGGCGATGCGGGTGCGGAACACGCTGGTTGCCCGCGCTGACCATAACGGGCGTGCGGAGTCCGCGTGCGTCCCCAGATCTTGAACGTACGTACGCGGGCAATCCCCGAGGTCGGCTCGTCGGAGTTGGCTCCGCGTTGGCGCACACGGCCTTACGATGCTAGGGATCGCACGCACGATGGGCGCGGTCGTACAGAGTCCGTCAGCGCGCCGGGCAGGGTCGGCGCGCGGGCGGCGGTATGCCTAGCGAGAGCATGGCCGATGGGGACGCTGGCACCAGGTGCTTCGCGTGCCGGCGCAGCGCGTCGGCAGGTGGGACAGAGGCGCGCGGGTCGGGTGCTGTTGGGCGCCATTCTGTGTGGGGGTGTGCTGGCCGGGTCGCCAGGGGCGCTCGCAGTCGGGGATTCGAATTCGACAGCGGTGGTCGAGGACGCGCAACGGCTGTCACCGATATCGGGACCGTGGGACGGCTTCGTCGGGCGTTCCACGCCCGCGCTGCTGGATAGCGGGGTAGACGACGGCGTCGAGCCGGGTGATCGGCCGCCGGCGGTGGTTCCGGTGCGGCAGCCGTCGAGTCCGCTACCGCCGCCGCCGGATGATGGCGGTGGGACCAGGGATGGGACGGGTGCGCCCGCTCCTGGCCAGGATGGCAGCGGCGGCCGGGACGCACCGCCACCGCAGGATGGCAGTGGGGCCCAGGACGGGCCCGTTTCACCCGGCCGAGCGGTGCCGCCGCATCGGCCGCCCGATCCATGCGGTGGGTCCGATGGGCCGACCTGTCCGCCGGTGCCGCCGTCGAATAGGCCGAGGCCGCCGGATATTACGACGCCGCCGACCACGCCGCCGGAGGTCACCACGCCGCCGATCACACCGCCGGAGGTGGTGATCCCGCCGCTGCCCGAGGTTTTGATTCCACCGCCGCCACCCCCACCGCCCCCGCCTCCTGAAGTCGTCGACCCGCCGACTACGCCGAATGTTGTTGCGCCGCCGCGGAATCCGGTGCGCACCCCGGCGGTTGTGCCGCCCGCGCCCGAGCCGTCGCCCCCGCCGCCTCCTCGATTGCCGCCTGCCGCAATGGATCTCACACCTTCGGCGGTCGGCCCCGGGGTCGGTGTCACGGCCAGCGGTCACGGCTGTGAGCCGGGGGTGCCGGTCGATGTCGCCATCGGCGATGTCGCCGTGGGTAAGACCGTGGCCGGGGTGGACGGTGCGTTCGAGGTGTCGTTGGCCACCGGTGCGATGGACGTCGGCAGGCATCAGGTGACCGCGAAGTGCGGGCGCACCCTGGCGGCACCGTTGGATGTGGTGCTGGTCGGCAGCGTCGGGTCGGGGACGTCGACGCTGACCGTGATTCTGTTCTTCCTGGTGCTCGGCGGGTGGTACTACTGCCATCGCCTCGTGTCGCATCTACCCGCGCGGAGGGGCGAATGAGCGGTGGTTTCCAAGGCATTCGGGCAGTTGTCTGGCCGGTGCTGTTGCTGATCGCGCTGCTGTGGCCCGCGGCGCAGGCGGGTGCGAAGCCCGACGGGGTCGACATGTCCGCGAACTTCGATGGGCGCGATATCGCGGGGACCTCGGTGGAGCAGCCGTTGCGGCTCGAGCCGGACAGCACGATCCGGGTCGCGATCGAGTTGACCAACAATACGAGTGCGCCGCTGGAGATCCGGCACGTCGACCTCGCGGGGCGGGTGCTCGGGTTGAGCTTCTTCTCGTACTCCACCGCCGTCGAATTGACCATTGCGCCAGGGAAATCCGAGTCGCTGCGGTATCGGCTGGAGTTGCGTGGGCTCGCCGGACAGGCGACCGGGCTGATCGGCGGTGAACTCGCGGTGTACGGCGCGAGCGGAACGGCGGTGGCCGAGATTCCCTTGGTCACCGATGTGCGCGGATCGTTGTGGTCGGTGTACGGGTTGTTCGGGATCGCGCTGGCTGTATTGACCGCGCTGGCCATTGCCGACGCCGCGTTGGCCATTGCCCGGCACCGGCTTTCGGCCAACCGCTGGCAGCGCGGGCTGCGGTTGCTCGCTCCGGGGCTCGGGATCGGGCTGGTGTTCGCGTTCACCGCGTCGGTGGCGCGATGGTGGGTGCCGGATACCAGTTTGTGGCTGGCGTTCGCGGGAACGACGGCGGCCGTAGCTTTCCTGCTCGGCTACGCGTCGCCGACGCCGGAACCGGACGAGGACGACGACGTGGATGCCGACGCTGATACCGATGAGATCGCCGATGCCGTCGCCTACCGCCTGCCTGCCGAAGGATCGGCGTCGTGACCGAGCAGGACGAGCTGGTGCGGGCTGCCTTGCCCGCCTACGACATCGGCGCCGAACTCGGCCGTGGCGGATGCGGGGTGGTTCTTGCGGGCACGCATCGCAGGCTGGGCAGGCCGGTCGCGATCAAGCAGATCCCGCCGCAGTTCGCGCACGACGAGCAGGTCCGCCGCCGGTTCGTCGCGGAGGCTCGAGTGCTCGCGGCGATCGACCATCCGCATGTGGTGCGGGTTTTCGACTATCTGGAGCACGGTGAGCTCTGCCTGCTGGTGATGGAGTATCTGCCGGGCGGCACGGTGGGCGAGCGATTCGCCACGGACGGTTACGATTCCGCGACCGCCGTTGCGATCGCGCTGTCCTGCGCGGCGGGATTGGCCGCCGCACACCGGCATCGGGTGCTGCACCGTGATGTGAAGCCGGCGAATCTGATGTTCGGGGCCGGCGGGGCGATCAAGCTCACCGACTTCGGTATCGCCAAGATCGTCGGTGGCGACGAGACGTGGGTGACCAAGGCGGGCGACATCATCGGCACGCCGTCCTACATCGCGCCGGAGCAGGCGCGGGGGCAACAACTTTCACCCGCCACGGATGTGTATGCGCTGGCGACGATGCTCTATCAGTTGCTGTCGGGGGTGTTGCCGTTTCCGCCGGGTGACGGACCGCTGGCCATGTTGTTCGCGCATGCCTTCGATGAGCCGACCCCGCTGAGTGCCGTCGCTCCGAGCGTGCCGGAACCGATCGCCGCGGTGGTGATGCGTGGGTTGGCAACCGATCCCGCGGATCGGTTCGACACTGCGGAGTCCTTCGGTATCGCTCTCGCTCAGCCCGCAGCCTACTGCTGGGGCGAGGATTGGCTTACGCCCGTGGGTATTCCGGTGATCGGCGCGGACACGATTGTTGCTGCCGCCACCGGAAGTGGGCGGATGTCGAGTCGTGGTGCGGGCGGTCACCGCCGCACACCGCCGGTCACCCCGGGGCCGCGACCTGGTGCCCAACCGTATCCGGCGGGCGGAACAGCGCTGTCCCCCAGTGGAACTGGCGAGGCTGGCGGAGCTGTTGGATCAACCGGGTCGCCCTCAGGTGGAACTGGCCCGACCTCCGGCGGAACCGGCTCACCCTCCGGCGGAACCGGCTCACCCTCTGGAGGAGCCGGCTCGCCCTCTGGAGGAGCTGGCCCGGTCTCTGGTCGAACCAGCTCGCCCTCCGGCGGAACCGGCTCATCCTTTGGCAGGACCGGCCCACTCCCGGGCGATAACGTGCCTCCGGATACCTATCGAACCCCGCCGCCGTTTCGACCGGCAATGCCCAGCGGGGCGCGGGAGCCGACAGCTCCATCGGGATCGGCCGCGTCGGGCGCACCTTCGGAGCGAGATATATCGTCGGCGTCGTCGGACACGGAGTCGCTGGCGACGGATCAGCCATTCGGTGCTGCCCCGCCGACCACGCCGTGGTTTCCTGGCGGGGCATCGAAATCCGCTGCGCCACCCGAGGGATCCGGGGTGGCGCCGCCGTTCGGGCCTGCGCGGGAGAGTGAGCCGCCGCGGTCGACGGCCGGGTCGGCGGGGAGTGCTCCGCCAACCGTGCAGTGGTATCCGGCCGGATCGCGGCCCGAGGCTGGTCCGCGGCCGCCGACTGGTCCGCGACCGGTGGGCGGTCATCCAATGGGCGGTCGGCCTTCAGGTGCGTTCCCTCCGGCTGGGGCTCGGCCACCGGTAGAGCCTGCGGCACAGGCGCAGGGCGCGATGCCGTTTCGTGGGCCGGTGACTCGGGTGCGGCCATTGCAGCCGATGCCCGACAACGGGGCACGGCTGGCCGAGATCGATCGACGGGACCTGGTGCTCATCCAGGAGGTCGTCACCTTCGAATCGCCGCGGGTACCGTTCGCCCTTGCCGCGGTCCTCGCGATTGCGGCAGTGGCGCTGGTGGTCTCGGGGTTCGGTCAGTCATCGATCGGTGGTGACTTGGCGCCGGGTGCGGTCACCCTCGGTGGGGTCGATCCGGCCACGACACCTGTCGAAGTCGATCTGACGAAGCCGATCCCGTTGCGCGTCAACGAGATCGATGCGGACGCCGCTTCGCTGAAGGTGACGGTGCTCGGTGTGCCACTCGTCGGCGAAGTCGTGCCGTTCGTACCGGGTGAGCCAGGGGCCATGCTGCCCGCGCCGGTCAATCAGTACGTGATGGCCGGGCACCTCACCGGGGAGCTCGTCCTGCTGCGGAACAACAGCGAAATCGCCACCGAGCGAGTCGAAATGCAGGCTGTCCAGCGCCCGGCAACCACCGTCACCGCCGCGAGCGTCGCCCTGCTCGCCCTGTTCTCCCTCGCCTACCTAGAGTCGAACATGCGCCGCTTACGCAGGGGCCGCGGTGGATTCGCCAACAGTGTCGGCCTGATCATCAGTGCCGCCCTGCTCGCCGTCGCCCTCGTCGGCGGTGCCTGGATCCTCCTCGGCCACCCACCGCAAATAGCCACCACCGCAGGCTCCGCCGCCCTAGCTGCCGCCGCAGGCCTGGCAGCGTCCTTCGGTGCACGCCGAATAGGCAAGCGCCGCCGCTTTCTTCGACGTGCCCGTCGTCAACGCTGAG
Organism: Nocardia sp. XZ_19_369; assembly: GCF_015355715.1. Taxonomy (NCBI): domain Bacteria; kingdom Bacillati; phylum Actinomycetota; class Actinomycetes; order Mycobacteriales; family Nocardiaceae; genus Nocardia; species Nocardia sp. XZ_19_369. The sequence goes on along the minus strand of NZ_JACVED010000010.1, from coordinate 196,554 downwards.
TCAGCTGCCGGTAGTCGTGGGTCGCTGCGCCCGCCGTAGACGATGAGGCTGCGGCGGGATGATCGTGATCGCCGTGCTCGCCATCAACGAGGAGCCAGCTGTCCCGGTTGCCGTAATCAATTGCGACGGCATCTGATTCGCGATGGTTCACGCCACCGCGTGCGTCACTCGGATTCGCGGCGGTCGCCATCCGCCTCGTCAGTCCCGCGGTAGGTGATAACGCGGTCGCTGATGCGGACGCTCCAGCCGGGGCGGAGCTCGGTGGGGGAGGTGCCGATTCGGGTCCACTGGTCGGTGCCGGGTGGGGCGATGAAGGTGCCGGAGGTGGCGGTGGCGTCGCGGACGAAGACCTTGCCGCGGTCGACCGAGACGTAGGCGTGCACGCGGGAGACGTGGCGGTCGCGTTGGATCACGATGGGCGCGGCGGTGGCGGAGCGGACGGAGTCGTCGGCCTGCGGGCCGCGGCCGATGACGTAGGGGCGGTCCAGGGGATAGGCCGCGCCGTTCTCCAGGATCAGGTTGCCGACGGCCTGGTCCTGCTCGGCGGCCGGGCGGACGATGCGGGCCACGCGGTCGGCCGAGGTCTTGTGCAGCGCAACAGGTTCGGGCCGTGGGCCGGGGTGGTGGGTTTGGGACCAAGCGAGTGGACGGTCCGCCGCGGGACGGTTGCCGATCGGCGGCCGTGGCCGCATGCGTGGCCGCGCCGATTCCGACGGCTGGCTCGTGGTGGAGGTGGCGGCCCGGGTGGACGTGGGTGCGGGCGCCGACGGGGACTGCGCCGCGCCGGACCGGGTAGCCGAGGGGGCCCGGCCGGTCGGCGCTGCCCGGATGACCGACGACACGTTCGCGGCCGCCGCGGTATCGGAGGGAGAAACCGTGGCGGGCGACGCGTCGACCGCCGCATCGGCACCGGTGGGTTCGGGTGTCGCGGCGAATCCGGCGGCGGTCGGCGGCGGCTCGGCTGCCGAGTCGCTGGCGGACGGGCGGGGTGCCGCAGCGCTCTTGGCCGCTTTGCTCGCACGCTTGAGCGCGACATTCAGGACGAAGCCACCACCGGGCACCACACCAGCGCGCAGATCGGTGCGCGGCAACGCTTTCAGCGGTTTGCCGATGTCGGTGCCGACGGTGATCCGGCGCAACGGTTCGCGCACGATCTCGTCCACCCAGGTGAATGCGCGCGACCCATCCAGCCGCCGGGTGCCCTCCGCACCGCTGATCTCGGCGAAGACCGGTCCGCGCAGCAGGATCAGGGTGCCGTCGTCGGTCGGCGCCACCACGCCGAACGGCGGCGTCTCGGACGTGCTGCCGAAAACCACGGCGGCCAGCCGTTGCGCGAGCGCCGCGCCGGGATGCGCCGCCTCCGCGACCGCCTCGATCGCGCCGAGGATCCGGTCCGTGGAGGCGGTTTCCCCAGCCAGATAGACGACGACGCCACCGAAGCGCGCGACAAGGCCGTCACCCTGCGCGATACCAACGGTGGGTGATTTGCTGCGCATCCGCGCCCTCCTTCCCGGCGCACTACCGACATTCGAAGCCAGCATAGAGCGTGTGCGCGGGGTGGATCGGCGCGCCGAGGGGCGGCGGGGCCACGTCCGGGCACGTCGGAGCTACCGATCGGAAGGATCTGCGGACCGCTGAATTCGCCAGTGCCGCCATGATTCTGGTCGGTCGGTCGGCGGCGGGCACGCCACAGGCGGTGGTGGCGTTCGTCCTATTCGGTCCGGGGCGCAAGTGTGGCGACCATCTCGCCGACACTCGGCTCGAGCACCAGTCCGCGCGTCGCCCGTGTCGTCGGTCGGTGCAAACGTTTCCGACAGCCGGATGTGCGGCTGTCGGAAACGGATCAATGGCACAAGTTCAGCCGGTGAATACGGCGGCGTTCTCCTCGAGCCAGCTGGTGAAGCTGCGCGCCGGTCGCCCGGTGAGGGTGCTGACATCGTCGGTGATTGGACTCGGGACGCCGTCGCAGCGACGCCAGTATGCGAGCAGACCGTCGGCGAAATGAGCGGGAATGTGCTCGGCCATCTGGTGTTTCCACGCTTCGGGAGTCACGTGGTCGATGGCGATGGTGCGGCCGATGACCTGGGCGACGCGGTCGAGCTGCTCGGTGAAGGTGAGGGTCTCGGGACCGGTCAGGTGGTACTGGCCGCCCCGCGAGTCCGGCTTGGCGAGCAGGGCATACGCGGCCTCGGCGATATCGAGCTCGTGGATCGGATCGCCGTACGCGTTCGGGTACGGCAGGCTGATCGGTTGACCTGCCTTGATCGCCCAGGCCCAGCTACGGGCATTGCCTGCGAAGGCCCCCGGGCGCAGCACGCTGACGGTCATCGGGGCGTCGGCGAGTCCGAGTTCGGCGTCGAGATGTGATTTCGCGACCGGGTTGGTCGCGGCGTCGGGATCGAGCACCGAGGACGACGACAGCAGGACGATGTGCTCGACATCGGATTCGGTTGCGGTGGTGACGAATTCGCTGATGGTTGTGCCCTCCGCGTACAGGAATACCGAGGTGACGTCGGCGAGGGCCGCGGGGAAAGTGGTCGGATCGGTCAGGTCACAGGCGACAGTCGGCACGTCCGCGGGAACTCCGAGCTGCTCGGGGTGGGCGGATCCGACACGGACGGCGAGGCCGTCGGCGCGCAACAGGTCGAGCAGGTTGGTAGCGACCGCGCCGCGGCCGCCGGTAACGAGAATCATGAGAAGTCCTTGGTGAGTAGTTAATTGGGTGCTGATCGTCGTTGGCGGACGTTCATAGCGGGTGGGTCAGAGCTCGGCCGGTGCGTTACGCGGCATCAGCCGAACGAATGCGCAGCAGACGACGGTGCCCACGGCAACCAGCACCAGGCTGACGATCAATGCGTGCGCCTGCCCCGAGCCGACGGTGTGGAAGTACACCGTGGTGACGGCGGCCGCGCCGATGGCATTCGCGAGTTGCTGCACGGCAGTGAGAGACCCACTGGCACTGCCGGTTTCAGCCTGCTCGATATCACCGATGGTGACTTGGTAGACGGTGCCGAAGCAGGTACCCATGCCGAGCCCGAGGACCAAGACGGGCGCGGCGAGCGCCCACGGCCCGACGGTTGTTCCCGCGGTCAGCGCCAGCACGAGCAGCAGCCCGATGCCGACAAGGGTGATCAGCAAGCCGATCAAGATGAGATTGCGGCCGAGCCGGGCGATGTACTGATGCGCCGCGATCGAGGCGAGCACGATGCCCACGGCCAGCGGCGCGAGACCGAGCGCGGCGCCGGTCGGGCTGTAGCCGAGCCCGGTTTGCAGGAACAGCGACAGCACGAAGAGCAATCCGGACACCGCGGCGAAGAACACCAGTCCGAGCAGCAGTCCGGAGGTGAAGCCGCGGTTCTGGAACAGCGTCGGCCGGATCAGCGGTTCCGCGGCGGTCAGCTGACGCCGGATGAACAGGCCGAAGCAGACCAGGCTGCCGAGGAGACAGCCCAGCGGCAGCACGGTCCAGCCGCTGGCCGCACCGTCGATCAGCCCGAACAGCGCACCGAACATGGCGACACCGAGCAGTGCCGCGCCGAGCCCGTCGATGGCGATGGTGCGGTCACCGGTGTCGGGCGGTAGCAGGCGATAAGCGGCGGCGAACGCAGCGCCGCCCAGCCCGATATTGATCAGGAACATGGCGCGCCAACCGAGGTCGAACAGATCGGCATCGATCAGTAAGCCGGCCACGATCGGCCCGCCCACCGCGGAAAGGCCCAGAGCCGGGCCGAAGACGCTGAACGCCTTGCCCAGTTGTTCACGCGGGAACACCGCGGTGAGGATGCCGAAACCCTGCGGGATGAGCAGCGCACCGAACGCGCCTTGCACCAGCCGGGCCACGATGATCGAGACCGGATCGAAGGCCAGGCCGCAGGCGACCGAGGCGACGGTGAACCCGGCGAGCCCGATCAGGAACAGGCGGCGCTTACCGAAGCGGTCGCCGAGCCGGCCGCCGACGACGAGCAGCACGCCCAAAGCGAGGGCGTAGCTCGCGCCGAGCCACTGGATCAGGGCCTGCCCGCCGCGCAGGTCCGCGGCGATCGTGGGAGCGGCGATGTTGGTGATCGTCGCGTCGAGCAGGTCGAGGATGTCGGCCGCGAGGATGACGGCGAGTATTGCCCACATGCGGCTGTTGACCTGGTGGTTCGCCGCTGTGGACTGGGTGGGGATGGTCATGGGACACCTCCTTCGAGGTGGAGGAGAATGATCGAACTTTGATCGTTACGAACGATGTTCGTTGCGAAGACACTACGAAACGAACACTGTTCGTGTCAAACGGCGTTCGTTCAACGCGTATGCTCGACGCCATGAGCGAGCGCGGAAAGCGAGCAGGTGGTTTCGGCACGGCCGAGCGAGGCGTGGTCATGAATCCAGCACCTGTCAGCCGCCGAGCTCGCCCGGCGAAGGCACCGCTGAGCCGCGACGTGATCATCGAAACCGGCCTGCGCGTTCTCGATCAGGACGGCCAAGCCGCGCTGACCATGCGCCGCGTCGCCCAGGAACTCGACACCGGCGCGGCCTCGCTCTACGTCTACGTCGCCAACCGCGACGACCTGATGGCCGCCATGCTCGACCACGTGCTCGGCACGATCGAGGAACCGACCGGCGGCACCTGGCGCGAACGACTGTTCGCCCTGGTGGAGGCTGCGGTCGTAGCGATGAGCCGGCACGAGGGACTGGCGCTCGTTGCGCTCGGAGCGATCCCGACCGGGACGAACGCACTCGTGCTCGTCGATCGGATGCTGGCCCTGCTCGCCGAGGGCGGGGTGGACGAGCGCACCAACTCGTGGGCCGTCGACCTGCTGTTCCTGCACATCACCGCGGTCGCCGCCGAACAGAGCGCCTACAACACCAAAGGGATGCGCGCCGAGGCGCACCTCGCCGAGGTCCGCGAGCGCTTCGCCGCGCTGCCGGCCGAGCGCTATCCGATGATCGTGGCCCTGGGAGACACCATGATGTCGGGCGAGGGAGACCAGCGTGCCCGATGGGCACTTCGGGTGCTGATCGAGGGCATTCTCGCCACGCCCGCCACCTGATCTCTATGATGCGAAGGTGTCCGTGATCCGACCGGCGACCGACGACGACTTGCCAGTCCTGCAGGATATCGAGATCGCAGCGGGTAGACCGTTCGCGGAAATCGGTATGACAGCCGTGGCGGAGGATGAACCGCCGCCCTTAGAAACCTTGCGCGAATTCCAGCGCGCCGGACGCGCGTGGGTCTGGACCGACGACGGCGACCACCCGATCGGTTATCTGGTCCTCGGCGTCGTCGACCAGATGGCGCACATCGATCAGGTGTCGGTGCACCCCGACCACCGGGGCCGCCGGATCGGCAAGCAGCTCATCGACCACGCCGTGTTCTGGGCCAAAGACCATGGCATGCAGTCCATCACCCTCACCACCTTCGTCGACGTCGCCTGGAACGGCCCGTACTACGAGCGCCTCGGCTTCCGCTACCTGCCCGAAGAGGAGCAGACACCGGGTCTGCACGCCATCCGCGCCGCCGAAGCGGCTCACGGCCTGGACGACTGGCCGCGTGCCATTATGTGCGCCGATATCGACTCGTGGACGTTCGACGGATCCGTCTCGGAAACCTGAACGGCCCCCCAGCACCTGAGTGGCCGCTGCACCGACCGCCGCGGTTCCACCCCGCCACAGCCGCACCCACTTCGGCATCCGCACGCGTGTCAGGGCGGCGAGTCCGAGTGCGGGACCTCAGAAGGTGTGCGGCTGTGGCCGCAACCTTTGGTAGTCGCGCAGGGACCTAGGTGGCCGGTGCCAGAGCGGCCACCGCGGCTGGGGTGGCGGCTGCGCGGTCTTCGGCGATCAGGCCGATCCGGGTGCGGCGGTCGAGCAGGTCGTCGGCGTCGAGTGCGCCTTCGTGGGTGACGGCGAAGTGGAATTCCGCTGCGGTGACGTCTATTCCGGGTGTCACCGGTTGGGCCAGTGCCGGATTGTGTTGGGCGGCAGCGAGAACGGTCGCTGCTTCGCTGCCGTAGCGGTCGATCAGCACCGGGGGCGCGTCGATGCGATCGCGCGCGGCGCCGGACACCGCGCCCACCAACGGAAGTCGGTTGGTGCGGCACGGGCCCGCGGTGAGTCCGGCGCGGGTGACGGCCGCATCGATGACGTCCTCGGCCATCTGGCGGTAGGTGGTGAGTTTGCCGCCGACGATGGTGATGACTCCGGTGGGGGAGTGCAGGACCGCGTGCTTGCGGGAGATGTCGGCGGTGCTGTCGTCGGCGGTCTTCAGCAGCGGACGCAGGCCCGCGTAGGTGCCGCGAATGTCGGCACGGGTCAACGGTTCACGCAGCGCGGTGTTGATGGTGTCGAGCAGGAAGTCGATCTCGGACTCGGTGGGTTTCGGCTCGTCCGGGACCGGACCGGGGGCGTCCTCGTCGGTCAGGCCCAGGTACACGCGGCCGTGCGCGGCGGGGAAGGCGAAGACGAAACGGCTGGTGCTGCCCGGCACCGGGACGGTCAGCGAGGCGGTGAGCCCGCCGAACGACGCGGCGTCGAACACCAGGTGGGTGCCGCGGCTGGGGCGCAACTCGATGCTGGGATCGACCTCGCCGGCCCACACACCGGTGGCGTTGACGACAGCGCGGGCGCGCACGGACATGGTCTCGCCGGTCAGTGTGTCCCGCAGTCGGGCCGAGTTGCCGTTCACGTCAAGGGCTTCCATGCGGGTGAGCACCGTCGCCCCGTGCGCTGCCGCGGTACGCGCCAACGCGACCACCAGGCGGGCATCGTCGACGAGCTGACCGTCCCACGACTGGAGCCCGCCGCGCAGCCCGTCGCGGCGCACGGTCGGTGCGAGCCGCAGCGCCTCGGCGGCCGCGACCCGGCGCGAGCGGGGCAGGATCGCGGCCGGGGTGCCCGCTCCGCGGCGCAGCGCGTCACCCGCCAGGAAACCCACCCGCACCAGCGCACTCTGCGCGGCTCCGATGCCGGGCAGCAGCGGTACCAGCTGGGGCAGCGGACGGACGAGATGCGGCGCCGTGGTGCGGATCAGAATGCCGCGCTCCACGGCGCTCTCGTGCGCGATGCCGACCTGACCGCTGGCCAGATACCGCAGCCCACCGTGCACCAGCTTCGAACTCCACCGGCTGGTACCGAACGCAAGGTCGTGTCGCTCCACCAGCACCGTGCGCAGCCCGCGCGCCACCGCGTCGAGCGCGGCGCCGACACCGGTGACACCGCCGCCGATCACCAGGACGTCGATCTCGCGCCCGTCACCGAGCTGCCGCAGCTCCCTGGTGCGGCGTTCCGCGTTGAGGGCCGAGTCGCCGGTGACAACCGAATTCCTGGTCATCGCAATGCCTTTCCGAGGTCGGTGCCGTGCCGATCGGCCGGCACGAGATAGCCGTCGAGTGCGTGGGACAGCTCCGTGTCCAGGTCGGCTCCGGCGAGCAGTGGTTCGACCGTGCCTGCCGACTGAACCGCGGATTGCGCGATCAGCAGGAGCATGGTGGCCAGCTGCACGGGGTCGCCGTCGCGAATGGACCCGTCTTGCTGGCCCGCTCGGATGCCCGTGGCGAACAGCTCGATCAGCGCGCGCTGGTTGCGGCCGAGGCGGCCGAAGACATAGGTGAGCATCAGGTCGGTGTCGGCACGGAAGATCTTGCCGAACAACGGGTTCGAGCGAACCTTCGCGGCTCCCGCGACGATGCCGGTGACCAGCCGGGTGCGGCCGGGACCCCCGGTGGGCATGGTGGCGTCGACGATCGCGCGCAGCTCGCGGACCAGCAGCTCGGCGACCAGCGCCCCGGTGTCGGGCCAGCGTCGGTAGACGGTCGGCCTGCTGACGCCCGCGCGCCGGGCCACCTCGGTGAGGGTGGTGCGGCGCACGCCGAACTCCGCCACGCAGCGGCGGGCGGCATCGAGGATCGCGAGATCGATGGCGGAAAGCGGGTCGTCGGGAGCGGTCAAAGGTTCACCTCGGTGAGCTTGGCTCGTTACTGCTTGACATTCTATGTCAAACTGTAACGCATGGTCGAGACGCAGAAGTACCCCGGCGACGCATCGGCTCCGGCGGAAAACTCGGGCGCAGCCGAGGCCGTGGCGAGTATGGTCTGGGATGCCTGGGGCATTCCGGCCGGACACAAGCCGCTATCGGCACAGATCCGGGGCCTCCTCACGCAGGTGTTCGGAGTGTCCGGCGACCCGGTGGCGCGCCGCGATGAGGGCGAAGTGCCACTTCGAGAGTCGGCGCTGACGCCTACCCGACGAGACGGGTTGGTCGAGGTGGTCGGCGCGGACAACGTCTCGACCGACCACCGCGACCGCTTACGGCACGCCGGCGGCAAGAGCACCCCTGACCTGCTGCGTCGCCGTGCCGAGGGCCCGCAGGACGCCCCGGACGCCCTCGTCTTCCCCGCCGATCACGACCAGGTGCTCGCCGTGCTGGCCTACTGCGCCGAGCACGCCATCGCGGTCGTGCCGTTCGGCGGCGGCACCAGCGTGGTCGGCGGCGTCGATCCAGTGCGCGGCCGCTTCGACACCGTGATCGCGGTGGACCTGCGCAGACTCGACGCGGTGTCCGAGATCGACCCCGTAAGCGGCATGGCCACCCTCGGGGCCGGGCTCACCGGCCCGCGCGCGGAGGAACTGCTTCGGGCGCAAGGGCTTTCGCTCGGCCATTTCCCGCAGAGCTTCGAATTCGCCAGCATCGGCGGGTTCGCCGCCACCCGGTCGTCCGGGCAGGCCTCGGCGGGGTACGGGCGGTTCGACGACATGGTGCAGCGGCTGAAGATCGCCACCCCCACCGGCACACTGGAACTCGGCCGTCCGCCCGCCTCGGCGGCGGGCCCGGACCTGCGTGAGCTGTTCGTCGGCTCGGAAGGCGCGCTCGGTGTGATCACCGAGGTCACCGTGCGCGTCCACCCCGTACCGGAAACCACTGCCTACCAAGGGTGGTCGTTCCCCGACTTCGAAACCGGCGCCGCCGCACTGCGTTCGGTCGTGCAGGCGGGTGCCGCACCGACGGTGCTTCGTCTGTCCGACGAGGCCGAGACCGGGGTCAATCTGGCCCGCTCCAGCGATATCGGCGGCAACGCGATCGCCGGCTGCCTGGCCATCACCACCTTCGAGGGCACCGCGGCGCATGTCGCGGCACGCAGCACCGAGGCGAGCGCCTTGCTCACCGCGGCGGGCGGCACCGCGCTCGGCGAAACTCCGGCCAGGGAATGGGAACACGGCCGCTTCGGCGCGCCGTACATGCGCGATGCGCTGCTGGACGTCGGCGTGCTGTGCGAAACGCTGGAGACCGCGACGACCTGGGCGAACCTCGCTACGCTCAAGGCGAAGGTGACTGCCGCGCTGACCGATTCGCTCACCGGGCAGGGCACCCCGCCGCTGGTCATGTGCCACATCTCGCACACGTACCCGACCGGTGCATCGCTGTACTTCACCGTCGTCGCCAAGCAGCTCGATGATCCGATCGCGCAGTGGCACACGGCGAAACAGGCTGTCGGCGACGCGATCGTGGCCAACGGCGGCACCATCACCCACCATCACGCGGTCGGCACCGACCACCGCCCATGGCTGCCCGCCGAGGTCGGCGATCTCGGTGTCCGCGTATTGCGCGCCGTGAAGGCCGAATTGGACCCGGCGGGCATCCTCAATCCTGGAAAGCTGATCCCGTGACGCAGAATTCGATCCGAACCGTGCGTGCCGTCACCGTGGTGACCAACCCGCGTGCAGGACACGACGTCGCGGATGCGGCGATGGCACAGTTGCGGGCACGCGGTGTCGACGTCGCCGAGGTGCGCGCGCCGTCGGCCGCCGAAACGGTTCGGCTGGTGCGGGACTCGATCGCGCAGGGCAACGGCGACGCGGTGGTCTGCATCGGCGGCGACGGCCTGATCAACGTGACCCTCGACGCCGTCGCGCACACGGGTGTGCCGCTCGGCATGGTCCCGGCGGGTACCGGCAACGACCTCGCCCGGGAACTGGGCGTGCCCACCGAGGATCCGGTCGCCGCGGCCGACCTGGTGGCAGACGGGAAGGTCCGGACCATCGACCTCGGCCGGATCGAACCGTCCGCGCCGGGATCGGCGCCGATGTGGTTCGTCACCGTCACCGGCACCGGGTTCGACGCCCGAGTTACCTTGCGCGCCAACGCTATGCGCTGGCCCAAGGGTCGTCTGCGCTACACCGTCGCCGCGCTGGCAGAGATCTCCGGCCGCTTCACCGTGCCCTATCGGGTCGAGCTGACCGGCGCGGTCACCGAGGGGCTGACGAACCCGGGGGCGGGTTCGGAAGTGGCGACCAACGCGGTGATGGTCGCGGTCGGCAATACCCGCACCTACGGCGGCGGCATGCTGATCTGCCCGGATGCGGTGCTGGACGACGGCCTGCTCGACCTCACCGTGGTCGGCGGTCTGTCCCGGGTGGAGATGCTGCGGCTGCTGCCCGCACTGTCCGCGGGCAAACGGCAGAATCACCCGGAGGTCAAGCAGTATCGCGCCGCCGAGATCACCCTGACCGCGCCTGGCGCCCCGGCGACCGCCGACGGTGAACCCGCAGGCACGTTACCGATCACCATCCGTGCCGTACCGAGTGCGCTGACAGTGCTGGTTCCCTGAGCTTGCATCGCCCGGTTCCCGCGCAGGCGGGAAACGAATGGTGTCACAGGGCTTTCACCGATCCGACCCTTCGCGCCGACTGGCGGGAACGGGTCTTCTACGCGGCGAAGGTGACCCGGTTCATCTGATTGATGTTGCTCCGGTCGACGATCACCAGTGACTCGGGCGCGGGCCGCAGACCGCCACCCGCCCGCAGTCGCTGCATCAACCGCCGCCAGCGAAAGCAGTGCAGCACGAAGGTCATTCGATTGGACCGCCGCCCGCGCGCCTGCTGCCCGGCGCGGGCCACCGCGGCGGGCACATCGAGCAGGATCACGTGCAGCTCCCTGCCGTACCCCGCGGCCCAGAGGGCGATGATCCACCGCGCCCAGCCGGTGGTGGCACAGTCGTGGATGACCACCGGTCCCTCCGTATCCCGCAGTGCCCGACGAATTCCCGCGAAGTGCACGACATGGACGACCGGCCGCCACAGCGAATACGGCAGCCAGCCGAGCCGGTGCCGCAACCGATTCCGGGCTTGCAGCGAGTCCAGCACGAGCGATCCCTCCGGCCCGCCGGAGGGGTCTTCGGCCTCGGTGGTGGCGCCGAAGAACCGGCGCAGCACCGTGCTCTTGCCCGCCCCCGGTATCCCGGCGACGACCAGCGCCGCCATCGGCGGATACTGCAATTCATCGATGACCCGGCCGCGCAGATCGTGCACGGCATCCGGTGCGAGGAAAGACGATATCGCCTCGGGGGGGTGCGGTGGCAGCACGACGAGCGGAGGGTTCACCTCTTCCAGAGTCCCTAGCCGGACTTGTTCCGGCAACGGGGAAAACCCTGATTTTTCACTCACACCCTCCAGCCTCCGCATCCGCGGCCGATATCGCAACAACGGACAATACGGGCGCGGTCGAATCGTGACTATCCCGATCGGCCGCCGCGGCTGCGCGCGCGGACGTGCATGCGCTCGCCCTGGCTCCCGAAGAGGCTGAGAATTTCGACCGGGCCGCGGCCGGTGGAGCCGAACCAATGTGGTTGCCGGGTATCGAATTCGGCGGCTTCGCCAGGTCCGAGGACGATGTCGTGCTCGCCGAGCACCATCCGTAGCCGACCGGACAGTACGTACAGCCACTCGTACCCTTCGTGCACGCGCGGCTCCGGCTCGGTGCGGTCGGCGGGCATCACCATCTTGAATGCCTGCAACGGTCCTGGCTGACGAGTGAGCGGAAACACGGTGATACCGTTCACCTTTCGTGCCGGAGCATGCACGCGGGGGTCGGCGATCCTCGGTGCGGCGACGAGTTCGTCCAGCGGCACCTGCAGGGCCAGCGCGATCGGCAACAGGAGTTCCAGACTGGCGCGGCGCTGCCCGGACTCCAGCCGGGACAGGGTGCTCTTGGAGATCCCGGTGGACTCCGCCAACGCCGTCAGCGTGACATCGCGGTGCGTGCGCGCCGCCTTGAGCCGCGGACCGATGTCGGCGAGCGCGGCGGCGATGGTCGGCTGGTTCTGCATGACTCCAGTGCACCTCGAATTCCCGGAAACGGCAATATAAGTTGCTGTAATCGCGACGAGACCGGCAACCTCTTCAGTGGAGGTGATCGCTAGATGAGCGAGCGAAGCGAGCGAACAATGGACACAGCCGAGCATTCGCTCGTGCCGGAGCCGAGCGTCAGCGAGGCGGAGGCATGAGCGAGAAGTACGACGTAGTGGTCGTCGGCGGGGGCGCGGCGGGACTGTCCGCAGCGCTGGTGCTGACCAGGTCCATGCGCACGGTGGCGGTAGTGCGAGGTGGTGCGCCACGCAACGCCCCCGCCGAACACATGCACGGATTCCTCACCCGAGACGGCATGTCGCCGGGCGAGCTACTGGAGCGAGGCGCGGCGGAAGTCGCCGGATACGGCGGCGAGCTGATTGACGACATCGTGACCAGCGCCGAAAAGCCCGGCCCCGATGATGATTTCACCGTTCGACTGGCAAGCGGGCGGACCCTTACCGCACAGCGCATCCTGGTCGCCACGGGTCTGCGCGATGAGCTGCCGGACCTGCCCGGCGTGCGCGAGCGGTGGGGCATCGACGTGCTGCACTGCCCGTACTGCCACGGCTACGAGGTGCGCCATCAGCCGCTCGGTCTGCTCGGCGGTGCCGATCCACGGGTGCCGCACCTGGCTCTGGTGCTACCGCAGTGGTCGGCCGAGGTGACCTTGTTCCAGCACACCATGGAGTTGCCCGACACCGATCGGGCCCAGCTCACCGCGCGCGGCGTCCGCATCGTCGAGGGCGAGGTCGCTCGACTCGTCGTCGACGGCACCTTGCGCGGCGTGGAACTGGCCGACGGACGCGCGGTGCCCTGCTCGGCCATGTTCGTCGCGCCTACCTTCGTGCCCAACGCCGACCTGCTGCACGCCCTGGGTTGTGACTTCGACGAGAAGGGCTGGGTGATCGCCGACCCGTCCGGGCGGACCAGCGTGCCGGGCGTCTGGGCAGCGGGCAACGTCGCGAACCCCGCAGCCCAGGTCGTCGGCGCGGCGTCGGCGGGCTATTCGGCGGCGGTCGCGATCAATGTCGACCTGGCGCAAGCGGCCGCCCAGATGCCCGTTTCGACCGGTTAATCCGGAGATCAGGGGTAGAAAATGCCGGAAGCTGAGAATTGCTTATGGATTCGAGAACCCTTCCAGCTGGGACGGTAAGCTTTCTGGTGTAGGCGGAGTCTTCGGTGTCCCTCATCCACCGAAGACTCCGCCTTACTTTTTGTCCGGATCCCGGGCAATCTCGTTGTGCGGCAACCGGTGCCGCGACCCCAGTCGCCGCAGGCAGGACACTTCCTCCTCGGTCAGCAGCAGGGCCCGCGCGATCCCGGCGAGCACCTCGTCCGAGACATGGGTCACCCGGCCGAGCTCCAGCCGGGTGTACTGATCGACGCTCAGCCCGGCCAACTGGGCCACCTCTTCGCGACGCAGCCCGCTCACCCGGCGCGGGTTGCCGACGGGTGGCAGACCGACTTGCTCCGGCGCGATCGACGCGCGCTTGCCCCTCAGGAATTCGCCGAGCTCACTCACGTCGGCAAGTTTCACATGACCCGAGGCTCGGCCTGTCCACCGCGCCGCGGGCCGCCGGGCTCAGCCGCCGTCCGGCCGCCACCGCGCGCCGAATCGCCGCACGACGGGATTGATTCCGGCGCCGCCCCGCACCCTGCGGAAAACGGTTGAGCCCGACCACTAGAATCGTCGGGTGACCAGCGCAGCCCCTGACAATTCGCGTAATCGTGCCGATGCCCTCCCCAAGAGCTGGAACCCCGGCGAGGTAGAGGCCTCGATGTACGAGCGCTGGGTAGCCGCTGGCTATTTCGAGGCCGACGCCACCAGCGACAAGCCGCCCTACTCGATTGTGCTGCCGCCGCCGAACGTCACCGGCAACCTGCACATGGGCCACGCCCTCGACCACACGATCATGGACGCCCTCACCCGCCGCAAGCGCATGCAGGGCTACGAGGTGCTGTGGCTGCCGGGCATGGACCACGCGGGCATCGCCACCCAGACCATCGTGGAGAAGCAGCTCGCCGTCGAGCTGGACACCTCGGGTGCGGTCGACTTGGACGCCGAACGCCGTCGCCTCGAGAAGGACCTGGCCGCCGCTGAGAAGGAATTGGCGGGCACCACAGCCAAACTCGGCAACGAGGCCTTCCTCGCCAAGGCGCCGGAGCCGGTGGTCGTGAAGATCAAGGACCGCCAGGAAGTCGCCGCCGCCGAGGTGGCACGCATCGGTGCCCGGCTCGCGGAACTGAGTAGCAAATGAACCACGAACCCGAACCCCAGTACGGCGACGAGCTCCGGCACCCGGCCGCCGGGCCACGGCTGAGCTCCGGGCCGTCACCGGTCGAGCTGGCCGAAATGGCGCTGGTGGAGGCCGAACTCGACACCCGCTGGCCGGAAACCAAGATCGAGCCGTCGCTCACCCGCATCGCCACCCTGATGGATCTGCTCGGCTCGCCGCAGCAGAGCTACCCCGCGATCCACGTCGCGGGCACCAACGGCAAGACCTCGGTGACCAGGATGATCGACGCGCTGCTCACCGCGCTGCACCGGCGCACCGGCCGGATCACCAGCCCACACCTGCAGCTGGCCACCGAGCGGATCAGCATCGACAACGCGCCGATCACGCCGGCCAGGTACGTGGAGACCTACCGCGAGCTGCAGCCGTTCATCGAGATGATCGACGCGCAGTCGGCCGAGGTGGGCGGGCCGCGGATGAGCAAGTTCGAGGTGCTCACCGGCATGGCGTACGCGGCGTTCGCCGAAGCGCCCGTCGATGTGGCGGTGGTGGAGACCGGCCTCGGCGGCACCTGGGACGCCACCAACGTGATCGACGGTCAGGTCGCGGTGATCACCCCGATCGGGCTGGACCACACCGACTACCTCGGCACCGATCTCACCTCCATCGCGGGGGAGAAGGCCGGGATCATCAAACGCGCGCCGGAGAGCCTGATTCCGCGCGACACCGTCGCGGTGATCGCCGAACAGGACCCCGAGGCGATGGAGGTGCTGCTGCGCCGCGCCGTCGAAGTAGACGCCGCGGTGGCGCGTGAAGGCGGCGAGTTCCGGGTGCTGGCCCGTCAGATCGCGATCGGCGGCCAGCAGCTCGAACTGCAAGGCCTCGGCGGGGTGTACGACGAGATCTTCCTGCCGCTGCACGGCGAGCATCAGGCGCGCAACGCGGTGCTCGCGCTCGCGGCGGTCGAGGCGTTCTTCGGCGCCGGTGCCGACCGGCAGCTCGACATCGAGGCCATCCGTGCGGGTTTCGCGAGCGTGACCAGCCCGGGCCGGCTCGAGCGGATGCGCAGCGCGCCGACCATCTTCATCGACGCCGCACACAACCCGGCGGGCGCGCAGGCGCTGGCCTCGACGTTGACCGCGGAGTTCGACTTCCGCAAGCTGGTCGGTGTGGTCTCCGTGCTCGCCGACAAGGACGCCGACGGCATCCTCACCGCGCTGGAACCGGTGCTCGACGAAATCGTCGTCACCGCCAACGGTTCGCCGCGCGCGATGGACGTCGACCTGCTCGCCGACCTCGCCGTGCAGCGCTTCGGCGACGAGCGGGTGATCACGGCACCGACGCTGCCGGACGCGTTGGAGACCGCGATCGCCATTGCCGAGGAAGTCGGCGAGTCCGGGGAGATGGTGTCCGGCGCCGGGGTCGTGGTGACCGGCTCCGTAGTGACGGCGGGCGCGACGCGTGCGCTGTTCGGAAAGGACCCCGCATGACCGAGCCCACCGCACAACCCGATTCGGTGCCCGAACCCGCGACCGATCCGTGGAAGGGCTTCCGCGGGGTGATGGCGGGCACGCTGATCCTCGAGGCGATCGTGGTGCTGCTGGCGCTGCCGGTCGTCGGCTCGGTCGGCGGCGGAGTGACGTGGGCTTCGGGGACCTACCTGGTGGTGCTCGCCGTGGTGATGTTCCTCGGTGCCGGATTGCAGCGCCGGTCATGGGCGATGTCGTTCAACCTCGGGCTGCAGGTTTTCGTGCTGCTCGGCACCTTCATTCACCTGTCCATCGGGATCATCGGTGTGGTGTTCGCGGTGGTCTGGGGGTTCATCCTGGTGCTGCGCGCGGACGTCCGCGGGCGGATGGAGAAGGGCCTGCTGCCGAGCCAGCGGATCCAGCGTTCCTCCTGACCCCTAGCCGGGCTCGCCACCACCCTGCGGGACCCCTGTCGCACCCCCAGACGAACGCTGGTTCGGTACCTGGCGGGGGTGCCGGTTAGAGTGTGCGCCGTGACTGAGCAGACGTTGGTACTCATCAAGCCGGACGGTGTGGCCCGTGGCCTCGTCGGCGAGGTGCTGGTACGAATCGAGCGCAAGGGCCTGAAGATCGCGGCCCTCGAGCTGAAGCATGTGTCCGAGGACCTGGCCAAGGGCCACTACGCCGAGCACGCCGAGAAGCCGTTCTTCGGCTCCCTGATCGAATTCATCACCTCCGGCCCGGTTGTCGCGGCCATCCTGGAGGGGCCGCGCGCGATCGCGGCGTTCCGGCAACTCGCCGGCGGCACCGATCCGGTGGAAAAGGCGGTGCCCGGCAGCATTCGCGGAGACTTCGCCCTGGAGACGCAAGAGAACCTGGTACACGGGTCCGATTCGCCCGAATCGGCCAAGCGCGAGATTGCTCTGTGGTTCCCGGAGTTTCCCGCCTGAAAATAGTTTGCGAGTTGAACACAGTCGTGCGCCGCGGTGAGCCCGCGGCGCTCGGTATGGGATACTGACATCGGCTGCTTTTGATGCCGACTGTTCGCGCAGGTACGTGGACTATCGGGGCCATCGCAGCCGGATGACACACCGCGGTTCGATGCCGATCATCGCTGCCACGGACAAAAGGCCCGGTCGCTGGGCTTGCTGTTCGCGTCGGCACGCTGGATGAGCGCTCACAACTGCGGAGTTCAGCCAACAGCCAGGCGCCGCGTGACCAGTTAGCCCAAACCGACGAACAACATGGTGATAACCGGACATGCGGGGCGAGACCATATGACCTTGCGCTGAGCGGCGTGAGGCGAACGGACAGTGCCCCCGCGTCGGCCGCTTCACTCCTTACCGGGAGGGACGCGCCCGGGGGTCCGAGGAGACTTCGTGGCCGAAAAAGAGCCATTGGAAACAACACCACAGGATGCCGAACAATTGCCGGAGCGAATCCGAGTTCACGCACTCGCCAAGCTGCTGGGGGTAACGAGTAAGCGCATCCTGGCCAAGCTCACCGAGTTGGGGTCCGACGCGCGCAGCGCGCAATCCAATGTCGACCGGGCTGTCGCGGAATCCGTCCGCGACGCGCTCGGCCCGCCGGAAGGTGACGCTCCGGCGGCGCAAGCGGCCGAGACTCCGGTCGCGCAGCAGCCGGCGACGCCGATCGAACACCAGCCCGAGACCGCGGCCGAGCGACCGGCCGAGACTCCGGAAGAGCCTGCCGCCGCGCCCAGCAGGGGCCACGGCGGACTGGTCTTTTCCGCGCCTGAACCGCTGATCGGCCACTCCGGGGCAGAGAACCCGAACGAGGTCGCGCACCAGCCGTCGGTGCAACTGTTCACCCATCCCGTCCGGGAAGAGCCGCACGTCGCGGCGCCGGTGGTCTTCGAGTCCGCCGCTGTCGTGCAGGCACCGCTGTTCCTGCCGCCGGATGCCGCGGCCGCCGAGCAGACCCGCCGCAAGCGCCGCACCGGGCGCGATGTGCGCCGCGAAGAGCCGGTGGTCGAGCCGCAGCCCGAGGAAGAGCCCGAGGCGGTCGAGGACGACCTGGAGTCGGCCGACCAGGAATCGGCCGACCAGAGCGATGCCGACGATCAGCCGCGCCGCAGGCGCCGGGGCCGTCGTGGCCGTGGTCGCGGTCGCGGGGAACAGCACAGCGACGCCGACGACGAGAACGACTCGGACGACACCGAGGACGAGCAGAGCGGCGACACCGCCGACACCCCGGACTCGACCGACTCCGCCGACGACAACACCGACTCCGACGACGACGAGAACGAGCCGGAGGGCGCGAGCCGTCGCCGCCGTCGTCGCCGCCGTCGCAAGGTGGCCGGCGAGCCCGCCGAGGCCGAGGCCGTCACCACCGAGGACGACCCGCCGCACACCGTGGTGCACGAGCGC
Source organism: Nocardia sp. XZ_19_369 (assembly GCF_015355715.1). Taxonomy (NCBI): domain Bacteria; kingdom Bacillati; phylum Actinomycetota; class Actinomycetes; order Mycobacteriales; family Nocardiaceae; genus Nocardia; species Nocardia sp. XZ_19_369. The sequence goes on along the minus strand of NZ_JACVED010000010.1, from coordinate 178,353 downwards.
GAGCCGCGAAACAAGAGCCGCGCCCGCGCCACCACGGTCGACGAGGTGCAGGGCATCACCGGTTCCACCCGGCTCGAGGCCAAGCGGCAGCGCAGGCGCGACGGCCGCGAGGCCGGCCGGCGTCGCCCGCCGATCCTGACCGAGTCGGAGTTCCTGGCCCGTCGCGAAGCGGTGGACCGGGTGATGGTGGTGCGCGAGAAGGCGTTCCCGGATCACCCGACCGCCACCCAGGTCGCCGTGCTCGAGGACAACATCCTGGTCGAGCACTTCGTCACCAGCACCGGGTCCGCGTCGATGGTCGGCAACGTCTACCTCGGCAAGGTGCAGAACGTGCTGCCCAGCATGGAGGCGGCGTTCGTCGACATCGGCCGCGGCCGCAACGGCGTGCTCTACGCGGGCGAGGTGAACTGGGAGGCCGCCGGTCTCGGCGGTAAAGAGCGCAAGATCGAACAGGCGCTCAAGCCAGGCGAACTGGTGCTGGTCCAGGTCTCCAAGGACCCGGTCGGGCACAAGGGCGCCCGGCTGACCACGCAGATCAGCCTGGCCGGACGCTTCCTGGTGTACGTGCCGGGCGGCACCTCCACCGGTATCAGCCGCAAGCTGCCCGACACCGAACGCAAGCGGCTCAAGGAGATCCTGCGCGACATCGTCCCCAACGACGCCGGTGTGATCATCCGCACCGCGTCCGAGGGCGTCGCCGAGGACGAGCTGGCCCGCGACGTGGAACGGCTGCAGGCCACCTGGCGCACCATCGAGAAGGCTGCCGGAGGCAAGAACGACGGTCAGCCCAAGACGCTGTACGAAGAGCCCGACCTGCTGGTCAAGGTCATCCGCGACCTGTTCAACGAGGACTTCTCCAAGCTCGTCATCGAGGGTGACCGGGCCTGGAGCACGGTCGAGAAGTACATCGGCACCGTCGCACCGGAGATGCTCGCCCGGGTCTCCCGGCACGACAACAACAACGTCGACGTGTTCGAGGCCTACCGGATCGACGAACAGCTGGCCAAGGCGCTCGATCGCAAGGTGTGGCTGCCCTCGGGCGGCACCCTGGTGATCGACCGCACCGAGGCGATGACGGTGGTCGACGTGAACACCGGCAAGTTCACCGGTTCCGGCGGCAGCAACCTGGAAGAGACGGTCACTCGCAACAACCTGGAGGCGGCCGAGGAGATCGTGCGCCAGATGCGGTTGCGCGATATCGGCGGCATGATCGTGGTCGACTTCATCGACATGGTGCTCGAGTCGAACCGTGACCTGGTGCTGCGCAGGCTGACCGAGGCGCTCGGCCGTGACCGCACCCGCCATCAGGTGTCCGAGGTGACCTCGCTCGGCTTGGTGCAGATGACCCGTAAGAAGCTGGGCACCGGTCTGGTCGAGGCCTTCTCGACCACCTGTGAGCACTGCCATGGGCGCGGCATCCTGGTGCACGCCTACCCGGTGGAGCCGTCCTCCGGCGACGACGGTGCCGCACGCGGGACCCGGGAAACCGGATCGCGCCGGCGTCGTGGTCGTGACAAGACTGCGGCACCCGCCGCGCCGGTCGCCGCGAGCAACGGCACCGTTCCGGTCGAGTCCGAGGAGGACATCGCCGTCAAGCGGGCGCACCCGGTCGCCTTGGCAATGGCCGCGCATCACGGTGATGACGAGGACGAGTCGGGTGTGACCGGCTACCAGTCGGAGGTCACCGAGGACGAGTCGGATATCGAGCCGCTCGAGACCGAGGTCGTCACCGACGTCGCGGTGGCCGTGCCCGCCGATGATGTGGACGCCGAACCGGCCGAGGTGGTCGAGGTCGTCGAAACCGTCACGGAGACGGTGCCGGTCGCCGAGACACCGGTCGCCGAAACACCTGCGGAAACGACGGCACCCGCTGCCGAGGATCGTGCGGTAACCAACGGTGCGCCGGCTCCGGCCGCTCGCACCGTACGGCGCCGCAGAGTCGCCCGTTCGGCCGCCGCGCCCGCCGCGGACAGCAGCGGTGCGGTGTTCGTGCTGCCGCCCGCGGACCAGGCTCCCGCCCCCACTGTCGACTTCACCGCCTCGGCCCCGGTCGAGGTGCCGCAGCGACGGCCACGGCGCCGTGCTGTGGGCCGTCCGGCAGGCCCGCCGCCTGCGGAGTCGTAGTAGCGCGCTGACAGCTTCGACGCGGCCGGTCGCACCCTCGTGGTGCGGTCGGCCGCTTCGTCGGGTGGTGGCCACGGACGGGGCGTTTACGACGGCACCGGAGGTGTCCGCCGCAGTGCCGGAAGGCCCCGAAACCCCACTGGCAAAGGGTTGCTCGCAGGCTGCCGACAGGCGGATTGTGTCGTTGAAGGGGTGCTCTGGTAACCTTGGTCGGTCGCTGCCTGGCGATGGGCGTTATACCACGCCCCGCGCAGCAAGCCAGCCAAGAACACATCTCGCGTCGCGCACTTGTGTCGCGAGAAGAAACATGACTGTACTTATTCGAGTGGAGGAAGCCGACCGATGGCAACGTACGCGATCGTCAAGACCGGCGGAAAGCAGTACAAGGTCGCGGTCGGTGACCTGGTGAAGGTCGAGAAGATCGAGGGTAAGCCGGGTACTTCCGTCGCCCTGGATCCGGTTCTCGTCGTTGACGGGGCCGACCTGACCACCGACGCCGCGAAGCTGGCCAAGGTCTCCGTGGCCGCAGAGGTCGTCGAGCAGACCAAGGGCCCGAAGATCCGCATCCACAAGTTCAAGAACAAGACCGGCTACCACAAGCGTCAGGGTCACCGTCAGCCGCTGACGGTCATCAAGGTCACCGGCATCAAGTAAGACATCCCGAGGAGATTCAGCTATGGCACACAAGAAGGGTGCGTCCAGCTCCCGGAACGGTCGCGATTCCAACGCCCAGCGCCTCGGCGTCAAGCGGTTCGGCGGCCAGAAGGTCAACGCAGGCGAGATCCTGGTGCGTCAGCGCGGAACCCACTTCCACCCCGGCGTGAACGTCGGCCGTGGCGGTGACGACACCCTGTTCGCCCTCGCGGCGGGCGCGGTCGAGTTCGGCACCAAGCGCGGACGCAAGACCGTCAACATCGTCGTCCCGGAGCCGGTGGAGGCTTAGGCCTTACCTCTCCAGACAACAGCCGAGCGGGTCAGGGTCGCAACCCTGGCCCGTTTTCGCGTTTCATCAGACGTACCTCTGCGATCGACCAGTCCTGAAGGAGGATGATTCGGCATATGTCCAAGTTCATCGACCGTGTCGTACTGCATGTGCGGGCCGGCAAAGGCGGACACGGGTGTGCTTCGGTACTCCGCGAGAAGTTCATGCCACTCGGCGGACCCAACGGCGGTAACGGTGGCCACGGCGGGGATGTGATCCTCGAGGTCGACCCCAACGTGCACACCCTGCTCGACTTCCACTTCCACCCGCACGCCAAGGCGGGCAACGGCAAGCCGGGCGAAGGCAGCAACCGCGACGGCAAGCAGGGCATCGACCTGCTGCTCAAGGTGCCCGACGGCACCATGGTGCTCGACGGCGACGGCAAGGTCTTGATGGACCTGGTCGGCGCGGGCAACCGCTTCATCGCCGCCCGCGGCGGCCGGGGTGGGCTCGGCAACGCCGCGCTCGCCTCGAAGGCGCGCAAGGCTCCCGGCTTCGCGCTGCTCGGCGAGGACGGCGAAGAGTGCGATCTGGTGCTCGAGCTCAAGTCCGTCGCCGATGTCGGCCTGGTCGGCTTCCCGTCCGCGGGCAAGTCCTCGCTGGTGTCGGTGCTGTCGGCGGCCAAGCCGAAGATCGCCGACTACCCGTTCACCACCCTGGTGCCCAACCTCGGCGTGGTGCTCAGCGGCGACACCACCTTCACCGTCGCCGACGTGCCCGGCCTGATCCCGGGTGCCAGCGAAGGGCGCGGTCTCGGCCTCGACTTCCTGCGGCACCTGGAGCGTTGCGCGGTGCTCGCGCACGTGGTCGACTGCGCCACCCTCGAGCCGGGTCGGGACCCGGTGTCCGATGTGGACGCGCTGGAAGCCGAACTGGCCGCCTACAAGCCCGCGCTGAGCGCCGACGCCGACCTCGGCGATCTGGCCGATCGGCCCCGCGTGGTGATCCTGAACAAGATCGACGTGCCGGACGCCGCCGAGCTGGCCGAAATGGTCACCCCCGAATTCACCGCGCGCGGCTGGCCGGTCTTCGAGATCTCCGCCGTGAGCCGGGAAGGCTTGCGGCCCTTGACCTTCGCGCTCGCGGACCTGGTGCTCCAGTATCGCGCGGCGCATCCGAAGGCCGCGCCCGCACGTCCGGTGATCCGGCCGATCGCGGTCAACGAGTCCGGTTTCAGCGTGATCGCGGATCCGCAGGAGCCGGGCGGCTTCATCGTGCGCGGCGCACAGCCGGAACGCTGGGTGAAGCAGACCCAATTCGACAACGACGAGGCCGTCGGTTACCTCGCGGACCGCCTGGCCCGCCTCGGCGTCGAAGACGAACTGGTCAAGCAGGGTGCCGAACCTGGTGCTCCGGTGACGATCGGCAATGTGACCTTCGAGTGGGAACCACAGATCACCGCGGGCATCGAAAGGGTGCCCACCGGGCGAGGCACCGACATTCGACTGGAACAGGACGACCGGATCAGCGCCGCCGAGCGCAAGCATGCCTCGCGCGTGCGCCGCGGGTTGGTGCAGGACGACGAGGAGTAGCCGTGCCCGCGTTTCGATGCTTCGTTGAGCGGGAGCTTGTAATGGTGGGTTCGGTGTCGGCGAGTGTTGTTGTTGCGCAGGGAGTTCGAGGGCGATGACGGTGAGTTCGGGTGCTACGGCGGCGGATTCGGGGTTGAGTGAGGCCAGGCTGGCGATCGCTTCGGCGCGCCGGGTGGTGGTGAAGATCGGTTCGTCGGCGCTCACCAGTTTGGCAGGTGGGCTGGACACCGAACGGCTCGATCGGCTCGCCGATGCGGTGGAGGCGCGGATGCGCGCGGGATCCGATGTGGTGGTGGTGTCCTCGGGTGCCATCGGCGCGGGTATCGCGCCGCTCGGATTGACCACGCGCCCACGTGATCTCGCGACGAAGCAGGCCGCGGCGAGTGTCGGGCAGCTGGCGCTGGCGCACGCGTGGGGGACTTCGTTCGCGCGCTACGGCCGTACCGTCGGCCAAGTTCTGCTGAGCGCGGACGACTTCGCGCGCCGCGAGCACCACCGCAACGCGCAGCGCACCCTCGACCGCTTGCGTTCGCTCGGCGCGGTCGCCGTGGTGAACGAAAACGACACCGTCGCAACGGAAGAGATCCGTTTCGGCGACAACGACCGGCTGGCCGCGCTGGTCGCCCACCTCGTCGGCGCCGACGCGCTGGTGCTGCTCTCCGACGTGGAGGGCCTCTACGACGGCGACCCGCGCAAGGGTGCCGCCAGCTTCATCCCCGAGGTGCGCAGCAGCGCCGACCTGGACGGTGTGATCGCAGGCAGCGGAGGCGCGCTCGGCACCGGCGGCATGGCCTCCAAGCTGTCCGCAGCCCGCCTCGCCGCCGACGCCGGCGTCCCCGTGCTCCTTGCCGCCGCCACCGCAGCGGACGAGGCCTTGACCAGCGGCAAGGTCGGCACCGCATTCGCCGCCCGCCCAGTTCGCCTGTCCGCCCGCAAGTTCTGGGTCCGCCACGCCGCCGACAGCCGAGGCGCCCTGCTCATCGACGAAGGCGCGGCCCACGCGGTAGCAGCCCGCCGCTCCCTCCTCGCCGCAGGCATCACCGGCCTACGCGGCCGCTTCTACGGCGGCGACGTCGTAGACCTCGTCGCCCCCGACAACCACGTCGTAGCCCGCGGCGTAGTCGCCTACGACAGCACCGAACTGTCCACCATGCTCGGCCACTCCACCGCCGAACTCCCGGACACCATGCAGCGCCCGGTAATCCACGCCGACGACCTCGTCAAGGTCTGACCCAAGCACCAACGGTGCCGTTCATGATCGACGGGACATCACGGCGCCCGCACTCGCACTTCTCCGCCACCATGTCCCCCTCGTTGACTGGCTGCGCGCCGAGCGGGACGTGGTGGCGCTCCTACGCTGACTTCTCCGCCGATATGTCCCCTCGTTGACCGGCTGCGCGCCGAGCGGGACATAGGGGCGCTCCTACGCGCACTTCCCCGCCGACATGTCCCCTTGTCGACTGGCTGCGCGCCGAGCCGGGGCATGGTGGCGGGGTTTGCGCCGCCATGCCCCATTGGTCACGGAAACCAGGCTTGACAGGCTACTTCTGGGAGGGGACCACGCCTGGCTGGTTGGTGGTTGAAGGGGGTTGTGGCTGTTCGTCTTCCGAGGGGATGGGGCCGGTGACACCTGGTTGGCCACCTGGATCCGGGAGCGGCACAGGGGGTTGTGCCGGGTCTGGGATCTGTTGTTGGGGTGGTGGCGAGGGGAGGGGTGGCGGTGCTTGCTCGGTCGGCGGAGCCGGTGGTGGCGGGGGTGGGGCCTGTTGCGTCGGGGGTGGCTCCGGTGGGGGTGCCTGTTGAGTTGACGGGGCAGGCGCCGGTTGCGTGGATGGTGGTGCCTCGGCGGTCGGTGGGGGTGCCTGCTGAGTAGTCGGTGGTGCCGGTTGCGTGGAGGGTGGTGCTTGCTGCGTCGGCGGTGCCTCAGTGGTCGGCGGTGGTGCCGGTTGGGTCGACGGGGGTGCCTGTGTTGTCGGCGGTGGCGTCGGCGTCGGGTCGGGCACTGGTCGCGGTGGGGTCGTAGTGCTCGGCGGCGCTTGCGATTCCGGCACCGAGGGTGTGGGGGTCGACGGGCGACCGTTCGGCTGCTGCCCGTCGGGGCGCTGCCCGTCCGGCTGATCCTGCTGTGGCGGCACCCATTCCGGTTGGATCGGCACCGTTCGCCGCTGCTGCGGCATGGTGGGCGCGGGCGCTACTTCCGCGGGCAACTGCGGGGGCGGGGGGAGTGCGGGAACGGCTTTGCCTGCCATTCCGTAGGCCGGCTTGTACACCATGTTCATGGCCAGCACGGCTTCTTGGCGCAGCGCCTCCTCCGCCATCTTCGCGTCGATGACGTGCGCCGCCTCGAGTAGTCGGGCCACCGCGCCGATGGGTCCGGAGGATCCGGGCGGGGCGACCGCGATCTTGACCGCCTCGGCCGCGGCGGCGACACCGCCGAGCCGGGCACCGACCTGGCCCATGACGGCGGCCAGTTCGTCGGCCGAGGCGGCGAAGCTGCGGATGCTGGCGTACGCGGCGTCGGCGGCGGCACCCTTCCACTCCATCGAGTTCATCACTCGGTCCACGCTGCCGCGGGTGAGCGGGAACGAGGTGCTGACCGTGCCTGCCGCCTCGAGCCAGGCGACCGAGGCGCGCAGTATTTCGGCGGCGTCGATCTGCTGGGTCTTGGCGTAGATCTCTTCGTGCCGCATCGACTCGAAGTGCTCCATCGAGCTGATGTAGTCGGGATCGGTGCCGGTCATCGCGGGATCCTCGAGGCGACGGCGCGCAGGGCGGCGGCGTTGGCGGCGTCGGCTTCTTCGAGTAACCCACCGCTGATGAGAAACGCCTCTTTCATTCGGTAGGCCGCCTCGATGTAGTGATCTAGCAACGTGGCGGCATCCCGCGCTTTGTGATTGAACCCAGCCTGTAATTGCTGCGCCGACACGAATCCGCCGAATCCGCCCAGCTCCGAGGCGGTTTCGAGGCGTTGTTGCAGATGAATGAGCCGTTCGGCCTGCTGGTCGTACATCTCGGCGCAGCGCCGGGCCGCCGCCGGATCGAATTGGACGGTGCCTGCCTGGGCCGCTTGCTTGAACCGGACGATATCGGCTCGGCTGGTCTCGATCGTCATCGCACACCCCTGAGATGGTCGGTCCGACTCAGACTAGCCCGTAGCCCTGCTCGCGGGCACCAGTGGTTATCGGTCGGCATCGACAAAGCGGGTCAGGCTCCGATGCGCTTCTGCAGTTGCGCGCCGATCTGTTCGGCCGAGGCGGGAGTGATGTGGACTTCCTTGCCGGCCCGCAGGAGATACCGTCCGTCACCCTTGACGTCGAACCAGGTGTAGTGAATCGGCGGCGGCGGAGCGGACCGATCCAGACCGGGCTCGATCCGGATATGCCCTTCGGCGCTGTGCGGTTTCAGCAGCAGCTTGCGGATGCGCGGCGCGGTCGGCTGCTGCGCAACCACCACTTCTTCATCGCGGACGGCGTCGGTCGGCGCCACCCGGGCCGGTTCCTTGCCGGGCGGTGCGGCGGGCAGCAGTCCGGCGATCCGGTTGCCCAGCTTGCCGCTGTGCCCGATCGAGAGCCGAACGCGCCCGCCGAAATCGGGTGACGAACCGGGTTCCTGCACCGCGAGCACGGCCCGGTCGAAGATCGCGGCGGCGAGCAGCCGGATCTCGCTGCCCGGTGTGTGCGTGCCGCCGATCGCGACGATCCTGGTGTGCGGAGCCGCCAGGATGCGCAGGCAGGCGCTCAGATCGGGATCCGCGCCGAGCGGCAGCCGTTCCTCCAGCGTCGAGCGCAGCTTGTCGGCCTCGTCCTCGGTGCGCGGCGTTTCCAGGATGCGCAACGGATACGGGTGCCGATCCAGGTCGGTTTCGCGCCAGAGGTGGGCGAACTCGTCCGGAGTGAAGGTCCAACTCACCGCCCGAATCACATCCTCACCGAACCCACCGAAACTGCTTCGTAGCTTAACGGTCGTAGCGCGCGTCGGCGGTCGCCGCACCGAGCACCTAGGATTGTGGGCTAACACTGCGGTGAATTCTCGGATATATCCATACAACCCCTTAGTTGTGCTCTGCCCGAACGAGCCGGTGCGTGGTGCCTCGGCGTAACGATCAGGGGTGATGGGAGCATGCCGTGCAGGTGCTTGGACCGTGGACCGATATCGCGACGATCGCCGCCGTCGGAGGCGGTAAAGCGCGCGGTCTGCACCGTCTGGAGCAGTGCGGTTTTCGCGTTCCCGACTGGACGGTGCTCGGCACCGACGTCTTCGCGCGGTTCACCGCCGAAGCTGACCTCGCACGGAGAGTGACCGAGGTCACACTTCTCGAAGACCTGGATGCGGCGCTCGCCGCCGGTGCCGCGGTGCGGGCCGAAATCACCGCGACACCGCTGCCCAACGAGCTCCGCGCGCTGATCGCCGAGGCCTACGGGCGGCTCGGCGACGGCCCGATCGCGGTCCGGTCGTCGGTGGTCGCCGAGGACGGGCCGGAGCACTCGTACGCGGGCCAGTTCGATTCCTTTCTGAACGTCAACGGGATAGACGCGGTGCTCGACCGGGTGCGCGACTGCTGGGCGTCGGCCTTCTCGGAGCGTTCGCTGCGCTACGCCTTCGCCAACAAGCAGCCGCGAGCGGGCACGGTCGCCGTGGTGCTGCAACGCCTGATCGCGGCGCGGGCCAGCGGCGTACTGTTCACCGCGAATCCGATCAGCGGTGCGCGCGACGAACTGGTCATCAGCGCGGTCTACGGGCTCGGTGAGGGCCTGGTATCGGGTGCGGTGGACGCCGACTCCGTGGTGGTCGACAAGTCCTCCGGCACGGTGCTGGAGACCGTGCTGGGGGACAAGGACCGGTCGTACGTGGCCGAGGGCGATCAGGGTTACGCGGTCAGCGCGGTCGAGGCGGAACAACGTGAGCTGCCTGTGCTGACCGACGCCGAGATCACCGAGATCACCGAGCTGGGCCGCAAGCTGGAGGTCGAGTTCGGCGCCCCGCAGGATGTGGAGTGGGCGATCGACGACGCGGGACTCTGGTTCCTCCAGTCACGCCCGATCACCACGGTGCTCGGTGCAGCACCCCGCGCGATTATCCGCGGCGCAGGCGAGGTGATGCCCGACGGCGAACAGCGAATCTGGGACAACTCCAACATCATCGAGAGCTTCAACGGCCTCACCTCGCCGCTGACCTTCACCACCGCCGCCGACATCTACGGCCGGGTGTACCACGGCTACGCGAAGTCCCTCCGCGTCCCCGACGCGCAGCTGCGGCAGACCGAGCGCTGGACTCCGGTGCTACTCGGCTACTTTCACGGCCGCGTCTACTACAACCTGCTGCACTGGTATCGGATGGTCGGCATCGCGCCGGGCTACCCACTGAACCGCAAGGTGCTGGAGGCCGCCCTCGGCGTGGCCGAACCGCTACCCGACGACATCGCGAAGACGTTGCACCCGTTCACCTTCGGGAACCCGCTGAGCCGACTCCGCTCGCGCTCGGTGACCACCCTGACCTATCTGCGGCGGCTGTTCGGCATCGACGCCATCGTCGAACAGTTCATGACCGACTTCTACCGCGTCTACGACGAATACGAAGCCATCGACTACACCGCGCTGTCCGGCGCCGAAGCCTATGCGGCGTACCGGAAGGTGGACCGCGACCTGGTCGAACGCTGGGGTCCGCTGATGGTGCTCGACGCGATCCTGCTGACCTGCACCGGGTTGATGTTCCTGCTCACCAAGCTGCTGCTGCCGAAAGCGCCGGAGTGGTTCCTGTACGCGGTCGTCGGTCCCGGCGCCGACGTCGAGTCCGCCGAACCCGCCCGCGCGATGAAGGCCCTCGCCGACGTGGCCCGCGCCGACCCCGAGCTGACCGCACTGGTGAATTCGACTACGCCGGAACAGATCTACCCGGCACTGGCGAACCATCCGGACTTCCGCGCCGAGGTCGACGCCTACATCGACCGCTACGGCTACCGAAGCCTGGACGAACTCAAACTGGAAACACCTGACCTGCGCGAAGATCCGGCGAGCCTGTTCATCATGCTGCGCAGCGCCCTGCCGGACGCACCGCTCGGCAATCACGACGAGGCCGAGAAATACCTCGACCAACATCTGCACGGTATCCGGCGCAGGATCTATGAACGGTTGCGCGGCAAGGTGTCCCGCTGCGCCGCGCACCGTGAGCGGCTGCGGTTCTGCCGGACGAGAGCCTTCGGCATGGTCAAGCGGATGATCCGGGTGATGGGCCGCGACCTGGCCGAGCGCGGCGTCATCGACGAGTTCTCCGACGTGTTCTACCTGACCGTGCAGGAGCTGCGCGGCTGCTACGAGCAGGCCGATACCGCCGACCTGCGTGACCTTGTCGGTGCGCGAAAGGCACAGCGCGCCAAGGACGCCGGGCTGGTCGCGCCCGCCAGATTCGTCACCACCGGATCGACCTTCGGTAGGGCCGAACTGGCAACCCAGGGCTGGGTGCCCATCACCGATACCCCGGCGGCCGAAGCCGGGACTGTCCTCGTGGGCACACCGTCGGCCTCCGGGATCGTCGAGGGGACCGCCGTCGTGGTGGACGAGCCACGCGACGTCGCGGGTGGCATCCTGGTGGCATATCGGACCGATCCCGGCTGGGTGGCCGCACTGCCCTCGGCGTCGGCGCTGGTCATCGAGCGCGGCAGCCCGCTCACCCATGTCGCGATCGTGGCGCGGGAACTCGGGGTGCCGACGGTGGTCCAGGTCAAGGACGTCACGACCAAGGTGCGGACCGGCGCGCGGATCCGGGTCGATGGCACGAACGGGACCGTGACGGTGCTGGCCGAAGGAGATGTCCGCGATGAATCCTGACAAAGACGTTGCGGCCGTCCGCGATTGGCTAGCCGCCCCGGCCGAGGCGGCCGGGATCTACCTGGCCGACGAGGCCGACGGCTGGGAATACCGCAGCTACGCCGAACTGGCCGAACTCACCTGGTCGATCGCCGCGGTGATGCGGCAGCACGGGATGGGCAGCGGCGACGGCGCCTGCGTCATCATGCCGACCGGATTCCCCTGCGTCGCCGCGTTCTACGCGGTCTGGGCGTGCGGCGGCGTGTTCACGCCGGTCGCGCCGCCGATGTTCGGCGACCTCGACCAGATCATCGCGCACATCGCCGCCATTCTGACGCGGGCGAAACCCCGGTTGGTGGTCACCTCGACGGAGTTCGAGCAGCTGGTGCGGCAGGCGGCGACAGTGGCCGGGCGCACCGACGAACCCGTGGTGATCGACGCGTCCACGCTGCGCGCTCCCGAGGAGCGCGTGTTCGGCGAGCCCGACGAGTGCGCGCTGCTGCAATTCACCTCGGGTTCCACTGCCGCCCCGCGTGGCGTGCGGGTGAGCTGGCACAACCTGGCGAACAACATCGCCATGATCTCCGCCCTGGTCGAGTGGCGCAGCGGCGAGGCGATGGTGTCCTGGCTGCCGCTCTACCACGACATGGGACTGGTCGGCGCGTTCCTCACCACCGTCACCAACCAGGGCGATCTGTACCTGATGCGCCCGGACCAGTTCGTCCGCGACCCTGCGCGCTGGCTGCGCGCGATGGCGCACGCCCAGCACTCGCCGTCGCCGTCGTTCGCGCTCGGCTATGTGGCGCACCGGGTTTCGCCCGAGGAGATCGCCGATCTCGACCTGTCCGGTTGGCGCACGCTCGCCGTCGGTTCGGAGCCTGTCGAGGTGGCCGATCTCCAGTCGTTCGCGAATCTCACCGGGCCACGGGGCTTTTCGATGAGCGCCTACACACTCGCCTACGGGTTGGCGGAGTCGACGCTGATGGTGACCTCGTCGGCGCGGCATCGCCCGATCACCGCCCTGCGCATCGACACCCCGACGCTGCGTTTCGGCGAACCCATCACCATCCTCGACCGGGAACTGCTCGACGACACCCATCGCGTGGACGGCGCGGGCTGGATCACGGGCCTCGGTTACTCGACCCCGGAGTCGACCGTCACGGTGGTCGACGAGGACGGTCGCAAGCTGCCCGACGGCACGCTCGGCGAGATGGTGGTGGTCGGCGATTCGGTGGCGCTGGGCTACTCCGAGGAGTCCGAAGGCGCGTCCACCAGGATCATCGACGGCGCGCTGTATACGGGTGACGCCGGATTCCTGCATCGCGGTGAGGTATTCGTGCTCGGCCGGATGGGGTCGAGCCTGAAGGTGCGCGGGCGTTCGGTGTTCATGGAGGACATCGAGTCCCGCGTTGCTCAGGAAACCGGAATCACCAAGGGCAAACTCGCCGCCGTCGCGATCACCGAACCCGGCGACCAAGGGATTGCGCTGTTCGCGGAGGCCAAGCCGGGCGATTGGATCCCTGAGGCGCGCAGGATCATTCGCAGCGAGCTGGGACCTGCTCAGACTGCGGTGATAGTCACCGGGCCGCGCGGCATCATTCGGCGCACGTCGAGTGGTAAGCCGCGCAGGCGTCATATGTGGGAGCAGTTCCGCGACGGATCGCTGACGGACGCCGTGGTGCACGAGCCAGAGGCTGCCCGCAACTCCGACGCCGGTGGTGGCGAGGCTCCCCGGTCCGGCGAAAACCTGGAGCGAGCCGCGACCGACCTCCCCGAGCCGACTCTGGCGGCCGAGCGGGTCCGCCAGTTGCTCGACCAAGCGCTGGAAATTGTCTCGGTGCCAACGGATTCGACCATCCTGTTCGAGGGTTCGCTCGCCGAAGGATTCGGGAACGCGGGATCCGATGTGGACTTCCTGGTGCTCGCGCCCGGCGACGAGGAGTTGCCCACGTTGCCGACGGTCCTGTTCATCGACGGCCGTCGAGTCGAGGTGCGCACGCGCTCGGAATCGCAGCTGCGCCGCCAGCTCGACCAGGTGGCGAAGGCCGCCACCGTGGCCGAGCTCGACGAGGATCTGCTCAATCGGTGTCAGCGGTTCCTGCGGGCGACGGTGATTCGTCCGGGTAGCCCCGACGTCGACGGATTGCGCGCGCTGTTGCCGCACTCGACGTTCATGACGCTGATCGCGGACTGGTGGACCGCGCGCGCCGTGCAGGCCCTGCGCTACGCCGTCGCGCTGCGCACACTGAAGGCGCGCGACGAGGCGATCGACTGGGCCCGCGACGGCTTGCTCCAGGCCATGAAGGGGTGGGCCGCCCGCCGGGGCGAGAGCTACCTGGAGACCAAATGGCTGCCGCAGCAACTGGATCGGATCGGCAAAGCCGAACTCGTCGACCGCTACCGCGATCTCAGTGCTCCGGGCGCATGGGCGGGCGACGACACGCAGCGGAGCTACGGCGACACACCGCAGGGCGTGCTCGGCGACGCGACAGCGCGGGCGTTGTCCGAACAGGCCACCTGGAATCAGCTGCTCGAACTCGCCGCCGAGTTCGGTGTCGAGGGTGTCGCCGATGATCCCGACCAGATCGTGTTCGCCAGGGTGCCCGGCGTCACCACCTGGACCATCGGCGGGCGCGTGCACGTAGTGCGCGGCGACAGCGAGGTTTTCGCGCTCTCGGACAACGGTGCCCGCGCCTGGCGTTCGGTGGTGTTCCGCCATTCGCTCGCTGCGGTGCTGACCCGCGCACCGCACGACAACACCGCCGAGCTGGCCGAGTTCGTCCGGCTCGGCTTCGTCGGCTTGCAGTGGCGCCGTGGCGAACCCCTCACGCCCGCGCTCGCCATGTGTAAGCCGGTGCGGCCGTACACGCCGGTGCCCTCCGCGCTGGCACCGGCACTCGGGGTGAACGGCGCCGCGCGCGAGGACACGATCGCGACCCTCTCACCGCTGCCCGCCCGCCGGTTCACCGAGTGCGCACTGAACTTGGTGTGGTCGAACATCGTGCTGGAGAACGCTCGCGAGGATCTTGCGGGTGCCGTCAAGAATGGTCAGGGCGCCGTAGCCGACATCGCCGCGCATCGAATGATCGCCATGGGAGTGCGAGTGGTGTTGTCCGCCTTCGGCATTCACCCATTGCCTGCGGACGTCGCCCCGTCGGCGACCCTGCGCCGCCTCGTGCCTGCCAACGCCGCGTCGCGTGACGAACTGCTCGCGCGGCTGGAAACGGCTCGGCAGGTGCGGTTCTCGGACGCCGACGACGCCGTGGCCGGCCTCGCGGTCCTCGACGATTTCGTCACGCTGGTCCGCTCCATCGCCGCGGACCCGGCCGCGACGGGGTTCCCGGCCTCGTTCGACTCGCGGGAACAGTGGCGGCGCACCCTGGCCATCGGCTACGACTGGCTGCGCATCGCAGGCTATCTCGACACCGACCTGCCGCTCGACGAAGCCCGCGACCTGCTCGCCTCCGGCGGGCAGCAACCGCACCTGCGCGACGGGGCGGTGCGGTCATGACCGCCGATGCCGCCGTGGCCGAGCGGGTGCGCAAGCTGGTTTACGCCATGGCGCCCGACCCGCAGGGCCCGGCCGAGGACAGTCAACGGCTCATCGAGGACCTGGGTTTCGACTCGCTGCGATTGATGGAACTGACCGTCGTGCTGGAGCGGTCGTTCGGCCTGCCGCGCTACAAGCCGGAACAACTCGTCGGCGTGCGCCGGGTCGGCGAGGTCATCGGCCTGATCGCTACCACGCTGGCCGCAGAGGATCAGTCATGAGCGCGCGATTGAACCAGCGGCACGGCGCATTCTCGCGCACGGCCGCATCGAGCGTCGGCGAGGTAGCGGCATGAGCGGGCGCGACACCGTATTGGTCACCGGCGCAACAGGTCTCGTCGGCGCGGAGGTGGTGGCTCGGCTGGCCGCCGCGAGCCGACCGGTCGCGGCTGTGCTGCACAGCAATTCGTGCATCGTCCGTAACGACGGCACCGCACTCGGCGCGGGTAGCCCGGTCGCCGGCGACATCCGCAGTCCCGGATTCGGGCTGTCCGAGCGTGATTCGGCGGATCTGTCCGAACGTGTCGGCATGATCGTGCACTGCGCCGCCACCACGGCGTTCGATGCCGCCGCGCAGGACTACGACGAACTCAATGTGCAGGGCACGGCCAACGCGATCGCACTCGCCCAGACCTGGGACGTCCCGCTCGTGCACGTCAGTACGGCTTATGTGTGCGGAAGACGCGGCGGCACCATCGCCGAGGACGAACTCGACGCGGGCCAGTCCTTCGGAAACGGATACGAGCAGAGCAAGTTCCGCGCCGAACAGCTGGTGCGTGCGGCGGGTGGGCAGGGCCTGCGCTGGGCGATCGTGCGGCCGGGCATCGTGACAGGCGCGAGCGGCACCGGCGTGATCCGCGAGTATAAGAACCTCTACACCGTGGTCAAGCTCATGGTCGAGGGCAAACTGCGCTCGCTGCCCGGCCGGTACGACGCGACGCTCGCGCTGGCGCCGGTGGACCACGTCGCCGAGGTGATCGCCGCGGCCGTGCTGGATTTCGACTCGGCGACCGGCCGCACCTTTCACGCGCTCGGCCGGGACACCCTGTCGCTGCGCGAGGTATCCGACGTGTTCGCCGAGTATCCGTCGTTCGAGGTCGCGACCTTCGTGCCCGCGACGACCTTCCACGAAGACGATCTCGGCGCCATCGAGCGGGAGTACTACCGGCGCATCGGCTCGCTGTACACCAGCTACTTCGAGCGTCGGCTGGCCTTCGACACGTCGAATGCCGAAGTGCTGCTCGGCAGATCGTCGCCGTCGACCGGAAAGGAGTATCTGCGGGTGCTGCTGGACTACTGCCTGGAATCCGGATACCTCGGCGTGCCCTTGCCGTCGATCGAAGAAGTGCTGGCGGGCAACGACTTCGGCGGAGCCGACCGGTGACGGCCCCGCTGAGTGAGCTGCTCGCCGCGCTGACGCCGCAGCGGGAAAAGGTGGCGGCCTATGCCGGCGACACCTATGTGCAGGAGACCGTGGACCAACTCGATCGCCTCGGTGTCGATGCCGCGAAGTTCGCCAAGGCGCACTCGATGCTGCTGCTTAAACCGGACGCCATTGTCGCCAGAGCCGTCGAGCCCACACTGAAGTGGCTGGCGGACAATGACTTCCGAGTGGTCTCTGCCTTCCGAGTGGCGGTCGATCGGCATTTCGCTCGCGCGCTGTGGTACTTCGCCTGGAACATCGCCTCACCCGAACGCCGACGCCTGGCCGACCTGCTCGTCGGCATCTCCGACGTGCTGGTACTCGTCGTGCGCGGCGAGGACGCGGAACTCCCGGTCCCCGTGCGCCTCACGGAGGCCAAGGGCCCGACCGACCCGCGTAAACGCCGGCCTGGCGAGCTGCGCCATCTGCTCGGCCGCCACAGCTACCTGCTGAATCTGGTGCATTCGCCCGACGATCCCGCCGACGTGTTGCGGGAGCTCGCCATCTACCTGGACGAGCAGCGCCGGGCGGCGGTGATCGCGGAGGCGGGCGCGGGCCTCGACCGCTCGGCCGAGGCCCTCGCGATCGCGAACGACCTCTACGCGTGGACACCCGCTCGCAGCTTCGACCGTGCGGTCGCGGTAGAGCGGATTCTGCGCGACCTCGACGCGGCCGGTGCCCCGGTCGCACCCGGATTCGACCGCGCGGCCGACCCGGACTGCGCGCAGCTGCTGTATGCCGCGTGGGCCGACGGCCGGGAACTCGATCCGTGGTCGGTGATCGTGCTCGGGTCCTATGTACTCCCGATGCGGGTCGGCACGCAGCCGCAAACGCTGCGCCCGGTATCCGCGAAAGATTGGCTGGAGGAACAACCGTGACGGCAAACGTGGAAACGGTGAAGACAGCGACTCATCTGCGCACGATCTCGCGCGAGCTGGCGCACCGGTGCGCGGTATCCGAGGTGTTCGTCACCTCGCTCGACACCGTGGCCGAGGACGAGTTCGTGGTCGGCGCCCAATTACCGAGAATGCACGCCTACTACAGCGACCACCTCGGATCGCTCGCGCTGCGGCACGACCCGCTGCTGGTGATGGAGGCGGCCAGGCAGGCGGCGATCGCGCTGAGCCACGAGTTCTACGGCGTCCCTGCCGACATGGCGTTCATCGTGCGCACCTTCAATGGCACCGGCGCGGACACCACGGCATGGGAAATCGGCACCGCACCAGCCGATCTCGTGATGCGGGTGCGGGTGCCGCGCCGGCACGTACGCGGTGAGCGGGTGCAGGGTCTGGACATGGTGCTCGAAATCGACTGCGGCGCAGAGTCGATGATGACCGTCGACGGCTCGTTCTCCTGGATGACGTCGCGACAGTGGGCCTCGCTTCGTGCGGCCTTCCGGAAAAGCCTCGGTCTCGGTGCGTATCGGGGTGCCTCGGCGTTGGCCGATCGCGCGGTCGCGGCCGAGGTCGGGCGGGAGAACTGGCGCAATGTCGTGATCGCCGCGCCACAGGTGTCCGGCACCACCGCCCGCGCGACGCTGGTGCCCGATCTCGGCCATCCGTTTCTGTTCGACCACCAACTCGATCATGCGCCGGGGAGTCTTTTGATCGAGGCGTGCAGGCAGACCGCGCTGGCCATGGTGCTGCACCGGGCACCCCGATTACAGTGCGTCGGCAGCGCTTTCGAGCGATTCGTGGAACTGGACCGCCCTGCGGAATGCGTTGCGGAGATCACCGGGCAGCAGGCCGACCGCACGGTGATCCACTGCGAGATCCGACAGTGCGATGCGGTCGCGGCCGAGGTCGATCTCGAATTCGCCGACGACGAACTGGGTTTCGACGCCGAACTGCCTGCGGCCGAGCGCTGATGAGCACCGAACTGCTCACCACCACCCGCTCGTTTCGCCGCCGCCTCGATCTCACCCGGCCGGTCGAGCGTCGAGACCTGCTGGAGTGCCTGGATATCGCGATTCAGGCACCGAGCGGCAGCAACCGGCAGCCATGGCGCTTCCTCGTCGTGCAGGACCCGGAAACCAAGCAGCAGATCGCGGAGTACTACCGAAAAGGCTTCGCCGCCAACCTGTCCGGACGCACACCGCGGCCGGATCAGCTCGGCGATCTCGCCTCCGGACGGTACCTGGCGGAGCATCTGTCCGAGGTGCCCGCGCTGGTGCTCGTCTGCTCGCTCGGCAGGCTGCCGGAGTCCGCGCCGCCGCTGCGCTCGGCGAGCTTCTACGGCTCGATCTATCCCGCGGTGTGGAACTTCATGCTCGCCCTGCGCGAGCGTGGGCTCGGATCCTGCCTGACGACGGCGCATCTGGCCTACGAACGCGAGGTCGCCGACCTGCTCGGTATCCCGTTCGACGAGGTGACCCAGGTGGCCATGGTCCCGGTCGCGCACCTGCTGCCCGGCAGTGACAGGCCGGGGCGGCGCACACCGGCGGCCGAGGTGACCAGCTGGGATCGGTGGGCGTGAGGAATCCGCTGACGTCCGCCGCGCGGATCGTCCGGTTCACCGCGGTGATGTACAAGCCGCACTACCTGCTGTACGGCGTGCTGTGGGTGCTGGCTCTCGAAGGCACGGCTTCGCTTGTGACACAGCCGGAATCGGCCTGGCGACCGACCGGGGCCACGCTGGTCCGGATAGTGGTCGTCGCGTTCGTGCTGCTGTATCTGCGCATGGTCGATGAGCAGAAGGACCTCGAATACGACCGCGTGCACAACCCGGACCGCCCGCTGGTGACCGGCGCGGTGAGTGCGGTCGAACTTCGGGTGGCGATGGGACTCATTGCGCTGGGGGCTATCGTGGGCAGTCTGGCGCTGTCGGCGGGCTCGGCCGTAATGATCGCTGTCGCAATGGCTTACGGGCTGGCCCTGTGGGGGCTGGAGTGGCTGTTCGCGACCGTGCGCACCGACATCATGGTGAATCTGTTCGTCACCTATCCGGTGCAGCTACTCGTCACCGGCTACGTGGTCGTCTCGGCGATCGACACCGGCGAGGTGCGCGCACAGTGGCAGGCCGCGGCGGTCGCCGGTGTGTTCGCCGGTGCCTTCCTGCAGTTCGAGTTCGCCAGGAAGACCTCGCGGGAACGCCGCCCCGGCGAGCTGCTGTACTCGAATGCCCTGGGCGCCAGGGGAAGCACCGCGGCGTCGCTGCTGTGTGCGGTCGCGGCGGTGCTGTGCGATATCGCTCTCGTCCGCCCGTGGGAATACTCGTCGCTGCTTGCCTGGCTCCCCGCCCCGCTGCTGCTGATACCGGCCTTCGGCGCACTGAAGTTTCTGCGTGGCGACCGCGCCGACTATCCGCCGCTGCCCGCCGTCGTCTTCGTCCTCGCGCTCTACCTCACCCTGATCGGCCAGGCCCTGACCTTGCCCTGACGCGGGAAACGGTGGCCGATGCGACCGTCGTGTCCCGCGCGAATGCGCCTCGGGTCTGGTGGAATAGCGCCGGGGGACGCTTCACGCTGATGCGGCGACCGGGCCGGTACCGGGACGATTGTGCACACTCGCGAGGAAGGGATCTATGTGAGCGAGCGTAAGCGAGGCCGAGTCGTACGAACCCTGTTACGTCGAACCATCGGGGTCGGCTGCCTACTCGTGCTCACCTGCGGCCTGGTGATCGGCAACGCGAACGCCGCGGCCGCCGACCCCGGCGCCTGCTTCATCGATCGAGGGGTGACCGATGCCATCGCTCGCTGCCACGAGGGGTACGGATCCTCGGTCTTGCAGGTCGAATGCGTCGGCATCAGTGCCGCTTCGAGCCCGGACGGCCCGATCTTCGGGCCCTACTCCGGCACCGATTCCGTACCGTCCGCGGTCGGCCAGCCGATGCGCGCCTCCTGCATGACGAGCAGCGCGCTCGGCATCACCACCCGCGCTTTCGTGTCGGACACCTAGGAATTTCGGTCGACGGACCGACGGGTCGCGAGCGTCAGGCGGCGATCCGCGCTGCAGTGACCATGACCGCCGTGTACTGCACGGTGAAGCTGCCGCCCACCGCGTCGACGGCGGCACCGAGGCCGGCCAGTACCTCGTCCAGCACGGCCTGGGGGAGACGGGTGGTGGCGCCGGTGGTCGCTGAGAAATCCAGCCACTCATCGCGGGTGTACTGCTGTTCCCAGTCGAATTGCCGCCGCTGCGGCTCGCTGAAGGCGCCCGACTCGCGAATGCCGTCGGCGGCTTTATCGCACATCGCCGCGTACATCTGAGCAGGAGTGGTCGCGGGCACGCGGGAGAACGGGGAGTCGGGGATCGCACGGTGGTAGACCTCGGCGAAATTCTCCGCGAGTTCGGGCGGTGGCTGACTTACGTTCCAGAACAAGGCAAGTCGGCCACCGGGCCGTAGCACCTCCGCCGCCTTGGCCGCGCCGGCGACGGGGTCCACCCAGTGCCACGCCTGCCCGGAAACAACGGTGTCGAATGTTCGCCCCGCGGGGTCCCACGCCTCGAAGGTGGCCACTTCGACTTCGATGCCGTGGCGGCGCGCGAATTCGGCCATCCGTTCGTCGGGTTCGACGCCGAGGACGGTACAACCGGCGGCTCGGCATTGCCGGGCGACGATGCCGGTGCCGACCCCGACGTCGAGGAAGTCGCGTCCCGGGCTTTCGGCGACGATCGCTTGCACCAGCGCGTCGGGATAGCGGGGGCGGGACCGGTCGTAGCGCTCGGTGTCCACGCCGAACGACTCGGCTATCTCGCGGGCGCGATGAGACTCTGGCGGCGACGGTATAGTGGGCATGTGCCCACTATAAGTGGGCGGATGCCCACTCTTCAACCGTTTCGGGCTGGACGACAAGGGAGAAGTACACGGTGCCAACCGGAGTGGCCATGCGCGACGTGCGCGACCAGTTGTTCGATGCCGCCGAACGCATCCTGCTGCGGGACGGGCCGAGCGCACTGACCAGCCGGGCGGTCACCACCGAGGCAAGCTGCGCCAAAGGGGTACTGCACCGGCATTTCGCCGACTTCGACGCCTTCCTGGCCGAGCTCGTGCTGGACCGCATCGCGCGGATCGACCAGCAGGCGGCCGCGTTGCGCGAAGCCGCGGGCACCGGCACCGTCGTCGGCAATCTCAGCGACGCGTTGACCGAGCTGTTCGGGACGGTTGCCGTGTCGATCGTCAGCCTCGTCACCTTCCGGGACGAGTTGCGCGCCAGGTTGCGTCAGTCCAGGCCAACGGGCGTTCCGCTGCTGGCGGAAGCGACGGCGATGATCGCCGACTACCTCGACGCCGAGCGCAATCAGGGGCGCGTCGTGGCCGCGGCCGACGTGGAAGTGTTGGCGCCCACGCTGATCGGGGCCGGGCATCTGCTGTTCGCCGACCGCAAAGGCATACCCCCGACGGATGAAGCCGTCAGCAGGGTCGTGACCACGGTCATCGCGGCGGCACTGGCACCTTAAGCGGGCTCGGCCTCGAGAATGTTGTCCGGTGACACCGTCGGGATCACTCGGGTCAGCTTGAAACCGAAGCGTGCCAAGAACTCCCGGTACTCGTCGGCGGTCCGTTCGCGCCCGCCGGTATTCACCAGCATCTCGAGATCGATGAACTTGCCGGGATGCGGGCGAGTGTGCTCGGGGACGACGAGCTCGATGACCAGCAGGCGGGCATCGGGTTTCATCGCCGCGCGGACCGTCGTGAGGATCCGTCCCGCGTCGTCCTCGGCCCAGTCGTGCAGGATGTGCTTGAGCAGGTAGGCGTCGCCACCCTGCGGTACGGCATCGAAAAAGGAGCCGGCCTCGATCGCGCAGCGGTCGGCCAGCCCGAGCTCGGCCAGCCGGCTCGGCGCCGACTCCAGCACCTCCGGCAGGTCGAACAGGATGCCCGTGGATCGTGGTGCCCGGAGCAGGATTTCGGCGATCAGCGCGCCCTCGCCGCCGCCGACATCGACCAGGGTGTCGAATGTGCCGAAGTCGTAGGCCGCGAGCAACGGGGCGAGCGACAGGCTGCCGATGCTGGTCATCGCATTGTCGAACAGCGTGCCGAGCTCACGATCGACCCGTGCGTGCTCGAAGAACGACATGCCGTGCAGCGCTTCGCCGACCGGCTTGCCGGTGCGGACCGCGTCGACCAGATGCGACCAATTGTCCCGGTGAATAGGCGAACCGAAGAACAGGGCGGCGTCGCGCAGGGTGACGCCGGTGTCCCGTTGCAGCGCTTTGGCCATCGAGGTGAGGGCGTACCTGCCGTCCCGGCGCCGGGTGAAAATGCCGTGGCTGATGAGCAATCGCAGCAGTCGATGCAGTGCGTCCTCATCGGCTCCGACGGTCTCGGCCAGCTCGGCGCCGCTGCGTGGCCCGTCCGCCAGCGCGTCGGCGATGCCGAGTTCGGCGGCGGCGTGGATCGCCTGCGTCAACCATCCGGCGGCCAGCAGTTCCATCACCGCGAGCTGTCCCGGCACCAGCTTGCGATAAGCGACCGAGAGTCCGTTGCGCACCAGCTCGACAGCCCGAACCAGCGCTGGCGGTGGCATTCTCGGGTGGTCGGGTGCCATAGGAGTCTCCATCCGCTCGACGGCCGGCACTATGCCACCAAGCAGCGTACGGGCCTGCCGCGCGTCATGGGCCGAACCGGCGGCTGCCCCTCGACGAGGTTGGCGTCGTCAGAATCGCCAGCGGGTCGCGCCGCCCGGCTCCACCGTGCCGAGCGCCATCGCGGTCTCGACGGCGATGCGGTAGACGTGCCAGGGCGGCGGGCCCGCGGACGGGGCGCTGTACTCGGCGGTGAGCGCCGGCCCGGTGGCATCGACCTTCGCGGGCCAGCCGTCCGCGGCGTACCGCGCGGCGATGTCGTCCACCGCCGCCCGGGTCGGTGACCTGGGCGACCGTGCCGTTGACGGTGAGGTCCGGAACTCATCGGCCCTACGCCCGGGCGTGCAGGACCACCGGCAGCCGCGACGGGGCGGCGACGAAATCACGGTTCGACGGTTTCACCTGATAGCCCGGGTCAGCGACCGGCTGCCAGCGGGCGAAAAGGGCGGCGGTGGCGAGGGTGATGGTCATCAGGGCGAAGTTGTTGCCCGGGCAGTGCCTGCTGCCGACGCCGAACGGCAGGATCGCCTTCTTGTCGATCTCCTCGACGCGACCGGGGAACCAGCGATCCGGGTCGAAGGTTTCCGGGCTGGGATAGTAGTGCGGGTTGTGGTGAATCATGTACGGGCTGAACACAACCATGGCGCCGTCGGGCAGCGTGGTACCGCCCAGCGTGACCGGTCCGTCCGCGGTGTGTGTGCTGACCCACGGGCCCCAGAACCGCAGCGTCTCCAGGATGACCAGCCGCAGATACGGCAGTTCCGCGACATGGTCCGGGGTGACCGGTCCCTCGCCGACGAAATCATCGAGCTCACGGCGTAATTCGGCGGCGATATCCGGATTGCGCATGATCTCGTGCCACACCCAGCCCAGGATCGATGCGGTCGAGCCGACGCCGGCGGCGAGCATCAGCAGCAGCTCGTCGATGATCTCCTCGTCCGACAGCTGGGTACCGGTCTCCGGGTCACTGTGCCGGACCAGCGCGGAGAGCACATCGTGGAAATCGCGGTCGGCGCGGCGATATTCGGTAACCACGGCGCCGATCTCGGCGCGCAACCGACGGGACTTGGCGGTGAACCGGCGATTGGCGATGACGCGCAGGCGGCGCACCGGCGGCGGCAAGGCGGCGCGTTGGATCACCTGGCCGAGCAGCCACGGGATGTTCTGCTGGACTTCACGTTTCGCGTCCGCACCGAACTCGGCGGTGAACAGCGTCGAGGAGATCGTGTCGAGGACGAGACGGTGTGCCTCGTCCACCAGGTTCAGCGGCTGTTCGGGTGGCAGCGACGCCGACCATGCGTTCGCGAGATCGGCGGCGACCACCGCGTATTCGGTCAACCGGCGCTGCCGCAGCGCGGGCGCGATCATCCGCCGGCGCAGCTCGTGCGGTTTGCCGCTGAGCACGTTGGACGCGCCGCGAATGACTTCCTGGATCGCGTCGCGCAGCTCCTCGCGATGGAATTCGCCCGCCTCGTCGAAACCCACCGCACGGATGAGGTCCGGCGTGGTGAGCACATAGGCCGGTCGCGGGCCGAGATAGATCCGGACGATCGGGCCGATCTCGGCCAGCGATGTGACGAACTTCAGTCCATCGCGCAGCGCCACCACGCTGTGGCCGAGCAGGGGGAGTCGCCCCAGCGCGGTGGGTACATTCGGAACAGGCTGCGGCATGGTTTGTTTCGCACCTCCGACCAGATCGGCGTATATCGCGACGATCACCTCGGTGAGGCGTGATTGCCGCGCGGAGTCGGCATGATCGGCGAGGATCTTGCGCATCGGCGCCAATTGTTCCGGGTCGTCGGCGAGTTCGCGCAGCGCGTCGGCGATCGCGGCCACCGAGGGGTTGCGGGTACAGACACCGCCGCCTTCGGGCACCGTCTCGGCCAGATCCGGATCGCAGTAGACCACCGGCAGCCGCATGGCCACCGCCTCCAGCAAGGCCATGCCCTGCGTGTCGAAACCCGAAGAGGGGAAGAGCAATACGTCGTGCGTCGCCATCGCGGCCAGGCACTCCGCCTGACTGACCGCACCGTGCAACCGCACCCGGTCGCTCAGCCCGCCCGCGTCGATCGCCGTCCGCGCACGCTCCCACAGCTCGCCGGTGCCATAGATGTCGAACTCGCAGTTCTCGACGAGCCGCACCGCCTCGATCGCCTCGAGCAGCCGCTTCTCCCCGGATAGTCTGGCGCACCACAGGATTCGTAGTGGACCGGTTCGTACCGGGCCGGACTCCGGCACCGAAGTCTGTGCGGCGTCGAGCAGTTCGTCATCGATTCCGTTGGAGATCACCCGAATCGGCCGAGTCAGCCCGTGGGCCAGGATGCGCTGGGCAAAGTGCTCGGTCGGCACGATCACTCGATCGGCGGCCTGGGCCTGAGCGACCATGGTGCGCCAGGCATGCCGCGCCGCCCGGGATTCATCATTGCGCGGCATGCGCCCCCGATGGGAGACGAAGCGGCCGTGCAACGCCCGCATGGTGAGCGCGGACAGGTACGGGACCGGCGAGGTGTTGGCGATGAAGACATCGTCGCGGCTGTGCACGGTGTGCACAACGGGCAGACCGTGGCGCCGGGCCGCGCGCAGCCCGGCGATGGCGACGCCGTAGGTGGTCTGGGTGTGCACGACGTCGATCGGGCCGCGCTCGGCGAACGCCGCGTCGATGGCCCGATTGTTCGCCGGCGTCGGCAGCACCATGGCGAAACCGTTCACCACGACGCCCCCGAGTGCGGAAAGGACCACCAGGTCCGGGTCCGGTTCGGTAGATTCCGGCGTGGGCGCGGTGAACACGGTGACGCGGTGGCCGAGCCGCTCGAGCCCGCGACGCTGGGCATGTACCGAGGTCTGGATCCCGCCGAGAGTCGCGGGATGGAAGTCCGTGAACAGCGCGACGTGCATGGGACCACGGTACGGACATGTGCGCCGCGCGGATGCTGGAAAAACACGAGTCGCGACAAGTGCGGGGTATGGCCCCGCCGGGTACAGGAGCTGGCATGAGAGTGGCGATTCCGTTGACGGGCACCCGCGGCGACGTGCAACCCGCGGTGGCGCTCGGGCTGGAGCTGCGCAGGCGCGGCCACGACGTGCTGGTCGGCGCGCCGCCGAACCTCGTCGACTTCGCCACCCGCACCGGCCTGGCCGCCGTCAGCTGCGGGCCGGACGTGCAGCAGCTCTACTCGTCCGACGAGGGCCAGAAGGCGCTGGCCGCGGGCAGCAGCTTCCGGCTGATGCAGCTGGTCGGCAAGCAGATGGCCGACTACGCCGAGCAGATGAACCGCGAGGTGATCGACGTCTGCGCGGGCGCGGACGTCATCGTGGCGACCATGCTCACCGAGGATCGGGCCGCGTCGGTCGCCGAGGCGATGCGGGTGCCGATGGTCTCGCTGCACGGCTTTCCGTGCCGGAAGAACTCCGTGTATCCGTTCCCCGGTTCGCTGCCGCCGGCCTGGCACCCGCCCGCCGTGGTGAACCGCGCCACCTGGCTGCTGGCGGAGAACCTGCGCCGCGTCGTCTTCATGCGCTACCTCAACCAGCTGCGCAAGGAACTCGGCCTGCCGCGCACCACCGCCGCGCCGGCCGACATGCTCGCGCGTGCGGGCGTGCCGGAGGTGCAGATCTATGACCGTGCGCTGGTGCCCGGCCTGGCCGAGGAGTGGGGCGAGCGCAGGCCGCTCGTCGGCTTCCTGCCGCTGGAGCGGACCGCCAGGGAGGCGCTCGGCGAGCTGGCCGCCGATCACGGGGAGGTGATCGCCTGGATCGCGGAGGGCGACCCGCCGGTGTACTTCGGCTTCGGCAGCATGCCCATCCGGGACACGCACGCCGTGCTCGCCATCGTCGAGGAGGTGTGCGAACGGCTGGGTATCCGCGGGTTGGTGAGCGCGGGCTGGAGCGATCTGGCCGCCGCCGACGCCGAAACCGGCAAGCAGGTCAAGGTGGTAGGCCCGGTCGCGCACGACATCGTCTTCCCGGTGTGTGCCGCCGCCGTGCACCACGGCGGCATCGGCACCACCTTCGAAAGCCTGCGCGCCGGTCTGCCGACGCTGGTCTGTTCGGTGTCGTTCGACCAGCCGATGTGGGGTGCGCAGGTCGAACGGCTCGGTGTCGGTGCGCATCTGAGCTTCCGCAAGCTCGACCGGGAGCGGCTGGAATCAGGAGTACGGACACTGCTGGACCAGGGAACCGCGCAACGGGCGAAAAACCTTGCCGGAGAGCTGCAATCGCACGCGGACGCGACGCCGCGCACCGCCGACATCGTCGAGGCTACGGCCGGGTGAGCAGGCTGACCGCCGGCGGGGCGGTATGAGCGGACTGGCGCTCGCTTGCGGGGATTGCGCCGTCATGTTCCGGCGCGCGGTGCGGCATACGCTGCGTAGCCGAGACACGCTGCTGATCTCGCTGGTGTTGCCGGTGCTGATCATGCTGTTGTTCGTGTACGTGTTCGGTGGCGCGATCCAGGTGGACGGGCCCTACATCGACTACGTGATCCCCGGAATCATCCTGCTGTGCACCGGATTCGGTGCCTCGATCACTGCCACCGCGGTGGCGACCGATCTGCGCACCGGTGCGGTGGACCGATTCCGGACCTTGCCGATCTTTCGGCAGGCACTGCTGGCCGGGCATGTGGGGGAGGGGGTCGTGCGCAACATGCTCGCTGTCGCCGTGGTGCTCGTGGTCGGGGTGATCCTGGGCTTCCGTTCGCACGCAGGGTTTTTCGGGTGGCTCGGCGCGCTCGCGGTGATCGTGCTCTTCGTGCATGCGATCACCTGGATCGCGGTCGCGCTGGGCCTGCTCGCGCAAAACCCGGAGGCGGCAGGCGGATTCACCTACGCCATCATGTTCATCCCCTACATCAGTAGCGCCTTCGTGCCGACCGCCACCATGCCGTCCTGGTTACGCGGCTTCGCCGAGCATCAGCCAGCGACTCCGGTGATCGACACGCTCCGTGGCTTGCTCATCGGCGGCGAATGGCACAGCAGCGCAGCACTCGCGGTGCTGTGGTCCGTCGGACTCGCTGTGGTCGGCTACACCTGCGCCGCAAGGCTTTTCGCTCGTCGGTCGCGAGTGTGAATCCCTTTTGATGGTATGTCCGTACCATTTATATGGTACGTTGATATCACCAACATGGGAGGGGCGATCATGCCGAAGATCGGACGGTTCACCAGCGACGAGGCGCAGGCCACCTACCTGCGAAGCTACGACGCGATGGCGGCACGGTGGCCGGTGCCGTCGACAGAGCTCGACATCGAAACATCTTTCGGGACAACGCGAGTGCGTAAGTCGGGGTCGGGAGATGGTGTCCCGCTGCTGCTACTGCCGGGCATGTCGGGCAACAGCCTGGTGTGGGGCCCGTTCATCGAGGACCTGGCCCGCGACCGCATCGTGTACACCACCGATGTCATGGGCTGGGCGGGCCGCTGCGTGCAGACCGCGCCGATGCGCGACGAGACCGATATCGCCCGCTGGGCCGGCGAGGTGATCGCCGGACTCGGTGCGAATCGCGTCCACCTCGCGGGCTACTCGCTCGGCGCGTGGCTGGCCGCCGTTATCGCCGCTGAGCATTGCGATCGGCTGGCGAGTCTGAGCCTGCTGGAACCGACCCCGGCCATCTTCGGCAGGCCGCCCTGGCGGGTGTTGCGGAAATTCATCGCCGCGGGCATCCGCCCCACCCGGGAGAAGATGCAGAAGCTCAACGATTGGCTCCAGCCGCGTATCCGGTTCACCGAGGAGGAATGGGAAATGATCCTGGCGGGGGTGAAGTTCCGGATGGCGCTGCCGTGGCCGCGCCCGCTCACCGACGAACGGCTGGCCGCGATCACCGCACCGGTGCTCGCCCTGTACGGCGCCGAGTCGGTCATCCATGATCCCGAGGTGGCGGCGGGTCACGTTCGACGGCATTTTCCCGCGGCCGATATCGAGACTTATCCCAGCGTCGGGCACGACATGCTGTGGGCGATTCCGGACCAGGTGATCTCGCGCTTCCTTGATTTCGCCGGAAAGCACGACTCGGTCCAGGTCTGAGCCGTCAGGACGGGGTGTCCGGGCGCGAATCCGTCTTGGCGCGTTCGCGTTCGGCGGCGGTGGCGAGGTAGTCGCCGAGTTCCCGGCGCAGGGTGACGTCGAGCGAGCGGGCCAGCGTGGAGTGCACCGAGGCGACGGCCAGCTCGCGCATCTTGCTCAACATCGTTGTGGTGTCGGCGATTTCGCCGCTGGTCTCGGGGAGCCAGCCAGCGCCGTGCTCATCGATGATGTGCTGCTTGGCGGCGGTGATCATGATGTGGGTGATGTCGTCGATCCGGGCGGCGACCTCGGCGTAGATCTCGATGAGGGTGCGCAGTTCCAGGCCGTACTCGTGCAGCTCGGCGAACGAGGTGAGCAGCTGGGTCTCGGTGAAAACCACGGTGTCACCTTCCAACCGGACCAGGTTCATCTCGCGCAGCCGGTCGACGAGCTCGTCGGCCTCCGCGCCGAGGATGGTGCCGATCAGCTCGCGCGGCACCTCGAAGGTTTCGTCCTTCGCCCACGACGCGGTGACCGCGTGCTGCAGGCCGAGCACCTCGGTGAGGTCCTTGCCGGTCTCCCAGCTGGTGATGAAGTCGCCGATGTGCGCGGTGGTGAAACCGCGTTGCAGCAGCGCGTCGATCAGCCGCAGTCGCTCGAGGTGCGAATTGTCGTAGATGCTGGCCCGGCCGTCCTTGCCGACGGGCGGGGGCAGCAGGCCGCGCTCCTGGTAGGCGCGCACATTGCGGGTGGTGGTGCCCGCGGCGCGCGCGAGGTCATCGATGCGGTACTCCATCGATTCCACCTCCTCGCCCACCTGCGCGCCGGAATGCCGGCGACCGAACAGCCCGGTCATTGATCGACCGAGTCTATCGCCAAGGCCGCCGGCACCGGTCATCTAGGAAACCGCCGCGATCCGGGGCTTGCGGGCGTTGCGGTCCGCGGCGACGACGGTGTAGTCGGCGAGGTCGACGGTCCGCAGCTGATTGACGTACTGGGTGGCGAAGCCCGGATACATGGTCGCGTTGAAGCCGTCCTCGGTGAGGTACCAGCTGCGGCAGCCCGAGTTCCAGGTGGTGCCGGTCAGCCTGCGCTGCATGCCCGCGTTGTAGCGGTCCTGCCGGTCCTTCCGGACGTCGAGGATGCGCAGATCCTGCTCCAGGATGGTGCCGATGGCACTGACCAGGTAGTCGATCTGGGCTTCCATGTACACCAGCGCCGAGTTGTGGCCGGGGCCCGAATTCGGTCCGAAGGTGAAGAACAGGTTCGGATACCCGGATACGGCGACACTCTTGTAGGCATACGCGCCGCGCGACCATTCGTCGGCCAGCACCCGGCCGTCCCGGCCGACGACCGGGATCGGGGTGCCGGTCTTGGATACGTCGAAGCCGGTGGCGAAGACGATGCAGTCGGCTTGGTGCTCAATGCCTTCCGCGGTGCGGATGCCGTTTTCGGAGAGCCGCGCGATGGGCCAGGTGATCAGCTTGCAGTTGTCCCGTTGCAGCGCGGGGTAGTAGTCGTCGGTCATCAGCAGGCGCTTGCAACCCGCCCGGAAATCCGGGGTGAGCTGGCGGCGCAGCCAGGGATCCTTGACCTGCCTGCGTAATTGGGCCCGCCCGACCAGTTCGACGACCCTGGTCAGCGGCGTGTTCCAGACGACGCCGAGCGCGACCGACTCGTGCCCGTAGAACCAGGCCTGCCGGGCGAGCTGCTCCGCGGCGGGCACCCGGCGGTAGAGCTCCTTGGTCACCGCGTTGGTGCGCCGGTTGACCCGGGGCAGCACCCAGCCCGGCGTGCGCTGAAAGACCTTGACCGAAGCGGCTTTATCGACCAGCTCCGGAATGATCTGCACCGCGCTGGCGCCGGTGCCGACCACCGCGACCTTCTTGCCGGTGAAGTCGTAGTCGTGATCCCAACGGGCACTGTGGATCTTGTGCCCGGCGTAGTCCTCGATGCCGCGAAGGTTCGGAAAGCTGACATTGGCCAGCGGTCCCGAGGCGAGCACCACGGCGCGGGCCCGCACGGCCTCGCTGCGGCCGTCGATGGTGATCTCCCACAGCCCGGCGGGCTCGTCGAAGGCGATGCCGGACACGTTGTGGCCGAACCGGAAATGCGGTCCGAGGCCGAACTCGGCCGCCATCGTCTCGATATAGCCGAGGATCTCGTTGCTGCCCGAGTAGGTGTGCGACCAGTCCGGGTTCGGTGCGAAGCTGTAGGAGTACAGCCGCGACGGAATGTCGCACGCCGCACCGGGATAGGTGTTGTCGCGCCAGGTGCCGCCGATCGCGTCGCCGCGCTCGAAGATGGCGAAACTGTCGATCCCCTGCTGTTTCAGGCGAATCGCGCTGCCGACACCGGCGAACCCGCCGCCGATGATGGCGACGTCCAAAGTTTTGGTGCTCATCTGCCTCACGCCGCCGGCTCGTAGGTGACTTCCTTGACCCAGGTCGGGTCCCTGCGCAGCAGCGCCTTCGGCACCCTGGCGGTGATCTTCACCAGCGCGTCGGCGAACAGGTGGTACGGGTGGCCGCGGTCGATCACCCAGCCGCCCTGCATCTTCACCAGCTGATACATCGGCAGCCTGCGCGCGAATTCGCTGCGCTCACCGACATTGGCGTATCGCTTGAGCGCCGAGTACAGCTTCTCCTCATCGACGCCCATCTCGACGATGTTGTCGCGCATCTTGTTCAGCAGCGGCACATAGCTCAGCACACCGATGATCAGCGACGGCTTCAGCCAGCCGCCGACGAGGTCGGTGGCGAGTTTGCGGATATGTGCGTGACCGAGCACATCCATCACCGCGAAATCGACGGCCAAATGCCGGGATTCGTCGTTGTTGATCTTCTTGAAGACGTCCTGGCAGACCGGGTCGTGGATCTCGTCCATGATGAACTTGACCAGCGCGCCGTCCAGCGCGACCTCGAGCATCGGAATCACGGTGCCGAGGAACGACAGCGACATGCCGTCGGCGTACTTGTCCAGGAAGTCGATCACCAGCTTGACGTTCACATTCGGCTGCGGGATCTCGTCACCGTCGAGCATGCCCCAGCGCCGCATCAGCGCCAGTTCGGCGTTGGCGTGCCGCTGCTCCTCGGCATGGAAGTAGCGGTAGATCTCGCGCAGCGTCTCGGTGGGCGCCTTCTTCGCCATGGCGGCGAAGCCGCGCGCGCCGACGTTCTCGATCCACATCAGGTCGGCCATGAACGGCTTGAGCTTGGCGTGCAGTTCGGGCGAGATCGTCTCGGCACCCGGTGCATCCCAGTCGATATCGGCCAGCGCCCACTGCCGGTCCTTGATCTTGGCGAGCATGTCGTCGAAGTCCATCGTGATGGCCATGTCAGACTCCTGTCTTGTCGGTGACCGAGGTGCGGTCGGTGGCGGGGGAGTTGTCCTGGGGCAGAACCCGATCCAGGAGGCCGAGGACATAGGTGTACTGGGCGGGAAAGTAGCGCTTGAGCCGCCACACGACGTGGGCGTCCAGCTGCGGCAGCACATACAGCTGCCCACGATCGTGGGCGTCGAGGGTGTTGCGGGCGACGTGTTCGGGCGTGAAGCCGGTCCAGCGCATCAGGGTGTCGGCCAGCCGGGCCGACTGCTGGGTGATCCGGCCGTCCTTGGCCACATTGGTTTTCACGAAGGTGGGGCACAGCACGGTGACCGCGACGCCGGTGCCGCTCAGCTCGGCCGCCATCGTCTCCGACAGCGACATCACCCCGGCCTTGGACACGTTGTAGACCGACATCGACGGTGCGGCGGCGAACCCGGCAGCGGAGGCGACATTGATGATGCCGCCGCGCCGGGCGGCACGCAGCTGCGGCGTGAAGACCTCACACCCGTGCACCACGCCCCACAGATTGATGCCGAGGGCCCACTCCCAGTCCTCGAAGCCGACCTGGCCGACCCGCTTGCCGCCGATGCCGACGCCCGCGTTGTTGATGACCAGGCTGACCGGGCGCTCGAACAGCGATTCGGCAAAGCGCGCAAGGTTTTCCACGTCCTCGCGGTGCGCCACGTCGCAGCGGAACGCGTGCGCGGTGCCGCGATGCTTGCGTTCGATCAGCGCGACGGTCTCGTCGGCGCGTGCCTCATCGATGTCGGCGCAGATGACCTGCCCGCCGCGATCGGCGATCTCCAGCGCGAAGGCCCGGCCGATGCCGCTGCCGGCCCCGGTCACCACCGCTCGCGCGCCGTAGCTGCGCCGTGGCCGATTACCCAGTGGCAGCAGCTTTTCCAGTCCGAACATCGTCAGCTCACCTTCTCGGAGACAGTGCGGGCGGCCAGTGCGGTCCGCAGGAAGTCGGCCGCGCGGGCCAGGGCCTGATCGGCCTCGGGCACCAGCGTCGGCAGCGCCTGGAAGACGTGCACCTGACCCGGCCACACCTCCAGCTCGCAGCTGCCGCCGGCGGCGCGCACCATCGCGCAGAGCGCTCGCGCGTCGGCACTGAGCATTTCGGTGCCGCCGACCTGAATCAGCATGGGCGGCAGCGACATGCCCTCCGGCACGGTCAGCCGCAGTCGCGGGGTGTCGTCGGGCAGGCCCTGCGTGTAGGCGCGTGGCATGCGGCTCGCCGCCTTGGCGGAGATGAGCGGATCCCGTTGGCGCCGTTCTTGTTCGGCGGCCAGCTGCAGGGTGAGGTCGAACAGCGGGGAGAACAGCACCACGGCCGCGGGCTGCGGGATGCGGCGGCGTTCGTTCTCGATGAGCAGGTCTAGCGCGAGGTGCCCGCCCGCCGAATCACCGGCGATCACCAGGTCGTCGGCGGTGTAGCCGCGGTCGAGCAGCCAGCGGTAGCCCGCCTCGACATCGTCGGCCGCCGCCGGGAAGCGGTGTTCCGGCGCGAGTCGGTAGTCGGTCAGGAAAACCGGGAGTCCGGTCTTGCGGGACAGCTGCGCGGCCAGCCCGCGGTGCGTGCGGGCGGAGCAGATGACGTAACCGCTGCCGTGGATGTAGTAGACGGCGCGCTTGCCGAAGGAGACGCCGGGCGCGCGGACCCATTCGCCGCGCACCGCCCCGGACCGCACCGGGGTGACGGCGGTGCCGCGGGGCACCGGGCCGCCGACGGCCATGAAGGTGGCGACGAGCTTGCGGGCGAACCAGACTCCCGGTGCGTTCATCGGCACCGCGTTGTTCAGCGGGCGCAACCCGAACTGGGTGGCCGCCGCGGCCAGGGTGGCCCGCGTGGAGGGGGCGGCGGGTACGCCTGTGCTTACCCACCCCGCCGGCTCCGCCGGCTGCCGACCCCGGGGGATCGAGGTCCTCGTTGACCTTGTCATGTGTTCAGAATCATCGATGAATGTGCCAGTTGTCAATGGCACATTTGTTGCAGGCTGATCGAAATAGGGTCTGACCTGCGACGACGACCGCGGCATCAGCTGGGGTACTGGTGCCGCGGTCGTCGGGGGCGGGGCTGTTCAGTTGTCGGATACTCACTGCGCTTTGCGCAGGCCCAGGTACTGCAGGGCGGCGAAACCGCCGACGGTGGCGGCCTGCATGACCGTCCAGATCGAGCCGACCAGATTCAGGTCGAGGGCCCCTGCGACGAGGGCGGCGAGGCTGACCACGGTCCAGGCGGCGTTGCCTGCGATCACCACGCGGGTCGCCGCGGGGCTGATCGTCTGCCGGGTGCCGATGATCGCCACCGCCACGCCGTACAGCGTCAGGAAGATCCCGATCGGAATGCCGAGCTCGGTGTTCAGGCCGAGCAGCGACTCCAGCGGTCCGGCGAGGGCGAGGTAGGCCAGGCCGTTGACGCCGGTGACCACGGCATCCAAGCGGAGCGAGAGGCGGAGCAGCTGCGGGCCGGGGGCCATGACGGAGGACAGGTAGGACGGGGCGGTGGCGTTCATGACTCTGTTTTCCTTCGGTGAATCAGTATGTAGCGGAGCGGGTTTTGATCAGGCTGCGGCGGGGACCTTGTCGAGGAAGCCGTACACGTTGGCGATGCGGCCGTCGGTGACCACGGCGACGTCGAAGCCGACAACCACCGCGGGGGCGTCGGCGGGGCCGAGCTCCCAGGTGAAGCGGACCTGGTCGTGGTGGGCGTCCACCGGGCCGGCCAGCCGGAAGGTCCAACCGGGGAATTGCGCTTGCGCCGCGGCGATTCCGGCGTCGATGGCGTCGTGCCCGGCCACCGCCATCAGCGGGTCGGTGTAGCCGGCGGTCTCGGTGAACACCCGGGCGACGGCGGCCTTGCGGGCGGCGGCGTCGGTGGTGTTCCAGGCTTCCAGGTACTGGGCGACGATGGTGTCCATGATGAGCTCCTCCGGGGCTGTGATCTGCGGTTTCGCTGTCGTTCTTGCTGACAGGAACTACGTTATGGCCGCAGGGGGGTGCCCCGAATCAGTCATCTATAAGTACTTTTCGCCGCCGTGTACGTAGGGGCGGCGCGTGGGGATCAGTAGCCGCGGTCCGGATCGATCGGGGCCAGGAGATCTTTGCCCGCGACGAAGCGCTGCACGTTCGCGCCGACATGGTCGGCGAAGGCGGCCAGCCGCAACTGCGGCGGGTTCGAATCATGCGGCGTCACAATGGCATTCGGCAGTACCCAGAGTGGGTGGCCGTCCGGCAACGGTTCCGGGTCGGTGACGTCGAGACCGGCTCCGGCAATGGCGCCGGAGGCGAGCGCGGTGACCAAGGCATCGGTGTCGACCAGACTGCCGCGGGCGATATTGATGACCCAGGAGGACGGCTTGAGCCTGGCGAGCACGTCCGCGTCGATGAGATGGTGCGTCGCGGGGGTGGCGGGAGCCGCGACGACGACGTGATCGGTGCGCGGCCACACGCGGGAGAGGTGGTCGGTGGAGATCGTCTCGATCGTGTCGGGGATGCCGGGGCCGGTGACCGGGCGGCCGGATCGGTTCACCGCGATCACCTGCGCGCCCAGCGGGGTGAGCATGGGGATCAACGCCCGGCCGATACCGCCTGCGCCGACAATGGTGACCGTCTTGCCGCGCAGCGAACCGATGTGCGGGATGAAATCCTGCTGCCGCCAGCTGGCCGCGCGTAGATGCTCGGGCAGATAGCGCACCCCGGCCAGCAGCAGCATCAGCGCGTGCTCGGCCACGCTCGCGGCGAAAGCGCCTGCGGCGGAGGTGAATTGCACCTTCGGGTGGGCGGCGATGATGCCCGCGTTGAACCATTCCTCGACGCCGGCCGCGGGGAGTTGCACCCACTCGATCGTGCTCGGCAACTCGTCCGGGAACTGCCCGGGCGTGCCCGCCCAGACCAACCCCTGCGCCTCGCTGAGGTCGGTTGTCGTCGCGCCGCCGTCCACCACCGCCTTCGCCAGCAATGCGGGCGGCGGGTCGGCCGGTCCGATCGCTATCGCTACTGCCGGTCGGTTCATGGAGGACCTCCTTCGGAGCAGTACAGCGGGTTCGCACGGCACCTATGGCAGCACCTCAGCGACGTTATCACCGTCGCTGAGCCCCCTCGCCGCGCCGCAGCGCAGGGGTGCCGCGGACGGTCGGATCGGCTGTGGCTAGTCCGCGTCGAGGTCGGTTTCCGCGTCGAGATCGGCGTCCACCTTGTCGCGGTCGGCCCACTCCAGCAGCTGGTCGATCTCGAAGACGGCGTCGTCGATGCCCGCGTGCAGGTCGCCGAGTTCGGCGAAGCGGGCGGGGACGGTTTTCATGGTGAAGTCGCGCGGATCGATGTCGGGGATCTCGTCCCAGCGGATCGGGGTGGAAACGGTGCCCGTCGGTACGCCGCGCACCGAGTAGGCGGCGGCGATGGTGTGGTCGCGGGCGTTCTGGTTGTAGTCGACGAACAGCAGCTCGGGGTCGCGGTCCTTGCGCCACCAGGTGGTGGTCACGTCGTCGGGTGCGCGGCGTTCCACCTCGCGTGCGAAGGCGAGCGCCGCGCGCCGCACCTCCTTGAAACCCCAGTTCGGTGCGATCCGGACGTAGATGTGTAAACCGTTGCCGCCGGAGGTCTTCGGCCAGCCGACCGCGCCGAGTTCCTCGAGCACTTCCTGCGCGACACCGGCCACCCGCTGCACCCGCGACCACGGACAGTCCGGCATCGGATCCAGGTCGATACGCCACTCGTCGGGGCACTCGGTGTCGGCGGCGCGGGAGTTCCACGGATGGAACTCGACCGTCGACATCTGCACGGCCCAGATGACGTCGGCCAGCTCGCGCACGCACAGCTCGTCAGCGTGCCTGCCGTAGCGGGGGAAGAAGACGCGCACCGTGGGAATCCAGTCCGGCGCGCCCGCGGGCAGGCGCTTCTGGTGCACCTTGTCCCCGGCGAGTCCCTTCGGGAAGCGGTGCAGCATGCACGGCCGGTCGCGCAGCGCGCGGACGATGCCGTCGCCGACGCTCAGGTAGTACTGCACCAGGTCGAGCTTGGTCGCGCCGGTCTCCGGGAAGTACACCCGGTCCGGGTTGGAAATGCGGATCGTGCGGTCGCCGACGTCGAGTTCGATGGCCGGCGACGCAGACTTGCTGGCCACGCGTCCGACGATAGCCGAAGCGACACCGGCCGCGGGGGCGGAAAACGGGCCGCACACTGTGCAGCATCGTGGTATGCATGAGGGTATGAGCGAGCGTGGCATGAAGATCATGCGGCGGCGAGCGCTGACGAGGTGGCGGCATGAATAAAGCGACGCGGGTGACCGTGACCCTGGACCCGCAGGTGGCCGAATGGGCGAAGCAGGCCGCCGACCAGCAGAATCGCAGTCTCTCCTCGGTGATCAACGCCTCGCTGCGCACCGCGCTGGTGCACGACAGCCTGGCGAAGCTGGCCGTCGACGAGGCCGCCGAACAAGCCGCCGCCTACGACGACCTGACCATCGCCGAGGCGGCCGAAACCGACGCCCGCCGCAACCGCGGCGCGGCATGAGGCGCGGCGAAGTCTGGCGTTACTCCCCGGCACTGCGCGACGGCACCCCGCTGCCCCGACGCATGTCGGTGGTGCTGGTCTCCGACTCGGCCGTGATCACCTCGCCCTACCGCTGGCTGCACGTCGTCCCGCTGCGCGACGCCGACCCAGGCCACGTCCTGGCCACCCACACCGAACACGGCTGGGCCGACACCCTCGAACTGCACCGCGCCTACCGCCCCTGGCTCACCGAACAACTCGGCGAACTCACCGTCTCCGAGTCCGAATCCCTCGACGCTCGCCTGCGCGCCACCCTCAGCCTCTGATCTGTGGCTTCGCTGCCTGCGAACAACGACGGTGACCGACGATTCGGCGAGCACACTGGACCGTATGATGCGAAAACTGCTCCGGGCCATTCGAAG
Source organism: Nocardia sp. XZ_19_369 (assembly GCF_015355715.1). NCBI lineage: Bacteria > Bacillati > Actinomycetota > Actinomycetes > Mycobacteriales > Nocardiaceae > Nocardia > Nocardia sp. XZ_19_369. The sequence continues at coordinate 140,173 of NZ_JACVED010000010.1, read as the reverse complement.
ACTGTTGGGCGGCAAGGTAGCCGGAGGTGGTCCGCCCCGCGGCGGTAGCGGCGGTGGCACGGCGGGCGTCCGCGAGCCCCGCCGACCGGTGCCGCCGGATAACCGTCTGGGCGGCACTCGGCCGATCGAACCAGACCCGAAGACGATCACCCTGCCGGACGCTCGGCAGTGACTCCAGCCGACTAGGTGACCGACGCGAGGGCGAAGGGCAGAACGGCGTCCGCACCCGCCTTGCGCAGCGCGTGCGCAGCGAGGGTGAGGGTCCATCCGGTGTCGGACAGCGCGTCCACCAACAAGATCGGGCCTTCCACATCGGTGAGGTCGGGGACCTCCCAGGAGTCGAACAGGCCTGCGACGCGATGGGCGGAGTTGGCGGCGGACACCGGTGGGCGGTCCGGGCGGGTCGGCAGGGTGCCGAGGTCGTGCATGCGGCCCACCTCGGCGAGGCCCGCGGCGAGGGTGGCGGTCAGCACGGGGTAGCGCGGGGATTCGAGTGCCATCACCGCGGTCGGGCGAACGGCCCAATCCCAGTCGCGCAGTACGGCGATGCAGGCCTCGAAGACCTTCTCGGGGATGGGATCGTCGGGTCCGTCGAGCAAGGTGCGCAGGCGCTGACCCCAGCCGAGATCGGTGAGCCTGCCGAGCACGCGCCCCGTCTCGGCCCCGCCGGTGATCTTGCCGGACAAGGGAACACCGAGCTTCGCCATGCCGGTGGGCCACTGCTTGCGCGGGCTCAGATCCAGACCCGGCCGGTCGAGGCGCGCCCGGGTGGCGGCGACCGCGTCGGCGTCCACCGTGACATCGAGCCGGGTGCCGGTGCAGTTGTCGCAGCGCCCGCAGCCGGGCGAATCAGATTGTCCGGCAGGCAATCCGGGATCGTCGAGCTGACGACGCAGGAACTCCATCCGGCAGGCCGCGGTCGACTGGTAATCGATCATGGCCTGCTGCTCGACCTCGCGCGCCTCGGACAGCCGCTCGTAGCGTTCGGTGTCGTAGGTCCACGGCTGACCGGTGGAGACCCAGCCGCCGCGTACCCGGCGCACCGCACCGTCCACGTCGAGCACCTTGAGCACCATCTCCAGCCGGGAGCGGTTCAGCTCGACCAGTGGCTCCAGCGCGGCCGTGGACAACGCGCGGTCCGTGTCGAGCGCGTCGAGGACCGAACGCACGATGTGCTCGCGCGGAAACGCAACGGAGGCAAAGTAACTCCAGATCCGCGCGTCCTCGGGTCCGGGCAGCAGCACCACCTCGGCCCGCTCGGTGGCGCGGCCCGCGCGACCGACCTGCTGGTAGTAGGCGATGGGGGAGGACGGCGCGCCGACGTGCACGACGAAGCCGAGATCGGGCTTGTCGAAACCCATCCCGAGCGCCGAGGTGGCGATGAGCGCCTTCACCTCGTTGTTCAGCAGCGCCGCTTCCAGCGCCTCGCGCTCGGCGGGATCGGTCTGGCCGGTGTAGGCGGCGACGGTGTGGCCGTGCGAGTTCAACACGTCGGCCAGATCGTGCGCGGCGGCGACGGTGAGGGTGTAGACGATGCCGGAGCCGGTCAGGGTGCGCAGGTGCCCGCTGAGCCAGGCGGTGCGTTCCACCGCGTCGTCGAAGCGCACCACCGACAGGTGCAGCGACTCGCGGTCCAGCGTGCCGCGCAACACCAGGGTGTCGGTCCCGATCTGGGTGGCGACGTCGGTGACCACCCGGTCGTTCGCGGTCGCGGTGGTGGCCAGCACCGGTACGTCCGAGCCGAGATCCGCGATCAGCGTGCGAATCCGCCGATAGTCGGGCCGGAAGTCGTGGCCCCAGTCGGAGACGCAGTGCGCCTCGTCGATCACCACGAGGCCGACGTCGGCGGCGAGTTTCGGCAGCACCTGGTCGCGGAAGTCCGGATTGTTCAGTCGTTCCGGACTGACCAGCAGCACATCCACCTCGCCGGACGCGACCTGCGCGTGGATCTCGTCCCATTCGGTGACATTGCCCGAATTGATGGTCGCGGCAACCACACCCGCTCGTTGCGCTGCCGCGACCTGGTTGCGCATCAGCGCCAGCAACGGCGACACGATGACGGTCGGCCCGCGGCCCGCCCCGCGCAACAGCTTGGCGGCGATGAAGTACACCGCCGACTTACCCCAGCCGGTGCGCTGCACCACCAGCGCGCGGCGCCGCTGCACCACCAGCGCCTCGATCGCCGTCCACTGGTCCTCTCGTAGCCGAGCGGCAGGCCCGGCCAGTTCGCGCAGCAAATGTTCCGCGCGCTCGCGAAGGTCGGGTGCGGTGAGGTCGATCGCCGGGACATCGGTCGCCGTGGTCATGGGCTCCATCGTGCCCGACGGTACCGACACGAACCGTGCTCGTCGCGCGCGCCCGCCCCGACCGTGCATGTCGCGGTCGATACCGATCGGACTCTCGGTATCCGCCGTGATGTGGCTTACACTGCCTGGATCGCTGCTATGTCGGCCGAAATCCCCGGCCACGGCGGCGTTCACCACAAGTGAGTGCGGTTCGAACGATACGAGGCTGCTGTCGACGCCGAGGACGAGTCGAATGAGCGAGACAACCGTGGCACTGCCCTCGGCGGAGCCGAGCGCAAGCGAGGCGCGGCCATGAGCAGTTATCTGCGACTACTGCGCGACTGGTGGCGCGACGGCGTCGACTACCGCTGGGTGGTGAACGCGCTCGCCGACCGCTCGGCGCTCGGCGTGGTGAAATTCGCGATCGGACTGTGCGGGCTGGCGACGCCGCTCATCAGTGTGTTGGTCGTGACGTCGTCGGCGGGTCCGCAGAGCATGTTCGGCCGGACGGTGCTGTGGTGCATCGTGGCGCTGGCGGCGGTGTGGGTGGTGCGCTGGTGGTGGTTGCCGTGGCCGAACCGAGTCGAATCGCTGACGTTGTGCTTGATCGGCGACGTGTGCATCACGGTGGTCTGCGTGCTGAGCCCCGGCTATGTCGTCCGGTCGGTCGGCATGATGCTGCTGTTGATCGTCGGCATCTATGTCAGCGCGTTCCACAGTCCGCAGGTGCTCGCCGCACACACGGCCTGGTCGCTGGCTTCCGCGGTGGTGCTGTCGATTCCGCTGTTCGGGGTCGGCGACGCCGCGTCGGCGGTGATCATGATCCTCGGCATGGTCGCGGCCACGGTGGTGCCGCCGGGGTTGCAGTTCTGCTACTGGATGCTGCGGACCGACATGCTCTCCGACCCCTTGACGACCTTGCTGAGCAGGCGGGGATTCGAGTATCACTCCGCGATGGTGGTCGGTGGCGCCGGCCCGGTGCCGGTCTGCGTGATGATGGTCGACCTGGACCGGTTCAAAGCCGTGAACGACACCTTCGGGCACGCCGCGGGCGACGAGGTGCTGGTGTGTACCGCCGACCGATTGCAGCACGCGGCCCCGGCGCGCAGCATCGTTTCCCGGCTCGGCGGTGAGGAATTCGCGGTCGTCGCACGCCTGCCCGCCCCCAACGCGGTCGACGCCGCCGAGCGGTTGCGCGCCGCCGTCGCCGAACCCGTCGGGTCGATCTCAGTCACCGCGAGCATCGGCATCGCCGTCGCCGACGCGGGTGCCGACGGCTACAGCCGCAGCCGTCAGCTCGTGCAGGATCTGATCCGCTGCGCCGACAGCGCGATGTACCAGGCGAAACAGCGTGGCGGCAATACCGTCGTGGTCGAGCACATCACGGCGCTGCAAGGCACCGACAACCACGATTCGACACAGCAGGTGTAAAAGCGCAGCGCTACCGCAATTTTCAGGCTTGCGAGTCGGGCCGGGCGGTGTCCGCGGCGAGCGTGATCAGGCGGGCGCGCACCAGGTCAGCGCGCTCCTCGGTGATGAAATGCCCGCAGTTGGTCACCCGTTCCAGGGTGTAGTCGTCGGCCTGCGCGGTTTCCGCGGCGGCGAGCGAATGGTGGACGGCACCGTCGTCGACCCCGAACAGCGCCCGAATCGGCACGGTGGCGCGGCGGGTCTCGCCGGTGCGCCCCGCGCGGGGCAGTTCGCGGAGCAGGAACGTGCGATAGGTATCGGTCGCGGTGCGGGCCACCACCGGATCGCGGAACCGATCGGCATAGGCGCGCACCACTTCCGGGCCGAACTCCGCGTGGTTCTCAACGCCTTTGGCGAACATCAGGTGGAGAAACCGGGTGCGCTGATGGAGAAATGTGCCGAACGCGGCGACCGGCGGTTGATAGAGCATGAACCGCCACAGATGTGGCAGCACGGTGCGCGGCGTCTGCCAAGGATGCGCCATGTTCAGCACCAGATAACCGTCGAAGCGCTCGGGTTCCCGCAACACCATGAGGTATCCGATGTAGCCGCCCCAATCGTGGCCGACGAGCAAGACCCGGTCGAGCCCGAGTTCATCCAGCAGCGCAAGCACATCGGCGGCCACCTCGTCCTTGGCCCACCGATGCGGCGCCGGACCGGACCAGCCGTAACCGGGGAGGTCAACGGCGATGATCCGCAACCCTTCCGGCGGATCGGCCAGCAGGTGGCGGTAGGCGTAGTGATGCTGCGGCCAGCCGTGCAGCGCGAGCACCGGCCGCCCGTCCGCGGGTCCGGCCTCGGTCACATGGAAGCGGATGCCACGTGCGGTGACGAAGGAGCGGCGGACGCCGGGAATCGCGGGCGGATCAACTGATCCGGTCGCTGCCGGAGTTGCTGAGCCGGAATTCCGCTGCCGCTGACGCATACTCGATGGTAACCAGCCGATCCGCGCAGGAGGCCAATCATGTCGAGCCAATATCAGTCGCCGGCGGGCTGGTCGCCGCCGGGGGCCCAGTTCCAGAGCCGCAGCGGCTTCGGCCGCACGATGATCGGCACGGTGATCGCGGTGGCGATCACGCCGATCGGGGTCGGGCTATCCGCGCACGGCGCGCTGGACACCAGGCAGTGGGTGATCCTCGGCGGCTCGGCGGACCGCTGGGGTTCGAACTTCCAGATCATCGGCGGCGCGGTGCTGCTGTTCCTGGTCGCGGCGCTGGCCGCGTTCTCCCCGGTGGGCACGGCCATCGCGGGCCTGGTGTGGGGCCTGATCCCCGGGATCCTGCACATCCTCTTCCCGGAAGACACCTACCGGCAGATCGAGAACCTGCCCGAGCTCTCCGACGATTTCCATCTCGCACTACACAATTGGGTTCTGAACGGCTTCGCGCTACTCACCGGCATGTTCCTGGTCGGCGCGGCCTTCGCGGCCGTCTTACGACGCAAATGAATCGGCGCCGCGCCCACCAGCCGGTGGGCGCGGCCCGAGTTCACCCCTTGACGCAGAGCACCTGCCGCAGCGTCGCGACAACGTCGACCAGATCGCGCTGCGCGGCGATGACCTCGTCGATGTCCTTGTAGGCGGCCGGGATCTCGTCGACCACGCCCGCGTCCTTGCGCGACTCGACGCCCTCGGTCTGGGCGACCAGATCGGCGACGGTGAACTGCTTCTTCGCCGCATTGCGGCTCATCCGCCGTCCCGCGCCGTGCGAGGCCGACTGGAACGAGGCCGGATTTCCCTTGCCGCGCACCACATATGAGCGGGTGCCCATCGAACCAGGGATCAGCGCGAGCTCGCCCGCGCCCGCCCGGACCGCACCCTTGCGGGTGACCAGCATCGGCATGCCGTCGATGAGCTCCTCGGCCACGTAGTTGTGGTGGCAGGAGATCGGCTGCTCGAAACGCACCGGACGCCCGGCGAATTCGTCGCGCACCGCGCGGCACACCAGGGCGAGCATCACCGCGCGGTTGCGTGCGGCATACTCCTGCGCCCAGGTGAGGTCGCGCCGGTAGGCCGCCATTTCCGGTGTCCCGGAGAGGAATACGGCCAGATCGCGGTCGGGCAGATCGACGTTGTGCGGCAGCGTCCGCGCCACGGCCATGTGCCGCTCGGCCAATTCCTTGCCGATATTGCGGCTGCCCGAATGCAGCAGGATCCACACCGCGTCGTCCTGGTCGAGGCAGACCTCGATGAAGTGGTTGCCGCCGCCCAGGGTGCCCATCTGCTTGTGCGCCTTGCCTTCTCGCGCCTGCACTCCGTCGTCGAGCGAGGAGAACGCGCGCCAGAAGCTGTCCCAGCCCGCCCGCAGCGTCGCGGTGCTCGCGCCCAGCGCGGACACCTCGCCGCCGAGCTTCGTCACGTTGACCGAGCTCTCGTGCGCGGTGAAGCCGACCGGGACGGCGGCCTCGATCCGAGACCGCAGCGAACGCAGATCGTCCGGCAGGTCCGCAGCGGTGAGGTCGGTCTTGACGCTCTCCATGCCGCAGCCGATGTCCACCCCGACGGCGGCCGGGGCCACCGCGTCCTTCATCGCGATCACCGAGCCGACCGTTGCCCCCTTGCCGAGGTGCACGTCCGGCATCACGCGGACGCCGTGGACCCATTTCAGCGCGGCGATATTCCGCAGCTGCTGCAGCGCGGCCTGCTCGACCGCGTGCTCTTCGGCCCACATGAGCGTCTGCGCACGGGTGCCGCGCAGCTCGACGGGAAACATTGTTCGATCCTTTCGTTGGTTCGTGATCAACGGTAAAGATCGACGCGGCAAGGCGCACTCGAATAAATACGCGCCGCGGCCGAGTAATTCCACTCGGTGTTACCGAGCGGGGGTGCTCGGATAAGCATCCTCGGCGTTGATATGGGCGATGCCCGCGGCCAGGCGTTCGGCGTCGGCGGTGGTGATCAGGTCCTCGGCGAGCCATTCGTCGAGCAGCCTGCCCAGGCCGCGGCGCCACCAGAACGCGCCGAGAAAATGCAGTTCGGGCAGGCCGTAACCGTCCGAGGAGTAGCACAGCGAGCGAAAGGGAGCGAGTTCGAGCGCTTCGGCCAGCACGGCCTGGGCGCGGTGCCCCACGTAGGGGACGGTGAGTCCGATATCCATCCGGACATGCCCGAAGGCGTGCGCCAGGTAGGCGGCATTGCGATGAAATGGCCAGCAGTGCAACAGCATCACGGTGAGGCCGGTGTTCGCGGTTTTGCGGAGAAAGTCGGTGAGCAGCAATGGATCCGCGCGGTGCAGCCGCAGGTCGGTGTCGCCGAAACCGGTGTGGAATTGCAGGGGCAGGCCGAATTCGGCGCCGATGCGGGTGCCGAGCCCGACCAGCCAGCCGAGCAGGTCCGGATCGGTGAGGCGGTGTTCGGGGAACACGGCCTTCGGTGGTCGATCGCGCAGCGGGAAATCCAACCCGCACCGGTAGGCGACGATGGACTTGAGTCCGACGGCCTGGCGGGCACGGTCGCGCAGCCGGGCCTCGATCTCGTCGAACACCGCCCGTCCCGCGCCCACCTCGGCGATGACCTGCTCGGCGACCTGCTCGAGCCGCACCACCTCGCGCACCTCGCCCTCGGTGAGCGGGCTGAATTCCGCTGTGCCGCCGCCGAATCCGGTGTCGATGAACCAGCTGGTGTGCCGGTGGCGGCGAGCAGCCGGACGGCGACCTCGCGCCAGCCGAGTTCGGCTCGGTGGGCCAGGTAGGCATCGGCGCCGACGTGCGGCGGTAGGTCCAGCGCCGGTGCGCACCATCGGCGCACCGCCAGCCCGATCGCGGAATCGAAGCTGCCGGTGGCGCCTTCGCCGAGCAGCTGCTCGAACCCGGCTCGGTCCACATCGTGGGGAACCACGCCGTGGCAGTGATGGTCGGTCAGGGTGAGGCCGTCGGTCAGCACGTCAGAACCGCCAACGGGTCAGCGCGACAAGCTCTTCCGGGCTACTGTCGCGGTAGCGCTCGGCCTCGGCGCGGCGCACGGTGAGCAGTGCGTCGTGCAGTTCGGGGCCCATCGCCTCGGCCAGGACCCTGGAGTCCGCCAGCCGGTCGGCGGCCTCGGCGGGGCTGGTCGGCAGCCTGCGGACACCGGAGATCATCAGCTGTTCGGCGTCGAAGGTGACCGGGTCGCCGTTGATTTCGGCGGGCAGCCGTAGTTCCTCGGCGAGGCCGGCCAGTCCGGCGGCGATGACCGAACCGACGATCAGATACGGATTCCCGGTCGCGTCGAAGCATTTGACCTCGGCGTTGGCCGCCCACTCCTCGGTGCCGCGCACGCCGGTGATGAAACGCAGTGCCGCCTCGCGGGTTTCGCGGCCCCAGCACTGCCAGGTACCCGCCCATCGCGACGGCACCAGGCGCAGGAAACTCGCCGGATTGCCTGCGCCCACTGCGACCAGCGCAGGCTGTTCGCGCAACACTCCGGCAAGGAACGCCTCGCCTGTTCGGCGCATTCCGTACGGGCCGTCGCCGGTGGCGAACAGCGGGCCGTCCGCGTCCTGCGCGGAAAAGTGCAGGTGTGCACCGGATCCGGTGCCGTCCGGATCGAGGCAGGGCGCGAGCAGCGCCCGCCAGCCGTGCTGCAGGCTCACCTGCCGGATGGTGTGGCGCACCAGCACCGCGTCGTCGGCCGCGCCGACCGGGTCGGACGGTTGCACGGACAACTCCAACTGTCCCGGTGCGTATTCCGGATGGAATTGGTCGACGAGGATCCCTTGCCGATCCAATATCGCGACCAGTTCCCGCGCGTAGTCGGCCACCTGTCCGAGCCGCAGCATGCTGTAGGCGGGGCCGTGCACGGCGGGGATGAAGTCCGCGGGGTCGTCGGTGCCCACGGACCATTCGGTCTCGAATGCCATGGACAGCCGAATCCCGGCCCGGCGTGCGGCCTCGTCCTGGCGGGCTGCGAACCCACGCTGGCAGGCGGCGAAAGGCGTCCCTTCCTGGGTGTACTTGTTGGTCGGGGCCCAGGCCCAGCCCGGCTGGCAGGCGAGCTCGGTCAAGGCCGCCAGGTCCGGGACCAGCCGCAGATCGCCGTCGGGCCCGCCCAGGTATTTGCCGACCGCCATCAGGTCGTCGAAGGCGAACGTCTCGAAGCAAGGTGACACCCCGACCCCGTACCGCGCCGCCTGCTTCAGCCGCCGCATCGGCACCGTCTTCACCCGGGTGATCCCCGCGTTGTCGACAAAGGTCAACGCGACGATCTCGGCGTCCAGCCTGCCGATCACCGCTTCGTTGTCGCCGTCGAACGGTATGCGCTCCGGCATGGTGGACATGAACATCAACGATAGTCGGCAGATTGCCCGTCGGCGTTGCCTTTTCCTGCGGTGCTACTTCGTGGTGAGGGCGGCTGAGATTTCTTCTTCGGTGGGGATCGAGGTGCTCGCGCCGAGCTTGGTGGTAGCCAGCGCGCCTGCAGTTCCTGCCCAGGTCAGCGCCCATTCGGGGCCGCGGTGCCAGGCGGCGGCCAGGGCTCCGGTGAAGGTGTCGCCCGCGCCGGTGGTGTCGACGACCTCGACGCGGGGGCTCGGCTGGGACAGTTGTTCGCCGTCCGGTCCGCGATAGACCGCGCCGTCGGCGCCACGGGTCACGACCACATGGGCAACCGGATCGAGGTCGGCGCCGAGCTGTTCGGCTTCGCCTGAATTCACTACCGCCACATCGACATTCGCCCACAGTTCGGCGGGAAGGTGCTGCACCGGGGACGGGTTGAGCAGCACCGTGGTGCCGTTCGCGCGGGCGTGCCGCGCGGCCGCGGCCACCGTATCGAGCGGAATCTCCAACTGGCACAGCAGAATATCCGCCGCGGCGATCACCGCGAGGTCGGCCTCGGTGAGCTCGGTCATCCGGGTGTTCGCGCCGCCGACCACGATGATGCTGTTCTCACCGCCACCGTCCACCACGATCGCGGCCACCCCGCTCGGCCCGTCCACGGTCCGCAGCTGCTCGACACCTACCGACGAATCCGTCAGCGCGCGGCGCAGTTCGGCGGCGAACACGTCATCACCCACCGCCCCGAGGAACTGCACGGCACCGCCCGCCCGCTGCGCGGCGATCGCCTGATTCGAGCCCTTCCCGCCGGGCACCATCGCGAAGCCGGTGCCCAGCACCGTCTCGCCCGGCACCGGCCGTCGATCGGTGGTAGCCACGAGGTCCATATTGATACTGCCGAGCACCGCGATCGAGGGAACGTCCGTCTTTTCGGCCATGCAGTAAGAGGCTAGTAGAGGCGCTACAGCGGTGGTTCCGGCCCGGCGGCGGGAAAGTACGCTGTACCCATGACGGTAGGAACGACGACCGAGCCGGATGTCCGCGAGGTGGTGCACGAGGCCGCACGCAAGGCTCGGGTCGCGTCGCGTGTGCTGGCCCAGCTGACCACCGCGCAGAAGAACGACGCATTGCACGCGGCGGCCGACGCGCTGCTCGCCGCGGCCGACCAGGTGCTCGACGCCAACGCCGAGGACGTGCAAGCGGCGCAGTCGGCGAACGTCGAGGAATCGCTGATCGACCGGCTGCGGCTCACCAAGGCCCGGATCGACGGCATCGCCTCCGGCCTGCGCCAAGTGGCCGGCCTGCCCGACCCGATCGGCGAGATCGTGCGCGGCTCGGTGCTGCCGAACGGGCTGGAGGTCCGTCAGGTCCGGGTGCCGCTCGGCGTGATCGGCATGGTCTACGAGGCCAGGCCGAACGTCACCGTCGACGCGTTCGGGCTGACCCTGAAATCCGGCAACGCCGCGCTGCTGCGCGGTTCGTCCTCAGCCGCGCACTCCAATGCCGCACTGGTCGCGGTGCTGCGGGAATCTCTTGTCGCACAAGGCCTTCCGGCCGATGCGGTGCAGCTGCTGCCCAGCGCGGACCGGTCCAGCGTCACGCACCTGATCCAGGCCCGCGGCCTGGTCGACGTGGTGATCCCGCGCGGCGGCGCCGGTCTGATCAGCGCCGTGGTCCGCGATGCCACCGTGCCGACCATCGAGACCGGCACCGGCAACTGCCACGTCTATGTGCACGCCGCCGCCGATCTGGAGATGGCCGAGCAGATCCTGCTCAACGCGAAGACCCGCCGCCCCAGCGTCTGCAATGCCGCCGAGACGGTGCTCATCGACGACGCGATCGCGACCACCGCGGTGCCCAAGCTGATCGAGGCGCTGGAACGGCACGGCGTCACCGTGCACGGCGATCTGCCCGGCCTGGTGCCGGCGAACAGCAAGGACTGGGGCGAGGAGTACCTCACCCTCGATATCGCGCTCAAGGTGGTCGACGGCCTGGACGCGGCCATCGAGCACATCAACACCTGGGGCACCGGGCACACCGAGGCCATCGTCACCGGTGAGCTGGCCGCGGCCCGCGAATTCACCAGCCGGGTCGACGCCGCCGCCGTGATGGTGAATGCTTCGACCGCGTTCACCGATGGCGAGCAATTCGGCTTCGGTGCCGAGATCGGCATCTCCACCCAGAAGCTGCACGCCCGCGGCCCCATGGCGCTACCGGAGCTGACCTCCACGAAGTGGATCGTGTGGGGCGACGGCCAGATCCGGCCTGTTTAGGTAACAGGGGGCGACCAACCCCCGAGGAAGGACTGCACGTGGCCCCCATTTCCGAGACGACCCAGGAGCCGATCTTCAGCTCGGTCGACGATGTGATCGACCAGCTGGCGACCACGGGCTATCTCGCCGACAAGGCCACGGCCACCTCGGTGTTCCTGGCCGACCGGCTCGGCAAGCCGCTGCTCATCGAGGGTCCGGCCGGTGTCGGCAAGACCGAGCTGGCGCGGGCGGTCGCGCAGACTTCCGGCGCCGAGCTGGTGCGTCTGCAGTGCTACGAAGGTGTCGACGAGGCGCGCGCGCTCTACGAGTGGAACCACGCCAAGCAGATCCTGCGGATCCAGGCGTCCAGTGAGAACGACTGGGAAGAAACGAAAGCCGACGTCTTCACCGAGGAATTCCTGCTGTCGCGGCCGCTGCTCACCGCGATCCGGCGCAGCGATCCGACGGTGCTGCTGATCGACGAGACCGACAAGGCCGATGTCGAGATCGAGGGCCTGCTGCTCGAGGTGCTCAGCGATTTCGCGGTCACCGTGCCGGAACTGGGCACCATCGTCGCGAGCCGCAAGCCCTTCGTGGTGCTGACCTCCAACGCCACCCGTGAGCTGTCCGAGGCGCTCAAGCGGCGCTGCCTGTACCTACACCTGGACTTCCCGGACGAGGAGCTGGAGCGCCGCATCCTGGCCAGCCGGGTGCCGGAACTGTCCGCCGCCGTCGCCGCCCAGCTGGTGCGGATCGTGCACGTGTTGCGCGGCATGCAGCTCAAGAAGCTGCCCTCGGTCGCCGAGTCGATCGACTGGGGCCGCACGCTGCTCGCCCTCGGCATGCACGATCTGGACGATTCGGCGGTGCGGACGACGCTCGGTGTCGTGCTGAAGCATCAGAGCGATCACCAGCGCGCGCTGGCCGAGCTGAAGCTGGCCTGAGGCCATGCCCGCGCGCTCGCAGCCCGCGCCCGACGTGGACCTGACTTCACCGCACGGGCTGCCCGGTCACCTCGTCGGGTTCGTCGAAGCGCTGCGCGAACGCGGCATTCCGGTGGGCCCCTCGGAAACCGTGGACGCGGGCCGGGTGGTGACCGTGCTCGACCTGCTCGATCGGGAGGTGCTGCGCGAGGGGCTCGCGTGCTCGTTGCTGCGCCGGACCACCCATCGTGCGACCTTCGATCGACTGTTCGACCTGTGGTTTCCGATCGCGATCGGGGAGCGCAGCGGTGCCCGCGACGAGGTCGAGATTCCCCGGACGCCGACCGGTGAAGTGGACTTCGCCGCGCTGCGGGAACTGCTCGCCGAGCTGTTGACCCAGGAATCGGCCGAGGCACAGCTCGAGGCGCTGGCCGCCCAGTTGGTCGAGCAGCTCGGTCAGTACACGTCCGCGAGTGGGGCCTCGTTCTCGGCGTATCAGGCGTTGAAAGACGTTCAGCCACAGACCTTGCTGGCCAAGATCCTGGCCGGCCTCGCGGTCGGGCCGGATACCAGCGCGTTCGACACCGAGATCGCCCGGCGGGCCGCGCGCGGCCGGATCGACGCGTTCCGGGCGTCTGTGGAGGCGGAGACGCGGCGGCGGGTGGCCGAGCGGATCGGGCGTGAGCGGGTCGCCAGCTACGGCGTCCCGCGCCAGTCCGAGGACGTCGACTTCCTGCGTGCCTCGGAATCCGAGCTGATCGAGATGCGGCGCAGCACCCAGCGCCTCGCCCGCATCCTCGCCTCGCGACTCGCGGTGCGGCGCAGGCATTCCCGTCGCGGCGAGATCGATATGCGCAAGACGCTGCGGAAGTCGATGTCGACCGGCGGTGTGCCCATTGATCTGGTGAACCGCAAGCCGCGGCCCGGTCGTCCGGAGCTGGTTCTGCTGTGCGACGTGTCCGGCTCGGTCGCCGGGTTCAGCAACTTCACCCTGTTGCTGGTCAGCGCGCTGCGCGAACAGTTCTCGCGGGTAAGGATTTTCGCGTTCGTCGACCAGACCGACGAGGTCACCCGGTTCTTCGATCCGCGCACGCAGCTGGACAAGGCGATGAACCGGATCTTCACCGAGGCCAGGGTCGTCGGGATGGACGGGCACTCCGACTACGGTAACGCGCTGGCCGGCTTCGCCAGAGACTTCCCGGATGCCGTCACCGCCCGCAGCTCGCTGCTGATCCTCGGCGACGCGCGCACCAATTACCGTGACCCCGAACTGGAAACCCTGCGGGGACTGGTGTGTACCGCCAAGCACGCGCACTGGCTCAATCCGGAGATGCGCACCAACTGGGGTTCCGGCGATTCCGCCGCCGACAAATACCAACAGGTGATCGAGATGCACGAATGCCGCTCGGCCAGCCAGCTGACGGCCGTGGTGTCGATGTTGCTACCGGTGTAGGAGCTGACATGGATGGTGCGCGACTGCTCGAGTACTGCCTGGCGAAACCCGGCGCGTGGCAGGACGAGCCGTGGGAAGGCGACGTGGTCGCCAAGGTCGGGGACAAGATCTTCGCGTTTCTCGGGGACACCTCGGTGGGGCTCAAGTGTGGCCGCAGCCGGGAGGAGGCCGACGAGCTGACCCGGGTGTATCCGAACGATGTGGCGGCCTCGGCGTATATCGGGCGCTACGGCTGGAATGTGATCACGCTCGGCGGTGCGGTGCCGGGTGATGAGCTGCGGGAGCTGGTCGATCAGTCCTATGACGCGATCGTGCGCAAGCTGCCGAAGTCCAAGCGGCCGACCGGCTGACGGCTTTCAGCAGCTCGCCAGTCGAGACCATCAGCGTTCGTTAAGCGAACCATTGGGCGGTGCGGCAAGGATTGCCCACCATGGTGGAGAGAGCGCCCAATGGTGTGGCGGCGGTGGAGGACAGCTATACGTTCCAGGTGGATCTGCGGGGGATCGTCGACTTACTGTCTCACCACCTGTACTCAAGTCCTCGGGTGTATCTGCGTGAACTGTTGCAGAACGCCGTCGATGCCGTCACCGCGCGCGCCGGGCGGGACCGGTTGGCGCCCACCGCGATTCGGATCTGCCTCGACGAGACCGGTCTGCGGATCGCCGATCCGGGGATCGGGCTGACCGAGGCGGACGTGCACCGCTTCCTGGCAACCATCGGGCGGTCGTCGAAGCGGGACGACATCGAGGGCGCGCGGCGTGAATTCCTCGGGCAGTTCGGCATCGGCCTGCTGGCCTGCTTCACCGTGGCCGAGACGATCCGGGTGGTCACCCGCTCCGCCGACGATCCCGCGGCCGCGCCGGTCGAGTGGCTGGCCGCCGCGGACGGCACCTACTCGGTGCGGTTGCTGGAACCGGCGGAATATCCCGAGCCCGGCACCACGGTGCACCTGACGCCACGGGTCGGCGCGGAGTCGTGGTTCGGCCCGCGCCGGGTGATCGAACTCGCCCGTGAGTACGGGTCATTGCTGCCGTATGCGGTGACGGTCGAGTCCGACGGCGTCATCGTGCCGGTCACCGATGGACCGGCGGTGTGGCATCGTGAATATCCGTCCGTCGTCGAGCGCCGCGCCGCATTGCTCGAATTCGGTGAGCGCGTCCTCGGCTTCGCGCCGCTCGATGTCATCGACTTGGACGCGGAACTGGCGGGCGTGAGCGGCGTCGCGTATGTGCTTGCGCAGCCGGGCAATCCGGCCGAGAGCAGCGCGCACCGGGTGTACCTGAAGGGCATGCTGCTCGGCGACGCGGTGCGCGGCGTGCTGCCGGACTGGGCATTCTTCGTGCGCTGTGTGATCGACACCGACTCGTTGCGGCCGACGGCCTCCCGGGAGGGGCTCTACGAGGACGAACGGCTCGCCATCATCCGTGAGGTGCTCGGCGATCGAGTGCGCGACTGGCTCACCGAGATCGCGGCCGAACAGCCGCAGCGGCTGGCCGCGTTCCTCGCGGTGCATGCCCTCGGGGTCAAGGCAATGGCCCGGCATTCGCCGGAGCTGTTCCGGATTATGTTGCCGCACTTGAATTTCGAGACCACCGACGGTCCACTGCCGCTGACCGAGTTCGCACGCAAACACTCGGTCGTCCGGGTGACCGCGTCCGTGGAGGAGTTCCGCCAGGTGGCCTCGACCGCTGCCGCACAGGGCATCGGGATCGTCAACGGCGGCTACGCCTATGACCGTGAGCTGGTGGCGTTGCTGCCGCGGCTGCTGCCCGGCGTCGAGGTGATCGACCTCGACACCGACGCCATCACGGCCGCGCTCGACCCGATCGATCCGGCCGAGGAGCTGGCGTTGACGCCGGTACTGTCCATCGCCCGCGCGGTGCTGGATCCGCTGTCGTGCGACGTGATAGTCCGTGCCTTCCACCCTGTTTCGGTGCCCGCGCTGTATCTGGACGACCGCGGCGCGCGCAACGAACGCACCAGGACCGAGACGGCGCTGGGCGCGGACGAACTGTGGACCGAGATCCTCGGCGCGCTGGACGCCGCGGCGCCGCGTGCCCAGCTCGTACTGAACCACCACAGCCCGGTCGTGCGCAGGCTGGCCAGGATCGGCGATCCGGCCTTCCTGAAGACGGCCGTGGAATCGCTGTACGGGCAGGCCCTGCTGATGACCCACCGCCCGCTGCGGGCGGCCGACACGGCGCTGCTCAATCGCGCCTTCGGCGAATTCCTCAGCTGGGCGACGCAACGTGCCGCGGGCACCGGCGAAGAGACGGAGTGACAGGTGGATACCGCCGAGATCAATGAGGCGCTCGCGCAGGTCTACTCGTTGCCGCACGGCCGACTACGCGTCGAGCGGCTGGAAATGCTTGCGGCAGCGGCGAAGTCTGCTACCGACCGGCACCTCGAAGGGCGGGTGCTGCTCGAGCTCGCCGAGTCCTACACCTATGCGGGCGAGCGCGACCTGGCGCCGGTCGCCTACGGCAGGCTGCTGCGGATCTACGACGAGTTCCCCGCCGAGCTCGGCTCGCTGACGCATTCGGTGCACTGGTACCTCAAGTGGATGACCTGGGGGCTGATCGACAATCCGGCGGTGCCGCCGACGACGGTCTATCGGTGGTTCGACGAGCTCGAAAACCGTTACCGCCAGCGCGGTTACAGCCTGCGCCCGGTGCTCGCGCTGCGTGCCGAACTGGCCAGGAAGCTGGGCGATGCCGAGCACGGTGCGCTGCTGCACGAGGAGGCGATGGCGGCGCCGCGTGACGGCATGTCGGACTGCGATGCGTGCGAGCGCAACGAATGGGGCACCGGCCGTGCGGCATTGGGCGACGATGTCGGCGCGCTCGCGCACTGGCAGCCGGTCATCGATGGCGATCGGGTCTGTGCGGAGGAGCCGCACCGAGTATTGGCGCAGGCACTGCTTCCGTTGCTGCGCACCGGACGGGTCGCCGACGCGCGCGGCGCGCATCTGACGGGATATCCGCTGGTCCGGCACAACGACAGCCTTCGGCCGTCGGTCGCGTTGCATATCGAGTTCTGTGCGCTGACCGGCAATGAAGGACGCGGTCTGGAGATTCTGGCTGAGCACGCTCGCTGGCTCACCGATCCTGGTGCGGATGCCGGTGCCAGGCTCGCGTTCATCACCGGTGTGTGCGTGCTGCTGCGCCGGCTCGACACGCTCGGCCTCGGTTATGTGCCGATCGCAGGCGTTACGGTGAATTCGCTACTGGCGGAACTGGATACGGAGATCGCTGGGTTGTGTGCGCGGTACGACATCCGTAACGGGAATGCTGCGGTGAGTACCGGCGTCACCGCTCGGTTGGCGAGACAGCCATTGCTGGAACGACTTCCGCTCGGACTGCGCAATCGGTTGCCGGGGACGTCGGCGGCAGGTTGTCGCGCTGCGGATGGTGCCGCCGTGACGCCCGATGCGGCCAGCGGGCGGGGTTGGACAGGCGGGGGCGCCTCGGCAGAGGGTGGCGGCATCGAGGGCGGTTCGGGTCCGGACAGCGCCGTGCTGCCGGGCGATGGCATTGCGACGAGCGATGCCGGTTCTTTGAGCGTTGCCGGCTCGGCGGGTACGGCCATTCCGGCGGGTGCGTCCGCTGCGGATGGGGCGGCTCGCGCCGGTAGCTCCCCGGCGGGCGGCGTCGGTTCGGTCGATGTCGACACTGCGGCAGGTGGCGAAGGCCCCAGGGCAGGTGGCGCCGTTTCGTCGGCGGGTAGTGCTGGAAGCGGTGCGGCGTTGACGGTTGGCACTGCTCCTGGCGTTGCTCCAGCCTCGGGCTCCGCGGTGGCCGGCAGTGCTGCCACTGGTGTGAGCCGAACTGCGGTCCCGAGTTCCGGTGACTGGGCTGCGGACGTCACCGCCGAAGCGGACAGGCGAAGCGAAGCGCAGCGGTTGGCGGAGCTCGGTGCCGCCCGGCTGGCCGATGCCCCGGAACAGGCCGAGGCTCGACTGCGCGAGGCGTTGACGATCGGGTCCGGTGTGCTGCCCGCGGAACACCTGGCGCGAGTCAGCTCGCAATTGGTCATCGCGATCGCCGGACAACCGGATCGCGAGCTCGATCTGGCGGACGCGGCGGTGCGCGCGGCCGCTCGGTGGGAGGGTTTGTCCGAACCGGACCTGCTGCACCACACCGTGATCGCGGCGCGTGCCTTCCATCGCGGTCGGCGGCACGGCGAGGCTGTCGCGCTCTTCGAGGAGGCTTTGGCGGCGGACGGGGTTCCTTATCCACCCGCCGAGCTGGCCACGGTTCGTGCCCAGTTCGGCGAATCGCTGAACGCCCTGCACCGATACGACGCCGCCGCCCGGCAGTTCGCTCTCGGCGCTCAGCTGGTGGAGCACGATCCCGAACGTCGCGCACTGCACGCCCAACTCGCCATGTCGGCGGCGGCCGCGCTGGACTACTCCGATCACGACGCGGCGGCGGTGGCCGCGTATCGGCGGGCGGCCGAACTGTTCGGCGAACTCGGGGACGTGGTGTCGCGGGCCCGGTGCGTGCGGTCTGCGGCTTGGTTGCAGTTGTGGGGGACCACGGCGGGGCCGGGCCGACCGTGGTTCGCCGCGATGGAGGCGCTGATCGCCGAGTTGACCGAACTGGACGGCGGCTCGTCGAGCAACGAGATCGCCGAGGAACTCGCCAGGGCGCGCCGGGAGCTGGGGGAAATGCTGGACGCCGAGGACGGGGACTGGGTGGCCGGGGAGTAGCTTGCCGCTCCCGGCCGCGGGGAACAGACCGGTTAAGCTCGGCACTCATGCAAGAGACAGGTCGGCGCGGCCGCAAACTGGGCGTGATGGGCGGCACCTTCGACCCCATCCACCACGGCCACCTGGTCGCCGCCAGCGAGGTCGCGAATCGGTTCGAGCTCGACGAAGTGATCTTCGTCCCCACCGGTCAGCCCTGGCAGAAGGCGGATAAACAGGTCAGTCCGGCGGAGGACCGCTACCTGATGACCGTGATCGCGACCGCCTCGAACCCCCGATTCTCGGTCAGTCGCGCGGACATCGACCGGGGCAAGGTCACCTACACCGTCGACACGCTGCGGGAGATGCGCAGCAAGCATCCCGACGCCGAGCTGTACTTCATCACCGGAGCGGATGCGCTGGCCAACATCCTGACATGGCAGGATTGGGCCGAACTGTTCGAACTGGCGAGGTTTGTCGGGGTGAGCCGTCCGGGGTACGAGCTGAATACCGATCATCTCGAGGAACATCTGCGTGATCTTCCGGCCGATGCGGTGACCATGGTCGAAATCCCGGCGCTGGCGATCTCGTCGAGCGAATGCCGTCGCCGCGCCGCCGAGAATCGGCCGGTGTGGTACCTCGTCCCCGATGGCGTGGTGCAGTACATATCCAAGCGGCACCTCTATGTGCCCGCAGGAGCGGAAGGTAGCTGAGTGAGCGAGCGTAGCGGGGGGCAAGCATGAGTGCGTCTGTGGAGTCGGTGGAGATCGCGCAGATCGCGGCCCTGGCGGCGGACGAGAAGCTGGCACTCGACGTGGTGGTGCTCGATGTGTCCGAGCAGTTGGTGATCACCGACTGTTTCGTCATCGCGTCCGCGCCGAACGAGCGCCAGGTGAACGCCATCGTGGACAACATCGAGGACAAGCTGCGCGATGCCGGCCACAAGCCGGTCCGGCGCGAGGGGACGCGCGAGGGGCGCTGGGCGCTGCTCGACTATGTCGACGTCGTGGTGCACGTCCAGCACAACGAGGAGCGCAATTTCTATGCGCTGGAACGGTTGTGGAAGGACTGCCCAGTGGTGCCGGTGGACGGACTCGGCACACCCGAGGCGCGGGCCGCGGCGGTGAACGGTGACGCGGAGAGCGATGCCGAGTGAGCGAGCGAGTCGTCGGTAAGTCAGCGTCCAGCGTCAGAAAGGCGCGACCGTGAGTAAGTACGCCGGCGTGCGCACCCTGATCCTGCTGCGCCACGGGCAGACCGAATGGAATGCCGCCGACCGGATGCAGGGTCAGATCGACACCGATCTCACCGAACTCGGCCGTCGTCAGGCCAAAGAAGCCGCGCGCGAACTGGTTTCGCGCAATGCGATCGCCATCATCTCCTCGGATCTGCGCCGCGCCTTCGAAACCGCCTCCGCACTCGCCGATCACACCTCGCTCGACGTGGTGCCCGATCCGCGACTGCGGGAAACCGATCTCGGCGACTGGGAGGGGCTCACCCACCTCGAGGTCGACGCCGACTACCCCGGCGCACGCAAGGCCTGGCGGCTCGACGCCACCTTCCGGCCGCCGAACGGGGAGAGCAAACTCGAGGTCGGCGCGCGGTCACTGCCGGTGGTGCGAGAACTGCTCGTCGAACGGCAGGACTGGCCCGGCCGGACTATCATCCTGGTGGCGCACGGCGGGCTGATCGCCGGCCTCACGGCCGCGCTGCTCGATCTGCCGCCAGCGAACTGGCCCGTCCTCGGTGGACTGGCCAACACCAGCTGGGTGCAGCTCAGCAGTCACGGTCCGAGCATCGACCAGCCCGGCTGGCGCCTTGACGTGTGGAACGCATCGGCGAAGGTGGCCCCGGATGTCCTCTGAAGACCCGATTCGGCAGGTGCCGGACGAACTGTTCCGTAAGGCGTCGGCCAAACCGGAACGTTCGATCCCGGACGCGCTGTTCGGCCCGCCCCCGGTACCCCCGGCGGTGGAGCCCGAAGCCGCTGAGTCGGGCACGGACGAGGGTGAGGCGCCCGGGGAACCCGAGGGTTCCGCGCCCGCCAGCTCGGTTGATCCGCCGCCGCCGGAGTCGGTAGCCGAGGTTGCTTCGTCGGCGACTCCGTCTGCAGGCGACGAAACCGTCTCGGACGCAGCCGCTGCGGGTGTTGTAGAGGCCTCGGTGCTGGTTGCGGAGCCGAGTGCCTCTCATGAACCGCTCAGCGCAGCAGTCGGTTCGGCGGCGACTGCCGATGCGGGAGCGTCCGGTGCCTCGGCCGACTCGGGCGCGGCTACTGCGGAATCCGCCACCGTCGATCCCGCGTCGGAGGGCGAGTCGGTCGCCGCTGCTGCCGACGCTGTCGCCTCGGCTCTGGTTGCGGAGCCGGACGCCGCTCGTGAACCGCTCAGCGCAGCAGTCGGTTCGGCGGCGGCTCCCCGTGCGGGAGCGTCCGCTGCGGCAGTCGCCTCCACGTCGGCAGACTCGGGTTCGGCAACTACGGAATCCGCCACCGTCGATCCCGCGTCGGAGGGCGAGTCGGTCGGCGCTGCTGCCGACGCTGTCGCCTCGTCCGAGGTGGCGGCGACAGCGCGGCCCGTGCTGCTGGTGATCGCGGATTCGTTGTCCTACTTCGGGCCCAAGGGCGGGCTGCCTGCAGACCATCCGCGGATCTGGCCGAACCTTGTTGGGGCCGAGCTGGATTGGGATGTCGAGGTGGTCGGGCGGATCGGCTGGACCTGCCGGGATGCCTACTGGGCGTTGATCGGTGATCCTCGGGTGTGGGCCGCCGTGCCGCGCGCGGGTGCCGTGGTGTTCGCGGTCGGCGGCATGGACTCGCTGCCCTCGCCGCTGCCGACCGCGCTGCGTGAACTGATCCGCTACGTGCGGCCGCCTGCGCTGCGCCGCCGAGTCCGGGCCACCTATACCTGGTTGCAGCCCAAGCTGTCGAAACTCGGTCGCCCCGTGGCGCTTCCGCCGAAGGTGAGCGTCGACTATCTGGAGCAGTCGCGGGAAGCGTTGGCGCACTTGCGGCCCGACCTGCCGTTCGTCGCGGTACTGCCGTCGGTGCACAACTGCGAGGCCTACGGTCGCGTGCATTCCGGGCGGGAGCCCGCCGTCAAGGCGCTGCGGGCATGGTCGGCGCGGACCTCGGTGCCGCTGGTCGATCTCGGTGAAGCGGTGCGCGACAACATCTTCTCCGGTGACGCGAATCCGGACGGCATCCACTGGGGCTGGGCCGGGCATACGGCCGTGGCCAACGCGATGGTGAAGACCTTGCAGGAGGTTCGGTAGTCCGTGGCCGTCGTGGTCGTGACAGATTCGTCCGCCAGCCTCCCTGCCGAACTCGCCGCCGAGCTCGATATCGCCGTCGTACCACTGCATGTGCTGATCGGTGACCGCGCGATCCGCGAGGGCGTCGACCCCATCGACATCGATTACAGCTCCGACACGGTGACCACCTCGGCGGCGTCGCCCGGTGAGCTGCGCGCCGTCTACGAACAGGCCTGGGAGCTCAGCGGCGGCGATGGTGTTGTCGCGGTGCATATTTCGCGTCAGCTCTCCGGAACGTGGGAGGCGGGGCGGCAGGCCGTTCGCGATATGGACGCCGCCCACCGGGTCCGACTCGTCGATTCGCTCGGCGCGGGCCTGGCCACCGGGCTGCCGGTGCTGGCCGCCGCGCGCCGGGCGCAGGGCGGGGCTTCGCTGGATGTCGTGTACGACACGGCCGTTGCGGCGTCGAGTCGCGCGCGGACGTTCATTCTGGTGAACCGCACCGAACAGTTGCGCCGCGGTGGCCGATTGAGTTCTGCCGCCGCGTTTTTCGGCAGCGAGCTGGTTACCAAGCCGCTGTTGCAGATCGTCGAGGGGCGGCTGGAACTTCGGGAGAAGGTCCGCACTCGGTCCAAGGCGTTCGCGAAACTTGTTGCGGCAGCGGTCGATGCGGCGGGCGAGGACGGTGCCGCCGTGGCCGTACAACACCTCGGCGCCGAAGACGCGGCGCAGACCGTCGCCGCCCAACTCCGAGACCTCGTCCCCGGCATCCGCGAACTAATCGTCGCCGAATTCGGCCCCGCCCTGGGCATCCACCTCGGCGTCGGCGCAGTAGGCGTCCTGGTCCTCCCCGGCGGCTGCACCTAGCGGTCGTTGCGCCGAACGGGACATAGGGGTGCCGACACGCCGGGTCGGGCTACCGTCATGTCCCGTACGGTGCCCGGCGGATCGGGGAGTGGTACATGGCTGCGGCGAAGTGCGAGAAGGGGTCTCCGTGATGTGCCGCTCACGGGTCTTGCCGGGTCGGCGTGCTGGGAACCTGGCCTGGCTGGGGTCAGCGTGCTGCGGTGGCGGATTGACGAAGGGTGTGGACACCGGCGCGGACGGCCGACCAGTCCGTGTCGGGTCTGCGGTCGAGGGCTCGGGAGAGCCAGCGCGCTCGGTCGCGTTGTTCGTAGGCCAACTGGGCCGGGTCGATCTCGATACCTGGTGGCGGGCCGGAGCTTTCGAATTCGCGCAGGCGCGCTGCCATCGCGGCGAGCAGGGTGCGGTCGAATTCGATTACGGCGGTGCGGAATTCGTCGGTCGGGACACTGACCCGGCCGGTCGACGGTCCGGTGAACTCGATTTCGCTCTCCGGATCCGCCGGGTAGTGCCAGGCGACGGTGACGGTGTCGGCGCTGCCGTCGACGGTTCGCCACCAGCGCAGGTGCGGGCCGAACCACAGATAGCCGGTGTCGAGGGTGCGGTCGCCGTACCAGGTCGACGCGGCGTCGACCTCCGGGGTGTCCGCCCAGGACCAGTCCGTGGCTTCGGCGGCGATGAAGTCGACCAGGTCGTTCGGCACCGGCTCCAGTGCGTTCGGGAGCAGCGTGAGGACGTCCTCCCACAGGCGGGCGACGTAGTACTCGACGTAGCAGTCGTGTGCAGTCTGGTGTCGTCCGGATTGGGTGCGCAGTAACTCGGTCGTGCGGTCGGAGAAGCGGAGTAGGTGGTGGTCGCCGAGGTCGATGTAGTACCAGCCTTCGGTGAGCGTGAACCAGTGCAGAGTCCGGGACCGATCTCCCCACGGCCCGACTCGGTCCCACGGCGCCAAGCCGAAACGGAATCGGATCACGGGCCAAGTTTGCACTTCGCGCAGCGCCACGCCCGACCGATCTGCGTGCCGTCGGCGAGTTGTGCACACCCCAGCAGTTGTCAACAGGGCGGGCGAATTACCTGGTCGGCCACGATCTTTCGGTGCCACCCGGAACTACCGTCGCCCCCATGCCACGACAGGACGAACGCGAACGGATCCGGCGCCGGATGAGCGCACTGACCTGCCGCGTCGGCGCCAGCCGGACGGGAATCGCGGGCGCGGCCGAGGCCGCGCAACCCCTCGGCGGTCGCCGCGCGCAGTTGGCGAGTGCGCTGCCCGCGGTGCCCCGGATGGCGGGTGGGCTCGGCGAATCGGCGCATGACGATATCGCGCGTCCCGGACGGTGGGATCTGGCAGAGCTGCCGTCCGATGACGAGGAGGGCGATGGTGAGGTGCGTTCGCCAGGGTGGCTGGAGGAACCCGTCTCCACCGGATGGCGGGATCGGATTGTGCCGGAGCGATTTCGGGGCATGCGGCTGGATCCGGGACGCCGGGGGATGTGCACGCTGCTACTGGTCGGCGTGGTGGCGATGGCAATAGCCGCCGTGGTGATATTTCGCGAACGGCCCGTGGCGAGCCCCGTGCTACCGGTGCCCGCGGTGCGGACAACCGCGGACCCCGCCGTAGCGCGCTTGTCGGGTGCGGTGCCGCGGAGTGCGGCCGCCGCGCCAGGTGCCGCACCGGCGCCTGCCGAACCAGGGTCGGCAGGCGCCGAATTGGTAGTCAGTGTCGTCGGTTTGGTGCAGCGCACCGGTCTGGTGCGGCTGCCCGCCGGATCCCGGGTCGCCGACGCCCTCGCGGCGGCAGGTGGTGCCCAAGACGGCGCCGACCTCGCCGGACTCAACCTGGCCCAGCGACTGCTCGACGGCGACCAGGTACTCGTCGGCCCACCCGGCCCGAACCCCGGCCCGCCGCAACTCGGCAGCGCGACCATCAACTCGGGTGCCCGCCCTTCGGCCGACCCCTCCGGATCCACGCAGCCATCCACACCATCGGGCCGGGTGGACCTCAACACCGCGACAGAATCCGAACTCGACGCACTCCCCGGCATCGGCCCGGTCACCGCCAAGGCCATCGTCACCTGGCGCACCACGCATGGACGCTTCACCGACGTCGCCCAGCTCGGTCAGGTCGACGGTATCGGTCCCGCACGTCTGTCCCGGCTGCGCGAGCTGGTGAAGGTATGAGCTCGGTGGACCGGAGTGAGCGGCAAATGCCCGGCGGGCGCGGGCAGGACGCAGAACGGGATGACGCCGATGGCGAGGCGCAGGTGCTCGACGCTCGGCTGTTGCCCGCGGCGTTGTGTTGTTGGGGCGCAACGATTGTGGCGGTGACGGCCGGGTGGGTGGCCGGGCTGTGGCTCGCGGTGGCGTTGGTCGCGCTGGCGATCGGGCTGTGGGTGCTGCTGCTGTCGGCGATGGCGCATCCGGGGGAGCGGCACCGGTCCGTTGCGGTGGTGGCGTTGGCCGCGGTGCTGCTGGCGGGCGGGTTCGCGGTGGCCGCGGCGTGGCGGGAACATCGGGTGGCCACGCATCCATTGCGGGCCGTGGCGGGGGTTTCGCTGCGGGTGGTGGTGACGCCCAGCGACGATCCGAAGCCGTTGCGCGGCAGTTCATTCGGAGGCAGCCGGTGGGTTGTGCGGGCAGGTCTGGTCGAGTACCGGCTCGGCGCGACGACGGTGCGATCCGGTGGCGCGGTGGTGGTGCTGGCGTCGGGCGAGGTGTGGGCGGAGCTGCTGCCCGGACAGGCGGTCGAGTTCCAGGCGCGAGTCGATCGACCACGGATTCGTGATCTCACGGTGGCGACGCTGCTGGCCCAGGGGCCACCGCAGGTTGTCGGCGCCTTGCCGTGGTGGCAACGCGTAGCCCATTCGATCCGTACGGATTTCGCGACCACGACAGCCCGGGCACTGCCCGCGGAACCGGCCGGGTTGCTACCCGCGCTGGTCGACGGAGACACCTCCGCACTGCCCGACGAGCTTCGTGAAGAGTTCGATGTCGCCGGTTTGGGTCATCTATGTGTGGTCAGCGGTGCCAATTTCACCATTCTGCTCGGCGCGGTGCTGCTGGTAGTGCGGGTGCTGACCCTCGGTCCGCGCACCGGAGCGCTCGTCGCGGGCGCGGCGCTGGTGCTGTTCGTGATCATCGCGCGGCCCGATCCGAGTGTGCTGCGCGCCGGAGCGATGGGCGCAATCACCCTGCTGGCCTTGGTAACCGGACGTCGAAAGCAGGCACTGCCCGCGTTGTGCGCGGCGGTCATCGGGCTGCTCGCCATATGGCCGGCGCTCGCGGTTTCGGTCGGCTTCGCCTTGTCGGTGTGCGCGACCGCCGGGTTGATCCTGCTGGCACCGAGCTGGGCCGACTGGCTGCGAGCGCGGGGTTGGCGGCGCGTCCCTGCAGAGATCGTCGCGGTGGCGGCGGGTGCTTTCGTTGTCACCACGCCGCTCATGGTCGCACTGGACGGGCAGCTCAGCTTGGTCGCGATTCTCGCGAATGTGCTGGTGGCGCCCGTTATCGCGCCGATAACGATCATCGGGGCGCTCGGCGCGGTGCTGTCCTGCATTTGGTCGCCGCTGGCTGAACTCGTACTGCGCTGCGCCGCACCGCCGATGTGGTGGCTGCTGTTCGTCGCCGAACGCGCGGCCGACGTGCCCGGCGCCTCCATCGGGGTGCCGGGTGGAGTCTTCGGCGGAATCATCGCCCTCGTAGCGGTCGCCGCGGTCGTCGTCGCCTTGCGATTCGCCGCCATCCGCAGAGTGCTCCTGACCGTGGCGTTCGGCGTGGCAGTGGTGCTGATCCCGGTGCGAATCTGGCATCCCGGCTGGCCACCGTCGGGCTGGGTGCTGGCCGCCTGCGATGTCGGTCAAGGTGATGGACTCGCGCTGTCGGTCGGTGACGGCACCGCGGTGGTGATCGATGTCGGGCCGGAGCCACGGCCGATCCGAAACTGCTTGGACCGCTTGCACATATCGCGGATCGCGCTCCTCGTGCTGACGCATCCTCACGCCGACCACATCGGCGGTATCAACGGCGCGCTGGACGGACGTGCCGTGGCCGCCGTGGCGGTGGGGGTGCATGAACTCGGTGCGGTGCAACCGGGTACCCGCGGTACGTCGATCACCGGAGATGCTCGCTCGGCGTCGGCTGATCGCCAGCCATTGTCGAGCAAAGCGGCGCAGCGGAGCGGGCACGGCGAAGGGCTTGCGCACGTGGTGGGTGTCGCTAAGGATGCGGACATCCCAGTGATGGAGTTGTCGGCCGGCCAGCTATTCCGGTTCGGCACAGTCGAATTAGAGGTCCTCGCCCCTGCGATGGATGGACTACGACCGACCCCCGGCGCCGAAGCCGAAGAAGCCAACGACCGCTCTGTCGTCCTAACGGCAACCACGGCAGCGGGACGCATCCTGCTCACCGGAGACATCGAAGCCCCCGCGCAACGCGCACTACTGCAAACCGGCATCTCCCTACAGGCAGACATCCTGAAGCTCCCACACCACGGATCCCGAACCACCACAGCGGAATTCCTCGCCGCGGTACGACCGCGGCTGACCGTGATCAGCGTCGGCACCGAGAACACCTTCGGACATCCGAACCCCGGAGTCCTCACGGAGTTATCTGCCGTCGGCGCAAATGTGGTGCGTACAGACCAGCGAGGAGACGTGCTGATCATGGGCGAAGGGCCGGAGTTTCGGATGGTGACATCGCGATGAGCTTCCTGTGCCGCAAGGCAAACCGGCACATGTCAGGTGCGGGCCTCGATAGATTTGGAAGCGTGACAGAACCCGTGAACATGCGGCTACCTACCGAGCTGCTCGCGGCAGCGGAGCTGGCCGCCGAGGACGATGGAGTCACCTTGACGGTGTTCGTCACGCGGGCGATCGAGGAGAAGCTGCTGCGCGGGGAGTTCGATCAGCATGCTCGGATGGTGGAAGCGGCCGTTGCGGCGAATCCCGGGCGTCTTCTGCGGAAGTCCCGCGCGATCCGCGACGGCCTCGCCACGTGGAAAGCTGCGCAGCGCTTCGACGGGTCGCCGTGACGAGAACACGCGGAACCTGCGGGGTGGGGGTGTCGGTGGGGGACCGTAGGATCGCTGCCGTGACCGAGCGCAGCGAGCGTCAGCGAGAGGACCATCGAACCGGCGCGCGTATGCGTGTGGCGGAGGCGAGCGTCGGCGAGGTGATGTCATGACCGAGCGTCCTGCACTGCACCTTATGTTGGGGGACGAGGAGCTGCTGGTCGAGCGGGCGGTGGCGGAGGTGACCGCGCAGGTGCGTGCGCTCGCGCCGGATGCCGATGCGGTGCCGGTCGATCGGATGCGGGCGGGTGACGCCAGCACGGCGGAATTGGCGGAGCTGTTGAGTCCGTCGCTGTTCGCCGAGGACCGGGTGATCATCCTGGAGTCGGCAGCAGAGGCGGGCAAAGACGCGGTCGCGGTGATCACCGCTGCGGCCGGTGATCCGCCCGAGGGCGTAGTGCTGGTGGTGCTGCATTCGGGTGGCGGACGGGCCAAGGCCTTGGTGCCCGCGCTGCAGAAAGCCGGTGCGGTGGTGCACGAATGCGCGAAGGTGACCAAGGCGGCCGAGCGGGTGGAGTTCGTGCGCGGTGAATTCCGCAACGCCGGAGTACGCGTCGCGGGCGACGTGGTGCAGGCGATGCTGGAGTCCGTCGGATCCGAACTGCGCGAGCTCGCCGCGGCCTGTTCACAGTTGGTCTCCGACACCGGCGGCAAGATCGATGTGGCCGCCGTGCATCGCTATTACTCGGGCAAGGCGGAGGTCTCCGGTTTCGACGTGGCCGAGCTCGCCGTCGCCGGTGACCGCCCCGGCGCGATGGAGGCGCTGCGCTGGGCCAACGACCGCGGCGTCCCCCACGTTCTGCTCGCGGACGCCCTCGCCGACTCCGTGCACACCATCGCCCGCGTCGGCTCCGCAGGCCGCGGCGACCCGTTCAAACTCGCCCAGCAACTGGGCATGCCACCCTGGAAAGTCAAGAAGGCCCAGGCGCAGGCCCGCAACTGGACTCCCACCACCATCGGCTCCGCCCTCCAGGTGGTCGCGGCCCTGAACGCCGACGTCAAAGGCGGCGCTGCGGACGCCAACTACGCCCTCGAACACGCCCTCACTCAAATCCTCGACCTCCACGCCGCAGGCTGATCCCACCACCTGCCACCATCACTGGCCTCGGTCGGCTGGCAGTCGAGTAAGAGAGTTCGACGAGCAGGTCGGCCGAGAAAATCGGGATGCTGGATGTGTGCTGTGGCACATGTGGGCGAGAACTCAATCAGTTGGATCGGGCGAGCTGCCGAGCGAAAGACGGCAGCCATCCGGGCGCGGCTGTAATCTCAGATCGCAACGTCAGATGAGGTTCGTCCGGTCTCGGATCGGCACCGCCGAGGCGGCCTCGAGTCCGCCTGCGACGTTCTGGCCAGCGGTTTCACCAAGAATCGAGCCATTTGTCGGCTAATCGTTCGTGTCAAACTGGAATCGGTTATGGACGAACGAACAGCACCGGTCTTTCCGGTCGATGATTCCCGGCGGGGCCGCCTACGGCGCGGTCGGCCGCACGGTGGCGCGCATCGTCGTCCGGAACGCCGAGCGGGGCGAACCGCGCTGAAGGTACTGGCCGGTGGTGTGTCGATGGCGGTGCTCGCGGGCACCGCAGTCGGATGGGCGACCGAGGGCCGGTTCGATCGCGGATTCACCAGGTCGGCGGCATTGGGTGTGGATGCACCGCGGTCGCTGGCCGGCGACACCAACGTGCTGCTGATCGGCCTGGACACCCGCAAGGATCAGGCCGGGAACGACCTGCCGAAGGAAATCCTGGACCAGCTGCACGCGGGCGACGGCGAAGAGGGCGGATACAACGCGAACACCTTGATCCTGGTGCACATCCCCGCGGATATGAAAAAGATTGTCGCCGTGTCGATTCCGCGTGACGACTACGTCAAGGTCTCCGGCATCCCCGGCTACACCAACGTAAAGATCAAGGAAGCCTACGGTCTGAAGAAAGCGGCCGTGCAGGATCAGCTGATCAGTCAGGGCGTGACCGACAGCAGGGCCCTCGAGCGTGCGGGACGCGAGGCAGGGCGAGCCTCGATCGTGCAGGCAGTGCGCGACCTGACCGGCGTGCCGATCGATCGCTTCGGCGAGGTCACCCTGGCGGGTTTCTACGACTTGGCCAAGGCGTTGGGCGGAGTCGACGTCTGCCTCAACAAACCGGTGAACGACAGCTACTACTCCGGCGCCGACTTCCCGGCGGGCAGGCAGCGGCTCGACCCGGCGCAATCCCTGGCGTTCGTCCGGCAGCGGCACGGCCTGGAGAACGGCGACCTCGATCGGACCCACCGCCAGCAGGCCTTCCTCACCTCGGTGGCCCTCGATCTGCGCAAGGCGGGCACGTTCACCGATGTCGGCAAGCTGTCCGCGCTGATGGACGTCGCCCACCGCAATATCGTGCTGTCCGACGGCTGGAACATCACCGACTTCCTGCGCACTCTCGGCTCGTCCGAGAGCCCGGCCGTCGAATTCCGTACCCTGCCGGTGCTGCGCTACGACACCATCGACGGTCAGGACGTCAACATCATCGACCCGACAGCCATCCGCCGCGAGGTCCGCGCCGCGTTCGGCGACCCGGATCCCTCCGTCGCGCTGTTCAAATCGACCCGCCCGCCCACGCTGCCGACCACCGACCCGCTCGCCGGAACCGCAACGCCCACACCGGATGTCGGTGCACCGGTCGCCACCACCATCACCGGCGACACCATCCCCTGCGTCAACTGACCACCGCACGGTCGAGCGTGCCCGAAGCCATCCGCTTCTACCAGGCTCGCGACTTCGACTCCATTGGTGGTCGAGCACGGCGGCGGTGGGTGCCATCCATGCCGGCTGCGTGCCACATATGCCGAGTGTGCTGTCCTGCAACCTAATACCCGATGGTGGCGAGGGGCGCCCGATGCAGCGACAGTGACACTCGGAGTGGCGGCAGTAATTTCCTGGGCGGCGGCGTTAATGCGCTGCGCGGCAACAGCATCGACCTTCTCACATAGCGGCAGTAACCCGCTGGACCCCCGGCCCGATCAACGCCGCAAGCCCCGCCTTCCGCCCCGTCGCGACAAGCAACAGATCACTGATCGGCCCCCGAATCTCCTCGGGCCCATCGCCACCCGCCCATTCCACGTCGGTGGCAACCAACCGAATCCCACGCAGCCGCTTACGCGAACCGTAGAAAATATTGTTCCGCACATGTTCGAGCGCCGCGCACGCCTGCTCGATGGGCATCTCCCGCACCCGGCCGAGCGGTCGCGCAACGTCCTGTCCATGAATCATCATGTCCACCAACGGATCTATCGGACTCGCCCCGGGAGCCCGGTGCGTCGATCCGGCCGACTCACGCACCTGCGCGATCAACTCGGCGGGCGTGAACCGGTCAGCGCGATCACGAGCCAGCTTGTCGGTCATCCCATCCCAATCGCCACGCGCCTTGACGACCCCCACCAGCGTTTCCCACAGGCTGACCTTGCTGGACAGCGAGACGTGGGCCAGCACCTGATGCACGTTCCAGCCGGAACACAGTGATTCCACTTGCCATTCGGGCTCGTCGAGGTCGTCGAAGAAGTCGGCCAGCGAGAGTCTTTCGGCCGTTACCCACGCCTGGATCTGATCTCGGTCCACTGTGTTCCTCCGGTTCGGTGTCGTCACCGGTACTGACGACCCGAACCACAGAATTTCATCGCACTGCCGGAAAGTGAGCGTCAAGCCTGCTGCGGCGGTTGCACCAGGGCGGCCGTGACTTTGCGGACGAGCGGCAACACCAGCAGCAGCGTCGGAAAGGCGATGGGCCAGGACACCGCCCAGGACCGCAACCAGACGCCGACCGCCAGACCGTCGCTCATCAGCGTGCTGATCAGGGACACGATGCAGGTCATCAGAATGGACAGCAGCATCGGCAGAATCACCGCGGAATACCGGGCGGGCAGCTTGCCAAAAGTGTTGCGAGAGTTCATCGGTCGCTCCGTAAGTGTTCGTCAGGCAACGGCACCGCCGGATCGGCGGGGCCGGTGCGTTGGTTGACGTGAACGCTTACGGCGACAGGATGTCGCGGCGCCGAGCATAGGACAGCCACCCGCGGCGGCGCAAGCCATGCCCGCACCGCCGCGTGCACCGATTGCTCAGGCGCGGGCTTCGATCTTCAGGTCGCCGGAGACGACGCCGCGGGTCATCGGCCGCGCCAGCATGTCGTGCGGGAAACCGAGTTCGATGGCGCTGGCCTGCTCGAGCCGAGCCAGCTGCGCGGGGTCGAATTCGACATCGAGCGCGCCGAGGTTGTCCTCCAGCTGGGCGGCGGTGCGAGCCCCGATGATGGGCGAGGTCACGCCGGGATTGCGCAGCGTCCAGGCCAGCGCGACCTGCGCGGGCGTCTTGCCGAGCTCGGTGGCGACATCCTTGACCACGTCGGCGATGGACAGCGAACGCTCGGTGAGCGCGCCCTGCGCGGCCGCGACGTTCTTGCGCGTGCCCTCGACCGCACCCTCGCTTTGATGATCGAGGTCCTCGCGGGTGTACTTGCCGGTGAGCACGCCGCTACCGAGCGGCGACCACGGAATCACGCCGAGGCCGAGCTCGCGGGCCATCGGGATGAGGTCGCGTTCGACGGTGCGCTCGATCAGGCTGTATTCGATCTGCAACGCGATCAGCGGTGACCAGCCACGTAGGTCGGCGATGGTCTGCATGCGGGCCACCTGCCAGGCCGGCGCATCGGAGATGCCGACGTAGAGCACCTTGCCCGAACGCACGAGATCGTCCATGCCACGCAGGATTTCGTCGACGGGGGTCATGAAGTCCCAGGCGTGCAAGTAGAGCAGATCGATGTAGTCGGTCTTCAGCTTGCGCAGGCTCGCCTCGACCGAGGCGAACATCGACTTGCGGTGGTTCCCACCGGAATTGGGGTCACCCGGGCGACGCAGCATGGTGTATTTCGTTGCCAGCACCAGGCTTTCACGATTGTCCGCGGTGAATTCGCCGAGAAGTTGCTCGGAGGTGCCGTTGGTGTACTGGCTTGCCGTGTCGATGAAGTTTCCGCCACGGTCGAGATAGGCGTCGAAGATCTTGCGGGCCTCGTCCTTATCGGCGCCCCAACCCCAGTCGGCGCCGAAGGTCATCGTGCCGAGGGACAACGGAGACACCCGAAGACCGGAGCGGCCGAGCAGCCGGTAGGTGTCGAGGGTACGGACTCCGGACATGTCCAGCTCCTTGTCATTGGTGCTGCATTGGTGATGAAACCCAGTCTTCAGCGGCGCGACCGGAGGGGTAAGGGAAGGTTTTTCCTGGGAAAGCCAGTCCTAGGCAGCCGTAATATCGACGGTGATGACCGGAATGGTGAACGCGACCCAGGAATTGGCGGCTTTCCTGCGCGACCGGCGGGAGCGCCTGACCCCCGCTGACCTCGGGTTAC
Source organism: Nocardia sp. XZ_19_369 (assembly GCF_015355715.1). Taxonomy (NCBI): domain Bacteria; kingdom Bacillati; phylum Actinomycetota; class Actinomycetes; order Mycobacteriales; family Nocardiaceae; genus Nocardia; species Nocardia sp. XZ_19_369. The sequence continues at coordinate 107,297 of NZ_JACVED010000010.1, read as the reverse complement.
CGCCGCGCAGACAGGCGCGGCGCACGCCGGGGCTGCGGCGCGAGGAGGTCGCGGAGCTGGCGGGGGTCAGTACCGACTACATCGTCCGGCTGGAGCAGGGCCGCGGCCTGCGTCCGTCCGCCGACGTGCTGGAGGCCTTGTCGCGGGCGCTGCGGCTGAACGCCGACGAACGCGCCTACCTGTTCGATCTGGCTCAGCAGCGGCAGCCGAATGCCGGGAAGCCGGCCACCGTACCCGCGCCCGCGCTGGCCATGCTGGTGCACGATCTGTCGCCGCTACCGGCGATGCTCATCAACCACCGCTACGACATCCTGGCCTGGAATCGGGAGATGTCGCGACTGATCATCGACTTCGACACGGTGCCGCCGCGCCAGCGCAACTCCATGTGGCTGTGCCTGATGGACCCGAGCATGCGCGACTTCTACGTGGAGCGGGAGCGGATCATCCGCGAGGGTGTCGCGGACCTGCGTGCGGCCTGGGCGGCCCATCCGGACGATCAGGCGCTCGGCGATCTGATCGCGGAGTTCACCGCACACAGCGCGGAGTTCGAGGCGGGTTGGGCCAGGCACGACGTGCGGGTGCAGGGCCGCGGCGCCAAACCGCTGCGGCACCCGATCGTCGGGCGGCTGGTGGTCAATTACGAGGTGTTGATGCCGGTGCAGGATCCGGACCAGCGCATCATCATCTATCGGGCGGCCGACGCGGATTCGCAGACGGCGCTGGACCGGCTGATGGCCGATCCGGCGCCGTTGGTCGATCGGACGCCCGCGGCGGAACTCACTCCACCGAGCTGAGCACCAGCTCCTCGTCCTCTTCCTCCGACTCCTCGTATCGGCCCTCCCAGTCGTCGTACACGGGTACTTCGTCGTCTCGCGTGACAACCCACTCCAACGAGTACGAGCCCTCCTCGTCGATGGGAACCATCACGTTCTCGATCTTCACCCCGATGCCCAGGACCTCGGCGGCCCGGATCACGTCGGGCAGATCCTCGCCACGGACCACAGTCTGATTGGCGTAAACGGTAACCATGCGCCGAATGGTAGCTGGAACCTCCGACAGGCTGTGGGCCGATCCGGAATCCTCGCGGACGAACAGGTCGCTGACCGGGGTGTGTGCACGACAAAAGCCGCCGTGGTCGTCGAGGCCACGGCGGCTGCGTCAGAAGCATGCGGTACCGGATCGGTACCGGGAAAATCAGATCTTGTTCAGAGCCAGCGCGAGGGCCGACTTCTTGTTGGCGGCCTGGTTGGCGTGGATGACGCCCTTCGAGGCAGCCTTGTCGAGCTTGCGGCTCGCGGTCTGGAGCTGCGCGGCGGCCTTCTCTTTGTCGCCGGCCGCGGCAGCTTCCCGGAAGCTGCGGATCGCGGTGCGCAGCGAGGACTTCACCGACTGGTTACGCTTGCGCGCTTCCTCGTTGGTACGGATCCGCTTCAACTGGGACTTGATGTTGGCCACGCCTGTTTCCTCGTGTTCCTGTCGCTGAGTGGTCTGTGCTGGAAAAGTTCCTGCGCGTGCGTCGCACCCTCGATAAACGGGTAACGCAACGCCGAAGGTCGAGAATACCAGCCGCCGCTCGGCGCACGAAATCAGCACCGTCGACCGGGACGCTACGCCGACGCGTTCGGCCTCGCCACCCCTGCCGCGGCGGCCACGCAGGCGCATCGATCCCGAGGTCGTTGTAGAGACCACACGTCTGGCGTAGCGTCCCGGGTACAACCCGTTGATCTTGAACGGCACTGTTTTCTGAGCGACACCACGGCTGGCACAAGCTACTTGTCTGGAACGCGGAAGGTGGACAGATGTCTCCAACGGCTCAGGAAGTTGTGGAAGAGGTTGCCGAATTCGGGCCGATTCCCGACAGCAAGAAGTGGGGAGCGGAGGCGCTCGGCACGTTCGTCCTGGTCATGGGCGGTGTCGGGACGGCGGTGCTCGCCGGGGACCGGGTCGGGGCGCTGGGTGTGGCGCTGGCCTTCGGCCTTTCACTGTTGTTTCTTGTTTATGCGATCGGGCCGATCTCCGGCTGCCACGTGAATCCCGCCGTGACGGTCGGTCATCTGCTGCTCGGCCGAATCAGTGTGGTCACCGCGGCGGGTTATTGGATCGCGCAATTGATCGGTGGATTCCTGGCCGGGCTCGTATTGTTCGCGCTGGCGAAGAATCTGCCGTCCTACGACCGCGAGGCCAAGGGACTCGGCGCGAACGGCTGGGGGCCGCACAGCCCTTCGGCGCAAAAGGGGCCACTCGGTGAGGTCGTCCTGCAGAACGGCTACGGGCTGGCCGCGATGATCATCATCGAGGTGATGCTGACCGCGCTGCTGGTGTTCGTGGTGCTCGCCTCGACCGATCAGCTCTCCGATGTGCCGCTGGCCGGCCTGTCCATCGGTGTCACGCTGGCCGTCATCCACCTGATCTCGATCCCGGTGGACAACACCTCCGTCAACCCCGCGCGCAGCCTCGCCGTCGCCCCCTACCAGGACGGCGCGATGGGGCAGGTCTGGGCTTTCGTGGTGTTCCCGCTGATCGGCGGTGCGCTCGGCGCGCTGGTGTACGGCCTGCTGTTCGGTCGCTCGCGCAACGTGCTGTCCTGAGTTGATCCGAGAGCCCATCGGCGCCGAGGGGTGCCGATGGGCTCTCCGCTATTCCGCCGTTCGGGGAACAGCGTCGCCGGTCGAGGCGATCACCGTAATCGTTTCAGTGCCAGGCGTATTCGGCACACAACCGATGGGCGACCAGGTCGAACGACTTGCGGGGCAAGATGGCTCCCTCGCGCCGGATGCCTGCCTCGGGCACGTCGAGCACCCGGTCCAGCCGAACCCAGCTCGGCCTGCCCTCGGGATCCCAACTGCCGCTGCCGATCCCGACCCAGTTCGGGTCGCGCGCCCGGTCCGCCTTCGACGACAGCATCAACCCGAGCAGGGTCCTGCGGTCGCGCCCGACCACCAGCACCGGCCGGTCCTTGCCATTGCTCGGATCCTCCTCGAACGGCACCCAGGTCCACACGATCTCGCCCGGATCGGCCCGCCCGTCCAACTGCGGCGAGTACACGACCTGCCGGGCCCGCTCGGCCGTCGGCACCGGGGTGGACGCGGTCGGGCGCACCTTCACCGCAGGCGTGCGCCGCTGGCTCAACGACCCGACCAGCCGCTCCACCAGCCGCGGCCCCTGCTGCCTGACGAGCTTGGGACCCTGCTCCTTAGCGATAAGTCCGAGCTGCTTGCCGAGGGAGTTCCAACTTCGGGCCATATTCGCAATATAACGGCGCACCGCCGTCTTCTCACGCGCGCCGCGACCCCCATCCGTGCGCCGATCCAGGCGCACAATGCCGGACCGAACGACCAGTTCCAGCCAGGACCTTCGCGACCAGGGACGAACCGGCTACCGCGCGGATTCGCGTTCATAGCAAACCGACACCAGGTGTGTGAGCGCCCACTGTTTCCAGCGGGGATCACCCTCGGTCGCACCCCGATCCGGCGCTTCGCCACACCGATGGCGGGAGCTTCGTACTGCTCATGGGACGATAGAGGACAGTTTGCCGATACCCATGAGGAGTGGAGTGCCCGCCAGCTTCGCCGACACGACGTTCACCGATCCGTCTCGGATCCGGAACTTTTGCATCATTGCGCACATCGATCACGGGAAGTCGACGCTGGCCGATCGGATGCTGCAACTGACCGGTGTGGTCGAGGGGCGGCAGATGCGCGCCCAATATCTGGACCGGATGGATATCGAGCGTGAGCGCGGCATCACCATCAAGGCGCAGAACGTGCGGCTGCCGTGGCAGGTGGACGGCACGGATTACGTGCTGCACCTGATCGATACGCCGGGCCACGTCGACTTCACCTACGAGGTGTCACGCGCACTGGAGGCCTGCGAGGGCGCCGTGCTGCTGGTCGACGCGGCGCAGGGGATCGAGGCGCAGACGCTGGCGAACCTGTACCTGGCGCTGGACAAGGATCTGACGATCATCCCGGTGCTCAACAAGATCGACCTGCCCGCCGCCGACCCCGACCGCTATGCGGCCGAGATCGCGCACATCATCGGCTGCGACCCCGATGACGTGCTGCGGGTCTCGGGCAAGACCGGTGTCGGCGTGACCGAACTGCTCGACGAGGTCATCAAGACGGTGCCCGCGCCGGTCGGCGACCCGGACGCGCCCGCCCGCGCGATGATCTTCGACTCGGTCTACGACACCTACCGCGGTGTCGTCACCTATGTCCGCGTGGTGGACGGCAAGCTCACCCCGCGCGAGAAGATCAAGATGATGTCCACCGGCGCCACGCACGAGATGCTGGAGATCGGCATCGTGTCGCCGGAGCCCAAGCCGACCCAGGGCCTGGGTGTCGGCGAGGTGGGTTACCTGATCACCGGCGTGAAGGACGTGCGCCAGTCGAAGGTCGGCGACACGGTGACCGCCATGCGCAACGGTGCGACCGAGCCGCTCACCGGTTACCGCGAGCCGCGCCCGATGGTGTACTCCGGCCTCTACCCGGTCGACGGCTCCGACTACCCGGACCTGCGCGACGCACTGGAGAAGCTTCAGCTCAACGACGCCGCCCTGACCTACGAGCCGGAAACCTCGGTGGCACTGGGCTTCGGCTTCCGCTGCGGATTCCTCGGCCTGCTGCACATGGAGATCACCCGGGAGCGGCTGCAACGCGAGTTCGACCTCGACCTGATCTCCACCGCGCCCAACGTGGTCTACACCGTAGAGATGGAGGACGGCACCAAGCATGTCGTCACCAATCCCTCGTACTGGCCGGAGGGCAAGGTCCGCCACGTCTTCGAACCGGTGGTGAAGTGCACCGTCATCTCGCCGAGTGAGTTCATCGGCTCGATCATGGAGCTGTGCCAGGCGCGCCGCGGCGAGCTCGGCGGCATGGACTACCTGTCCGAGACCCGCGTCGAGCTGCGCTACACCATGCCGATGGCGGAGATCATCTTCGACTTCTTCGACTCGCTGAAGTCGCGCACCCGCGGCTACGCCAGCCTCGACTACGAGGAGTCGGGCGTGCAGGACGCGGCGCTGGTGAAGGTCGACATCCTGCTGCAGGGTGAAGCAGTGGACGCGTTCAGCGCGATCGTGCACAAGGACGCCGCGCAGGCCTACGGCAACAAGATGACCAGCAAGCTGCGCGAACTCATCCCGCGCCAGCAGTTCGAGGTGCCCATCCAGGCCGCTATCGGCTCGCGCATCATCGCTCGCGAAAACATCCGCGCCATCCGCAAAGACGTGCTCGCCAAGTGCTACGGCGGCGACATCAGCCGTAAGCGCAAGCTGCTGGAGAAGCAGAAGGAAGGCAAGAAGCGGATGAAGACGATCGGCCGCGTCGACGTCCCGCAGGAAGCCTTCGTGGCTGCGCTCTCCTCCGACGCCGCGTCGGACAAGCCGAAGGGGAAGTAGGGCGCAGCCCAGCTCCGGGACCGGATCGACCGAACTCAGCCTGCGGGCTGCACGGCGATCCGGACCTGGAGCCGTACGCCGCCCGCTGGGCTCTTGGCGAGTTCGGCTGTGCCGGAGTGCAATTCGGCTTGTTGCTGTACCAGCGCGAGACCCAGCCCCGAGCCCGGGGAACCCGGTCCTTTGACGAACCGGTCGAAGGCCTTGGGGCACAAGGTATCCGGGATGCCGGTTCCGTCGTCGTCGATGAGGATCTCCACCGTGTCGTCGGCGGCGGGGCGGACGGTGATGGTGACGGTGTCGGCGTGACCGTGCTGGACGGCGTTGGCCACGGCGTTGGTGACGATCAGCATGAGGCCGCCGGGGAGGCCGGTCACCGTGACGGGCTCGCATTCGATGAGTTCGATGCGGACGCCGGGGTGCCGGCGTTGCGCGTCTTGGGTTGCGCGGTCGAGGGTTTCGCAGAGGTCGAAGGGTTCGAAGATGTCGGGCTCGGTGAGTTCGCCGACGGCGAGCCGTTCCAGATCGGTGAGGGTGTTCTCGATCTGTTGTTCGGCGAAGAGCACCTCGTTGAGGATGGTGCCGCGCTGGTCGGCGGGAATCTCCTTGGTGGCCAGCACTTGTAGGTCGGTGCGCAGCGCGGTGAGCGGTGTGCGCAGTTCGTGGGCGCAGACGGCGGCGAAATCGCGGGCGCTGGTGAGGGCGTGGTTGGTGGCGCGGTGCGCGGCCTCGAGCCGGGCGAGCATGCGGGTGATGGCGTCGGAGAGCTCCTCGGTCTCCTTGGCGCCGCGGCCGGACAGCGGCGGGAGCTCCTCGAGGGTGTCGATGCCGTGCGTCGCGGTGGCCAGCGTGCGCAGCGGCCGCGCGGCATAACCGGCCAGCAACCAGCCGAGCAGGGCGGCGACGACGGCACCGGCGACCCCGATGCCGAGGCCGATGAGCTGGCTGCGGTGGATGGCCGAGGCGACCACGTCGCGGTTCGGATCGAGCGACACCAGCACCCCGGGCAGGCCGTCGACCCGGGTCACCGCCGCGTCGCTGGGTACGCCGGGCACCGAGAATTCGGGGACATCGACAACCGAAGGCGAGCGGGCGTCCACCGAGGGTTGCGTTTCCGTATAGGGCGAAGCGACAGACGGTGGCGGCGAAGGACTTTCCGCATAGGGCGGTGTGCCGGGTGGCGCGGCGGGTGCCTGCGGCCCCGGATACGGCGGCGGAAGTGTCTCCGCCGGAGCACCTTTGAACGGCGGCGCCACCCTTACCGCCATCGACGAAACGGTATCGTCCAACTGCCGCTCGCCGGTCGCGTTGAGCAACGCGGCGAACGTGATGGTCAGGGTGAGCGCGACGAGCGCGGCGACGACCCCGGACACCAGCGCCACCCGGGTACGCAGCGACGGTGACCGTTTCACGGCTGCTCCCGTAGGACGAAGCCGACCCCGCGCACGGTGTGCACCACCCGTGGCGCGCCCGGTGTCTCGAGCTTGCGCCGCAGATACGAGACGAAGACATCGACCACATTGGTGTCGGTGGCGAAGTCGTAACCCCATACGGCGGAGAGGATCTGCTCGCGACCGAGCACGATGCCCGGATGTTCGGCAAGCAAGGCGAGTACCTCGAACTCTCGTTTGGTCAGGTCGACGGGCGCGCCCGCGGCCAGCACCCGGTGCCCGGCCAGGTCGATCTGCACCTGACCGATCCGCACCTGGGTGCCGGGACGTTCGGCGGGGGTCACCCGGCGGCGCAGCAAAGCTCGCAGCCGGGCGACCAGCTCGCCCAGGTCGAAGGGTTTGGTGAGGTAATCGTCGGCGCCGCGTTCGAGGCAGGCGATGCGGTCGGTCACCGCGCTGCGCGCGCTGAGCACGCAGATCGGAATGTCGTTGCCCATCGCGCGCAACGCGGTGACCACGCCTTCACCGTCCAGGGTTGGCATGTTCACGTCCAGCACCATGGCGTCGGGCGCCGCGGTACGCACCATCGACAGCGCTTCGGCGCCGTCGCTCGCGGTCACCACCTCGAAATCGGAGAGTTCCAACCCGCGTCGTAGCGAGGCGAGCACGCGAACCTCGTCGTCCACGACCAAGATCCGGTGTCCGGTCATGGATCAACATTAGTCCCGGTCAGCGCACACTGGCGACGACGCACCCCGGCTCACCCGGGGCGCTGGGCAAGGTCTCGGCCGGGGTGCCCGGCACGGCGTCGGCCGGGATCGCGGGCATCGGCGCGATCGGGACAGCGGGGACGGCGCCGGGCGGCAGTTCGCGCTCGATGGTGACCCACGGGCCGTCCGCACCTTCGCCGCGGGTGATGACCACCGGCTCGCTCGGATCGATCGGGGTGCAGATGACGGGTTCGCCAGGTGCGACCGGATCGACCTGGATGACGCCGGGAGCCGGGGGCGGGGGCGGCGGTCCCGGTTGCGCCGATGCGGCGCCCGCCATGCCCGCGACCACGGCGGCGGCGAGCGCGGTCCCGCTGAGCACGGCCGCGAGGCGGCGTCCGGTGAATGCGGTCATGAGGGTGACTCCTTCGGATCGATGCTGCCGGCCCGGCTGGTCCGACGAAATCGACGGTAGGGAAAGGATCTTCACCACTTGTTGAGCATTCGTTAGAGAACTCTTAGGTTCCTGTCGTCGAGTGCGTGGCCCGCTCGGCGCGCGGCAGAATTCGACCTGGTCACACGCCAAATCGGTCGCCTCGAACGGTTTGTTAACCCACCAGAAATGGGGCTTCCGTTCTGGTTTTCGGGATGGCAGGGTTGTGTTGCTCGCCACCAGTGGAGTCTCTACAGTCCTGGAGAATGTGACAGTCGGGTTTTCCCGAAATAGTGTTAGGTGATCTTCACTCGGCCTGGCCGGCATGTGAGGATGGCTGCTGGAAACCCGAGATGGAGCTTCTATGACGCGTGACCTGCCCTTCGATGACGACACCACCGAGGCAGCCGAGCGCGCGGGTGACACCGCATACCGAGTGGCCACGGGTGTCGCGCGGGTAGCACGGGCGGGCGCGTATGTCACCGGCGGCGCACTGGTGGCCGCGAACGGTGGCGGCGTCCCGGCGCACCCCGGTTCCTCACACGCGGACAGTAGGAACGCGGGCTGGGCGCACAACAGCGACCCCGACGCCGACCTGCCGTCCCCGACGATCACCTTTCCGGACCCGGTCGTCGAACCGGCTCCGCTGAACTCGCCGTACGCGGCCAACTCGCCCGTCGCCCATGGCAACTCGGGCTTCGGCCTGCCCGGCACCCACCCCGGCGCGAATCTGCCGCCATTCGGCGACGAGTACAACGGCACCGACGCGGGATTCCAGCTGCCCGGCACCGAGTCCACCCATCAGGGCATGGGCCTGCCGAGCCTGCCCGGCGGCGCGTCGAACCAGCACGGCATGGAACTCCCGGGTACGCCCGGTGCCGCGGACCAGCACGGCGTCGGACTGCCGGGAACGTCCGCCGGTAACGGCCTCGGCCTGCCCGGTACGCCCGGCGGCATCGGCCTGCCCGGTGCGGACGCAGGCCCCGCCCACCGCCCCGGCGCTGAAGTCGAGGCGCCCGGCGGCAACGGCTTCGGTCTGCCCGGCCACGGACTGGGTCAGGCCGGGCACGGTTTCGGCCTGCCGGGTGCGAACGGTTTCGTCGCGCCGGGTTCCGGCGTCTTCGACCTGCCCGGATCCCAGGCGACCCCGGCGGCGGGCGGCCCCTTCGACGGAGTCGGCGACGCGGGCGGTGATCCCCTCGGGATCTTTGTCGGCACGCAGTGGTCGGTGGATTTCGCCATCGGCCCGCAGGGCGTCTACTTCAACTCCGAGATGAAGGTCGACCTGGGCGCCGGTCACGTCGGTGATCAGCTCGACCAGTTCACCGACTGGCTCGGCAGCGGCCTGCACGTACCCGACGGCAACGACCGCGCGGTCACCGACCCGACCGTGGTCGGCCATGGCAACCCCGGTGTTGTCGGCGGTCTCACCACGCCGGGCTCGTCGTCGACCCAGTCCACACACTCCACGCACTCGGCGGCCCCGGCCCCCACGTCGCAACCGGTGGTGCAGGCGCTCCCGGCGCCCGCACCGATGGCCACGGTCGCGCCGGTGGCCACCGCCGCCGCAGCGCCCGCCGTGGTCGCGCCCGTGGCGAGTGCCGCGCCGCAGCCGGTGGCGGCCACTCCGCTGCAGACCACCATCCAGCCGGACGCCGCGACCACCCCGATCGCGAATGTGTTTGCGGCGCCGGAGGGTCCGTCGGTGCTCACCGTGCCCGCCGCCGCCACGCCCGCACTGTTCGATCAGGCTCGGCCCACGCCCGTGCTGAAGCCGAATCCGATCCCCGATACCAAGCCCTCGGACGTGTCGGTCACCACGCCGAACATGCCCACCACTATCACCAAGACCGTCCCGGTCCCCACGGTGCCCTCGGATATCACCACGCCGAGCATCCCGAAGACGCCGGACCTCACCACGAAGGTGCCCGGCGCGGGCCACCCGTCGACCTCACACGGTGGCATCTCCACCGGGCCGGACGTGCCGACCACCAAGATCCCGCCGGCCACGGGCACCCAGCCGACGCAGTCGCCGACCATCCCGGACGACGACGTGACCACTCCCAGCACGGGCGCGGGCCCCGGCGGCGCGACCGGCGGGGTCAGCACCCAGCCGACCGTGCCGACCCGCGAGGTGCCGACGGTGACCCAGCCGGACCCGACCGTGCCGACCCGCGACGTGCCGACGGCGGTCCCGACGCACAACGCACCCGTGCCGACCCACGACCTGCCGCCGACCTTCCACGCGCCGACGCCGACGCAGGCGCCGGTACCGACCTACAAGCCGCCGATCGATCCCAAGCCGCATGCCATCGCGGACAACACCCACCTGGTCGGCGCGAACACAGCGCAGATCCAGGACTACCCGACCTACACCGACCACTCGATCCTCGCGGGCGGTGGCCTGTCCGGCGGTCTGCTGCCGGAATCTACGATGGCCGAGACCCACCACATGGGCCCGGGCGGCTTGGACTCCGCGTTGATATAGCGCGGGACCTTGGTGATCAAGGGGTGAAGGGGGCGTCCATGTCGATCGAGAGCACAACTATGTAAGGAGGCAGGTTGTCTGCCGCAGCCGGGCTGAAGGCCGCGACGGTGAAACATCCGGACGCGATGGCGCCGCTGATCCGGATTCTGGACGAACTGCGGGAGATGACCAGATTCGCGGGCCGCGACGATCTGGGCAGCCGGTTGAGCATGGTCCGGGCGAGAGTGAGCGACCCCCGGGTCCGCCTCGTCGTCGTCGGCGAGCCGAAGAACGGCATGAGCACGCTGGTCAACAGCCTGGTCGGCGCGTCGGTCAGCGCGACCAACAGCGACCTGAGCGTGCCCGTCATCGTCGAGTACGGACCGGAACCGACTGCGACACTGGTGCGTTCGGTCGACGGCCGCACCGAGCGGCAGTCGGTCGATCCGCTCGATCCCGGCCCAGCCATCTCCGGCTTCGGCGTGATCCGGGCCGAATTCACCCAGCCCAGTCCGCTGCTGGCCGACGGCGTCGTGGTGATGGACGCACCCGGCGCGCGCGGGGCCGACAACACCACCTGGTCGATGATCGCCGCCGCCGACGCCGTGCTCTACGTCGGTGACGCCGCCACCGAACTCACCATGGACCAGATCGCCTACCTGCAACGCATCCAGCAGATCTGCCCGACCGTCATCTGCGTGCTCAACAAGATCGACCAGTTCTCCCACTGGTCACACACCCAGCAGCGCAATCGCGAACTACTCGACGCGGCCGGGCTCGGCTTCGCGGTGGCGCCCGTCTCCGCGGAGCTGCACCGGCAGGCCGGGCTGTCCGGCAACTACCAGCGCGACATCGAATCCGGTGTGCCGCAACTGATCGACCACCTGCGCGACTATGTGGTCGCCCGCGCGGACAGCGTCGCGCTGGACGCCGCGGTGCAGGATATCCGGCTGGTCAGTGATCATCTCGCGTTGACGTTGCGCAATGAGGTCGAGTCGCTGCGGGATCCGCGGATGCGGGCCGAGATCACCGACAAGCTGGTCCGAGCCAGGGACGAGGCCGATCAGCTGCGCCAGCGGACAGCCAACTGGCAGGTGACGCTGGTCGACGGCAGCACCGAGTTGATGGCCGATATCGAACACGACCTGCGCCACCGCCTGCGTAGCCTCGTGCGTGACGCCGAGGCCGAAATCATGCAAACCGATCCGGCGCGGCGCTGGAAGGAATTCGGTACCGATCTCGACGCCAGGATCTGCGAGGCGGTAGAAGAGAACTTCGTGATGGCGCACTACCGCTCGGTCGAACTGTCCGAGCAGGTGGCCTCGAAGTTCCTCGCCGACAATCGGGCCGCACCACTGCCCAACATGCGGTTGGAGAACCCCGGCGAGGTGCTCGAACCGGTGCAACCACTCGAACCGCTGGAGAGCGCGAAAGCGCGCGTGGGCCAACAGATCCTGTCGGCGCTGCGCGGCTCCTACGGCGGCATCCTGATGGTGGGTCTCGTCACCAGCATCCTCAAGATGTCGTTGGTGAACTGGTACTCGATCGGCGCGGGTGTGCTGCTCGGCATCAACGCCCTCTGGGACGAGCGCAAAAACCTCAAACAGCGCCGCCGCGCCGAAGCAAAGCTCGCAGTGGCTCGTTTGATGGACGACGTCATCTTCCAGGTGAGCAAGGAATCACGAAATCGGTTGCGCGCCATGCAGCGCGTCCTGCGCGACCACTTCACCGATATCGCCGCCGAAGTCGCCAAACAAGCGGACGAGGCGCTGCGCCTGGCCGAGGCCGCCTACCAGAAGTACGGCGACCACAGCGGCGACCGCATCGCCGACGTCGACGGCCAACTCGGCAAACTGCGCGGCCTGCGCGAACAGGCCGACAGTCTGACCGTCTGACGAAAACCCCAGTTACCCAGGGTTGTTCGCGGGGGAGTGGGCGGGTTGAAAACCGCCTGCGGTTCGGTTGTCTTCGGCTCTGATCACGTGGGTGACGGCGTTGATCAGGGCCAGGTGGGTGAAGGCCTGGGGGAAGTTGCCGAGGTGGCGGCCGGTGCGCGGGTCGATTTCCTCGGCGTAGAGGCGCAGCGGGCTGGCGAAGCCGAGGAGTCGTTCGCACAGGTGCCTGGCGCGTTGCACCTCGCCGATCTCCACCAGGGCGGAGACCAGCCAGAACGAGCAGATGGTGAAAGCTCCTTCGGCGCCGGACAATCCGTCGTCGGTGGTCTCGGTGCGATAGCGCAGCACCAGGCCGTTCTCGGTGAGCCGGTCGGCGATGGACAGCACAGTGGCGCGGATGCGGTGGTCCTCCGGCGGCAGGAAGCGGGTCAGTACCGCCAAAAGCAGTGAGGCGTCCAGGGTGTCGCCGCCGTAGGTCTGGGTGAAGACGCCGTTGGCGTTCACTCCGTGCTCGAGAATGTCGGCCTTGATCTGGTCGGCGATGGTGTACCACTCGGTGGCGTGCTCGTATTGGCCGTGCAGCTCAGCGAGTTTCGCGCCGCGGTCCAGCGCGACCCAGCACATCACCTTGGACGAGGTGAAATGCTGGGGCTCGCCACGCACCTCCCAGATGCCGCGGTCGGGCTCGCGCCAGTGTGCGATGGCGGCGCGAACCTGGCGTTCCAGCAACGGCCACAACGTTTCCGGCACTTGCTGGCGGGATTTCACGTGCAGGTACACGGCATCGAGCATGGTGCCCCAGATGTCGTGCTGGTCCTGGTTGTACGCGGCATTGCCGATGCGCACCGGCCGCGAGCGGTCGTAGCCGCTGAGATGGTCGAGGGTCTCCTCGGTGATCTGACGTTCCCCGCCGATGCCGTAAAGCACTTGCAGCGGAACAGCATCCCCGTTGTCGCCAGTGGTGGCGTCGCGCAGGAAGGCGAAGAAATCGTCGGCCTCACGATCGAGTCCGAGGGTGTAGAGGCCCCACAGCGCGAAGCTGGAATCGCGCACCCAAGTGTAGCGGTAGTCCCAATTGCGTTCCCCACCAGGGGTTTCCGGAAGCGAGGTAGTGGCGGCCGCGAGTAGTGCGCCGGTCGGTGCGTAGGTGAGCCCCTTGAGCGTCAGCGCGCTGCGCTGTAAGTAGTCGCGCCACGGGTGATCCGGGAAGTTGCCGAGCGTGATCCACTGCCGCCAACTCTCGGTGGTCTGCCACATCTTCTGCGCCGCGTCTTCATAGGTCTTGGGCGCGGGCAGTTCCGACCAAGTCAGGGCGACGAACTTCTCGTCGCCCTCCGCCATTCTGGTGCGAGCGCGGGCCTCCCGGCCCTCGAGACCGAGCCGCAGATCGGTGGTCAGCACCAGGCTCGGGCCCGCGCTCGGGTCGTCGGTGCGGACGGCGGTCGCCTCCTCGTACACCTTGCCGGTGTACTCCCAGCGACCCGCCGCGCGGTGATAGTCGAACGAGGGTTCGCAGCTCATTTCCAGCTCGACGGTGCCGTTGACGCACTTCACCGTGCGCAGCAGCATGTGCTCGGCATCCCAGTCCATCGGGGTGCGGCGGTGCGTCTTGGAGCGCTGGTCGTTGTTGTGCCACGGGCCGAGCACCAGCGCGTCACGCACGATCAACCAGCCGGTCTCGGTCTGCCAGGTGGTCTCCAGGATCATGCCGCCGGGCAGGTAGCGCCGCGCGGCGGGCACGTTGACGCCGTACGGACCGATCCGGAAGTGCCCCGCGCTACGGTCCAGCATCGCGCCGAAGACGCTCGGGGAGTCCGGGCGCGGCACACACATCCATTCGACCGCCCCGTTGCTGGCAATCAGACAGCTGGTCTCGCAGTCGGACAGGAACGCGTAGTCGTCGATCGGCGGGTAGGCGCCATGCCGCTTGGACGCGGACAGGTAGCTCAGCACCGGCAGGTCGTACGGTTCGTCGACGGTGAGATCATCGGAGGACGGCATACCTCATCTTCGGGCCCGGCCGGGCCGCACGTCCACTCTCTTCGCCGCCGTGCCGTATCAGCGGGCCGCCGTGACCGAATATTGACTTTGCCGAGCTCTCAGGTGGACCCACTAGGCTGGACCGCGTGCAACAGATCGCAGGGTGGTGGGACAGCTTCGAGCTGTGGGTAGCGGGACTCCCGTTCATCCCGCAGTTCCTCGTCGTGCTCGTCGGCATGGTCCCGGTCAGCTTCGCCATCGCCTACCTGCTGGACCGCACGCTGCGCGCCCTGCTGCGCATCCTGGACCGTAAGCACGGCATCGAGCAGGCGTTGCCCGCCGTACCCGACACCGTGCCCGCCGATCTCGCCGTCGACGCCCGCCCGACCGTGCAGAGCGGTGCCCACTGATGCCACGTTCGCGCGTCCAGCTCGCCTTGATCGCCCTGCTCGTCCTCGTCGTGGTCGCCTGGCTCGTCACGCGCTGACACCCGCGACCAGCTCATCCGTTCAACGGTGCGGCCCGGCCACGACAGTCCGGGCCGGCCGCACACGTTCTGACCTCCCGCACACGGACTCGCCGTCCTGACACGCGTGCGTCTGTCAAAAGGTGTGCGGCAGGCTTCCACGGCGGTGGCCGGGGTTAGTTCTCCCGCTCGCCCGTCCGCCAGTCGTTGAACCGCTTGCCGATCTTGGACACCGTCTCGCCGACCTCCTGGCCCACCGTGCCGACTGCGGCACCGACATCGCGGCCGAGGTTGCGCACGGTGCGGATCAACGGGTCCTCGGACTGGTCGAAATTGGTGCGATAGGTGCGCGCGGCGCCCTTGATCTCCTCGGTGAGGCTGGTGTTCTTGTCCTGATCGCGCCGGGGATAGTCGCCGGCGAGCATGCGGTCGTATTCACCGCTCTGGATCCACCGGCGCAGCTCGGCGGCGCGCAGCACGGAGAACGGGTGGCTCTGCAATTCCAGATTGAGCAGTTTCAGCACACCGTCGCGCAGATCGCCGGACCGCTCGTAGTCGTCGGCCTGCGCGAGGAACGCACCGTGGTTCATCTCCTTGATCCAGGTGCCGCCCGCCGTCTTCATGTGCACCCGCACCGAGGCGTCGACATCCTGTCCGCACAGCAGCCCGGCCCGGTCGCCGGACAGCTCGGACTTGCGGCTCCATTCCATCAGCGCGGCCACGATCGCGCGTAAAGCCCAGCCGCCCACCGGCATCCAGCCGATGCTCGCGGAGATGCGCAGCAAATGCATGAGCATGGTGCGGTATACCGCGTGCCCGGACAAGGCGTGCCCCAGCTCGTGGCCGACGATGAAACGCAACTCCTCGGTATCCATCAGATCGATGAGACCGGTGGTCAGCACGATGAACGGCTGGTCCATGCCGATGGTGAAGGCATTCACCTGCGGGCTCTGCAGCACGAACATTTCCGGCGTGGTGCGGGCATCGAGCACGGCCACGCAGTCCTCGCGCAATTGATGCAGCGAACGGAACTGTCGTTCGTCGACCCGAACCGCCGTCGCCAGGTACAGAAGACGGTGCTGGCGTTCTTGCAGCAAACCGGACAATGTACGCAGCACGGTGTCGAAACCGGACAGCGTGCGCAGCGCGACCAAGGCGGTCCGGTCGGCCGGGTGCTCCCACGCGCGAGTGCTGATGCCGGGAAACCTGGTGCGTATGCGATCCGGGCTGGTAGTCATGGGATGAAACCCCCCTCTTCCTGGAGCTCTGTGATTCGAATCGAGGCCGTGGCCTCTGCTACAGTCTGCCCGTGTCCTCGAATGCCGTCCCGCAGGTCCGCCATGAACTGGCGTTGATCGCGGTCGGCAACCTCGCGGTCGCCGACATTCTCTGTCGCTGATCGGCGACCGGGCACGTCTGCGCGTCCCTCCCTCGTAGACTGGCGTGCAACTTTTTCGCAGACGTCCCCGAACCCCGGCGGCCTACCCGGCCGACAGTCGCGCCATAGCCGCATCGAAGCGGCGGCAGGTCTACCGATCCATCGCAGTCTTTTCTGCCGCTCGAGTTCCCGAGCAGGCGGTCCGTAGGAAAGGTCCACCCCGATGTCTCGCAAATCTTGGCTCCCCCCGCGCCGACGCACCGCTGTCGCCGCGATCACCGCATTCGCGGCGGTCGCCCTCACCGCGTGCGGCGGCGGAGCCAGTGACACGGTCGGCGGTGGCGGCGCGGACGGCAGCGGCGGCACGCTGAACCTCTACGCCTACGCGGTCCCCAAGCCCGGCTTCGACAAGGTCGCCGCCGAGTTCAACAAGACCGAAAAGGGCAAGAACGTCATCGTCAACGGCTCCTACGGCGCGTCGGGCGACCAGTCCCGCAAGGTCAAGGACGGCGCCGAGGCCGACCTGGTGAACTTCTCGGTCGAGCCCGACATCACCCGCCTGGTCGACGCCGGCCTGGTCGACACGAACTGGAATGCCGACGCCACCAAGGGAATTCCGTTCGGCTCGGTCGTCGCGATCGTGGTCCGCAAGGGCAACCCGAAGGGCATCAAGGACTGGGACGACCTGCTGAAGCCGGGCATCGAGGTGGTCACCCCGAACCCGTTCAGCTCCGGCTCGGCCAAGTGGAACCTGCTCGCCCCGTACGCGGCCAAGTCCGAGGGCGGCAAGAACCCGCAGGCCGGCCTGGACTACCTGAGCCAGCTGGTGTCCGAGGATCACGTGAAGGTGCAGCCGAAGTCGGGCCGAGAGGCCACCGAGACCTTCCTGCAGGGCACCGGCGACGTGCTGCTCAGCTACGAGAACGAAGCGCTGTTCTCCGAGCGCAACGGCGACCAGATCGAGCACTTCGTGCCGCCGGTCACCTTCAAGATCGAGAACCCGGTCGCGGTGCTGAAGTCGAGCAAGAACCAGGAGAAGGCGCTCGCCTTCCGCGACTTCCTCTACACCGCCGAGGGCCAGAAGGCGTGGGCGCAAGCCGGTTTCCGCCCGGTCGACCCGAAGGTGGCGGCCGATTTCAGCAACGATTTCCCCACCCCGCAGAAGTTGTGGACCATCGCTGACCTGGGCGGCTGGAAGGCCGTGGACAAGGAGCTGTTCACGCCGAACACCGGCTCCGTCGCGGTGATCTACGACAAGGCGACCAAGTAACCGGCTCCGGCACACGGGATACTGGACGACTGTGACTGACACCAGCACCGCCGGGATCGGCACGAAGCCCGCTCCCGGCGGTACCCCGAACACCGGCCGGTGGAATTGGTCCTGGCTGCGCGTGACCGGCTCGGTGGGCCCGCTCGGCATCGCCACCGCGGTGCTCTGGCTCAGCATCATCGTGCTGCTGCCACTGGCCGCGCTGACCGTCACCTCCTTCGAGGACGGCTGGTCCGGCTTCTGGGACGCGGTCACCGCGCCCGCCGCGCTGGACTCGCTGCGCATCACCGTGCTCGTCTCGGTGGTGGTCGCGGTGATCAACGTGGTGATGGGCACGCTGATCGCCTGGGTGCTCGTCCGCGACGACTTCCCGGGCAAGGGCATCGTCAACGGGCTGATCGATCTGCCGTTCGCGTTGCCGACGATCGTGGCGAGCATCGTGCTGCTGTCCTTGTATGGTCCGCAGAGCCCGATCGACATCCACCTCAACGCAACTCAGCCCGGGCTGGTCGTGGCGCTGGCGTTCGTCACGCTGCCGTTCGTGGTCCGCTCGGTGCAGCCGGTGCTCATCGAGGCCGACCGCGAGGTCGAGCAGGCCGCGCTCTCGCTCGGCGCGGACAACTGGACGACCTTCCGCCGCATCGTATTACCGACCTTGGCTCCCGCGGTCATCTCCGGCGGCGGGCTCGCCTTCGCCCGTGCCATCGGCGAGTACGGCTCGGTGGTGCTGATCGGCGGAGCGATCCCGCGCGAGACCGAGATGGCCTCGCAGTACATCCAGAAGCAGATCGAGATCGATCGCCCGATCAACGCGGCCGCGGTTTCGGTTGCGCTGCTGGCGATTTCGTTCGTTTCGCTGCTCGTGCTGCGCCTGCTCGCCGAGCGCAGCGTGCGGAAAGAGCAGGAAACCCGATGAATCTGTCTTGGCCCACCCGGATTTCGCTGCGCGTCGTCGCGCTGGGCTACCTGTTCGTGCTGCTGGTGCTGCCGCTGATCATCATTCTGCTGCGCACTTTCGAAAAGGGCATCGGCGCGTTCATCGACTCGATCACGACGCCGGCGGCCATCTCGGCGTTCCAGCTGTCGATGATCATCGTGGCGATCGTGGTCCCGTTGAACGTCATCTTCGGCATCTTCACCGCGCTCGCGCTGGTGCGCGGAAAGTTCCCGGGGCGCACTCTCGTTCAGGGCATCGTCGACCTGCCGTTCGCGGTCTCGCCGGTGGTCGTTGGTGTCGCGTTGATCCTGCTGTGGGGTGCCAACGGCTGGTTCGGCGGGCTCGAGAGCGCCGGCTTCAAGGTGATTTTCGGGTTGCCCGGCATGGTGATCGCCACCATCTTCGTCACGTTGCCGTTCGTGGTGCGTGAGGTCGAGCCGGTGCTGCACGAGATCGGCGACGAGCAGGAACAAGCCGCCACCACCCTCGGCGCCACCCGGTGGCAGACGTTCTGGCGAATCACGTTGCCCGCCATCCGCTGGGGCCTCACCTACGGCGTGGTGCTCACCGTGGCCCGCGCCCTCGGTGAATTCGGCGCGGTGATCATGGTGTCGTCCGCGCAACCCGGCAAGTCACAGACGCTGACGCTGCTGGTGCACGGCCGATACATCAACGACCACAACACCTTCGGCGCCTACTCCGCCGCGACCCTGCTGATGGGCCTCGCCCTCGTGACACTCCTGTTGATGACCCTCCTCGAACGCAAGCGGGGCACTAAATGATCACCGTGACCAATGCGAAGAAGAACTACGGTTCGTTCGCCGCGCTCGACGACGTCACCATCGATATCCCGTCCGGCGAGCTGACCGCGCTGCTCGGGCCCTCCGGTTCCGGCAAATCGACGCTGCTGCGCTCGATCGCCGGCCTCGAATCGCTCGACTCCGGCATCGTGCTGATCGCGGGCAACAACGTGACCAGGGTGCCGCCGCAGAAACGCGATATCGGTTTCGTATTCCAGCATTACGCCGCGTTCAAGCACATGACCGTCCGCGACAACGTGGCCTTCGGACTGAAGATCCGCAAGCGCCCCAAGGCCGAAATCGCCAAGCGGGTAGACGAATTGCTCGGCATCGTCGGCCTCGACGGCTTCCAGCACCGCTACCCGGCGCAGCTGTCCGGCGGTCAGCGTCAGCGGATGGCGCTGGCTCGCGCGCTCGCCGTGGACCCGCAGGTGTTGCTGCTCGACGAGCCGTTCGGCGCGCTGGACGCCAAAGTTCGTGCCGATCTGCGTACTTGGCTGCGCAGGCTGCACGAAGAGGTCCACGTGACCACCGTGCTGGTCACGCACGACCAGGAGGAAGCCCTGGACGTGGCCGATCGGATCGCGGTGATGAACAAGGGGCGCATCGAGCAGATCGGCACGCCGGAGGATGTATACGACCGGCCTGCCAATGAATTCGTGATGTCCTTCCTCGGTGCGGTCGCGCGGCTCAACGGACATCTGGTGCGGCCGCACGACATTCGGGTCGGGCGGGAGCCGAGTATGTCGCTGGCCGAGCACGAGGGGACGGCCGAATCCGCGGGTGTTACCAGGGCGACCGTTGAACGGGTCGTACATCTGGGCTTCGAGGTTCGGGTCGAACTGCGCAATGCGGCGACCGGTGATCTGTTCGCAGCGCAGGTGACTCGGGGTGACGCGGAGGCGTTGCGGTTGGCCGATGGTGAGACGGTTTACGCGCGGGCGACGCGGATTCCGGAGTTGCCTGCGCACTGATCGGTGGGCAGTCCGAGTCAGGCTGTGCCTGCGCGGTAGATCATCCGGCTGCTGAAGCGTTGCTGATCTTGTGCTGGCGCAAGGAAATCCCGTCGTTCGTGCCGTCGGAAGTCCTTCGCGTCAAGCCCTGCAAACGTGTGGGGTGTCCTTTCTGGGCAAGTGCCCGAGAGGGCTGAGGTGAGAGTCTCGTGGTTCTCGCACCGGCGGGTCGGGACAGTATCCGCCTCCGGCGGTCTCCTGTCCGGACTTCGGGGGATTGTTAGGGGCTATCACAGCATGTGAGAACGTGTATTCGCGCTAGGTGCCCGACGTTCACACGGTTGTTGTGGGTCTCCGCAAACACGGATGGGACACCCGCGAATATCGGCGTGTCGCAGGGAGATCCGGCCGCCGTCGCATTCGCCGCCGTCCAGGGCAGGTGACCAGGATGGATGCCTGTGCTATGCAACCTGTTCCAAAACAGGCGGGCTGCGGACAACAGGGTGTCCGGTGGTTGGCAGGCGGGTCGCGGAGTGGTTGCGTGGACGGAGTTCGAAGCAAATCGGATCGGCGATCAGGTGGATTGCGATGGCGGTTGGTCTGGGTTTGAGCATCGGCACGGTGAACACGGTTTCCGCTCTCGCGGAGGAAGGTTCAGCGAAGGCGCCGCCGGGCCGCCGATGGGCCCAGCGCTCCCAATCCATCACCCGCCGAACAACTCTCACGTTCGACAGCACGGGCCTGGCCCGGGTCGGCATGATTCCGCGGCACGGGCGCGCGATCATCGAATTCGCCGATCTCACCCAGCGTTCGATCATGTCGGCGCGAGTGGGTCACCGCGCGTTGTCACCCGCGGACTTGGTGGCAGTGGTCGCCGAGAGTCTCATCTCTGAAACCCTGCTGGATCATCCGCATTGCGACGGGCACGGCAGCGATGTCGGTATCGCGCTGACCTACCCGGCGCGCTACGCCGAGTCGCACGTCGAAGATCTGCGGGCGTCGCTCGACGCCATCGGTCTCGATCATGTCGCGCTGGTCGCCGAACCCATCGCGGCGGCGACCTGGCTGGAAGCCGATCGCGGCCCGCTCATGCCGGGGCTCGCCCTGATCTATGACCTAGGCGGCGCGAGTCTCGACGTCACGTTGGTCCGGGTCGGTGCAGGCTGTCCGATCAATCCCATAGTCGGCGAGCCGATGCGTTCCGCCGAATTCGGTGGCCGGGCCTTCGGTGCGCTGGTCGCCTCGCGGGCGGGGCACAGATTGCCGTCGGCCTCGATCTCCGGTTCGGTCACCGGCACGACCGCGGACGAGTTGCGCACCAAGCATGTGCGCTCGTCGTTGGAACTGGTCTACCGATGTCTGCGCGTCGCGGACGTCACCATGGCCGACGTCGACTGCGTCCTGGTAGTCGGCGGCGCGGCGCGGCCGGTCGAGGTGGCCCAGGTGCTGGCGGGCGAGCTGGCCCGGCCGGTGATCACCGCGCCCGATCCGGAGCGCACCATCGCCGACGGTGCGGCGATCATCGGCCGTCGGGCCGCCGTCGCCGCCGAGGAGGCCGCGGGCAAGCATCACGGCAAGCGGCGCGGTGGCGGCGCACATCGGGCGGCCACCCGGGCCTTGGTGCTGTCGCAGCGGACCAAGCAGCGGCTGACCAAGGTTGCGACGGCCGCGGGGTTGTCCGTCGCGGGTGTCGGCCTGGCGCTCGCGTTGCCCGCCGACGGGGTGATCGTGGGGTTGGCGCAGCTCGGGCTGCGGTAAACGGGGCGATCCGGTGGCGGCGGTGACGAGGGCGGCCGCCACCGGATCCCCATGATCGTTCGTCCAGATGTGTCTCCGTGGGTTGACGTGACCTCCTGTAGGTGTAACTATGGGAAACAGGTAAACGTTCTACTAGGAGAGGCAGCGACGACGATGTCTACAGCCGTGACGCCCCCGATCGATTCCGATCTGGAGAAGGCGCAGGAGTACGCCTCGAAGCTTCTGTTGCTCTCCGAAGGTTCGGTCAACAAGCATTTCGATCCCTTCGAGGACATCGACTGGGACAACCCCGACTTCGCCCCCGACGCGGGACCGGAGCGGTGGATTCTGCCGATCTCGGCCGACCCGCTCGGTCGCCACCCGTGGTACCTCGCGCAGTCCGACGAGCGCAAGATCGCGATCGGCAAGTATCGCCAGGCCAACGTCGCCAAGGTCGGTCTGCAGTTCGAGACGATCCTGATCAGTGGCATGGTGACGCACAACTTCGGCCTGCCCAACGGTTCCCCCGAGTTCCGCTACTGCTCCCACGAGATGATCGAGGAGCACAACCACACCCTGATGTTCCAGGAGATGGTGAACCGGATCGGTGAGGACGTACCGGGCATGGGCCCGCTCGTCCGGAAGTTCAAGTACCTCGGTGCGCCCGTGGCCGCGCTGTTCCCGAATCTGTTCTTCATGGCGGTGCTGGCCGGCGAGGAGCCGATCGACCACATCCAGAAGGCGATTCTGCGCTCCGGCGAGGACGTGCACCCGATCATGCGCGGTGTGATGGCCATTCACGTCGCCGAGGAGGCGCGGCACATCTCGTTCGCCCACGAGTTCCTGAAAATCCATGTGCCGGAGGCGAAGCCAGGCAGCAAGTTCGTGCTGTCGATCGCGATGCCGATCGTCATGTACATCCTCGGCCGCTCGATCTTCACCCCGCCGCGGTCGTTCTGGCGCGAGTTCGACATCCCGGACTACGTCCGCAAGGAGCTGTTCTACGGCTCGAAGGAGTCCAAGCAGGAGTTCAGCGACTTCTTCGGTGACGTGCGCACGCTGGCCAAGGATATCGGCCTGATGAACCCGATCTCCAAGGCGGTCTGGAAGCTGCTCAAGATCGACGGCCACACCACTCGCTACCGTTCGGAGCCGTTGCGCGCGGTCAAGGCCGGCTGACGTGCCCTACATCGTCACCCAATCCTGTTGCAGCGACGCGTCTTGCGTGTACGCCTGCCCGGTCAACTGCATCCATCCCACGCCGGATGAGCCGGACTTCCTGACCGCGGACATGCTGTACGTGGACCCGCAGGCCTGCGTCGACTGCGGCGCCTGCGCCACCGCGTGCCCGGTCGACGCGATCGTGTCGTCGAAGAAGCTGACCGATGAGCAGAAGCCGTTCATCGAGATCAACGCGAACTTCTACTGGCAGAGCCGGCCCAGGCCACTGCTCGCGAAGCCGGTGCCCGCGGCCGCGATCCACACCGAGCGCCAGCCGCTGCGGGTGGCGATCGTCGGGTCGGGTCCGTCGGCGATGTACGCGGCCGACGAGCTGCTGACCCAGCCCGACGTATCGGTGACCGTGTTCGACCGGCTGCCGGTGCCGTACGGGCTGGCCCGGCACGGTGTCGCACCGGACCACGACAAGACCCGCAAGGTCAGCCACCTCTTCGACATCATCTCGGCGCAGCCCGGATTCGGTTCGTACCTGAATGTCGAAGTGGGCGCGCATGTTTCGCACGAGGAGCTGCTCGATCACTTCCACGCGGTGATCTACGCCGTCGGTGCGTCGGCCGACCGCAAGCTCGACATCCCCGGTGAAGGGCTGGCAGGCAACATCTCCGCCACCGACTTCGTCGCCTGGTACAACGGGCACCCCGATCACGTCGACCGGATCTTCGACCTGACGCAGCAGCGCGCCGTGATCGTCGGCAACGGCAACGTCGCCCTCGATGTCGCGCGCATCCTCACCGGCGATCCGGAATCGTTGGCGGGCACCGACATCGCGCCGTACGCGCTGCGGGCGTTGCGGGAGAGCAAGATCGAAGAGGTGGTCATCCTCGGCCGCCGCGGTCCGCTCGAATCCGCTTTCACCGTGCCGGAATTCGTCGGTCTGCTCGGTGCCGACGTGGACATCGCGATCGAGGGCGACCTGCCCGAGTTGACCGATGGTCTGCCGTACCAGGTCGAGCAGAAGCTGCGGTTGCTGCACAGCGTGCGCAACCGGCCGTTCGGCGAGCGCAAGCGAATCGTCTTCCGCTACCTCGCCTCACCCACCGAGATCCTCGGCACCGACCGGGTCGCGGGCATCGAGGTGAGCCGCAACGAGCTCGTCACCGACGCGGACGGCCGCACCCGTGCGGTCGCGACCGGCGCCACCGAACGCCTCGACGCGGGTCTGGTGCTCACCTCGGTCGGCTACCGCGGCGTGCCGCTGCCCGGCCTGCCGTTCGACGCCGCATCGAGCGTGATCCCGAATCTGGACGGCCGTGTTCTCGAAAGCCTCGGCGGCGCAGTGCTTCCCGGCACCTATGTCACCGGCTGGATCAAGCGCGGCCCGACCGGCTTCATCGGCACCAACAAGTCCTGCGCCCAGCAGACCGTGCAGCAACTCGCCGACGATTTCAATGCCGGACGTTTGGCCGAACCCGCAGGCGCCGCAACGGAATTCGACCGCTTGGTCCGGCAGCGTCAACCCGCGGTCCGCGCCGCCGGCGCCACCAAGCGCCGCACCCCGGTCCGCCGCCTCCTGACCCGCTCCTGACAGTCTCTCGCGGGACCCAGTGGTCCCGCGAGCCTCACCATCGACGCCAGCGCCGCCGTCGATGGTGCCCTGCCGTACTGGTCGCGCGATGAGGGCGTGACCGTGATCGGCTGAATTGCCGCACCGCGCAGGGTTATGGAGTCGACCGCTGGGCCGGTGCCATCGCCTCGCCCTCGTGTGCGCCCAGTAATGCGTGCGCCTCGGCTACTCCAGACAAACATGCTGACTGATCAGCGCATGGTGCACCTGATTCTGCTGCTGGCCGTTCGCTCTTTGCTGAGCTGACGCGCCCGCCCGATGCTTTCTGCCTCCGGCACCGTGCGATGTGGTTCCGGCACGCGCTTTTACTTCGCGGCGTAGGCAATTGGCGGTGTTATGCGCGGCGACCCCAGTTTCGGGGCCTTGTGGTGGTGCGGGGTGGGGCCGAACGATAGAGGGGTAAGACGCACGTGGCCAATTGGACTCCACAGACCGTGGGTCCGCACACCATCCTGGTCACCAAAACAGGGAGTCCAAGACCACCGGCCTGCAGGTCGGCACCGGGGTCAACGGTGCAAGTTCTTGCCTGGTGATCTAGCGGGACCACGTCGGGTCGGTCCCGCTTCCGCTCGGACGGGTCGCGCGCGGCGACCCGTCCGAGCCCTTTCTTACGCACGCTACTGAGCGGTGAAACCGCCATCGATCGCGAGCGCGGCGCCGGTGATGAAGCTGGCTTCGTCACTGAGCAGGTACGCGCAGAACGCCGCGATCTCCTCGGGCTGACTGATCCGCCCCAGCGGGTGCAGCCCGGCGATCATCGCCTCGCCCTCGGGTGTCGCACCCATCGAGTTGCGGAACGCCGGGGTGTCGATCGCTCCGGACGCGATCGCGTTCACCCGGACACCCTGCGCGGCGGCCTCGAGTGCGACAGCTTTGGTCAGTCCGACGACGCCGTGCTTGGCCGCCACGTACGGCGCGACCGAACCCATGCCGACCACGCCGAGGTTCGACGCGTTGTTCAGGATTGCGCCGCCGCCGGAGGCGATCAGCGCGGGCACCTGGTGGCGGAGTCCGTAGAACACACTCGTCAGGTTGAGTTCCAGGTCGGCCCGCCAGCCCGCCTCATCGATCTCGCTGATGGGTCCGAAGGCGTTGACCGCGCCCGCGTTGTTGAACGCGGCGTCGAGTCGCCCGTACTCGGTGATGGCCGCCTGGGTGAGCCGCGCTACGTCGTCCTCCACGGTGACATCGGTCGGCACGAACACTGCTCGGCCGCCGGCCGCGCGGATCTCGGCGGCCAGCTGCTCGCCCGCGTCTTTGCCACGTGCGCCGAGTACCACGGCGGCGCCTTCGCTCGCCACCCGCAAGGCCACCGCCTTGCCGACACCTGAGCTGGCGCCGGTGATCAGCACGACCTTCTCCGCGAACCGTGTTGCCATGGTCTCCATTTCCCTTCTCCTTCTTGCGATCTCACCGCGCTGGTGGGGTCGTGGAAGTAAGTCAAGCCGGAGCCGGATGGTGGCGCTGGCGGGAAACAGACGTTGAGTTGATGTGTCATCATTCTGGAGAGTGGTGTGCAGATGCGCGAAATGCGTTAACCGGCAATGCTTTAGTTACCGACCGGTCAGTGTCATAATGTGACTTGTCATTCTTTGGCCGAGTTCGTCGAAAGATCGGATATCGGCGCATTGTCCGAATCGCTGTGAGGTAACGGGATTGCACCGCCCGGTATCTAATCCGCCCTTGTCGAGAGGGCTGGACGGTCTGATGTTTGAATATACTCGCAGGTGACGCGGATCATTGTCGCCGGGAGCTAAACGTTTCACGCCATTCGCGGCCCGTTCATGTCAATTCCACATCCTTCCAGCGAGCCCAACAGCTAATCTGTGCTGGCTGTTTGGAAGACGACCGCGGCCACATGGTTCTCTGTGTGATGGACGTGGTCTCGGTACGTTGACGGGATAGCATATGACCACAGGTCTGGGTTTCAGCATCGGTGCAGTGAACTCTGTGACGGCTTCGGTGACCGGTGCACGAACCCGGCCCGTCGTGCGCAGTCGACGCACCGCGGTGACGTTCGACAGCGCGGGCGGACTGCGCATCGGCGGCATCCCGCAATTCAGCATGGCCGTAACGGATTTCGCCGACCTGAGCCGCGATCCGGAACCGATGATCGTCGGCGGGCGCATCTGGTCGCCGGCCAACCTCGTCGCGGCAGTGGTGCACGGACTGCGCGCGGCCGAGCCCACTGCGGCCGAGTCGGGTGCCGTAGCCACCTATCCCGCAATGTATTCCGACAAGCAGGTGTCCTTGCTGCGGCAGGCGCTCGATCTATCGGGTGCGAGTGACGTTGCGCTGGTACCGGAACCGGTCGCCGCCGCCGAATGGCTGGAGCGCGAACATGGTCCACTCGAGCCCGGCTTCGTGCTCGTCTACGACCTCGGCGGGACCAGTCTAGACGTCACCGTCGTGCGGGTCGGCCCCGACTGGGACAACCATCCGATGGTCGGAAAGCCGGTGCGCTGCTACGACTTCGGCGGCAGGCCGCTCGGCGCGATGATCGCGCGATACGCCCATGACACCGGTCCCGGCGCGACCACGCCCATGTCGCTGCTGTCGATGGTCGACATCGACGGCCTGCGCACCGCGCACGTGCACGACACCCTCGAAGTGGTGCGGGCGGCCGTCCGATCCGCCGACCTCACCCTCTCCGACATCAGCCGCATCCTGGTGATCGGCGGGGCGTCGCGGCCGGCCGAGGTCGCCCGCACACTCGCCGAACTCGGCCGCCCCCTGGTCGTTTCGGCCGACCCGGGTCACACCATCGCTGCGGGCGCCGCCTTGATGGCCGCGCGCACCATGGCGCTTGCCGCGTCCGGTGGTAAGGAGTATGCGCCGCGTGTCGCCGTATTCTCCAGCGCTGCTGTGGTTTCCGCGGTTGCCATGTCGGCGGTGACCGTATTCGGTAGTCCCGCAGGCCCCGCCGCGTCACCGGTGCTCGAGCACTACCCGGGCCTCGACTCGCCGTCGAGTGACGCCTTGCTCTACGACGCCAGCGCGGACAAATCGGCCGGTCAGCACGAGGCCTGGGTGGCCACACCGGCGGGATGGAAGACCTCGCGAGCCATCGCGGCCGGCCTCGGTGCGCCGAGCTCGTCCGCCTATGGGCTGTTCATCACACCCGTGGCGCGTACCAGCACGCTCGGTCCGAGCATGGCGGAATCCCGCAGCGACTCGCACGACGAACTCGCAAGCCACAGCGGCGCAGCGCGACCCGGCGGTACCTACGCCGACCCGGCGTACTTCATCAATCCGTTGCCCTTCGGGCAGCCTGCGCCATTGCCTGGGCATCCTTCGGTTCCGGGCGTCCCTGCCCATCCGGTGTCGCCGATCGCGGGCGCGCCCGTATCGCCGCCCGCGTCAGGTTCGATACCCGCTGCGCCGCAAACCAATCCCGCGCCTTCGGTACCGGACCCGGTCGCTACACCAGCCACTGGTGGTGTGGTGGACAGTCCGACAGCAGGCGCTGGTACCGCCACCGGCACAACACCTTCCGAAACCACGAGCGGCACTACCTCGGGAAGTACCTCGTCCGGCGGAACCACCTCCGGCGGAACCACCTCCGGCGGAACGTCCGGCGAATCCAGCACCAGCGGTACGTCTTCCGGAGAGACCTCGGGTGGCACCACGTCCGGGACCGGCGGCACGTCCGACACCTCGTCCGGCGGTACTTCGACGGGTGGCAGTACTTCGGGCGGAACCACTTCGGGCGGAAGCACATCCGGCGGCACGGCGTCAGCCGGAACCTCCAGCGGCACATCGACCAGCGGCAGCACGTCCGATACTTCTTCGGGCAGCACTTCCGGCGGATCGCCCTCCGGCGGTTCTACTTCCGGCGGCGACTCCGCGAGCAGCCACTAGCTGCCAGTGGCCCGCATTCGACTCGATAATCTGGTCGGATGCGGGTGCTCACCTCCCCAGCCGAGTCATCTTCCTCAATAGGGCTGATAGCCGTCACCTGCCCGTTGGTCGTAGCGGAGCAGCGCGAGCGGCACCGCGGCAATGAAATCGGGGTTGGCTCGCGGGAATTTCCACGCGGTGCACGACCACGGCGGCAGCTACGACATGGTCGTCGACACCACTGCGGAATCGCTCGCCGAACTGGCGAGAGGCCGCGCTGCGACGTGAGCAGCTCGGCGGGGCATGGCTGACCTGACGCCCGAGCGGCGACCTCTTGATCCACCGGCGGGTAAGGGGCCAGGGGAGTACCGAATCATCGAGGCGAGCAGCAGTCTCGGTGCGGTTGATCGGGGGACGAGCGCAGCTATCGCGGGGCACAATGGGCTGGTGGCAACCGGGGGACCCCAGCTGATCGCGCTGGATGTGGACGGCACGCTGCTCGACACCGGCAGCCCGGTGAGCGAGCGGGTAGCCGCCGCTGTGCGCGCGGCCGTCGCGGCGGGCGCGCACGTGGTCGTGACCACCGGGCGAACCGTCTTGGCGACCCGTTCGGTGCTGGCCGAGCTCGGCCTCGTCGAAGGGCACGCGCTGTGCTCCAACGGTGCGGTGCACGTCGACGTCGCCAAAGGTCAGCCGCTCACCGTGCAGGATTTCGACCCGGCGCCCGCGGTCGTCGCATTGCGCGCCCTGATCCCGGAGATGATCTTCGCTGTGGAGAAGGTCGGCGTCGGTTACTGGGCGACCGGCGTCAGCCCTGGACAGTTCTCGCTCGGCGAATACCTGCTCGTCGACCACTCTGCCCTGAGCAGCGAGCGCACTCCGCGACTCAACGGTTGGTGGCCGCAGGGTTCACTGGCAGAGATGCTGCGCCTACTGGCAGAACTTCAGGTCCCCGGTGCCAGCTGGGTGCACGGCGAATTCGGCCCCTGGCTCACTGTCTCGCGCCAAGGCGTCTCGAAAGGCTGGGCCCTCGAACGTCTCCGCCTGGCTTTGCAGGTACCGCGCACCGCCACCCTGGCGATCGGCGATGGCTACAACGATCGCGAAATGTTCCGCTGGGCAGCACATTCCGTGGCTATGGCGAATGCTCCCGCGGAGGTCCGCGGCTTGGCGGATGAGGTCACCGGGAACGTGCTGGAAGACGGCGTCGCCACGGTACTCGAGCGGTGGTTCCGTCCCTGAGCAGGACGACCAGGTGTCGGCAGCATCTGTAGCTGGCACCATCGCGCCGGCCGGTGCCGGCATCGGCTACGGTCGCAGCCGCCGCCACAAACCGGTGACCCGGGTGGTCCATCCCGTCTGGCTGCGAGGCGCCGGAGAGTCGTTGTCCGACAACCCTTCCAGCGGCGGCATGATCACGGTCTGCTCCAATTTACTGACGGCCGGGATCATTTGGGTCCGGCCGAGCGTGTCCGCCGACGGCCGACCGGCCTCGTCCGGGGTTCGATCTCGCAACGCAGGTGCCTCCGCGGCACTGTTCGCATCGTCTGCCGCTCCAGCGGGTATGACCATAGGTGTCCTTCCGAGCCCGAAGCCGCTCGCATTGGCACGGCCTGATGTGGCCCAGATCATATGTCGGCCCATGTCGCAACGCCCGCCCCGCCCCGCCTGCGGTCGATATCCAGTCCGCTCTACGGGTCACCGCTCATCTGTCCAGACCGAGCGATCGCCCGAGCTTCATCTGAAATGCTGCGCGAGACATTGCATCTCCGGTCACCCGTGGCAACCATCTCATAGCGGGGTCGCGGGGTCGCGGGGTCGCGGGGTCGCGGGGTCGCGGGGTCGCGGGGTCGCGGGGTCGCGGGGTCGCGGGGTCGCGGGGTCGCGGGGTCGCGGGGTCGCGGGGTCGCGGGGTCGCTGGGTCGCTGGGTCGCTGGGTCGCTGGGTCGCGGGGCTGCCGGGCTGCCGGGCTGCCGGGCTGCCGGGCTGCCGGACTGCGGGGTCGCCGGGCTGCCGGGTCGCCGGGTCGCGGGGTTGCCGGGCTGCTGGGTCGCGGGGTTGCCGGGCTGCTGGGTCGCGGGGTTGCCAGGCTGCGGGTTGCCAGGCTGCGGGCTGCCGGGTCGCGGGGTTGCCGGGCTGCTGGGTCGCCGGGTTGCGGGGTTGCCGGGTTGCGGGGTTGCCGGGTTGCGGGGTTGCCGGGTCGCGGGGTTGCCGGGTCGCGGGGTTGCCGGGCTGCGGGGTCGCCGGGTTGCGGGTCGCGGGGTTGCCGGGTCGCGGGGTTGCCGGGCTGCGGGGTCGCCGGGTTGCGGGTCGCGGGGTTGCCGGGTCGCGGGGTTGCCGGGTCGCGGGGTTGCCGGGTCGCGGGGTTGCCGAGTTGCCGGGTCGCCGGGTTGCGGGGTCGCCGGGTTGCGGGGTCGCCGGGCACCGACGCCGGACCGCCAGGCTACCGACGACCGAGTGCCCCGCAGCAGGCTGCGGGGCACTCGCTCGGATTGTTCGGCCGCGACTAGGAGGTCGCGGTGGGGGACTACGCCGGTCCGGTCTTGGCCAGGACCTCGAGGTAGTGCGGGTTCGACATCAGGCCGAGGACGTTGCCGAAGGGGTCGACGACCGACGCCGTCACGAAACCGGTGTTGCCGCGCGGGGTGATCGGGTCGTATTCCTTGGCGCCGAGTTCGAGCAGCCGGTCGAAGGTGGCCTGGAGGTCGTCGACGTGCCAGTTGACGATCGCGCCGCCGGGGGCGTTGTGGGCGCCCGCCGGTCCGTATGCGCGGTTGACGATGCCGAATTCGTGCAGGTAGTCGCCGATGCGGAACTCGTAGTAGCCGCCGGGGACGTGGAAGTACGGCTCGACGCCGAGGAACTCGCTGTACCAGTCCTTCGCGGCCTCCAGATCGTCGGCGTAGAACGTGCTCGTCGCCATTCCTCGCAGCATGTCAATCTCCTTCTTCGGTGTGTTCTTTGCTGTTGAAAACCATCATCCGCCCTAAAGTGCTCACTGAATGAGCACTTTTTCCGGCAGAATTGTGCGCATGCGAGCGGACAGATTGGTGGCGATCCTGCTGATGATGCAGACGCGCGGACGGGTGACCGCGGCCGAGGTCGCCGAGGAACTGGAAATCTCGGTCGCCACCGCGCGGCGCGACCTGGAGGCGTTGTCGATGGCGGGCGTCCCGGTCTACCCGCAGCCCGGCCGCGGCGGCGGCTGGTCACTGGTGGGCGGCGCGCGCACCGACCTCACCGGCTTGACGGCGGGCGAGGCTCGAGCGTTGTTTCTGCTGGCGGGACCGTCGGCGAACGCGGTGCCGGAGGTGAAATCAGCACTGCGCAAACTGGTTCGCGCTTTACCGCAGCCGTTCCGCACCGATGCCGCCGCGGCCGCCGACGCCGTGGTGATCGATCCGGCCCGCTGGGGCCAGACCGACCGCGAACTGCCGCCGGTGGTCGCGCTGCTCCAGCGAGCGGTGGTGCAGCGCAACAAGGTTCGCCTGCGCTACGCCAGTAAGAAAGGCGAGCACACCGAACGATTCGTCGACCCGTGGGGCCTCATCGACAAGGACGCCATTTGGTACCTCATCGCGGGCACCGACAACGGCCAGCGCACCTTCCGCATCGACCGCATCACCGAGGCCGTCGTGACCGACGAAACCGCCCACCGCCCAGCTGATTTCGATCTCTCCGCGACCTGGAATGAGGTGGTGGACGAGCTCGAGCAGCGCCGCGCCGCCACCGCCGCCACCGTCCTCATCTCCGAGCGCCTGCTACCGATCCTGCGCAATCAGCAGGGCAGGCACTGCGTGGTCGACGGCCCGATCGAGGACGGCCGGATCCGCGTCCAGGTCACCGCCCCCACCGCCTGGATGCTCGCCCAGCAACTGGCCGGTTGGGGATCCTCCATCGAAGTCCTCGACCCGCCGGAAGTTCGCACCGAACTTGTCCGCATCGGCACCGAACTCCTGGAGCGCTACCAGTCGTGACCCGGAGATCTTCCACCCGTTCCCGCTCCGGAATCGCGGCGGTCGTCGAGTGGCACACCATGGTGGGCTCTTCTCGACAAACGCCTCCACCACGTGCCACTCGCGGAAGTCTGGGTGGCCAACCACCGTCGGCCCGCCGCCGCCGTCGGAAATTGTTCGGCCCTAGCCTCTTTGGCAGCCGCCGGACCGGACCTCCGGCCCGACCTGTCGGCTATGGCGCCACTGTGCCCCGTTCGGCGGATGATCAGGCCGTGGCCTGGGTGTTCGACGGGATGCGGTGGCCGAGGGCGCGGATGATCTCGGCGGCCAGGACGGCGTGGCCGCTGGTGGTGAAGTGGATGAGGTCCTCGCTCATCAGGTCGGGGCGCAGGCGGAGGGGGTGGTCCCACAGGTCGACTAGGACGGCGTCGTAGCGGGCGGCGAGGTCGCGGATGATGTCGTTCAGCACGGACATGCGGTCCCGCATCTGGCGCATGGGTGCCATCCGGTCGGTGTCCCACACGTCGGCGAGGGTGAAGGCGCAGATCTGCGCGCCATTGCGGGTGAGGGCGGCGAAGAGGGTGTCGAGGTTCGCGCGGACCTCGTCGGGGCTGCCGCCCGCTGTGAACAGGTCGTTGCCGCCGCAGCTGAGGTGGACCAGGTCGGGTTGAAATTCGAGCACGGACTGGAGCTGATCGGCGATCACCTGCGTCGAGGTGACGCCGATCCGCCCCGTATTCAGGTATGACAGAGCAGGATTCACCGATCTCAGGGCGTCGGTGACGCGGTCGGCCCAGCCGCTGTTCGTGTAACCGGGGCTCGGGTCGCCCACACCCTGGGCGAGGGAATCGCCGAGCACCGCGTATCGCTGCCACGGAGCGCCGATAAGCAGGCGGTGTGCCGATTCGGGAGAGAGGAGCAGCGGGTCGTTGGCTTCGGTACGAAGTTCGTTGTCGCTATGCGATAGCGCGGACACGTCGGTCATGAAGATCCTTCGAGAGGGCATAAGTGCATACGATCGTTCGTTCATTAAAGTACGACCGTACGTTCTTGTATGCAACCTTTCATGGAAGAATGGAGCCATGCCCGAGCCCACTACCCCGGCCGACCAGCAGCAAGGCACTGATCAGCGCTTGGCGAAGGGCGCGCGGTCCCGGGCTTCGATCGCCAGACACGCCGCCGACGTGGCGTCCGTCGAGGGCCTGACGGGCGTGAGTATCGGCAAGCTCGCCGCGGACCTGGGCCTCAGTAAAAGCGGCATCGCCACCTTGTTCGGCAGCAAGGAGAGCCTGCAGCTGGCCGCGGTCAAAACGGCCCGCGAGGTCTTCATCGACCAGGTGATCACACCCAGCCTGGCCGAACCCAGCGGCATGCCACGCCTGCGCGCCCTCGTGAACCACTGGTTCGGCCAGGTCGCCGAACCCGCTTTCCCCGGCGGCTGCTTCCGCGTCGCCACCCTCGCCGAGTTCGACAGTCGTCCCGGTCCCGTTCGAGACGCCATCGCCGCGGACCACCGCGACTTCCTCGCATTCCTGTCCAAGGAGATCCGCCTCGCCCAGGAGCAAGGCCACCTCGCCGAGCGCAACGCCGACATCATCGCCTTCGAACTCGACGCCGTCATATCGGCCGCCCACACCGCTCGTCAGATGGACAACGAGTGGGGAGTCGCGACGGCCAGGGCCATTGTCGATAATCTGCTGGGCTGAGCTCTATCTCGGCCGGGGCGCTGTCAGGCCGACATTGTGAGAGTGGTGGCGATCGCTGCGTCGTAGCGGTCCCAGACGATGTCGGTCAGAGCTGCGTGCGGGCCGATGACGTTGGCGTGCAGCACATCCGGTGCGGCAGCGATGAGGCGATCGGTGAGCAGGCCGGGGGCAAGGAACCACGGGGCGACGAGAATGTCCTCGGCGCCACGCGTGCGCAGACGGGAAATCGCCTGGGGCAGTGTTGGTTCGGTGGTCGCGAAGCAGATCTCGGTGAGGTGCCCGGTGAGTGCGGCAAGGCGGCGGGCCACCTCGGCCGTGCGGGCGTTGGCAGCGGGGGAGGAGGAACCCACGGCGGCAACGGCGATCCCCAGTCGGCGATTCGACCGAGCGCCCAAGGGATTTCGCGGGGCCGAGAGGGTAGACGCTTGCGCCACGCCGTCTCGCTGGGACGACGCGGTGGGGGCTTCCGGGCTGTGGTCTCGCTGGGTCGAAGATGCGGATGCTTCCGGCTCGCGGTCCAGCAGAGTAAAGGCGGTTGCTTGCGGCTTGCCGTCTCGCTGGGGCACGGACGCGGTCGCTTCCAGCACGCGATCTCGGCCAGCCGAATAGATGGATGCCTCCGCCACGCGATCCCGCAGGGCAGCGATCAGTCGGGCATCAGGCCCGAGAACCCCAGCCTGGGTCAGTTGCAGTTGAGGGTGCCGAGCGTGCGCGGCCGCGAGTAGCCCCGGCAAATCCACCCGCGCATGAAAGGCGCTACCCAGCAACAGCGGCGTGACCACCGCATGGGTATGCCCCTCGGCCGCAACAGCATCCACGACCTGCTCCACCGACGGCGCACTGAGATCGAGAAACGCCAGCCGCACATCGAAACCCGGCCGCGCGGCCGCCAACTCGGCAACAACCGCCGACATCGTCGCAGCCGACCGCGGATCCCGGCTCCCATGTGCCACCGCGATCAGTGCGGGGCGGCCGGACACCTCGCTCCCGATTGCGCGGGCCGCTAACGCCCCACCCATCACGGGAGCGGCGGCCGACCATGTGATGCCGGACGGATCCGTCATCTCAGACTCCGGTACCGACCTCGACCGCCGACAGCACGTCGCCGACGAGGCCGGCGGCGAGGGTGTTGCCGCCGGACGGGTCGATCAGCAGGAAGCTGCCGGTGTGCCGGTTCACTCGGTAGTCGTCGACGGCGAGCGGTTCGGCGACGCGCAGGGAGACGCGGCCGATGTCGTTGAGGGCCAATGATTCCGGGTTCGGGTCGGCGATCATGCGCTGCTCGTCGAAGCGTTCCAGCAGGCCGCCGACGATGGCCTGGGTGGTGCGGGTGCCGTGCTTGAGCAGCAGGCGGGCGCCGGGGCGCAACGGCTTGTCGCCGAGCCAGCAGACGGTGGCGTCGAAGGTGTCGATCGGTTCGGGAGCGTCGGCGACCGAGGCGATGGTGTCGCCGCGGGAGATGTCGACGTCGTCGGCCAGGATCAGCGTGACGCTGCGGCCGGTCTGCGCGACCGCGAGTTCACCGTCGGGGGTGTCGATCCGTTCGACGGTGGTGCGAATCCCGGACGGCAGCACGACGACCTCGTCGCCCGGCGCGACCGCACCGGCCGCAATCTGACCCGCGTAACCCCGGTAGTCGGGGTACTCGGCGGTGCGCGGGCGGATCACGTACTGCACCGGAAAGCGAAGTCCCAGTGTGTGATTGCCGGTGCTGTCGGCATCGACCGGTACCGATTCGAGGTGCTCGATCAGCGAGGGCCCGGTGTAGTACGGGGTGCTGGTCGACCGGGTGGCGATATTGTCGCCGTGCAGCGCGGAGACCGGAATCTCCACGACGTCGTCGTCGGACCAGCCGAGAGTACGGGTGAGCTGGTTGAACTCCGCCGAGATCTCGGCGAATACGGTCGCCGCGTCATCGACCAGGTCGATCTTGTTCACCGCGAGCACCAGCTTCGGCACGCCGAGCAGCGCGAGAACCGCGGCGTGCCTGCGGGTCTGCTCGATGACGCCCTTGCGCGCGTCGACGAGCAGGATCACCAGCTGTGCCGTCGACGCACCGGACACCGTATTCCGCGTGTACTGCACGTGCCCCGGAGTGTCCGCGAGCACGAAAGAGCGCTGCGGCGTAGCGAAGTAACGGTAGGCGACATCGATGGTGATGCCCTGCTCCCGCTCCGCGCGCAGCCCGTCCACGAGCAACGAAAGGTCCGGTGTGGCAAGACCTTTGTCGACCGAGGCGCGGGTCACGGCGTCGATCTGATCGGCGAGCACGGATTTCGTGTCGTACAGCAGACGCCCGACCAGAGTGGACTTACCGTCGTCGACAGAACCGGCGGTAGCCAGCCTCAATAGGTCGGACATGTCAGAAACTACCCTCTCGCTTACGTTCTTTCCGCGCGGCAGTCGCCAAGGCGTTACCCACACCGCGCATCAGGTCCAATGGCGTCGGCATCAGAAATAGCCTTCGCGCTTACGGTCTTCCATCGCGGCTTCCGACACCCGGTCGTCGCCGCGGGTAGCACCACGTTCGGTCAACCGAGAAGCGGCCACCTCGGCGAGGATCGCCGCGTTGTCGGCCGCATCGGAAAGCACCGCGCCGGTGGAAGATCCATCGCCAACAGTGCGGTATCGCACCGAAAGCGTTTCCAGCACTTCGTCTTCCCGCGGTCCGCCCCACACACCGGGCGTCATCCACATACCGTCGCGCTGGTACACCGGACGCTGATGCGCGTAGTAGATGCTCGCCAGATCGATGTCCTCGCGAGCGATGTAGCGCCAGATGTCCAGCTCGGTCCAGTTGCTCAACGGGAACACCCGCACATGCTCGCCCGGCGCGTGCCGCCCGTTGTAGAGGTTCCACAGCTCGGGCCGCTGCCGCTTCGGATCCCACTGCCCGAAGGCGTTGC
Source organism: Nocardia sp. XZ_19_369 (assembly GCF_015355715.1). NCBI lineage: Bacteria > Bacillati > Actinomycetota > Actinomycetes > Mycobacteriales > Nocardiaceae > Nocardia > Nocardia sp. XZ_19_369. Next base: position 70,271 of record NZ_JACVED010000010.1, on the reverse strand, counting down.
GCAGCGAGAAGATTCGCTCTTTGGCCCGGGACCGCTCCTCGTCGCGGCGGCCGCCGCCGAACACGGCGTCGAAACGGTGCTCGGTGATCGCGTCCAGCAGCGGGACGGTCTGCAACGGGTTACGGATGCCATCCGGGCGTTCGGTGAGCCTGCCGTCGGCGAGGTAGTCCTCGACCTTGGCGACGTGCAACCGCAGCCCGTACCGCTCGACGATCTTGTCCCGGAACTCCAGCACCTCGGGCAGATTGTGCCCGGTGTCGACGTGCAGCAGCGCGAACGGCAGCGGCGCGGGCCAGAACGCCTTGAGCGCCAGGTGCAGCAGCACGGTGGAGTCCTTGCCGCCGGAGAACAGGATCACCGGCCGCTCGAATTCACCTGCCACCTCGCGGAAGATGTGGATCGACTCCGACTCCAGCGCGGCGAGGGTATCGAAATCGCTGATGCCGAAGGCACGTTCGGTGGATTGGTCGCTCACGCGTTCGCTCACGTTAATGGTCTCCGTCATGCTGTATCCAATCTGCCTGTCCGAGGGCCCTACGTGGTTACGCACGCTGCCTCCTCCAGGCCTGACTCGGTCAGGCGGTGTGCAACCCGCATTCGGTCTTGGCGAGGCCGGCCCAACGCCCGCTTCGTGGATCGGATCCCGGCTCCGGCTTCCGTGTGCACGGAGCGCAGCCGATGGACGGATACCCCTCCTCCACAAGGGGATTGACGAGGATGCCGTGCTGTTCGATGTAGTCCTGCATCTCGTCGTCGGACCAGGCGGCGATCGGATTGATCTTCACCAGTCCGAACGCCTCGTCGAACGAGATGAGCGGCGCGTTGGCGCGGGTGGGCGACTCCACCCGGCGGATACCGGTGACCCACGCGTTGTACCCGCTCAACGACTTCTTCAGCGGAACGACCTTGCGCAGCCTGCAGCACTCGCCGGGATCGCGCCCGAACAGATCCTTGCCGAGCAGCTGATCCTGTTCGGCGACAGTCTGTTCCGGCCGGACATTGACCACGTTCACCCCGTACACCGCTTCCACGGCGTCCCGGGTGCCGATGGTCTCGGCGAAGTGGTAGCCGGTGTCCAGGAACAGGACATCAACTCCGGGGCGGACCTGCGCGGCCAGATGCACCAGTACGCCGTCCTGCATGTTCGAGGCGACGATGTAGCCACCGGGCGCTTGCGGATCCGCAGCGGCAGTGCCGAAGTTGTCCTCGGTCCACTGCAGCAGATCAAGCGTCGAGGCGTCGGTACCGAGATCGGCGGCGCCCTTATCGGCGATGGCCCGCAGCTCGTCCTCGGTGAGCTTCGCCACCAGTTCGGTTGTCACAGTTGATCTCCCATCACCTGAGGGGACGGCAGCCGGCGAAGCCGGCGGGGTGGGTAAATACAGCGTGTGCTCTTGCGCAAGCGAGGCTCATTTCAAATCCGCCTCGTCGGCACGAACGACCCACTGCGCGAATCGTTCGCCATCCTCGCGGTGCTTGATGAAGTTGCGCACCACCCGCTCGATGTAGTCACCGAGCTCGTCGCTGGTCACCTTGTGCTGACGCAGTTTGCGCCCGAAGGCGCTGTCGAAGCCGAGGCTGCCACCCAGGTGAACCTGGAAGCCCTCCACCTGATTCCCGGTGCCGTCGTCGACCAGCTGGCCCTTGAACCCGATGTCGGCGATCTGCGACCGCGCGCACGAGTTCGGGCAGCCGTTGATGTTGATGGTGACCGGAACGTCCAGCTGCGCATTGAGATCCGCGAGCCGCTCCTCGAGTTCGGGCACCAGCGCCTGGGACCGCTTGCGGGTCTCGGCGAACGACAGCTTGCAGAACTCGATTCCCGAGCAGGCCATCAGGTTTCGCCGCCACAGCGACGGACGGGCCTGCAGCCCAAGGGGTGCCAGCTCGTCGATCAGCGCGTCGACCTTGTCGTCGGCGACGTCGAGCACGATCAGCTTCTGGTACGGGGTGAACCGGATCCGGTCCGACCCGATCCGCTCGACCGCGTCGGCGACCTTGGTCAGGATCGTGCCCGAGACCCGGCCCGCGATGGGGGAGAACCCGACCGCGTTGAGCCCGTTCTTCAGCTTCTGCACCCCGACGTGGTCGATCGGCTTGGTCGGCTGCTCCGGTGCCGGGCCGTCGATCAGCTTGCGCTTCAGGTACTTCTCTTCGAGCACCTCGCGGAACTTCTCGATGCCCCAGTCCTTGACCAGGAACTTCAGCCGCGCCTTGGTGCGCAGGCGGCGGTAGCCGTAGTCGCGGTAGAGCGAGACCACGGCCTCCCACACATCGGGCACCTCATCGAGCGGCACCCACGCGCCGACCCGTTGCGCGAGCATCGGATTCGTGGACAGACCGCCGCCGACCCACAGGTCCAGACCGGGCCCGTGCTCGGGATGGTTCACCCCGACGAACGCGACGTCGTTGATCTCGTGCACCACGTCCTGCTGGCCCGAGATCGCGGTCTTGAACTTGCGCGGCAGGTTGGAGTACTCCTTCTTGCCGATGTAGCGGCGCACGATCTCGTCGATGGCCGGTGTCGGGTCGATGATCTCGGTGAGCGACTCCCCGGCCAGCGGCGAGCCGAGCACCACACGCGGGCAGTCGCCACACGCCTCGGTGGTCTCGAGCCCGACCGCCTCGATCCGCTGCCAGATCTCGGGGACGTTCTCCACCTCGATCCAGTGGTACTGCACGTTCTCGCGGTCGGACAGGTCGGCGGTGTCGCGACCGAACTCGGTGGAGATCTGGCCGAGCGTGCGCAGCTGCTCGACGTTCAACGCGCCCGCATCGCAGCGGATGCGCATCATGAAGTACTTGGCCTCGAGCAGGTCGATGTTCTCGTCGCCGGTCCAGCTGCCGTCGTAGCCCTGCTCGCGTTGGGTGTAGAGACCCCACCAGCGGAAGCGGCCGCGCAGGTCGCCCTTGTCGATGCTGTCGAAGCCCTGCTTCGAGTAGATGTTCTCGATCCGGGCGCGGACGTTGAGCGGGTTGTCGTCCTTCTTGGACTGCTCGTTCGGGTTCAGCGGTTCGCGGTAGCCGAGCGCCCACTGGCCCTCCGCCTTGCGACGCACCGGCTTACCCGTGCGGGCGCGCGGGCCTGCCGAGGCTTCCGGACGCGGGCGGTCGGGGCGGACGCGGCGTTCAGTGGCGGGGCGTTCGGGGCGTGGGTGGTGACCTGGCCGGGATTCGGGGCCGGACTGATCGATCGGACCGGCGTCGGTGCTCGACGTCATGAGGGTCGCTCCTGCGGGGTGGGTGATACATCCGTGCTGGAGGCGCGAGGGGCTGACTCGCACCTGCGGTGTCAGCGGACCGATGAAGTCGAATATCGGGATCGCCGGGAGGACCCGGGGATGGGCGTCGCTGAGCTACCGAGGGGAATCGGGCAGACAGCTGGCGCTACAGACGCGCTTGTAGTCGACGTGGCGACGTGCCACAAGTCGTACTCCCGATGCGCGCATGCAGCCTATTGTGCCACCTCAACGGGCGGCTTCCGACCGTAGACCGATATTTTCCGCAAAAGTGCGGAGAATCCCCTGGACCGTTCGGCAGATATGTGACGGCGGTCATAGATCATCCAGCGATGGCGGCCGGTGATACCTCGGGATCACTAAAAGTGAAGTGCGCCACTGTCGAGATGGGGCCTGCCGCCGTCGCGTTCGACAGCCATCGTTGCTTGGCCGGGCCGATGGAGCCGCGCCACCCTTGCCTGGCTCGTTTTCGCTGACCGCATCATGCTGTCCGCCAGTTCATTTGACCTGAAGCGCACTTCAGGGATCAGACTCTGCGGCATGAGTACCGCACCTGTCGACACCGAGCTCGACGCGATTCGCACGGTAGTTGCGACCATCCAGCACTCCCAGCAGAACGAACTCGTCGACGAGTTCGTCGGACTGTTCCGTGAAGACGCCATCTGGACCACCGGCGGCGGCAAACGACTGTTCGGCCGCGCCGCGATCGCCGAGTTCACCGCCAAGGTCCTGCCCGGCGCCATGCGCGACGGCACCGCCACCTACGAGATCGAACACGTCCTGTTCATCCGGCCCGACGTCGCCGCCGTCAAGGTCCGCCAGCGCTACCTGACCAACGACGGCCAGGTCACCGGCGAAGGTTCGCCGATGTACGTCATGTCCAAAGAGAACGGCCACTGGCTGCTCACCGCCAACCAGAACACCGTCATCGCCGAATCCTGAGGTGAGGGGGAACTGATGCCGGCATCGCCCGAGTAGCGAACGGCATCAGTTCCCCGTGATCATTCGTCCAGGTCCCATCGGGTAGCGGGGGAGGCGTCGAGTGTCGGTCGCGGGGCGACCTGCACACTGGAGGGGTGAGTTCACCTGCGGCTATCCCTGTCGGCACCGAGACGTCCGGACCGGTGCTCGGCGACTTCGGGGGCGGCCCGTTCGGGATATACGTGCATGTGCCGTTCTGTGCGACACGCTGCGGATACTGCGATTTCAACACCTACACCGCGGGCGAACTCGGGACCTCCGCGTCGCCGCAGTCCTGGCTGGCGGCGCTGCGCGGCGAGTTGGCCACGGCGGCAGAGCAGTTCGCGGCACTGCCGACGGCAACGCCCGAGGTGGCGACGATCTTCGTCGGCGGTGGCACCCCGTCCCTGCTCGGCGGCGACGGACTGGCCGCGGTCCTCGATGCCGTGCGCGCCGACTTCACCCTCGCCGCGTCCGCCGAGGTGACCACCGAGTCCAACCCCGAATCCACCTCGCCGGAATTCTTCGACAGGATCCGCGCCGCAGGCTTCACCCGGATCTCGCTCGGCATGCAGTCCGCCGCCGCGCACGTGCTGAAGGTCCTGGACCGCACCCACACGCCGGGCCGGGCCGTCGCCGCCGCGCGAGAGGCCCGCGCCGCCGGTTTCGACCACGTCAACCTCGACCTCATCTACGGCACCCCCGGCGAACGCGACAGCGACCTCGACGAGAGCCTCGACGCGGTTCTCGACGCAGGCGTCGACCACGTCTCCGCCTACTCGCTCATCGTCGAAGACGGCACCGCGCTGGCCCGCCGCGTGCGCCGCGGCGAACTCCCCGCGCCCGACGACGACGTGCTCGCCGCGCGCTACGAACGCATCGACGCTCGCCTCACCGCCGCGGGATTGAGCTGGTACGAGGTGTCCAATTGGGCCGCAAGCGAAGCCGCGGCCTGTCGACACAACCTCGGCTACTGGGACGGCGGTGACTGGCTCGGAGCGGGTCCCGGCGCGCACAGCCACGTCGGCGGCGTGCGCTGGTGGAACATCAAACACCCCGCTCGATACGCAGACCGCGTCGCCGACGGCGGACTCCCCGCGGCGGGGTGGGAAACCCTCACTCCCGACGAGCGCTACACCGAACGCGTCATGCTCGCCGTTCGTCTCCGCACCGGGCTACCCCTCGCCGAACTGGACCCGGCAGGTACCGCGGCCGCCGACCGTGTCATCGCGGACGGTCTCGCCACTCGCGCGGGAGACCATCTCGTCCTCACCGATCGAGGCAGGTTGTTGGCCGACGGAGTGGTCCGTCAGCTACTCGTCCCGTAATCACGGTCCAGCGGTGTCGAGAGGGGTCGACACCAAGATTTCGCGCTCGTCCAGCTCGTCTGGTGTTGCCGGCTGGAAGTGCCGCGCGGCTCATCCCGGCAATCATGTGACGCAACACTCATCGTGCTTCGATCTGGATCGAGTGTGTGGCCGCAGGCCCTATCCGCGCCGACAAATCCACCTTCGGCGGCGTTCAGTAGCCTCGGCGGCCCTGCCCGCTCCGGGGCGCTCGCAAGCGTCCGACCACCCCGGAAGGCGGCGGAACTTGTTCCCCTTCGACGCGCCCCGCCGCCTGTCGAATTGTCGGCATTGTGCCGCCCGACAGACCCCGGTCAGCGAACTGCCGGGTCGGTTCGGCTGTCGCGGAGCGAGCGCGCCTTGTAGGCTTCGATCAACCCCAAGGAGATTCATGTCCCCGGCACGACACATCACTCTCATCCACGAACCGGGCGAATTCGCCGAGGCGCGGGCAAATGAAAAGGCCGAAACTGCGCGACAGAGCGCGGTGGCCGCACGCACCGTTGCCAGCTATTCACAGAACGCCGACGATTGCCAATCCCTATTGGCGATGCTCGGCCTGGACGCACTCGCCGGCAAACAAGCCAGGGTCTGCGACTAACCAAACCTCCCCGTCGGCGAAAGCCATTTGCGGGGTGTCACCGTACGCGGCGCGGAAGCGCTGGACGACACGCGACGGGTCACGAAAACCACAGCGCCGCGCGATCATTGCGATCGTGCGGTGTCTGGCGTCGGTGTGCGCGGCAGGTCGGATGGACTTCGCTGCGGTGCAGGCGTGTCGCCGTGCAAGGTGATCGCTTGTAGCCGCGTCGCTGTGCAAGCGGCCCGGCCTGGTGCGGCGGGTATGAGGGCAACGCTCGCCCGACCCGCAGGCACCATTCCGTTAGCTGAGCCGCAGTCGGCACTGCGCAGACTCCGCCTGAGTTATGGCGGCTCTGATATGCCATGCCAGCCGGAAGGCAGAGCGGGATGGTCAGATGGCTCAGGCTGGCCCAGTACGTCGGCCGGGCACGACACGCCACTTGCTGACGCCCTCAGCGCAGTCGCACCGTCACCCGCGCGGTTGTGGTTGACGTTCAGCAACTGGCATTGGCTTCGGCGGCGACCACGGTCTGGCCGGAGGTTCTGCCTCCCGCTCCCCATCTTTGGTCCAGGCTCGTTCCGCTCTGTCGCTGGCTCCGGCCGTCTCCGGCACTGACTGCGGCACCCGCCGTCGTTCCGGTTCTGACCACCCCGCCCAGGACCGGCGCTGGGCCCAGGTCGGCTGACGAGGAGAGTGCGGCAAGGAGCTGAGCACCGGCCGCACGGGCGGCGGCCCGCATCATGAATCGTGGACCGGCGGCTTGGCGCGGACCTGCCTCCTACTCCTGCTCTGGCCTCGGGCACGGCTTCGGCGTCGGGTTGCGGCTTCGACCCCGACACTCGGGGGCGCAAGTCTGCCGCCACCCTCGCAGTGCGAAAGCCCGGCTCAGCGTGCGCGCGGCGCGGCACTGCCGGGTAGGCGGTGAGCGGGCGCATAATTGGGGTGATCACGAAGGGGATGGTGTGCGAACTGATGATGTAAGTGGTTGGGGGCGCGGTGAATTCGAGATGACCTGCTCGCATATGGACAATTCGGGCTCTGTCGACCTGCTGTACGCGGTCCGGCACGGGCAGAGCACTGCGAATGTTGCTTTCGCCGCCGACGAACTCATCGAATCCGACGACATGACTATCGAACTGACCGAGTTGGGGGAGCGGCAGGCCGTGGCCGTCGGCCGATGGTTGGTTTCCCTGGACCCTGATCAGCTGCCCGACCTGGTGCTTTGCTCACCGTACCTGCGGGCCGTGCAAACCTGGCAACTCGCCGAACAGGAATTGCGTGCGGCGAACCGCACAGTCCCGTGCCATCGCATCGATCAGCGGTTGTACGACCGCTCCCGTGGTCAACTGAAACACCTACCGCCGGCCGCTGTGCGCGAGCGCTTCCCCGACGAACCCGCGAAAGAAGCTCGCGACCCACTCGGCTACCGCCCACCCGGTGGCGAGTCGTTCAAGGATGTCGCCGAGCGCCTCCGCGGTGTCGTGTCCGATCTCCGAGCCGAGCATCGGCACCGCCGCGTGCTGATCGTGGCGCACGACGCCGTCGTACTGTTCCTCCGGCAAATCCTGGAGAACCTCACCGACACAGCAGTTTTGGCGCTCGCTGAAGAAGGTCTCGCGGGTAACGGCTCGATCACCAGCTGGCAGCGCACCGCCGACGGCTATCAACTCTCGACCTACGACCAGCGCACCCATCTACCTGACGCCTGACTCACCAATTACCTACGCCCGCAACAGGACCCACCATCACCGCTCGATGATGTTGTCCCGCAACGCCGGTGGCAGCCCGACCACGAGCTGCGACACATTCCTGCGCACCTGACCCACCCGTAATTCCGGCGGCAGCGACTGCCACACCTGACGGATCTGCTCGCGCGCATGGTCGAGTTCCCCTTGGCGAGTCCATAACGTGGCCATGTCGAGATCGAGCAGCGCCCGACCGACCTGGTCCTTCTCCGCCATCGGTAACTCGAGCATGCGATCGCGGATCGCCTCGGCCGCCCGCCAATCACCGATCGAACTGAGCGCATGCGATTGATGCCACCGCAGAATGTATTCGGAGGTGCCGAGGTTGTCGTCGGTCGTCGCGGTCTCGGGCAGCGCGTCGAACATCCGCTCCGCCGCGTTCACCGCCTCCAGCGCGTCCCGGCGCCGCCCGATTCTGGCCTGGATCCCCGCCTCCGCCAGCAACCCGAAAACGCCCGCCGCCGTCGGCGTCCGTCCGCTGGCCGCCTGCGCCGAACGCGCTGCGGCCAATCCCTGATCGAGGGCGTGCCGATAGCACTCGTGGGTGTGTGCCATGTGCCCGGCCAGCCAGGCCTCGAGCGAAGGGTCGCCGGCATGCCGGGCGGCCCGGCGCGCTTTGGCGAACCACATGAACGTGTCGTGCAGATCGGCGACGTCGTTCAGTCGAAAAGCGATGAGGCCCGCCAGAATTGCCTCGATGCGATGCAGCCGCCGGCGCAGATCGGCGGAGTGATCGGTCAGCTTCACATGCTGGACCTGAGCCAGGTCGCGCATCCGCGCCGGAATGTATTCCGAAGGGGGAAGGACATATACGAGATAGCCGCTGAGTTCGAGGCTTTCCTCCAGCGCGCGAACGGTATCCCGCGCGGTGGAGCCGACATGCGAAGCCGGAGCGACGACCAAGCGGCCGGGTAAAGCGGGAGAAGGGGTTTCGTCGTCGGTGTAGTCGTGTCCGAAACCGAGCCGGTCCGGTCGCGTGCGATACAACCGGCACAGGGCGTCGAGGAACTGATAGGTCGGCATGTCGAGGCCGGTCTCCCAGCGGGACACGCTCTGATGCGATAACCCCCGGCATGACGATCCGTCGGCGCTGACAATCTGCTGTAGTCGCTGCGCGACATCGACGAGCGTGAACCCATGCGCGATGCGATGAGCGCGCAACAAGGAAACCCCGCAATGCGATCGCACGGCGTGTACCTGCTCCCACGTCGACCCACCCGCGGCCTCGTATTCGCGTACGACTCGTCTTCCGCACGCAATGCTGTGCTGCCCACCCACAACATCTCCAGATCATTGGTGTTTCTGATAGTCGGGACACGCGTAGGTATCTGCGACGTCCGCGCTTTCGACGGTATCCCTGCCCTACGACTTCGTCCATAAAAGTCGTGGTTCTGCGCGTATGGCGTGCAAGAGCGGGGCAATCCCTGGCCGCAGGGCCCGGTCAGCGGCACGCTGGGGGTATGAAAAAAATCGTCATCGTCGGCAGGGTCCTGGCAAACCCGGAGTGTGCCGCCGACGAGGATGACCACGTGTCATTCGCCCACAAAATGGTGCACGTAATGACGCCTATCGCGACTGTGGTGACCGCTCTGGCCACCTTCGTGACCGCGGCCTCGGCAATGAACACCCTGGCCGTGACGGCCTTGGCGGGAGCCTGGGTGCTGGCAGGCTGGCTCGCTCGCGGCCGCCGCTGTCACTGTCGTGATGATCGAAAGCACGCCCGGCTGCATAATGCGGCAGGGGGTACCGCCTAGTCGAATCTCGCCTGACCGAGGCACACACCGGATACGCGACACCGTAGCGGGAGTCGTTCAGCCCGTACCGTTGTAGCTGCGGCAAGTCGCGAAAAAATACCCGGGAGTACGGAACCTGGGTGTCGCTCAAATCGGTAATGTGAGCGATATCAACGGGTCCGAGATCGTACAAAGCAGACATTTCACTGACCTGCGCGGTATCGGAGCGCTGGTTCTGCTAACCGCGTCATTTGCCATGCTCACCGTGGTGTCGCGCTATCTCGGTGGCGGCTTCACCGCGCCCCAACAGGTCTATCTCCGTACGGGTCTGGCGTTCTTCATCGCGATTATCGCATTCAGCCGATGTATCCGCTGGCGCACCGTGCTGCGGATCAGCGCGCGGGAATGGTGCGTGGTGATCGGACGCACCGTGCTGCTGTACGTAGTCGGCACCACGCTGTTCGCGAAGGCCGCCGGGATGACGGCGGTGAGCGACATTTCGTTCATCGCCGCCTTGCCGCTGGTGGCGGCCCTAGGGATGCTGCTGCGCAGCGTGCGCGTGTCTGCCGTGCGGATCGTGTTCGTCGGTGGGTCCGCCGTGGGTGTCGCGATCCTGTCGGGATTCGGCGGCAATGCGTCGAGCTCGCTGAACTATGGCAACCTGCTCGCGCTGGTCGCCATGGTGGCGATTTCGCTGAGCTACCTCGGCCGCGATCTGCACGACGGCACGCTGAACAATCACGAACTCACCGCGCTGACCCTCGGTGTCGGCGCGGTGGGCGTCGCGCTGACCTCGCTGTTGCAAAGAGATGGCCTGCCGCATGTCCCGGCGGACGCGTCAGCGGTAATGCTCTGGGCCGCAATCGGTATCGGCGGCCTGCTCAGCGTGCTGAACGTCTTCCTCATCAACTACTCGTTCGAACGAGTAGACCCCGTGCTCAGCGGCAACATGCTGACCGTCGAGTGCGTGTGGGGGCTGCTGTTCGGGCTGATCTTCTTCGGTCAGGTGCCCACGTGGAGTGGGATCATCGGCGGGGCGCTCATCGTGTTGTGCGCGCTGGCACTGAACATGCTCGATGGGCGCGCTACCGAGACCGTCACCGAGCCCGACGGCGACGATCCGGTGACTGCGCAGCAACCGGAGCTCGCGCTGGCCGCGGCCGAGCAGTCGCCGCCGGTGCTCCGGATGTACCTGCCCGACGGCCGCGATGAGCCGCGCACGCAGCGTGCGGAAGAACTGGCGGCGAGCCACTCGTGGATCGGAGCGTGGGACCCGGCGAGCGGTCAAGGGCAGCGGTCTGCGGCCAGTTGAGCAGGATCTGCGCACAGTGTCGCCCTGTGCCTGCACGGCACGGTTATCGGGAGTTTGTTGCGCCGCAGGTCGCAGGCTTTGTCGAGGGTATCAACCAAAAACTGCTTTCATCGGCGACGGAGTTATTTAGCGTCAGCAATATTTCTCTTCAGAAATAGGTTAATGCTCGACTGTTAATTGTGCGCTCACCATTTGCGGCGCCTGTGAACGCATTATCCCGAACGCCGCAATGCGATTTGGAGTGACGGGCACCAATGTGCAGGCGCTCGCAATTGTTACGTCAAGTAGTTGGTTACCAGTTGGCTTCTTCGAGGCGATTCAAGGCCTGGGTTATCCAGGTGGTGAAGTGACTGGTCAGGTCGGTGGGGGTGGTGGGGCGGATGGTGATGTGCGGGCCGCGGATCTCGGTGTAGCGACCGTCGTCGGTGATGTCGTGCCACTGCAAGACGTTCCAGGGTTGAGCGGGGGTGTGCAGCGGGGCGGCGATGAGGACGGCGGTGCCGCCACCGTCGGCAGGGCGGCCGACGAGGCGTTGGTATTGCTCACGAGGGGTTTGGCGGGCGACGTCTTCGAAGTAGCCGTCGCGGCGCGGTGCGATGTCGTCGGGGTGGAAGGTGGCGGGCGCGGCGGTGCCGGGCGGGCAGGCGGGGAGAGCCTGGACGGTGCGTGCGGCAAGGCTTTCCGGGCGGAACATGCGGACCCGGATCGGGCCGTGCTCGGTGGCGGTGCCCGCCTGCATCAGGGTGACGGCGTGATAGGCGTTGCGGGCACCGATGATTCGGTACTCGCGTAGGTCATCTCGGCCGGTGCTCTTCTTGTGTTTGCTTGTGCCGCCTAGGATTTCGATCCGCACATCGGACGTGCCCAAGGTGTGCAGCGCCAGCTGGATCTCCTCCAGCTCATCGGAGGTATAACGGTCGCGGACGGTGCGACGGTGTGCCGCGAACTCGTCACGCAAAGCGAACCGGCTCGTGTAGCGCAGCGGACCGGGGAACCGATCATGGGCATCGGAATACCAGAGTGCTGCGAAATCATCTGGTTCCCAAGTCCATTCAGTCATCTCGGTCCGATCTTCTGTGTGTTCGTTCTGTTCGTGAGTGCCGTGAGCGGTCGTGCTCGCATCACCGAACTGCGCCCGGCGAATACCGCCACGCGAACGGGACATGGCGGCCGCGAAACGCGAGGTTCCGCCGTTCGGTGCGGTGTCGTGGGGTCTAAGTGGTGTTGTCGCCGCCGATTACGCCACCGGGGATCGTTCTCGGGAGCTCGCCGAGCAGTTCGTCGGTGTTCTCCTGGGTGATCAGGTAGTCGGGGATCTTGTGTTCGGAGTCGTCCTCGGACTGACCACCGCGCGCGCCCATGCCTGGAGCGCCCATGCCCGGGGCACCGCTCGCGCCACGGGCGGCCGCCGCGGCTGCTGCCGCCGGGGTGGACGTGGTGCCCGGAACGGCGGGACTGCCGGAGATACTGCGGCCGGGTTGCGGGGTCTTCGAACCAGGCGAACCCGGACTGCTGGGGCTGCCCGTTCTGCTGGGACTGCCGGGACTGCTCGGGGAGTACGGCGTGCCGGTGCCCGTCGGCGCGGTCTTCGCCGGATCGGTGGAGGTGGGGTTGCTCGGTGTCGGGGTGGTCGTCGGGTTGGTGCCGGCCGGTGTGGTCTGAGTGCCTGCCGGGTTCGTCGAGGCAGGTGTGGTCTGCTCGGCCTTCGGGTTGTCAGCCGTCTTCGGGTTCTGGGTCGACGGTTCGTCAGGCTTGCCGTCGCCGTCTTTGTCGCCGGGAACGGTGGAGTTGTTCGAAGCCGGGTCGGTGGTAGTCGACGTGGGTTGATACGGCTGACCGCCGGTGCCGTCCTGGCTCTGGTATCCGCCGGGCGGCGGGGCCGGGATGTCGACGGCCTTCGTCGGACTGGTCGGCGTCGGGAGCACCGGAATCTTGCCGTCCATCTGGCTGAAAGGCTGCACGTAGTACTCGTTCATCGCGACTCGAGCCTTCTGTGTCTCTTCGTTCTGGTCGCGCTGCAGGTCCCAGCGGTGCGGTGGCCATGCCCACGAGGTCCATGTGACGACCACGGGATCCGGAATTGCCTTCTTGGTGTTGACAATTGCGGTTGCGGCGTCGCGGACGCGGGTGTGCAGCTCAGCCAGAGCGGGGGTCAACTGCTGGGCGTCAGTGGTGTAGCTCTGAATCGATTCCTTCGACTTGTCGGCAGCGGGGCCGGACCATGCTTGAGCGATCGAATTCTGGATCGCCCGGGCGAAGGTCTCTACGCCCTGTTCCCATTTCTGGTGGGCTTCCCAGTACTTCTGCGCCTGGTTGATCGCGTCGGTCGTGTTGAGCGGTTCGAAGGCGCCCTTGATGTCTGGATGTTCCCAGCTATCGGTGTGCTCACCTCCACCCGGAATCTGTGTCGATTCGTAGCCGCTCATCGCCCTGTCCCATCAGGAAGCAGGTACGGTCCCGCCTTCAAGGGAACCGGCGGCCTTTGCGGCAACGTTTCGTTCAGCCGGTTGAACTCAGCGGCGAAGTTGCTGTCGGCCTGCATCATTCGTTCGCGGACGACGCGATGGACTTCCTGGATGTCTTCGACGATCCGGTGGTGCTCTTCCATGATCTGCCACACGGAGTTGCCGTTCCCCGCTCCGTTGGCCTTCTTGCGGAACCTGTCGACCAGCGTCGTGGCCGACACCATCTTGTCTTCCTTCTCGCCGAGACCCCAGTGGTCCTGTCGGGAGACGTTGTCCATGATCTCCTGGATGTCCCGGATCGTGTCCTTGAAGAACTGGCAATCGCGGTCGATGTAGACGAAGTCTTCCGGATTCATCTCGACTGCCAATTGGCCGTCGCGTGCCGCAGCGAGCATGTTCGCCATTGGTCGAGGTGACTTATCGTCGCTCATCTCTATCCTTCCCTCCCGACGAGTCCGATCAGAATCTGGTCAAACACTGGCTGGCATCGTTGGCACAATCTTCTCGGCGAGCGTCCGAGCAAGCACGCATGAGTCGATTTGCCCGGTCTCCCGATTCGAGGGAGGGTTGCTCAAGTTGATGTCGAGGCTTCCACCCTTTATCTCGACGTTCACCACACAGGCGGCTTCTGGATGATCGGCGACCTGCCGTGTCGAGATCGCTTGGCGGCCAGCAACACTGAATTCCTTGGCGTCGGCGAAGTTGCGCTGTCGGGTCTTGTCGATTGTCAGATTGGTGGTTGTGATGCTTGCGACGTACCCGTCGGATCGACCGAACCTGCAACCACGCCATTTGACGCCACCGTCAGCGTTGGAGTTCGACTCGCCCCGGTTTCGCAGCTTTTCCGAATCAAGGACGCTTTGGGGAATGTCCGTGCACGGGTTGTAGCCCGCAGGAACATCCGTCGCGACTCCCGATGCTGACGCGGAGTTAGTGACGCTACCTGTCGGGCTACCACCGCCATCGTCTGCAGGCCCACACCCCGCCAACGCAAACACGGCACCAAAAACGAGACCGGACACCTTCCACGAGAGAGACCTGCTCGTCATCGGATCCTTCGCCCGCCGGTGCTCGAATCGATCGCGCGGGACCGGACCGGCTTCTCCGCCCCCCGCTTCAGCTCATGCTGACGCTACCGATGCGTCTACCTGGGTGCAAGCGAGTCGCATCGCAGGCCGGCGGCTCCTGATGGCGGGTCGATCAGCGTGTGGGCGTCGGTTATGTACGCCTGGATCGAGTTCTTCGAAGCCTCTGCTACCGGTCCAGGCCAGGCTTGGGAAATCGAGTTCTGGATCGAGTGGGTGAAGGTCGCCACACCTTGCTTCCAGAGTCGCCGTATCTCAGCACTTTTCGGCCTGATCGATCGTGTTGGTGGTGTCGACCGGATCGAATGCACTGTTGATCTTCGGGTGATCCAGCTGTCGGTGTGCTCGTCGTCACCCGGAATCCGTGAAGGGTCGTATCCGGTCATCGGGCTGTTCGATCCGGGAGGAGGTCCGGGTCGGCGGGGAGTTGCGCGGGTGGGCGCTGCGGAAGGGTCTCGTTCAAACGAGTGAACTCGCCGGCAAAGTCGCTGTCCGCCTGCATCATTCGTCCCGGACTGATCGGTAGAAAGACTGGAGGCCGTCGACCATTTTGTAGTGCTGCTCCCTGACCGCACAGACGTCATTGCGGTCTTTCGCTTTTTGGCCTTCTGTTCGAATCGATCGACCACTGTGCCCGCTGGCACCAGCCGTCTGGATTCGCTGGATTGTGCGCTTGAAGTAGTCGCAGTCGCGGTCGATGCAGACGAAGTCTTCGGGCTTCATCTCAACCGCCAGTTGGCCTTCGCGTGCTGCGTTGATCAGGTTCGACATCGGTCGAGGCGATGGTATCTGATTGTCACCACGATTCTTTCCCTCCCAATCGGGGCCGTCGCGGTCAGTGGAGTTACACGGTGGCAGGCAAGGTCGGAACAACCTTCTCCGCGAGCTTCCGAGTGAGCTCGCAGGTGTCGAGCTGTCCGGTGTTACGCCGTGACGGTGGATTGCTCAGGTTGAATTCGAGACTGCCGCCCGCCATCTCTACATCCACGGTGCATGCAGCCTCCGGGTGATCACTTGACTGTCGGGTAGAGACCGCCCGGCGACGATTCACGGTGAACTCTCGAGTGTCGGGAAAGTTCTTCGCGCGCACCATGTCCACCGTGATGTTCGTCGTCTGGATTCGCGCCCCGTACCCGTCGGTTTGCGCCCACAGGCACCCTCGCCACTTTATGCCGCCTGACGTGTTCGAATTGTCGGGCGTTTTATCCAGCAACTTCTCGGAGTCCAACACGCTTTGCGGAATGTCTATACACGGGTCGTAACCAGCGGGTACGTCCGGAGCGACGCTCGGTGTGGAGGTCGATGAGCGTTCCGTCGGCTGATCGCTCTCACCATCGGACGGTCCACACCCTGTCAACACAAACACGGCACCAAGAACCAGACGGGACGCCTGCCACGAAAGATACCTGTTCGTCATCGGACGCCTCGCCCGCCGGTTCTCGAATCGATCGTGCAAGAGCTGACTCATGGTCGAGTAGACATCGTTGCTCATATCGTTACTTTCCTCCCAACGAGTCCGATCAGGGGTCGGTTATACAGTGGTAGGCATTGTGGGTACAACCTTCTCGGCCAATGCTCGGGTGAGTTGGCAGGTGTCGATACTGCCGGTGGTTTTGCGAGATGGCGGATTGCTGAGGTTGAACTCTAGGCTGCCACCCTTCATTTCCACGTTCAGCGTGCACGCAGCATCGGGGTGGTCATCCACTTGCCGTGACTGGATCGCCCGACGGCCACTGATAGTGGATTCTCGAGCTTCACGGAAGTTCTTGTCGCGCACCATATCAACGGTGAGATTGGTCGTCTGGATAGATGCCGCGTACCCATCCGTTTGGATCCAGGCGCAACCACGCCATTTGACTCCACCGGAGGCATTGGAATCATCCTTATTTTTGCCGCGAAGGTTCTCCGAGTCCAGCACACTTTGCGGGGTCGCTGTGCAGGGGTCGTAACCGCCAGGTACGTCGGCAGCGAGCCCAGGTTTGGCGTTGGGAGGGGTGCTTCCGCTGCCTGTTTGCATGTCGCCACCGCCCGCAGATGGCCCACATCCCGCCAACATGAGCACGGCACCAAGAACGAGGCTGGGCGTCTGCCACGAGAGAGTCCTGCTGGTCATCGGAGCCTTCGCCTGTCGGTACGCGAATCGATCGTTGGCGTCGTGTCGTCACCCATTTCGGTCCATCCCTCCCGGTGAATCCATTCGCTTACAGTGGGTTACGTCGAAGCAGGCATCGCTGGTGCAACCTTCTCAGCCAGACCACGAGCCAAGTCGCAAGTGTTGAGGTGCCCTGTGGCCTTGTTGGATGCGGGGTTGGTGAGGTTGAACTCGAGGCTGCCGCTCTTCATCTCCACATTGACCGTGCATGCCGCCTCCGGGTGATCGTCGACCTGTCGCGCCGAGATCGCATGACGCGCACCGATCATGAACTCGCGGCTGTCCGGAAACTTTTTCTTGCGGACCATGTCGACGGTGATGTTCGTTGTTTGGATGCTCGCTGCGTATCCGTTCGGCTGAACCCACATGCAGCCTCGCCACTTGACGCCACCGTTGGCATTGGAATCATTCGGGATCTTCTGACGCAGTTTCTCAGAATCGAGCACGCCCCGCGGGACATCGTTGCATGGATTGAAGCCAGACGGAACGTCCGCGGCGAGACCTGCATGTGAAGTAGCTGTTCTCGTGGGCTTTTCGTTCTCATCGTCCGCAGGCCCACATCCCGCCAACATGAGCACGGCACCAAGAACGAGGCTGGACACCTGCCACGAGAGAGTCCTGCTGGTCATCGGATCCATCGCCTGTCGGTACTCGAATCGATCGCGCCGGAGCTGACTCATGGTCGTGTAGACATCGTTGCCCTCTCCTGCGAGTTCGGCCGAGCTGATGAAGTTCGCCATGGGGCGAGGCGTCGGCGGCATGTCGTCACCCATGTGGTTTCTTCCTCCCGATAAATGCGGTAGTCAAGCGGGTGCGTCAGGCTGTGGCGGGCATCGCCGGTGCAATCTTCTCGGCCAGTCCGCGCGCCAAGTCGCACGTGTTGAGATGTCCCGTGGCCTTGCTCGACGCTGGATTAGTGAGGTTGAGCTCGAGGCTGCCGCCCTTCATCTCGACGTTGACCGTGCACGCTTCCTCGGGGCGATCAGCGATTTGTCGTGTCGAGAGCGCCCGTCGATTGCCGATGGTGAAATCGCGGCTGTCCGGAAACTTCTTGTCCTGGACCATGTCCACAGTGATGTTGGTCGTTTGGATGCTCGCCGCATATCCATCCGTCTTGGCCCAGAGGCAGCCGCGCCATTTGATACCACCGTTGGCGTTGGAGTCGTTCGGCGTCTTGTCCAAGAGCTTCTCGGAATCGAGGACGGCTTGTGGGATGTCATTACAGGCGTTGAATCCGGAGGGGACATCTGCAGCGAGACCTGCCTTGGAAGTCGCCGGGCTATTCGTGCTTCCCGTGGGGTTCCCGTTTCCATCGTCCGCAGGCCCACACCCCGCCAACGCAAACACGGCACCAAAAACGAGACCGGACACCTTCCACGAGAGAGACCTGCTCGTCATCGGATCCTTCGCCCGCCGGTGCTCGAATCGATCGCGCGGGACCGGACCGGCTTCTCCGCCCCCCGCTTCAGCTCATGCTGACGCTACCGATGCGTCTACCTGGGTGCAAGCGAGTCGCGTCGCAGGTCGGCAGCCGTCGGTGGCGGGTCGGTCAGCACTGCCCGAGGTCGGGCGCGAGACTTCACGCGGAGCGAAGTCCCGGCCCGGCTTACGTCCTCGGCACACCCTTACCGCAGATCGAACACCCCACCGGCAACACCGGCGGTGAAGGCCCCCCATTCGCTGGAGCTGAAAACAAGCGCAGCCCCGTTCGGGTTCTTCGAGTCACGAACGCCGACCCCGTCGTCGCCGAGAAAGGCGACCTCTACGCAGTCCTGACTGGGGCTGCTGTAGCTGCTCTTGAACCAGGAGGCTGTCGATAGATCTGTTCTCACCTCGCGTACTCCTTCGCGATCTCGTGGATGAGCGTACGACTGCGGGACTCATCCAATGCAGAACGTCGCAAGTCGATACATGCCTGCTGATATTGCTGCACCTCGTCGGTCTTCTCAAGGTACAGCGCTCCGGTGTGGCCCTGCATGTAGACAACAGGCGGCTCGGTCAGATGTGCCGTTGGGTGCCTTGGGAATTCGAGCAGCACGAACGGCCCAACGGCCAGGCCTCCGTACGCCTCCGCACTGAGCGGAACCACCCGCACGGAGACGTTCGGCAGCTCGCCGACTCGGGCGAGATGGTGGAGCTGATCAATCATCACCTCCGGACCACCGATGGCCCGACGCAGGATGCATTCGTCCACGATGGCGTCGACGGTCAACGGATTGTCAATGTCGGTCAGCCGAACCTTCCGCCGAGTGAACAGTTCGATCCGCTGTTCGACTTCCTCGGTGGGCATTGTGGGCGAGTCCACCCAAATCATCGCCCGCCGATATTCATCGGTCTGCAACAACCCCGGCAACAGCACCGTCTGATACGAAACAATCCTCTTCGCAGCCTCTTCCAACCCGACGAACAAATCGAAATGCTTCGGCACGGCATCCCCGTACGCATGCCACCATCCGGTGCGATGCGATTCTTCCGCCAATCCGAGCAGCATCGTCGTCACGTCCTCGGGCGCTCCGTACACCTCGCACAACCGCTGGATGAACAACGGATTCAACCGCACGGGTTGCCCGGTCTCCATCCGCCACAGTGTTTGTTTGCCAACGCCTATCGCCAGGCGCGCGATTTCCGCGCTGACGCCTGAATTCTCCCGGAGTTCCCGCAGCTGACGTGCCAGCATGCGCCGGGGGAGGGTGGATCCGGTGGGGGTCACGGCAATTCCCTTTCGTAGCCTCACTATTGGCCAGGTATGCAACTGGAACCGCATGGACGGGAATCCTTGGAACCTTGCGAATTTTCCCCTGGTTCCACTACTGGGAACGTTCCCGCCGATCATTTCCGGTGCTCTACTGAACGCGCGCCCCGGTCCGTGTCATCGAAGACTTGAAACCTTATCGGCGAGAGCGGGTTCAGGTCCACTCGGCACCGGGGGCACCAACCGATCGATCGAGGTGAGTCGAGGTTCGATATGCATGACCCAACGTTCAAAGACACCCCTTTTTCGCGCTGTGCCTTTTACCGCCGCACCTGCGGGCTACCGGCCGGAATCCAACCGGAAGCAGGCCGAATCATCGTCAAGGTCGGCCTGGTCGGCGCGATCACCATGCCCGCCCGGCTCGGCCAGCGCGTCCGGGACGACATGCTGTTCCGCGGCTGCCCGGTCGGCCCGATAATGGCCCATATCCGTTCCCGCCGTTGGACTTTCCTGTGCCGGCCCGACGTGCCCGATGACCCCCGCCTCTTTACCGAACTATTCCGTCTCGACGTCGCTATCGTGCCGTTCGGCGGTGAGATCGCCCTTCCGTCCCCCACGGATTCGCACACCCCGTCCCGAGCCTGGGTCGTCCTGCCGCGGGACACCTTCCGTCCCTCCTGCGCGGTCATCATCGACTACCTCCGCGCCTGCACCAAGAGGGCTGTCCGTTGACCCCTTCTGCAAGCCGCACCCTGTGCAGCTCCTACAAAGGGTGTGCAATTCAGCCCACGCACCGGGGGAGGTAATCGCGTGAATGGTTCGTTGCCGACGAGAAGCCAAGTGCTGCGCGCATGCCGCGGCGAGGACACCGTCGACCATCCGTTGTTACGCGCGGTTCGGGAGTTGACCGCACTGCACGAACACCGACTGTCCACTCCGCACGAATCCGCCTGCCATATAGACGAATATCGTGCTCGGGAAGTCCGTGACATTGATCGCTGGGTCACCGCGCACCTCCCCGTCGCGCATGGCGGTGCCTATGTGCACACCGAAACCCTCGGCGCGATCCTCGATCGCCTCGCTCGGCTCACCGCGAGTGCCTACGCGTCCCTGGCCGGCGAATCCGACTGGGAGCTCTGGTTCGCCTGGGAACGCCTCGCCGAACTAGCGGTCGGCTACGAGGACCTGATCACCGAACTGACCGCGGGCCGCCGCCGCCTGCCTACCGGGCGCTGATCATGAGTTTTGTTCGTGTGACGTGTTTTCCGACACTGATTAGGTCACGATTCACCGGGTATTCGAGAACCGATAAGGGAGCCGCCGCAATTGGGTTAACCTGCCGTGGATCGTTCGATAAGCCGAGGGAGTTGCCGTTGATCTCAGGCGGCAGACGGGGCTGGGCGGCCATGGCAGCACTGGCCACGGTCGTCCTCATGATGTGCGCGTGCGGCACCATCTCCACCGACGCGAAGGTGCGTCCCAGCGCCGAAACCACCGCCCCGAAAGCAGCGAAAGCGCAGGCGGGGACGCCGGGTTCGCAAGAACTGGCCGCCATCGCACCCGGCACGGCCGACCTCATGGCACGCATCCGCGCCACCGACCCGTGCGCACTGCTGAATCGCGAATTCGCTGAGCGCTTAGGTCTTTTCCAGCGTTACGACCGCAGTCCCGGATTGGAACGCGGCGGCGGTTGGACCGGCTGCGGATTGATACTCAATGCCCCCGATGATGCTTACTATTCGTTCAATCTGGAACTGGACAAGCTCTACACCTCGTCCCAGCGGGCCGCGGACCGGACCGAGCAGGTCAACGGCCGCACCGTGTACCGCAGCGCGAGCAGCGACGACAGACCCGAGGCGTACGGCTGCGACTACCGAATCCCCGCCGGGGACACCGGATTCGCGCACCATCTGAGCGTCACCAAGATGACCGGCCCGACGAAGACGCCGGTCCCGTGGTCCCAGCCCTGCCGATTCGTCAGGGAATACCTCGCCGCGACGATCGACGGCCTCACCGCCTTGCCGCCCCACGTCATCGACGAACCCGCCGGACGCTCACTGCGACAGCGCAACCCGTGCGGGGCTACCTCGCAGATCGCTACCCAATTCACCGGCTGGCAGCTGACCTCCGTCGGCTGGACCAAGGCCTACAAGTGCGCGATCACGCTCGTCCAGACCGGCGGCGCCCACCGCGCCACCGTCGAGGTCTCCTTCGACCAGAGCAACGAGCAGATGGTCAAGACCGGCGAAGTCAACCGCCTGCCCTCCGGCCTCGACGGCGGACAGGCCATCCAATACGCGCGCCACACCAACGTCGAAGGACTCACCGGCACCGAACTCCGCACGGTCCAGTCCACCGACCCCACTCGGGAAAACTCCACCTGCGCAATCACCCTGAACTACCGCCGCGCCGACCCACCCACCGCAAGCAACGCCCACCTCCTGCGCGTCTCGGTCAACCTCGCCCCGGCCACTCCGCCCTTCCCCTTCGACGCCTGCACCCAAGTCGTCCAGGTCGCTCCCACGGTCCTGCGCGCGATCCCCTGACTCCGGCCGAACCGCCTTGCCGCCCGCAGGCTCGACCGGAACCCGCCCAGCTCGACGTAGCGTCGTCGGCCATCGGCACGACGCGGTGGCCTTTTCCCGGTTTTGCCCTCTCCGGGGGTACCCGCCGCCTCCGTGCCGTCGCGGTGCCGTGCGCGCAGAGTGTGCCCGTGTCGCTGGCGATGTCGGACACATCCAACGACGCTTCCGCACCGAACTAACTGAGGCTGACTCGACTCTGTCTTCATCTGCGCATATATAGAAAAGCTCGGCTCCGATTCTGGTGAAGAAGCCCCGTGGCGTTGTGTCTGTACGGGCGCGGGTGATGGCGGCAACGGTCAGAAGCACACAAGGCGCATTAAACCAGGAGGAATGATGGTCAAACGCATAGCCGCGCTGCTCGCATTGGGGTTCACAGTGGGGTGCGTTAACGTTGCGGCACCGGCACCGGCACATGCACGAAGCGACTTGGACAAGTGGGAAAAGATCTCCGAGACTTATTGCCATATCAAGCCGGGGGAAAAGGCAGTCGGTCCGAAGACCGACAAGGCAAAAGCTCGCGAGCAGTTCAGCTACGACGGGCTGGTGGCGTACGACGACGCGTATCGAATGTCTCCCTTGGAGCTCGTCGAAGACCCGCTTGACGTGGGCCGTAGCATTCTGCTGCACCCGGACAGCAAGTTCGCGCCGCCGCTCGGCTCCAGCGACTGGGACAGACTGCTGCACTGGCGAGCAAATGTCTGCAACAGTGCTGAATTCAAGTCTGAATGGAGCAATGTAAAGAAGACACTCGATGAAAAGTACGGTAAGAGAATGAAACCGGGATACGACGAAGAAAGCAAAATCGAGGAGTTGTATGCCGACAAAATGGCCAAGATGAAGGCGGTATTGCAGGGCGAGCAGGAGCGACGCGGCATCAAAGACGAGGAGTGGGCAGAAATCTGGGGTGAGAATTCGGACGAGGACGACAAGGACCTCTAATACCGCGTAGTTGATGGTTACACGGCGGACGGAGTCCATCGGGGCAACGATCCTGACCGTGTTCCGGCCCGGTTCTGCTGCCGATTCCGAAATTCGCAGGGATAGCGGGCATCCGTGTGTTTCTCCTTGCCGGGGGCCGCAGGTCGACGCTGCGGCTCCCGGGCTTGATCGCGTGGGCGTATCGGTTGACCTCACCCCGCCGCATCCGCTGGGGCGCCGACGAGCCGTTTACGAGGCGATCACCCCGCTCTGCGGCCAACTCTTCTCACGGTGGGCCTGGCCGATGATCCGTCCGGCGGCGGCCCGAAAGATCCCATCCTCCGCTTGGTCCGTCCGGACGGTCTCGTGCGCCTTGTCGATGATCAAGGTGCGATCGAGGTTCTCCCGATCGCCCCCGAACTCGTACTCGACCTCGCTCGGGTCATCCCTGAGCTGGTTGTAATAGATCAGCAGCGCCATCGTCTCCCCGTTCCGCCACCAGTATCGACCGCAGTCCAGTTCTCCCACCCGTGGCGCGCAAGCGGCGATTCGGGTATAGGCAATTAGACTGGTTAACCAGACGGACCGGGATTCGCAGGAAGTTGTGCGATGTGGCGGGTTCGCCGACGGCCTACGGCGGCGTACCCGAGGACGGAAGCGAGGAGGTGGGGCCGATGTCGAGCACCGAGGACAGGCGGTTCGAGGTCCTGCGCGCGATCGTCGCGGATTATGTCGCGACCAAGGAGCCGATCGGGTCGAAGAGCCTGGTGGAACGGCACAATCTGGGTGTCTCCAGTGCAACAGTGCGCAATGACATGGCGGTGTTGGAGGCCGAGGGCTACATCACGCAGCCGCACACCAGTTCCGGGCGGATCCCCACCGACAAGGGCTACCGGCAGTTCGTGGATCGAATCGCCGAGGTGAAGCCGCTGTCGGGGGCGGAGCGGCGGGCGATCATGGAGTTTCTGGAGTCGGGGGTCGACCTCGACGACGTGCTGCGCCGCGGTGTACGACTGCTGGCCCAGCTGACCAGGCAGGTTGCGGTCGTCCAGTATCCGTCGGTATCCGCGTCGACGGTGCGGCACATCGAGGTGGTCGCGTTGAATCCCGCGCGCCTGCTGCTCGTGGTGATCACCGACACCGGCCGCGTCGACCAGCGACTCGTCGAGCTCGGCGCGCTGATCAACGACGACGATCTGGCCGCACTGCGCGGCATGCTCGGCGGCGCGATGGACGGCAAGCGACTGGCCGCGGCGTCGGCGGCGGTGGCCGAACTGCCCGAGCAGGCGCCGCCACGGTTGCGCGATGTGCTGATCCGGGTGTCGACGGTACTGGTCGAGACGCTGGTGGAGCATCCGGAGGAGCGGCTGGTGCTCGGCGGCACCGCCAACCTGACCCGCAATGCGGCCGACTTCGGGTTCCCCGGCTCGCTGCGTGACGTGCTGGAGGCGCTGGAGGAGCAGGTCATCGTGCTCAAGCTGCTGGCCGCCGCGCAACAGCCCGGCACCGTGACGGTGCGCATCGGCGAGGAGACCCAGGTCGAGCAGATGCGCGGTACCTCGGTGGTGTCGACCGGCTACGGCACGTCGGGGGCGATCCTCGGCGGCATGGGTGTGCTCGGCCCCACTCGGATGGACTATCCGGGCACCATCGCCTCGGTCGCGGCCGTTGCCCGCTACATCGGTGAGGTCCTCGCCGAACGCTGACGGCTCCGATGCCGCTGATACGCTCGTAGTTCCGGCCGGATAAAGTTGAGTGCATCCGACTAATGCTGTCGATCAGCATGCGGTTGGAGCGGTGAAGCACCGTCGGCACTGTCGAGAACGACCAAGGACTAGAGAACTCAAGTGGCACGGGACTACTACGGACTGCTCGGCGTCGCGAAGAACGCGACCGACCAGGAGATCAAGCGCGCCTATCGCAAGCTGGCGCGGGAGCTCCATCCCGACATCAACCCCGATGAGACGGCGCAGGCCAGGTTCAAGGAAGTGTCTGCCGCCTACGAGGTGCTGTCGGATCCGGAGAAGCGACGCATCGTCGACCTCGGCGGCGACCCGCTGGAGTCCGGTGGCGGCGGTGGCGGGTTCTCGGGCGCCGGTTTCGGCGGACTCGGGGACGTGTTCGAGGCGTTCTTCGGCGGCATGAATGCCTCGGGTGGCGCGCGCAAGCCGCGTGGCCGGGTGCAGCCCGGCGCGGACTCGCTGCTGCGGACCCGGCTCAGCCTGGCCGAATGCGCCGTCGGCGTGACCAAGCATCTCACCGTGGACACCGCGATCCTCTGCGACGTGTGCACCGGCGCGGGCACCAACGGCAAGTCCAAGCCGGTGCGCTGCGAAACCTGTGGCGGCGCAGGCGAAGTGCAATCCGTGCAGCGCTCCTTCCTCGGCCAGGTGCTCACCTCGCGCCCCTGCCCGACCTGCCGCGGCGCCGGCGAGACCATCCCCGATCCGTGCCACAAGTGTGGTGGCGACGGCCGGGTGCGCGCCCGTCGCGAGATCGCCGCGCCGATACCGGCCGGTGTCGCGAACGGCATGCGGGTGCGGCTCGCCGCGCAGGGCGAGGTGGGCCCCGGTGGCGGGCACGCCGGTGACCTGTACGTCGAGATCGTCGAGCAGCCGCACGACGTCTTCGTCCGGGACGGCGACGACCTGCACTGCACCATCCGCGTGCCGATGGTCGACGCCGCGCTGGGCACCACCGTGGTGATCGACACCATCCTGGACGGCCCCACCGAGCTGACCATCGCGCCGGGCACCCAGCCGGGCGAGGTCTCGGTGCTGCGTGGCCACGGTATGCCGCGGCTGCGGTCCGGCGCGCGCGGCGACCTGCTCGCGCACCTGGACATCGTGATCCCCGCCAAGTTGGACAGCAAGCAGACCGACCTGCTGCGCAAGTACAAGGGCATGCGCCCGAGCGAGCGCGCCGAGGTCATGTCCACCCAGTCCGAGCACAACAGCGGCCTGTTCGCCAGGCTGCGGGCCTCGTTCAGCGGACGTTAATTGGCCGCGACGGTCTTCTACCTCGACGAGGTGCCCGAACCGGGCGCCGTCGCCGTGCTCGACGGCCCGGAGGGCAGGCACGCCGCCACGGTGCGCCGCATCCGGGTCGGCGAGCCGATCACCCTGTCGGACGGGCGCGGTGTGCTCGCCGAATCGGAAGTGGTTGCAGCGCAGCGTGATCGGCTGGATCTACGAGTCTTGAATCGCGCTGTCGCGCAAGCCGTCTCGCCGCGCGTGACGGTCGTGCAAGCGTTACCGAAATCGGACCGCTCGGAGCTGGCCGTCGAGCTGATGACCGAGGCGGGCGCCGACACCATCGTCCCGTGGCAGGCCGCTCGTTGCATCGCGAACTGGGAAGGCAAGGCGGGCAAGGCCGTTGACAAATGGCGCGCCGCCGCACGCTCGGCCGCCCGGCAATCCCGCCGCGCCTACATCCCCGAGGTCGCCGATCTGCATCGCAGTCGCGATCTCCTCGAGTTGATCCGTAAAGCCAAGGCGGACGGCGCAATCGTTGCGGCGCTGCACGAATCCGGTGCGGGCCGTTTCACCGAACTCTCTTTCGCGGACGTGCCCGAAGTAGTGCTGATCGTCGGACCCGAAGGCGGCCTCGACAACTCCGAGCTGTCTGCACTGTCCGAGGCCGGTGCCGACATCGTCCTGCTCGGCCCGACCGTGCTTCGTACCTCTACCGCGGCAGCCGTCGCCCTGGGCGCACTCGGCGCGCTGACGCCTCGCTGGTAGCGAACGACATCAGGCCTCTACACGGAGGTGCTGAGCCCGAAACGTCAAGGTGGACACCAGGATCAACGCCACCGTCAGCAGACCGGCAACGCAGACAACGAGTCCCGCCCACCCGTGATGGGTATAGGCAATACCCGCTGCACCGCCGACGACACCGCTGCCCACATAGAACGAGAACAGATACAGCGACGAAGCAGCGCCCCGATTCCCGGATGCCAGCACGCCGACCCAAGCGCTAGCCACGGTGTGTGCGCCGAAAAAGCCTGCCGTGCACAGGGCCATGCCGAGGATCAGAGTCACCAGATTGTCGGGCACGGTCAAGACCAATCCCACGCCCATGAGCAGCACCGTGCCGCCGAGCACCCGATGACGGCCGACGCGATCCGCCAGCCGCCCGGCAACCGTCGCCACCGCAGTGCCCGCGAAATAGAGCAGAAACACCAAACCCGCTACCGCATCGGGCAATTCGAACGGCGGCTGCGTCAGCCGATAACCGAGAAAGTTGTAGAGCGAGACGAAACCACCGACCAGCACCAGCGCCAGCCCGAACAAGGCGAGCAGCCCGCGATGGCGTAGCTGGAGGGCGAGATCGCCCAGCACGGTACGGATTCCGGCGGGCCGGGCGACGAAACCACGCGACGGCGGCAGACTGCGGACGAACCACACCGTGCACACCGCGGCGGCCACCGAGATGACCGCCTCGGCCCAGCGCCAGGAGCCCAGACCGAGCACGAACCCCGGAATCACTCGGCCGACCAGCCCGCCCATGCTGGTCCCCGCGATATAGACACCCATCGCGGCCCCGAGCCCCGACGTGCCGATCTCCTCCGCGAGATAGGCCATCGCCACGGCAGGCACCCCGGCCAAGGTGAGCCCTTGCAGCGCTCGCCCGGTCAACAGCACTTCCAGCGACGGGCTGAACGGCAGCAACAGGCCGATCACCGCCGACCCGACCGCGGAAACCATCATCACGCGGGTGCGGCCGATCCGCGAGGACAGCGCGCTCACCGGAATGATCGCCAGCGCGAGAAACCCGGTGGTGAGCGAAACCGCAAGCGCGGCATGGGCCGGGGTCGCATCGAAGGCGGCGGACAGGCTGGGCAGCAAGGCCTGTGCGCTGTACATCGTCGCGAAGGTGGCCAAGCCCGCCGCGAACAGCGCGGTGGTGATCCGGCGCTCGTGGGTCGTGCGGCCTGCGGCGGCGGGCCCGGTCTTCGTCGAGGTCATGGCTTTCAGGATCGCGAGCGAACCCTTCCGAAGGGAAATGAATAATAATGGTCGAGTTGATGCGCTGAGCGCATATAGGGAGAACAGCCCATGCCGCTCTCAGCTGCGCTGTGACACGTGTCACCGGAAAGGGCGGGCCCCATGCTGAGCGAAGACCTCGAATGGTTCATCATGCTCGCCGAACTGGAACGCGTCGGCGCGGCCGCCGAACGCCTGCACCTCGCCCAGCCGACCCTGTCCCGGATGCTCGGCAGGCTGGAGCGCAGGCTCGGCGTCGAGCTGTTCGACCGCCGCGGCAAACGCATCATCCTCAACGAATTCGGCCGCATCTATTACGAACAGGCGCGCCGCGCGCAATCCGAACTCGACACCGCCGCCAAGTCCATCGCCGATCTGAACAGTCCCGCCAACGGTGTTGTGCGCCTGTCTTTTCTGCATTCCTTCGGCGGCTGGCTCGTCCCGCAACTGGTCGGCGAATTCCGCCGCGGCTCGGCCAGAATCACTTTCGCATTGCGCCAAGGACCCGCCGAAATGGTGGCCACCGATGTGCTCGACGGAACCTCCGATCTCGGTATCGTCTCGCCGCGCCCGAGCGTGGCGGGCATCGGCTGGCGCGGCCTGCTGCGGCAGCGGCTCGCGCTGGCCGTGCCCGCCGATCATCGGCTGGCCGGCCGCAGACAGGTGCGCCTCGTCGAGGTCGCCGACGAGGACTTCATCGCCATGCATCCCGGCTTCGGCATGCGCCGCATCGTGGACGAATTGTGTGCCGCCGCCGATCTTCGTCCGCGCATCGCCTTCGAGGCCAGTGATCTCGTCACTGTCGCGGGCCTGGTCGCCGCAGGTCTCGGCGTCGGGGTGCTGCCGGAGGAAGATCTCGGTCCGGCGAGCGCGGTCCGGGTGACCGGTGCGAAGGCGGACGGACGGCTGGCCGGGCCGGTGCTGATCCCGCTTGCGGACGCGGGTGCCACCCGGGAAGTCGGGTTGGTGTGGTCGGCCGCGAGGTCTGCGCCTGGGGCCGCGCGACGCTTTCGTGATTTCGCCGAGGGTTGGGCCCAGCGCCGCGGGGGAATCCCGTGAAGACCCGGTCCCTCCGTTAGCGGCTTATTCACTGGGCGGTGTCGGTGGGGCGCGTTAAACTTTCATCAACACAGCAGCACGTCGAGACCGGAAAGCAGGCTGTAGCCACTTTTGAGAACACAAGGCGAGATCGGCGACCCGACGACATCCGCAACAGGTATCGGCGCCGACGAAACCAGCTCGGGTCCCGCAGCACGCACCGTGCGTTCCAGTATCGAACTCGCTCCCGAATCCGTGTTCCCGTTCCTTGGTTCGGCCGACCAGAACCTGCGTGAACTCGAACAGCTGCTCGACGCGGACATCCACGTCCGCGGCAATTCCGTCACCCTCACCGGCAAGGCGGCCGACGTCGCCCTCGCCGAGCGGGTGATCGAACAGCTCGTCGCGCTCACCGGCCGGAACCGAGTGGTGACCCCGGAAGCGGTGCGGCACACCGTGTCGATGCTCACCGAGGGCTCCTCCGAGTCCCCGGCCGAGGTGCTCAGCCTGGACATCCTGTCCCGGCGCGGCAAGACCGTGCGGCCCAAGACGCTGAACCAGAAGCGCTATGTCGACGCGATCGACGCCAACACCATCGTGTTCGGCATCGGCCCCGCAGGCACCGGCAAGACGTATCTGGCGATGGCCAAGGCCGTGCAGGCGTTGCAGACCAAGCAGGTCACCCGGATCATCCTCACCCGCCCCGCGGTGGAGGCGGGGGAGCGGCTCGGCTTCCTGCCCGGCACGCTCAACGAGAAGATCGACCCGTACCTGCGCCCGCTCTACGATGCGCTGCACGACATGATGGATCCCGAAGCCATTCCGAAGTTGATGGCGGCCGGCGTCATCGAGGTCGCGCCGCTGGCGTACATGCGTGGCCGCACGCTGAACGACTCGTTCATCGTGCTCGACGAGGCGCAGAACACCACGGCCGAGCAGATGAAGATGTTCCTCACCCGCCTCGGGTTCGGTTCGAAGATCGTGGTGACCGGCGACGTCAGCCAGGTCGACCTGCCGACCGGCGCGCGGTCCGGGCTGCGCGCGGCCAGCGAGATCCTCACCGACATCGACGACATCCACTTCTCGTACCTGACCAGCAGCGATGTGGTTCGGCACCGGCTGGTCGCGGACATCGTCGACGCCTACGACCGGGCCGAGTCGGAGACCAGGCCGCAGGTCGGCCCGCACTATCCGGGCAACCGGGCCCAGCGTCGCGCCGCCAACCGCGGCGACCGGCGCTGAGCCGCGTGCTCGACACCGTCCGGCTGACATCCCGCGACGCCGGGTGTCAGCCGGACGGCAGCATGCCGTGACATAGGCTGACCGGGTGAGTATCGAGATCGCCAACGAGTCGGGTATCGACGTACCCGAAGAAGATCTGGTCAGTGTCGCGCGCTTCGTGATCACCCGGATGGATGTGCACCCTGCCGCGGAACTGTCGATGGTGCTCGTCGATCTCGACACCATGGCAGACCTGCACATGCGCTGGATGGACCTACCCGGCCCGACCGACGTGATGTCCTTCCCGATGGACGAACTCGAGCCGGGCGGGCGCCCCGACAGTCCCGAACCCGGCCCGTCCATGCTCGGCGACATCGTGCTGTGCCCCGAGTTCGCCGCGGGCCAGGCCCGCAAGGCCGGTCACTCGCTGGACCACGAACTCGCGCTGCTCACCGTGCACGGCGTGCTCCACCTGCTCGGCTACGACCATGCCGAGCCGGAGGAGGAGAAGGAAATGTTCGCGCTGCAGGCCCGACTGCTCGAAGAGTGGTACGAGAGCCTGCGCGAAGCACAGCGGCGGGCCGAACTAGCCGCCCGCGACGCCAGGCTGCTGGGGAAGGCGGGCTTCACCACACCTGGTGACGCATTAGGACCCGCGTGAGTTCGCTGACCCTGATAACTTTTGCCGTCCTGCTCGTCCCGGTCGGCGGGGTCTTCGCGGGCGTCGATTCGGCGTTGAACACCATCTCGCCGGCCCGCGTCGACGATATGGTGCGGGCCGATCGGCCCGGCGCGGTACGGCTCAGCAAGATCGTCGCCGACCGCGCCCGCTACGTGAATCTCATGGTGCTGCTGCGCATTCTGTGCGAAATCGGCGCCACCGTCCTGCTCGCCGCGGCACTGATCTCGGTCTGGGACGACAATTGGGCGCTGCTGGTCACCGCCGCGGTGATGGTGCTGGTGTCCTATGTGGTGATCGGGGTCGGCCCCCGTACCCTCGGCCGCCAGCACGCCTACTCGATCGCCTTGGCCGCCGCGCTGCCGTTGCAGTTCATCGGCGCGCTGCTCGGCCCGCTCAGCCGGGTGCTCATCCTGCTCGGTAACGCGATCACGCCGGGTAAAGGCTTCCGCAACGGCCCCTTCGCCTCCGAGATCGAGCTGCGCGAAGTGGTCGAGATGGCCAGCGAGCGCGGCGTGGTGGCCGACGACGAACGCCGAATGATCCAGTCCGTCTTCGAACTCGGCGACACCGCCGCCCGCGCGGTGATGGTGCCGCGCACCGAGATGGTCTGGATCGAAGCGGACAAGACTGCGGCACAGGCGATGTCGCTCGCGGTGCGATCCGGGCACTCGCGTATTCCGGTGATCGGCGAGAACGTCGACGACATCCTCGGCGTGGTGTACCTGAAAGACCTTGTGCCGTACGCGGAACGGAGTCGCAAGGTGCTGGTGCGCGAGGTGATGCGCCCGGCCGTGTTCATGCCCGACTCCAAGCCGCTGGACAGCCTGCTCGACGAGATGCAGCGCAGGCGCAACCACATGGCGTTGCTGGTCGACGAATACGGCGGCATCGCCGGGCTGGTGACCATCGAAGACGTGCTCGAGGAGATCGTCGGCGAGATCGCCGACGAATACGACACCGACGAGACGCCGCCCATCGAAGACCTCGGCGACGGCCGCTATCGCGTTTCGGCGCGCCTGCCGATCGAAGACCTCGGCGATCTGTACGGGCTCGACATCGAGGAAGAAGACGTCGACACGGTCGGCGGGTTGATGGCGCACGAGCTCGGCCGGGTGCCGCTGCCCGGCTCGAAGGTCGTGGTGCACGGGTTGATGTTGCGTGGCGAGGGCGGCGCGGACACCCGAGGGCGGGTGCGGGTGCACACCGTGGTGGTGCGCAAGGTGACGGACAAGACGCAGAACGCCGACGGCGAACAGCCGAACGGCAAACACAAGGGCAATGGATCGGATCGGGAAGTCCCGGCCGGTCGACACGAGGACGGAGACACCGAATGACCGAATTGGATCCCGAGGACAACAAGTTACTGGTGCTGGCGCGCGGCGCGATGGGCCGCACCGGCGGCACCAGCGGCGCGGCGATCCGCGACACCGACGGCCGCACCTACGCGGCGGGCGAGGTGAGCCTGACGGCGCTGCGCCTGACCGCGCTGCAGTCGGCGGTCGCGGCCGCGATCTCCAGTGGCGCAGAGGGATTCGAGGTGGCCGTGGTGGTCGGCGGACGGTTGTCCGATTACGGGGTCACGGCGGTGCGCGAAGTGTCGCCCGAAGCCAAGATCATCTTCACCGACCGCGACGGTGCGGTATTCGAGATCGTCGACGACTCGCAGCTCGCCGTCGACGCGGAGTCGGCCGAGGTGCACGGTGGCTGACGGCCAGGGTAACGCCGAATTCCGTTCCGGCTTCGTCTGTTTCGTCGGCCGCCCGAACACCGGCAAGTCGACGCTGACCAATGCCCTGGTCGGCCAGAAGATCGCGATCACCTCCTCGCGCCCGCAGACCACCCGGCACACCATCCGCGGCATCGTGCACCGCGACCACGTCCAGCTCATCCTGGTCGACACCCCCGGCCTGCACCGCCCGCGCACCCTGCTCGGCCAGCGGCTGAACGACCTTGTGCGCGACACGTATTCGGAAGTCGACGTGATCACGCTGTGCGTGCCCGCCGACGAGAAGATCGGTCCCGGCGACAAGTGGATCGTGGCGCAGATCAAGCAGATGGCGCCCAAGACCACCGTGCTCGGTGTGGTCACCAAGATCGACAAGGTGAGCCGGGACCAGATCGCCGAACAACTCCTCGCACTGTCGAACCTGCTCGGCCCCGACGCCGACGTGGTGCCGGTGTCCGCGGTCAAGGGTGAGCAGATCGAGGTGCTCGTAGACGTCATCGCCTCGAAAATGCCGGAGGGGCCTGCGTTCTACCCCGATGGGGAGCTCACCGACGAGCCCGAGGAAACCCTCATGGCCGAGCTCATTCGCGAGGCGGCGCTGGAAGGTGTTCGGGACGAACTGCCGCACTCGTTGGCGGTGGTGATCGAGGAGATCCTGCCGTACGAGGAGCGGGAGGACATGCTCGATGTGCATGCGATTTTGTATGTGGAGCGGCCCAGTCAGAAGTCGATCATCATCGGCAAGGGTGGAGCTCGGCTGAAAGAGGTCGGGACGAATGCTCGCCACCAGATCGAGCATATTCTCGGGACGCGGATCTATTTGAACCTGCATGTGAAGGTGGCCAAGGATTGGCAGCGGGATCCGAAGCAGTTGGGGAAGTTGGGGTTCTAGTAGTCGGGCGACTACACGGTGTCGCCCGTCGGCATCATCGTTCGCGTCGTCGCCGTGGCATGGTCGTCACGATCAATCGTCGGGGTGCCTTCGGCTGCGGGATGGATGTCAGATCAACCGTGCGGCCATCTCGCCCGGCGCAGTCCTGCAGCGAAATCATCTTCAACAGCGGGAAATCGCCGAACGGTGCGAGGTCGTCCGGAAGAGTGACCGCGGACAGCTGCAGTGATCGGAGCCGGGGCAGCGTGGCGGCGAGGGCGGGCAGCTTGTCGATGAGATCACAATCGGCCAGCGTCAGCCGTTCGAGGGGCAATCCTCGGCCGACTGTGGTGAGTGCGGCGGGTGCACCCTCGCCGCTGAGACTGAGCTTGCTCAGTCCGTGATCCACGAGGCAGGTCAGGTTGTATCCCACCGGAACCGGCTCGAGGCCGAGCGATCGCAGCTGAACCGGTAGCGATGCCGCGGCCAACTGCGGCAGCGACTTCCAACCAACCAGCTGCAGGCGGCGCAGGCCGGTGCACGCTGCCAGCCCGTCCAGGCCGTCGAGCACTGCCTGATGGTCATTCGTGGCGAGCACCAGCCCGCGGAGGTAACCGAGGTCGCGCGCAGCGGCCAGCGCCCGCAGATCATTTACTCCGGTCAGCCGGAACAACGAGAGCAGAGGGGCCGCCGGCAGTCCGTCAGCTGCCAGCGTGCCGATGCTCGAGGGGAATTCGACGATCAGGGATCGAAGGTTGTCGAGCCGAACGGTGGGCTTCCACTGGCGCGGACGAAACAGCCAGAGATCGAGACCGGGCTCTGGCGGAAAATTGGCGAGTACTTCATCGGCGTACTCGGTCGGGTCGTAGTAGTCCCAGGTGTTGATCAGCTCCCGCTGTATCTCTTCTCGAGTGTCCTTGGTGTAGCTGCCCAGCAACCGCAATGAGGCAGGCCCGCCGATGAGCGCCGCCGTTCGTACCGTCGTCATCGCGCTCACATCGGGAAGGTCGTCGAGGTGCTTCGGCAGATATCGCAGCAACGGCTCGCCGACGGCCACGAGCGAAGCAGCCTCATCGAGGTCCTGCGGCGGGACGAGCCCGGCGATCGTCTCGTCCAGCCGCTGGGCCAGTTCGCCCGAGAGCGACTCGATCGTTTCCCAGCACGACGCGGCCAGCAGCCGCAGGTGTCGCTCGTTACGGTCGTCGTCGGTCGCGCGGTCGAGCAGGCCGGTGATCAGCTCACCGCGCTGGCTGCTGTTGGCGTGGCCGGCTGCCATGATGACCGTGTCGTGCCATACGTCCAGATGAGCGCGTCCGACGAGGTTGCCGATGCGGTCCTGCGCGGCGGCCTCCGCTGCCGCGAGGTATTCCTGAAAAGTTCGGTGCACGAAGTCGATTCGGCCGTCGGCAGGGGATCTCAGGATGCCCGATCGATTGAGCAGGTAGTCCAGCACGTCCCGCGGATCGACCGCCAGATGGCGCATGGACGCGATCTTCGTGGTCACATACCCTGCGGCCCTGTCGATGTCGACTTCATTGAGATTGTTGTCCGACAAACGCCATGCCAGATCGCGGAGCACGGTGACCTTGTCGGTCAAGCTGAGCGAAGCCCCTTGCGCGCTGGGAATATGCCGCTCCGCATCGCGCCGCTGCACCAGGAGATCGACCGCGATCTGATACAGCTCCATGCGATTGCGCGGCAGCTGTCGCTTACGCCGCAGGTGCAACGAACACAGCATCGCGGCAAGAAGCGGGTTGGCGGCCAATGCCTGCAGATGTGGGCGATCCCGGATACTGGCGATCAGGGCGCGTTCGTAGTCGGGCAGTTCCGTCGGTGCGCACGGCAGACGCTGACCGCTCTCGCCGACGGCTTGATGCCATTGGCGGACGAAGGCATTCAGATCCGACTGTGTCATTCGTTCGAGCTCGACCGGCGTGAAATCGGTAGTGGCGAGCCAATCATGGTGGGCGGCAGCTGGTCTGGAGGTAACCACCATTCTGGTCAGCGGGTAGGCGTTGAGTAGCAGAGTGATCCACTGCCGGACCTTGTCGCGATCTGCGGGAACGAGTTCGTCCACGCCGTCGACCAGCAACAGGATCTGACCGCTCGCCAGTTGACGATCAACCCAGGCCTCGGGCATGTGACTCGTCAGTGGCCCCGCCGCGTCATCGAGCAGCTCATGCAGCTTGGGCAGCTCGCGAGCGGTGTAGCTGCGCAGCCTGAGCAGCACGGGGACCAGCCCATTCCACGCGGCGAGGTCGCCGGTGAACGTCGCACGGGCCGCGGTGACCGCCAACCAGCGCAGCAGCGTTGTCTTGCCCGATCCGGCTTCGCCGCGGAGCAGGATCCGCAGCTTTCGGCTCAAAGCTGCTTCGACTCGTCCGCCGCCGAGTCCTTGTTCGTCGGCTTGGCGCCTGTCACCGAACCACAGGTAGTTCTGGCCGACCACTCGCAGACTGACGTAGGCAACGGAAAGCTTTGTCCGCAAAGGCTGTTCGACCGCGAAACTGAACAGCTCGACCTCGTCGAGGGTCCGGCTGATCAGCTCGAGATACTCGCGGCGAAAGGCGGCGTCGTGGTCGCTGCCGTCCGGTGCGTACAGCGAGCGCTTGGGCAGTCGCTCGAGGACCTGCTCGACGTCACTACCCAATCGGTCGACGCGCCTGAGCAATTCGGGCACGGCCCGCTCGACGAAGACCGGCAGGTGGCGCACGATCTGCACATAACAGTCGCAGCATTCCGCGACGAGCTGTTCGTACAGCGCCGATCCGGCGGCGCTGAGCCAATCCGGTGTCGGCACGGTTTCTCGCATCCGCCGGGCCAACTGTGCCGGGTCGGCATTCGACGCGAAGATCGCGGCATCGGACAGATCGGCCTTCTCGAAGGTGTCCACCACCGCATCGACGACCGCCGTGTGCTCACCTTCATCCATCCCGCGGAACTCATGGGCGAGCATGGGTTCGAGCCGTTCGGCCACCGCGTCCGCGATCTGTTCGAACTGTCGCTTGACGCTGCGCTGTGGGCGAAAGCCAGGAATGTGGCGCCGGATCAGGTCGTCCATCTCGGAACGCCGGGCTTGGTCGCTTTGCTGCTTCGCCAGCAGCAGCTGCGCCGCTCGCCCCACCAGCGCGGTACCGAGCCTGACCGCAACGAGTTCCGCGCTCATGTGCCCCCTGTCGCAAGGATGCGCTGTCCGATCCACCTCGTAGCCCTCGATGATGCCACCGCTGTCCGACACCGCGAGCGAACTGCGGAGAATCGCGGCCAGAGCGGTCCTTTCGGCACCCCGAGCCAGACGATGGACACATCGGCCACGACCGGATGGGTGGCCCGTCGCGCCGCTCCAGTGTTTGCACACCAACCTCACGGGGTCCGTTGGACGGACCGAAACGTGTCCTCCGAGGCTGGTCGACCGCCAGTCTGGAGGGGTGTTCCGCCGACGCGACAAGTCGGATGGCTCGATCCGTAAGTCATGTCAGATGGGGAGGATTCGTTATGGGCAATGTCAACGGCGATTCGACGGTCACCGATGTGCCTGCCGTGGCCGGTGCGCACAATGCCGCGGGGGTCGGTGTTCAAGGAACCAGCAGTACTGGATTCGGGGTTCGTGGCGATGGTCAGGGTCCAGGTGCCGGGGTCGTCGGTGTGAACAATTCGGCGGCCCCCGGTGGTAATGGTGGGTGGTTCGAAAGTGCTGAGGGGGAGGGGGTTCGGGGTTGGTCGAAGAATCCGAATCATGGCGCCGTGGTGGGCGTCAACACCGGCGGCGGTGCTGCGGTTTACGGTCTCAGCAACTCGGCGAACAGCATCGTCGGTGAAAGCCAGGGCGCGGGCGCCGGTGTCGTCGGGGTGAACAATTCGGCTGCTCCTGGTGGTAATGGTGGGTGGTTCGAAAGTGCTGAGGGGGAGGGGGTTCGGGGTTGGTCGAAGAATCCGAACCATGGCGCGGTGGTCGGGGTCAACACCGGCGGCGGCACCGCCGGATTCTTCGAAAGTGCTGAGGGCGAGGGCGTTCGGGGCTGGTCGAAGAACCGGAACCACGGTGCGGTGGTGGGAGT
This sequence comes from Nocardia sp. XZ_19_369, assembly GCF_015355715.1. NCBI lineage: Bacteria > Bacillati > Actinomycetota > Actinomycetes > Mycobacteriales > Nocardiaceae > Nocardia > Nocardia sp. XZ_19_369. Next base: position 32,875 of record NZ_JACVED010000010.1, on the reverse strand, counting down.
CAACACCGGCGGGGGTGATGCGGGTTTCTTCGAGGGCACTGTGTACGTCACCGGAAATGTCACGGTCAGAGGCGATCTCATGCTCGAAGGCGCGGACTACGCGGAGGCGTTGACCACGACCGACGCTACCGTCGCGGAGGGGCTGGTCGTCGTGCTCGGTGCGGACGGCGAAGTTCACCCGTGCACCCGCGACTACGACACGACCGTGGCAGGCATCGTATCCGGCGCGGGCGGCGTGAAACCGGCCATCGTGCTCGACCGGCAGGACAACAGCGCGCACATCGCGCTGATGGGCAAGGTGTGGTGTGCGGCCGATGCCGACAGCGCACCCATCCGACCCGGCGACCTGCTCACCACATCGGCAACACCCGGTCACTGCCGCCGAGTCACCGAACCCGCGCGCGCATTCGGCGCGGTGATCGGTAAAGCGCTGACCTCCCTGGCCGACGGTCGAGGTTTCGTCCGAGTCCTCGTCAGCCCGCGCTGACGCGGCGGTGAATTTGTCATGACCGCATTGCTTGAGCCGCACAAAATTCGTCCCGATGGGTCCCAGGCGGGAGCGGCGCGGGTGCGGGTGGGGCGCGGGTGCGGCTGCGGGCTGCAGGTGCGGGCTCGGGCTGTGGGTGCGGGTCGCGGTACCGCGAGCGACCCCGCCCCAGCATGACCGCCGAACCCCGAAATCCGCACCTTTTCTCGGGATCTGCACTGACTTGGGGGCCCTAGAGTGAGTGCGGATCCCGGAAGAGAGTGCGGCATTTTCATCTCGACGGTTAGTGCCGAACTGTGGATCGCGAATCTGGTGGGCCGTGCTGTGCTGGCCTGCGGGGTGTTCTCGCTTCGAGGGTGGCGGCGGGGTGCGGGTGCCGGGGCGGGAGCGCGAGCGGGTCGCGGTACCTCGAGCGATCTCGCCCCAGCATGACCGTCGAGCCCCGAAATCCGCACCCTTTCTCGGGATCTGCACTGACTTGGGGGCCCTAGAGCGAGTGCGGATCCCGGAAGAGAGTGCGGCATTTTCATCTCGACGGTTAGTGCCGCGCGGTGGATCGCGAATCTGGTGGGCCGTGCTGTGCTGGCCTGCGGGGGTGTTCTCGCTTCGAGGGTGGCGGCGGGGTGCGTCCGCGGGGCGAAAGCCACCATGGTTTAGGCCGCGCCTGCGTGCTGCCATGGTCATGGCATGACCGGCGGCGGGCGTGAGCGAGACCGCCACCATGGTTGGGCCGCGCCTGCGCGCGGTCATGGGTCTGATCTGACTGGCGGCGGGCTTCAGTGAGACAGCCACTATGGTTGGGCCGCGCCTGCCTGCGGTCACGGGTCTGACCTGCCCGGCGGCGAGCTTCAGCGAGACAACCACCAACGGCTGGGGCGTTTGCGTTCCCAATGCAGCTCCGACTCCAGTTGCGCCGCAACTGAAATCAGCAGCGGCTCGGTGGCTGCCGTGCCCATCAGCTGGGCGCCGACCGGCAGTCCTGCCTCCGTGAACCCGGCGGGTACGTTCACACTCGGCCAGCCGAGGACGTTCCACGGCCAGGTGTAGGGGCAGGCGGCCGTGATGAGGTTGTTGGTGGCGTGCACGCCGATACCGTCGATGTCCTCGGCGCGCGGGGGAGGTGTCGCGGTGGTGGGCGCTAGAACGAGGTCGTAGTCGTGGAAGAAGCTGCCGATGCGCTTGTGTAGCAAGGGTTCCGCTTGGCGGGCGGCGAACAGGACGGGTCCGTCGAGGAGTCTGCCCAGTCGGGTATTGGCGATCGTGCGCGGATCTACCTGGGCGCCAGGGAATTTCCGATGTGCCGCGCGGATGCCGGCCATAGAGCGCGGCAGGAACGACGCGCCGATCAGCAAGCCGTAGTGCAGGTCTGCGACGGTCACGGAATGGCCCAGTTTGCGCAGAGTGTCGCCGACGCTTCGCACTGCCGCCGCTACCTCGGGATCCAGCGCGGTCCTGGTCGCGGTGAACGGAGTGCGTAGCGAGAGTGCAATACGCAGTCTGCCGGGATCGCGGCCGACGGCTGCGCTTGCGGAAATCGGTGCGGGAGTGTGTAAATCGCCGTCGTGCGGTCCTGCGGCCACGTCGAGCAGCAGGGCCGCATCGGCGACGGTGCGGGCCAGTGGCCCGTTGACGGTGAGTCCGTAGAACGCTTCGGCGTGCGGCCAGGTGGAGATCCGGCCGCGCTGCGGTTTGATGCCGACGAGGTTGGTCCACGACGCGGGGATGCGGATGGAGCCTGCACCGTCGGAACCCAGTGCGGCAGGGACCAATCCAGCTGCGACGGCCGCCGACGATCCGCCGGAGGAGCCGCCGGGCGTGTGGTCGGCCGACCACGGGTTGCGGGTATGTCCGAAGGCGGCCGCGCTGGTGAACGGCAGTTGTCCGAGCTCGCAGGTGTTGGTCTTGCCGACGATCACCGCGCCGGCCGCGCGTAACCGCCGAACCGATTCGGCGTCTTCGGTTTTCGGGGCGAAGCTGCCGCCGCAACCGAATGCCGTCGGCTCACCGGCGATGTCGGTATCGTCCTTCACCGCGACCGGTACGCCGAGCAGCGGTAACCGTTCGCCTGCCGCGAGGCGCCGGTCGGCGTCGGCCGCCTCGACGAGCGCGCGTTCCCGGCGCACGATCCGAAACGCGTTGAGCGTCGATTGCGACGCCTCGATGCGATCGAGGACTGCGCTGACGGCGGCAACGGAGCTGAGCGTGCCCTGCGCGAGCGTGGCGGCATAGTCGGCCAGCCCGAGGTCGCCGGTCTGCGTCTCGGACGCCTGCCGAGTGGGATCGGGCACCGTCATCGTGAGCTCCCTCTCTTCTCTTCGCACTTTCGGAAGACGGTATCGCGCACCTGGTCAAGTGACTAGTTCGTCTGTTGGGGCCCGCTCCCGTCGCCGCAACAACGATTCATGTCGGCCGCCGAGATGGGTGATAGCCAGGCGGTCGGCCCATCGGCCATCCCGCCATCCAGCCGAGGCGGCCAGTCGGCTAGCCAGGTGGCCGGCAGGCCAGCCAGCGAACGGCGTTGCTGATTTCCGCTGGCCAGCGGGCAGGACTATAGACATACATACGGAATGTATGTAAAGCTCGACGCACCGCAACATTCTGGAGGAACGATGGGAATCAGCACCGAACTCGGCCCCACCCACGAGGTAGACCTGCCCGGCGGCCGCATCCGCTACCACGACACCGGCCAGGGCTCCCCGGTCGTTTTCGTCCACGGCCTGCTCGTCAACTCCGACCTGTGGCGCAAAGTCGTCCCCGGCATCGCCGCCGCAGGCCACCGCTGCCTGACCCCCGACTGGCCGCTCGGCGCCCACCAGATCGCGATGCCCGATGCGGACCTGACCCCGTCCGGCGTCGCCGACCTCATCGCAGCCTTCCTCGAGCGACTCGACCTGCAAGACGTCACCGTGGTCGCCAATGACACCGGTGGCGCGATCACCCAGGTGCTGATGACCCACCACCCGGCCAGGATCGGCCGCGTCGTGCTCGCCGCGGTCGACAGCTACGAGGGCTTCCTCCCGAAACCGTTCGCGCTGCTGTCCTGGCTGGCGAGGATTCCGGGTTCGATGCGCCCGGTCATCGAGTTGGCGCGCATCCGCGCGCTGCACCAGACGCCACTGGTGTTCGGGATGGTCGCCAAGCGCCGGGTGCCGCCGGAGATCGCCGACTCCTATCTGGCGGGCCCGCAGCAGTCCGGCGCCGTCCGTAAGGACCTGCGGCTGTTCCTGAAGAACGCGCACCGGCGCTACACGCTGGAGGCCGCGTCCCGCTTCCCGTCGGTCGATATCCCGGTGCTGCTGGTGTGGGCGCGCGAGGACAAGATTTTCCCGATGTCCTACGCCGAACGCCTGGCCAGGGACCTGCCGCATGCGACATTGCAGGTTATCGACGACTCGTACACCTTCCTGCCGGAAGATCAGCCCGAGTTGCTCACCGAGTCGATCCTGGAGTTCACTCGGCTGCATGCCACGCCGTAGCCAGGAGGACCGCTCCCGCACCACCAGGGCCGCGCTCGAACAGGCCGGACGTCGCCTGTTCACCGAGCGCGGCTTCGCGGCCACCTCGGCGGAGGAACTCGTCACCGAGGCCGGGGTCACCCGCGGTGCGCTGCACCACCACTACGGCGACAAGCGCGGCCTGTTCCTCGCGGTGCTGGAACAGATCGAGGTGGAGACCACCGAGGAGATCGAAAAAGCCATCGGCGCAGTCGATCCCGACGATGTGATGGCCGGGATGGCGGTGGGCCTCAGCGTTTTTCTGGAGATCTGTCAGCGCCCCGCCATGCTGCGCATCGCGCTCACCGACGCGCCCGCCGTGATGGGCTGGCAGGCCTGGCGCGAATTCGAGAACCAGCACGGCCTCGGCATGATCACCGCGCAGTTGGAACGCGCCCGCGCCGCGGGTCTGATCGCCGACGCCCCCATTCAGGTTCTTGCCCAGTTATTGCTCAGCGCGCTCACCGAGTCGGCCTTGATCGTCGCGCACGCCGACGACCCGGACCGTGCCCGCGCCGAAGCCCAGCAGTCGGTGCTGCTGCTCATCTCCGGCATCGTGCGGACCTGAATCCGCTCGCGCGAAAGCCTCGTTCTACTCCACGAATTGCAGCTCTACCTGCGGTAATTCGACCATGACCCGGGCGCAGACGGCCCGATGCCAGGTGGCCGGATAGCGGGTGTCCGGCTCGTGCCTGCAGTAGTCGTCGTTGGTCCGATAGGTGTGCAGGCGCGGGGAGATCTCGCCGGCGCCGATGGCGTCGACCATCGCCTCGACGACCTGTTCGGTCTCGTCGGCGATCTCGGCAAGCTCGCGGGCCGCCGTGTCCGGGATCTGGAAGGCGCCCCGTTCCCACCGTTCCACGGTGCGTTCGGCGACGGCGAAGAGCCGGGCGCACCAGGGCACCGGCAGACCGAGTAGTTCGCGAGTGGCCCGGAACCCGGCGGCGGTTCCGGTACCAAGTAGGTCGTCCAAATCCGAAAACCCCTCCCCAGCAGTGCGGTAGAGAAAAAGGATAGGTCAGTGCGCCGACCCGCATGGGGGATTCGTCGGGGAAGTGGCAGAGGTGATGCCGCGCCTGCCGAAGGCTGTCGGGTCCTCGTGCGAGGATGAGGCGTGCGTTTGTATCGAGATGTGGCGGTGGTGGTACGCCAGCACAAGCTGGGCGAGGCGGACCGCATTGTCACGTTGCTGACGCGCCAGCACGGATTGGTGCGCGCGGTGGCCAAGGGAGTGCGCCGCACCAAATCGAGGTTCGGGGCCAGGCTGGAGCCGTTCGCCTACATCGACGTGCAGCTGCATCCGGGACGCACGCTGGACGTGGTGACCCAGGTGCACACCGTGGAGGCGTTCGCCGCCGACATCATCGACGACTACGGGCGCTACACCACGGCCTGCGCGGTGCTGGAAACCGCCGAACGGCTGGCAGGCGAGGAGCGCGCCCCCGCGCCGCGACTGCACGCGCTCACCGCGAGCGCGCTGCGCGCCATCGCCGCCAAGCAACGGCCCCACGAGCTGATCCTGGACGCATTCCTGTTGCGCGCCATGGGTTTCGCGGGCTGGGCGCCCGCGCTGGACGAATGCGCCAAGTGCGCGACGCCGGGCCCGCATCGGGCGTTCCATGTCGCGGCCGGGGGAGCGGTGTGCGTGCACTGCCGCCCGCCGGGTGCGGCGACACCGGCCGCCGGGGTGCTCGATCTGCTCGTCGCGCTGCTGCGCGGGGAATGGGCCTACATCGAGACGGTGCCCGACGGGGTGCGCAGGCAGGCCAGCGGCCTGGTCGCCGCGCATCTGCAATGGCACCTGGAACGGCAGTTGCGGACGTTGCCGCTGATCGAGCGGTCGAGCCCGGTGCGCTCGCCCGCCTGATCCCCGGGTGGGCGGAGACCTTCACAAGGCCTCCACAACCATCAGGCAGGATAGGGGCCGTGATCCTCCGCCGAGACTCCTCCACCGCGACCAAGTCGGGCGCACCCCGCACTGTTCGTCCGCCCTCGCAGCACCCCTCGGGCGCGCGTCCGCCGGAAATCCCGGCCGTGCTGGTGCCCAAACACGTCGCGCTGGTGATGGACGGCAACGGCCGGTGGGCACAGGAACGCGGACTGCCGCGCACCGCGGGCCACGAACGCGGCGAGGCCGTGCTGATGGACACCGTCGAGGGGTGTATCGAGATCGGCGTGAAGTGGCTCTCGGCCTACGCCTTCTCCACCGAGAACTGGCGGCGCAGCCCCGAGGAGGTGCGCTTCCTCATGGGCTTCAATCGCGACGTGATCCGCCGCCGCCGCGACGAGATGAATGAGATGGGCGTGCGGGTGCGCTGGGCCGGGCGGCGACCTCGGTTGTGGCGCAGCGTGATCAACGAACTCGAGGTCGCCGAGGAGCTCACCAAGGACAACACGGTGATGACCCTCACCATGTGCGTCAACTACGGTGGACGCGCCGAAATCGCCGACGCGGCAAGGGAAATCGCGCGACGGGTGGCGGCGGGGGAGATCGACCCGGAGAAGGTCACCGAGGCGACGCTGGCGAAGTACATGGACGAGCCGGACATGCCGGACGTGGATCTGTTCCTGCGTCCCTCCGGTGAGTTCCGCAGCTCGAACTTCCTCATCTGGCAGTCCGCCTACGCCGAATACGTCTACCAGGACACCCTGTTTCCCGATTTCGACCGGCGCAACCTGTGGGCCGCATGCCTCGAGTACGCTTCGCGGGACCGCCGGTTCGGCGGCACGAAATGAACGGCGGCGCGGACATGGAATCATCGGTGACCCCGGAACACGAACTGCAAGCCCGCGCAGGCGCCTGCCTGTCGCTCTACGACATCGACGTGCGCGTCGACCCCGAAGGCTCGATCGGGTTCGAGTACGAGGGTGCGCTGTGCTCGCTGCGCGCGGTGAACCTCGCGCCTGGCCTGGACGTGCTCACGCTCACCTGCGTGCTCGCCTGGGACCGCCCGATCAAACCGCAGCTGCACAAGCGGGTGGCCGAGCGGAACAACGCACTGCAGTTCGGCTCGCTCACCGTCATCGCGCACGACAAACTCGCCGACATCATCCTGCGCTACACCTTCCCCGCCGCCGGACTCGACGACCAAGCGCTGGCCACCATGCTGGTCCTCGTGCTGTCCGGCGCCGGGCGGGCTCGCCAGGGTCTCCTGCCCTGACCCCGTAAGTGCCGCTGTGCCAGCGGCGTACGGCTGTTTACGGCAGTACGACACAGGCCGGGCCGGCGTTGAGGCCGGTGCCGACGGTCACCGAGGTGAGGAAGTAGGTCTCACCCGCGATGTATTCAGCCGCCCAGATCTTGTGCTCACCCTTCTTGGCGGGCGTCCAGGTGGTGCTGGCCTTGCCGGAGGCGTCCGCGACCGGACCGACCGGCTTGAACGTGGTGTCGGTCCGGTTTCCGTCGACCTCGTCGAGGAAGACCACCGCGACGCCCGGTCGTGCGGTCGCGGTGACCGTGTAGGAGCAGCCGGTGCCGTAGGAACCCGAGCTGCCGAAGCTCAGGCCAGGTGCGATATCGATCCGGGTGACCGCGGCGCCCGCGGTGGGGGCGGCGAGGGCGATCGCGGCGGTCAACGCACCGAGCGTGGTGACGGTGGCGGCGGTCTTCTTCGAAACGGTCACTGCGGTTTTCCCTTTCGACGAACAGATTCATCCCATGAGGTTCCGACACTTACACAGGTGTAGTCCGCGATCAATGGCCTGGAACGGATCGCACTGCCGGTAGTTTCTGGGGGATGGGTCCGCCGGCGAACGAGTCGCTGCCGACCTGATAGTCGGCTGAGAACCCGGCAAACGCGACACTTTTGACCCCGTCCGCTGCGTTGACACTGGTGAGAGGGCCAACGCGGCCACCACGAAGGAGTTGGACATGAGCCTCATCGGGACCCTGATCGGGTACGCCTTGACGGTGTTCATCGTGTTGCTGCTGGCTCGGATGGTGTTCGACTGGATGACGGCACTCGGCAACAATCCCAGCTGGGCCAACCGTCCCCGCGAACTGGCGCACGCCGCGACCGAGCCGGTGATCGCACCTGTTCGGCGGGTATTGAAGCCGATTCGCGCCGGTGGGATGGCGATCGACTTGGCGTTCACCGCGGTGTTCCTCGTCGCGCTGATCCTGCGCGGAATCGCGTTCAGCCTCTGACCCCCTGATGACCTGCCCGGCCGCATCGACGGGCAGAGGCTGTCGCACACCTTGTCAGGCTTCCGAAGTCCCGTAGGGCAGTAGCGTGCGGATGCCGCGGGCCAAGGTTTCGGGATCGACATCCCCGATGATCAAGTGCTGCAAGATGAATCCGGGCAGCACGCCCATGAGGGCGGTGGCTACCGCGTGGATGTCGGCGTCGGCGGGGATCCACCCTGCGTCGCGCATGCGCTCGGTGTACTCGTACCAGCGGTCGCGGAGGCCGAGGATCGCCTCTTTCACATACTGCGCCGCATCGGGGTCGATGAGCGCCAGTGCCCACGCTTGGGGGGCCAGCCGCAGCGGTCCGTCGGGTCCGCTGTTCGCGACCATGTGCCGGGCGAGGGTGGCGACCAGCACGTCCGGCGTGGGCAGGGGATCGGCGCGGATCAGTTCGGTCATCCGCGCGCGCAGGGGGAGCGTGGTCTGGGTGGCCAAGACCGCGATGATGTCGTTCTTGCTCTTGAAGTAGCGGTACACCGCCCCGGCCGACAGCCCTGATTCGGCGAAGACGTCCTGCATGGAGGTCTCGTGGAAGCCCTTGCGTGCGAAGCAGAGGCGGGCCGCCTCGAGGATCTGTTGCCTGCGGCGTTCCAGGTGTTCTTCGCTGACTCTGGGCATGCCTCCAAAGTAAAACGAACATCCGTTCTTGACAAGTCCGCAGCCCCGCGCGACGATATGCCCATCGAAAGAGAACGATCATTCGATTTACGGGAGAATGTCATGAATACGATGCAGCGAGCGCTCGCCGTCGGTGTCGGCGCCGCCTTGCTCCAGGCCCTGATGCTGATCGCATTCGCCTGGCCCGCCGCCAATATCAACCCACGCGATCTGCCCATCGCCGTCACCGGTCCGCAGGCCGAGATGGTGCTGAGTCGGCTGACCGAGCACAGCCCCGGCGCCTTCGACATCTCCCGTCCGGCCGACGAGGCCGCCGCCCGCGCCGCCATCGCGGACCGCGAGGTCTACGGCGCGATCGTCACCGGCGACGGACCGCCCCGAGTGCTGGTCGCCTCCGGCGCGAGTCCGATTGTCGCGCAACAACTCACCCAGATCGGTCAGCAGATGTCCGGCGCCCCGGCGCCTCGGGTCGAGGATGTGGTCGCCGCCGACTCCGACGACCCGCGCGGCACCGCGTTCGGCGCCATGGTGCTGCCGCTGGTGATGGCGGGCATCGCGGCGGGCGTACTGCTCAGCCTGGTGATCCCGACCGTCGCCGGAAAAGCGTTGGGGCTGCTCACCTTCGGCGTAGTCGGCGGCCTGCTGAGCATGGAGATCATCCACGGCTGGATGTCGGTGGTGCCGGGCTCCTACCTCGAACTGTCCGCCGTCGCCGGACTCGTCTCGTTCGCGGTCGCCGGCGCGGTCGTCGGACTCGCCACCGTAATCGGCCGAGCGGGCATCGGCATTGCCGCACTGACCATGCTGCTCATCGGCAACCCGTTCTCCGCCGCCACCTCGGCCCCGGAACTGCTCCCGCAGCCGTGGGGCGCCATCGGCCAGTTCCTCCCGCCCGGCGCCGCCGCCTCCCTGCTCCGCTCCGTCGCCTTCTTCGACGGCGCAGGCGCCGCGAGTCCTCTTGCGATACTGCTGATCTGGGCCGTCGCAGCACTCGGGCTACTCGGGGTCGGCGCACTGCGCGGCCGGAGCATCGCCGAAACTCCCGCTCCGGCACCGGTTCCCGTCACCGCGAGCTGAGTCAGCCTGCACCGCCGAAAGTCACCTCCTCGCACGCAGGAGGTGACTTTCGGCGGTTTTGGTTTGCGCTGCCGACCGGTATCGAGGTCGGTCTGGCGAATCTCAGCTCACGGTGAACGCGAAGGTTGGTGCGGTAGCCGCGCCCTCTTCCTTCTGGCTGTTGTAGCTCAGCACGTAGTCACCGGTGCTGGGTGTCGGCAAGACGAACACGACGTAGTTTTTCGGGTTGTCGATGGTCTTGCCTGCGTCGAGCAGTTCGTTGATCGGGCTGCGGTCGTCGGCGACGACGGTTTTCCCGTCCGGTGTCTTCAGCGAGAAGTACTCGGTGAAGATGTTCGCTCCACCTGCGGGAACCCCTTGTCCGCCACTGATTTTGATGTGCAACGCGAGTTCGTTCTTGCCGCGCTCGTTCTTGGCGTAGCTCGGGTCGAGCTTGCCTGCGGTCACCTCGATCGTGGTGTGGCCCTGCACCAGCGTGCCGGTGATGGGCAACGTCTTCGGCTGCACGCTCTCGACTTTGCCTGCGGCGCTGAGCGGAATCTTGGTCTGATTGTCCGAGGCCTGCCCGTAGACCACGGTCATGGTGTCGAGCAGGTGCTCGGCGTCCTTGGCGGACTTGACCGGCGTGGTCACCTTGCCGGTCGCCGATCCACCGCCGGGCACCGTCGGGTTGTCCCAGCTCGCTCCGCCGTCGACCTCGTCGTCGACCAGCAGTGAGGTGTTGTTGCCCATGGTCTTGTTGTCGAGCGTGGTGTTCTTGTAGGTGATGTCGATCAGCACCTTGGCGCCGCCGTATTCGTCGGGCACGAGGGTGGCCTTGTCGACGGTGATGGCGAAGCCGTCGAACCAGCCGGTCTTGCCGACCGCCCGAACCGTCGACTGCCCGCTCTTGCCGCCGGGCTGACCGTTGGCGACGACACTGGTGGCTGCGGCACTGCTGGCTACAGCCGAGGTCGGTGTTGCGGTGCCTACCTTGTCGTTGCATGCCGTCAGCACGAGCGCGGCCACGCCGACCAGCGCGACCGTTCCTGCGGCGGTGCGGATTCGACGGTTGCCCGCCGCAGCCACAGATGGAATCGAGCGCACGCTGCCTCCCAGAAGATGTGCGAACCCAGCGTTCGACACCCGGTTCAGTCCGGGCGTTCTCTCGGGCTCGCGTTGAAATCTGTAGGGGGAGGGGTGGTGTTAACCAGAGCGCGGTCCGCTGAGCGGACTACTCGACCACCCGGCCGTCGCCGTTGCCCGCGGTCGCGCAGGACCGGCAGGTGCCGAACACCTCCATGGTGTGGCTGACCTCGGTGAAACCGTGTTCGCGCGCAATGGCACCCGCCCACGCCTCCACCGTCGGACCCTCGACCTCCACGGTGCGCCCGCAATGCCGGCACACCAGATGATGATGGTGTCCGGTAGAACACTGCCGATAGACCGATTCGCCGGTGTCGGTGCGCAGTACGTCGACCATGCCCGCGTCGGCCAGCGACTGCAGCGTGCGATAGACCGTGGTCAGGCCGATGCCCTCGCCGCGCTTGCGCAACTCGTCGTGTAATTCCTGCGCGGAGCGGAACTCTTCGATATCACCGAGCAGTGCGGCGATCGCACTGCGCTGTCTGGTGCTGCGGATGCCGACCGGCTTCTGCGGAACGACAGTGTTCTCTGACACGAATTACCCTTCCTCGGCGTGCGCGACGGCGTCGACCACGATGTGCGCGAGGTGGTCGTCGACGAGTTCGTACAGCACCTCGCGACCGGACCGCTCGCCGTGTACGACGCCCGCGGACTTGAGGATGCGCAGATGCTGGCTCACCAGCGGTTGGGTCACCCCGAGCGCGTCGACCAATTCGTGCACACAGCGCGGCGACTCGCGCAGTTGCAGCACAATGGCGATGCGGACGGGTGCGGCCAGGGCTCGCAGCAGCTCGCCCGCGTCCTCCAGGACGGTCCGCGCCGGTACCGGCGCGGGCGCGGGCGAGCGGTACGGGTTGTGCGGATGGGCGGCGGCGGTCTCGGCGGTCATGGCACCAACTCCTTATTGGAAAGCGATCCCATTTTGATATGCATAGTTGCGCATGTCAAACGGGCGCGCCGGGGGACCGGCATTTTCCGCGAAGCGCAGGAGGTTAGGCGTGCGGTGGAAAGTCGGACAGGCAGGGCCGATAGTCTGTCTTCGTATCGTTGCGTACACGCAAAACAAGAGCCTGAACGCACAATCCGACTCGTAGTGGATGGAGAATTCTCGCGTGGCACCCAAGTCGAAGGTGGACACCGTTGCCAACCTCGCCAAGCGCCGGGGTCTGGTGTACCCGAGCGGTGAGATCTACGGAGGCACCAAGTCGGCATGGGACTACGGTCCGCTGGGTGTCGAGCTCAAGGAGAACATCAAGCGGCAGTGGTGGCGGTCCATGGTCACCAGCCGCGAGGACATCGTCGGCCTCGACTCGTCGGTGATCCTGCCGCGTCAGGTGTGGGTGGCCTCGGGCCACGTCGGTGTGTTCAACGATCCACTGGTGGAGTGCCTGAACTGCCATCACCGTTTCCGGCAGGACCACCTGCAGGAGGCGTACGCGCTCAAGCACAAGATCGATGACCCGGACACCGTCTCGATGGAACTGCTCGCGTGCCAGAACTGCGGCACCGTCGGCAAGTGGACCGAGCCGCGCGACTTCAACATGATGCTCAAGACCTACCTCGGCCCGATCGAGTCCGAGGACGGCATGCACTACCTGCGGCCCGAGACCGCGCAGGGCATCTTCGTCAACTTCGCCAACGTGATGACCACCGCGCGCAAGAAGCCGCCGTTCGGTATCGCCCAGATCGGCAAGAGCTTCCGCAACGAGATCACCCCCGGCAACTTCATCTTCCGCACCCGCGAGTTCGAGCAGATGGAGATGGAGTTCTTCGTCAAGCCGGGCGAGGACGCGGAGTGGCACAAGTACTGGATCGAGACCCGCTTCTCCTGGTACACCGATCTGGGCATCAACCCGGACAACCTGCGGCTCTACGAGCACCCGAAGGAAAAGCTGTCGCACTACTCGGCCGGCACCACCGACATCGAGTACCGGTTCGGCTTCCAGGGCAACGAGTGGGGTGAGCTCGAGGGCGTCGCGAACCGCACCGACTTCGACCTGAAGACGCACTCCGAGCACTCGGGCACCGAGCTCAGCTTCTTCGATCAGACCACCAACGAGCGCTACATCCCCTACGTCATCGAGCCCGCGGCCGGCCTGACCCGCTCGCTGATGGCGTTCCTGGTCGACGCCTACGCCGAGGACGAGGCGCCGAATGCCAAGGGCGGCGTGGACACTCGCACGGTGCTGCGACTGGACCGCAGGCTGGCCCCGGTCAAGGCGGCCGTGCTTCCGTTGTCGCGCAACGCGGATCTGACGCCGAAGGCGAAAGACCTTGCGGCGCAACTGCGCCGGAACTGGAACGTCGAGTTCGACGACGCGGGCGCGATCGGCCGCCGCTACCGGCGCCAGGACGAGATCGGCACCCCGTTCTGCATCACCGTCGACTTCGACACGCTCGACGATCAGGCGGTGACCATCCGCGAGCGGGATTCGATGGCGCAGGAGCGGATCGCGCTGGACAAGGTCGAGGGGTACCTGGCTCAGCATCTGCTGGGGTCCTGAGGCTTTCGCGACACTCGAACGAAACGACCCGCACCGGTGATCGGTGCGGGTCGTTCGTCGTTGCCTCGGTGTTTCAGAGCTTCGGCGGGACAGGTGGCAGCGGCGGCATCGGTGGCTGCTGTGGCCCGGAACCGTTGCCGCGCACAATGATTCCGATCGCCGTCGGGATGAGCAGCGCGCAACCCCACGGCACCGCCACCCAGAACGGCCAGAAGTCGCCCATGCCGGTGGCCGCCCAGATCAGCAGGCAGAGCATGTTCACGAACACCCAGGGGGTCCACATGATGACGACCCACTGCGGTACCGGCCTCACCTGCGCCGCGCGCGAACCGCGGTGCGCGGGCAGATCGGACAGCAGCGGGGTCAGCTCGCCGTAGGTCTTGGCGGCGTACACCTGCTGCAGCCGGTCGTCGTACTCGTGCAGGGTCAACCTGCCCTCGTCCATCGCCCAACGTAGTTGTTCGACGATTTTCTCGCGATCGGCATCAGACGCCCGCACATTCTCCGCACCCACACTGGTCAGAGTAAGCGGTGGCGCGTGATCCGCGCCGCAATTGTTCAGTGGCAGTGCGCGGCATCGGTGCCGTAACTGTCGTGATGCATCGCCTCGCCGACGTGCCGCTGCCTGCCGAGCGGAGTGAAGTCCAGGTAGTTGTGGGTGCCGATGAGGACATCGCCGCCGCGAGCATAGGCCGAGTAGGTGTGGAAGACGGCGCCGTCGTCGTCGCGCCAGAAGACGCTGGTGCCAGGCTGTTCGCCGTCGAGCTGGTAGGTAGTGCCGTTGGCTTCGATCTCCGCCTTGGTGCGATAGTTGTACTCGATCGGGCGGACGGACTCGTCCATGGTGACGTGGTAGTCGTAGTTGAAATCGCTGCCGTACGAGGAGTACATCGGGAACTGCCAGCCCATCCGCTCGCGATACCGGCTGAGCGTGTCCCACGGGCCACGCGACACCGCGGCGAAGCTGGTGTCCTGGATATGCAGGTGCGCCAGATGTCCGATGTTGTCGAGCAATACCGCGCAACTCGGGCAGCCCGCGTCCAGGTCCCACCGCCACATCATGTGATAGACGATGAGCTGGCGACGGTCCTCGAACAGGTCGCGCAGCGTGAGTTTGCCTGTGGGGCCGTCGAATACGTAGTCCTTGTCCACCGTGACCATCGGCAGTGCGCGGCGTTTCGCGGCGAGCTCGTCCTGTCGGCGCGTGTGCGCCTTCTCTTCGGCCAGCAGGCTGGTGCGGGCTGCCAGCCACTCGTCGCGGGTGGTCACGGCGGGACGGTTCATGGGGTTCTCCCTGGATTCGCGGAACAGTGGTCCATGTGTGTAGACCGGCTGCCGGAGCGCAAGGAATCGGTCGACAAGGTGCGAACGTGTTCAGCGGGCTTGACGGCATGGGTGCGTGCAGAGTCCCATTGCGAAACCATGGATTTCGGGCCCAGGCCGATGGGAATGAACCGGTCCTGGCGCGCGGTTGACGCTCGAAATGCCGTAAGTCACCCAAACGAGGAGCCGAGCATGGCAAGAGCGGTGCAGTTCGATCGATATGGCGGAATCGAAGAGTTGAAGGTGGTCGAGGTGCCGACGCCGACCGCCGGGCCGGGGCAGGTGGTGGTCGCGGTCGTCGCGGCGGGCATCAATCCGGGTGAGGCGTACATCCGCAGCGGGGTGTTCCGCGAGCAGTGGCCCGCGACGTTTCCGTCGGGCGAGGGCAGCGACTTCGCCGGGCGGATCGTCGAGGTCGGGGACGGCGTCGGCGGGGTCGAGGTCGGCGACGAGGTGCTCGGGTTCACCGAGCACCGGGCCAGTCACGCGACGCATGTGATGGTGCCGGTAGACCAGGTGACGCCCAAGCCCGCCGGACTGGACTGGGACGTCGCGGGCGCCCTATATGTCGCGGGGACAACGGCTTTCGCGACGCTACGGGCGGTGGAAGCCAACGCGGGCGATACGGTCGTCGTGTCCGGCGCCGCGGGCGGCGTCGGCTCGATCGCGGTGCAGCTGCTGCGTGCGCGCGGGGCCGAGGTGATCGGTATCGCGAGCGCGGCCAACCATGACTGGCTGCGGAAGGTCGGCGTGACACCGGTCGCGTACGGCGACGGACTGATCGAACGACTCCGGGCCGCCGCGCCGAAGGGCGTGGACGCGTTCATCGATACGTTCGGCGCCGACTATGTGGACATCGCTGTGGAACTCGGCGTGCCGATCGAGCGGATCGACACCATCATCAACTTCGCCGCCGTCGAGAAGTACGGCGTGAAAGGCGACGGCAATGCCGCCGCGGGGACTATCGATGTGCTCACCGAATTAGCGGATCTCGCCGCGGCGGGCACCCTGGAAGTGCCGATCGCCGGGGCGTATCCGCTCGACAAGGTGCAGGAGGCTTACCGGGAGCTCGAGCAGCGGCACACCCGCGGCAAGATCGTGCTGCGCCCCTGATTCGCTGCCTCAGGCGGGAACGTCCCAGAAGGCGAGTTCGTGGCGCATGCCCTCCAGGAACAGCTGCTCCGCCCGGGCGGTGTCGGCCCCGGCTTCGTCGATCATCTGTGCGCAGCGTCGGGTGAGGGCGGCGAAGCCGGGGTCGGCGTAGGTGTCGACCCAGCGGCGGTAGCGCGGTTCGGCGGGCGGGTTCTCGGCGAGGCGGGCACCCAGGGTGGAGTAGCCCCACATGCACGGATACAGGGCGGCTAGTCCCTCGGCGTAGTCGGCGGCCGAGTCGAGCAGGAACGCCGTATAGGCCTGGCAGGCAGGGCCTTTGGCGGCACCACCGAGGTCGGCGCCGAACTCCGCGGCCAGCGAGCGGTGCAGTGCGAGTTCGTCGTGGTAGGTGGCGTGCGCCAGGTCCACCAGGTCGCCGAGATGGGCCGCGGGAGCCTGCCAGGCCAGGCGGCTGAAGACGCGGACGTAGTCGAGCAGGAAGAGATAGTCCTGCTCCAGCCAGGAACGGAAGATCGGCTCGGGCAGGTCGCCCTTGGCGATGCCCGCGACCGTCGGGTGGTCGAGCTGATGCTCGACCAGGGGGCGGCCGAGTTCTTCCAGATGCGCGGCGAGACTCATGCCTGCCAGTCTGGCGCATCCCGCGGTTTGCGCGTCCGCCGGTGTTGCCGCACGCTTGCGAGGTGTTGCGGGATGAGGATGCGATGGTGCGCGTATTGGCACCGTCGGAACAGCGGTTTGTTCGGCACGGCACCTACACGGGCCGGTCGGTGTCGGTGACGGGGGCGCTCGATGCGGCGGCGTTGAAAGAGGCTTTCGCCGCATTACAGCTGGCGTATCCGGTGGTGCTCTGCCGGATTCTGGATGACGAGGCGGGGGCGGGTTATCTTCTGCGCCCGGAGGATTCGCCTGTCGAGGCCTCGGTGGTCGAGGGTGATGTGCAGACTGTGGGTTTGCCCGCTGCTGTGGTGGACCCGGCGACGCAGCTGGCCTATCTGGATGCGGTGGGGTCCGGTGGTGATCGGTGGCGGGTCACGCTCTACGCGCACCACAGCATCGCGGACGCTGGGCACTGCGTCGAACTGTTGTCGCGGTTCTGGGACTTCTACACCGACATCGTCGAATCCACGCCGATAAGTGTTGTGCCACAGGACTATCCGCAACCGTTGGAGTGGCATCTGGCGCAACGTGGCATCGCTGCCGGGGAGGTGACCGGCTTCGAGGATGTGACGCGGCCGCTGCCGCCGGAAACGCAGGCTGTCCCGGGCGGTGAACCGGCACCTGCTTCGCTTGCCAGGCCGACGCGTGCGCTGCTGGATGAGGCGATGACGGCGCGGATCGTCAGGCTCGGCCATCAACGGGGCGTCAGCGTCAACGGGTTGATCACCGCCGCGTTGCTGCGGGCGTATGCGTCCGAAAGTGCCGATGGTTCGGTGCCGTTGGGGTGTTTGTACCCGGTGGACATGCGCCCACGACTCGATCCGCGGGTGGCACCGGCCGAGGGCACCAACATGGCCGGACTCGCGTCCTTCGCCGCCGACATCGACCTCTCGGAGAGCGTTATCGAACTGGCTCAGCGGGTTTCGAAACGGCTCCGCGACGACCTGGCCGAAGGCGTTGTGCAACAGTCGGTGCTGCACTTTCCCGACTTCTTCGGCCCCAGTCGAATTAACTCTCTCGCCGGTCATGTCGCGATCACCAACACCGGCGCGGTGCCGCGTTTCCGGACACCTGCGGGCCTTGTCTTCACCGACTACGAAATCGTCTATCTCTCCGCACACCCCCGTCCCTCGACCGGCGCATCCGCCGCGGTCACCTTCCTCGTGTACACCTTCCACGGACGCCTGGCCGTCGGCCTACTCGGTGGCGGCACCGACGCCGACCGGCTGCTCGCGGCGGTCCGCAAAGAACTGACCGCGTTGGCCGCCGAGACGATCGAGGAGTGAGCCGGTACTCGTAGCCTGTGCGGCTGGGTTGTATGCCCAGCACGAATTCAACTGGTCGCCGGGCGTCCACCTGGCCGGGCTGCGGGGGAAACCGGCTGGCCGATGGCCTCGGTCGGGCAGAATGCTGGGTGACAGCGGACGATAGGCGGAAGCGGGTGTGCCGGCGGTGGTGACAAACGGAGACCGGAAACGCGGCGGACGGGTTGCGGCGGCCGCGGTGGGCGTGGCGGCGCTGGGTGTCGGTGAGGCGATCGCGGCGACCAGGGGTGGCTCGCTGATCGACACGCTGGGGCGGGCGGCCATCGATGTCGCCCCGGTGCCTGTCGTGGAGACCACGGTGGCGATGTCCGGTAGGCACGACAAGATCATGACCCGGTCCGGTATCGGTGTGGGGGTGATCGCGGCCGTCGTCGGGCTCGGTGCCTTGCCCGAACGGTTGCGCACACCCGCGGCCACCGCGCTCGGCGTGGGTGCGGGCGCGTTGGCCATGCGACTGCCGACGCGTTCGACGTCCGCCGTTGCCGGTGCCGTGGCGGCTACCGGAGTGCTCGCCGCCGGTCTGCGCAGGCGTCCGCGCGGTGTGCTCGGCACGCTGGCTTGGGCGGCGACCGGCGCCGGAATGTTCGCGGCCGCGCACACCTTGCAGCACGATCTGGACCGTAAGCACGACAACGAGATTCGCCGGATCGGCCCGATGGGTGCACTCGGTGTGGTGCCGCAGGACGGGCTAGAGGACGAGCCGGGGCTGTCGCCACTGGTCACCGCCGCGCGCCGGATGTATGTCGCCGACGTGAATCTGCGTGCGCCGCGGATCGATCCGAGCCACTGGCGGCTCTCGGTCAAAGGTAAAGTGGCGCACCCGCTGCGGTTGTCGCTGCACGAATTGGCCGAGGACGCGGTGGAATTCGATGCGGTCATGGTGTGCGTGCACAACCATGCCGGTGAGGGCCGCGCGGCCAACGGTCGCTGGTACGGGGTGCCGCTGTCCGATCTGCTGAAGCACGCCATCCCGGAATCCGATGCCACTCGGCTGGTCACCAGAGCCGTGGACGGTTATTCGATCTCGCTGCCGATCGAGCCGCTACGTTCCGGGGAATGGCCCGGCTATGTGGTGATCGGCATGAACGGTGAACCACTCACCCCGGCACACGGTTTCCCGGCTCGCGTCTTCGTTCCCGGCCTCTACGGCCAGTACACCGGCGCGAAATGGCTTGGCGAACTGGAACTTACCGACGACGACCACGTCGACTACTGGTGGCGGCGCGGCTGGCCGTCCGGCCCGCTGTGGGTGACGCCGCAGGCCCGCATCGATGTGACCGCACCGGGCCGGTCCGCCGCGGGCACCACCACGGTGGCCGGGGTCGCCTGGGCGCCGCCGCATGGTGTCGCGGGGGTGGAGGTGCGGGTGGGCGAAGGTGACTGGCGCCCAGCCGATCTCGGCGCCGAGCTCGCTCCGTCCGCATGGCGCCGCTGGCGCACGACGGTGGAACTACCGCCGGGCGAGCACCGCGTGCAGGCCAGGACGATCAGCCGGTCCGGTGAGGTTCAGGAGGGGCGTCATCGCCCGCCGTTCCCCACCGGCCCGTCCGGATTCCATACGGTCACTGTTCAGGTCTGAGCAACAACCGAGGTCATGCGCCGCGGTCTACTTCGCGACGATGGGCTCCTGTAGTTCGGTGACCCAGCCGCTCGGGTCTTCGGTGTAGACCAGCGTCACCTCGCGGCTCGGGCCGCTGAGCCGGTAGCCGTTGTCCTCGACCCAGCGGCCCAGCGTCTGCCACGGCTCCAGCACCTCGTTCATGCTGCCGCGATGGACGACCGTGGCGGCCTGCGGGACGGCGGGCAGATCGACGACGGTGAAATCGTGCGCGTCGTCGGGGTCGATGTCGACCGGCATCGCGGCGTGCGCGAGCACTGTGCCGTCGTCGCGGTGCTCGTAGTACGCGATCCCGCATCCGACGATCGGCACACCGGCCTTCTCCAGCCGCGCGCAGATGTCCTCGAACAGCGGCCCGATCACCGGCCCGATCGAGCCGGGCTCGAAATCGGCGGCCACAGCGGATAATTCGGCGACCCGGACCGCAGGCAGGGATTTGATCATCACATCATGAACAGGCATGACGCCCTCTTTCTCGATGATGCGGAGCCTCGACTCGACCTGGAAGAGTCTGGCGCGATCGCCCGCGATGCGCTGCTCGAGCTCGGCACGGCGCAGCGTGAGCATGCCGCGCAGTTCCGCGCCGCTCACCTGATCGTCCAGGATCTGACCGACCTGCTCCAGCGTGAAGCCGAGATCCTTCAGTGCGACAAGGCGATTGAGCCGGGCCAGCTGACCGCCGGAGTAGAAGCGATAGCCGTTGTGCTCATCGACCCGATCCGGGCGCAGCAGCCCGATCGCGTCGTAGTGGCGCAGCATGCGTACCGACACCTGTCCGTGCCTGGCGAAGTCTCCGATGGTGAACATAACGACTCCTGGTCTATGACCTCACACGGTGTCAGGGTCAAGCGGTCAGAATCGTCCGCCCTGGCTGATCCGTCGCGAACCCGACGAGCCGCCGTAGGACCCCGTGCTCCAGCCGCCGGAACCGGATCGGCGGCCACCGCTCGCCGCGCCGCGCAGCAGTCCGTCGATGAGGATGCCGCCGAGCACCGCCCCGGCATGCGAGGAACCCGACATCGGCTGACGTGTTTCCCAGGCTTGCACGCTGGCCTGGGCGGCCAGCAACGCGCGTCCGCCGAGGTCGGCGGCGGCCTGGGCGCTGGTCAGGGCTCGCGCGGGGTCGGTGGTGCTCAGCTGCTGTGCCGCATCGAGATTGCGTTGCGCCTCGGACAGTCGGGTGCGGGCTTCGGCGTCGATGCCGCCGCGCCGGGTGGTGATGTAGTCCGCGGCGGCGCTCACCCTGGAGCCGGCCGCGGTGAGCGCCTGGTCGAGCCTGCGCCGTAGGTCCTCGGCGGCGAGTTTGCGGTCGGTGGCCGCCGCGATGGCGCGGTCCAGCTCGCCGTCGGCGGCGACCGCGTCGTGGAAGGCGTTGAGCGGGTCGGCGGTCGCGGTGGACTCGGCCTTGTCCAACGTGGTCTGTGCGCTCGCCGTCGCGGCGGCCAGGTCCGCGCCGCCGTAGCCGGAAAGCTCGGTGGCAGAGGCGATATCGCGGCGCAGCTCGTCCAGCACCGCAGGCAGGCCGTCGCGGGCCTGCTGGATATTGGCGGACGCGTTGTCGATGCCGTCGAGCAGGGTGCGGGCCTGGCCGACCGCCGCCTCCGCCGAGCGGATCGCGGCGACCGCGCCACCCTGCTTGCCCACGGGCTGGGTAAGCGCTGCACGGCCCGCGTCGATGTTCTGCTCCGCGAAGGTGATTCGTTCGCCGGCCATGGCCACGTTGTCGTGGATCGGGGCGAGGACGCTGGCCGGGTGCGCGGCGGTGAGCCGGGACAACTCCGCCTCGGCGGCGGGCACGCGGCTCTTCAGCTCGACCAGATCCCTTGTCAGCCCGTCCAATCGGTCGGCGGCGTTGATCAGCAGGTTGCGCATGGCGTCGAACTCGGCGACCTGGGAGTCGAGTTCGCGATCGGCGCGCCCGACGGTACCGATCAGGTCGACGAGCAGCGTGCGCTGTTCGTCCGGGGTTTCCGGGATGTCGTCGTCGAGCCGCTGGCGAATCGAGAAGGCTTTGGCGGCTGCGGCTTTCGCGTGATCGAGGGCGGTCTGGAAGGGGAGGGCCGCGGTGGCGCCGAACTCACCGGTCGCCAGCTCCAGTTCCTCGGCGCTGGTGCGGATCGCGTTGTCGATCTCGACGAGCGCCTCCCGCGAGCGTGCGTGCAGTGCCTCCAGCGGGAGCGCGGCGAGGGCGGTGGTGTCGTCCGGGTCCACCTGCCGTGCCGCCGCCAGTTCGCCCTTCGCCCGGTCGCGACGGCGCTTGCGGGAGAACAGCACCAGCCCGCCCACCACGAGCACCAGCAGCGCGGCGATGACGAGCAGGAAGCCGACATGCACGCCGCCACCCTGCCTGGCTTTCTTCAGTCCGTCCGCCGTCTCGACGCCCGCATCGGCCCACCTGCCGTCGCGCAGCGCGGGCTCCACCTGGCGCGTCAGCAGGCTGTTCAACTCGGAATCGCTGACGCCACTGGGTAATTCGCCGTAGAACCAGTACGCGCGATCCTTGGTGGCGACCGCGAGCAGCAGATCGCGGCTGCCGAACCCGGACTCCGCAGCCGTGCGTTGCGCCCATGCCTCCGGGCCGAGCCCGCCGAAATCGCGCACGTAAACCACCCACAGCCGCAGCTGCTGATCGGCATACAGTTCGTCGACCGCCGACTGCACCCGATCGAGCTGCCCGCCGTTCAGTGCCTGCGCCGAGTCGACGACATAGGTGTCCATCCGCAGCGGTGCCTCCGCCGAACCCACCGGCGCACCCAGCAGCACGGTCCCGGCGAGCAGCACGCCGAGCACCATCCGGGAGGTCCAGCGGGCAACACGATTCGGAAGCGGCATGGCACGAATCTATCGCGTGGCCCAGCCGTTGGGCCGCTGGTAAACGCCGCAACCGGAAGTTCCGGCTCATGATCAACGGCACATGGTGGTGAGCTTTACTCGCGAGATGCCGCAGCCATGTGCCGTTGATCATGAAGACGCGGCGTGCGGGGATGGCCGACGTTGCGGGTGGTCGATAGCATCGTCGGTGTGATCACCATCGATCGCCCGTATACCGGCCATGTGTCGCCGGGTGCCGATCCGCAGCAGCGGGACGTGCCGGGTGCCCGCATCGTCAAGATGTCCGTCGGCGGCATGGACAACAACTGTTATCTGGTGCAGTGCACGGCCACCGGTGCCTCGCTGCTCATCGATGCCGCGAACGATCCCGAGCGGCTCGAGGCACTCGTCGACCACGTCGCGCCCGGCCAGATCGCCCTGATCGTGACGACGCATCAGCATCCGGACCACTGGCAGGCGCTGAAGCAGACGACGGCCGCCACCGGCGCCCCCACCGCCGCCCACCAACTCGACGCCGACCCGCTCCCGGTCCGCCCCGACCGGCTACTGGCCGACGGCGACCACCTCGCCATCGGCGACCTCACCTTCGAGGTCATCCACCTGCGCGGGCACACTCCCGGCTCGGTGACCCTCGCCCTCACCGACGGCGCAGGCCAGGTCCACCTGTTCACCGGCGATTCGCTGTTCCCCGGCGGACTCGGCCGCACCAGCGGTCCGGCCGACTTCGACAGCCTCTACCACGACGTCACCACCAAACTCTTCGCCCGATACCCCGATGACACCGTCGTCTACCCAGGCCACGGCGACGACACCACCCTCGGCACCGAGCGCCCGCACCTGTCCGAGTGGCGGGAACGCGGCTGGTAGATCGGGCGAAAAACGCGGGCGAAGCACACGTACTGGCAGACTTGGGGAGTGGATTCGCCAACGATGCGCGCTCGAGCCGATTCGGTGCCCGACCCCGTGCTGCCGCGAGGTAAAGGCGCGGGGGTGCTGCGGTGGGTTCGACGGCTGATCGTCGGGTCGGTGTTGATGGGGCTGGTGCTGGTCGGCGGGACGGCGTTCCGGGTGTGGCAGGTGGCGCGCATCGACGACTACGCGACGGCCGACGCCATCGTGGTGCTGGGCGCCGCGCAATACTCCGGCACTCCCTCCTCGGTGTTCGAGGCGCGACTCGACCAGGCTTACCGGCTGTTCCGGCTCGGTGTGGCGCCGCGGGTGATCACGGTGGGCGGTAAGCAGGAGGGTGATCTGTACACCGAGGCGGCGTCCGGCAAGAACTATCTGCAATCGCGGGGCGTGCCGAGCGACAAGATCCTTGCCGTCGAGACCGGTTCGGACACCTTGCGCAGCGTCGAGGCGGTCGCGACGGCCATGCAGGCCCGCGACATGGGCTCCGCGGTGCTGGTGAGCGATCCGTGGCATTCGTTGCGCACCCGCACCATGGCCCGCGACGAGGGCTTGGACGCGTGGACCGCGCCGACCAGGACCGGGCCCGCGGTGTACACCCGTGAGTCGCAGGCACACGGAATCGCCAGGGAGACAGGCGCTTTGCTCTGGTACCAGCTCACCCATTTCGCGGCGGACTTCCGATATACGGCAGGGCAGTAGTGGACGGTTACACCGAGCACGATTGCGAACGGCTGGTCGTCGAGCGCGCGAAAACCGCGGGACTCGGCCCGCCGCGCAGTGAATTCGAGACCGGTCATCGCACCGAGTTCGCTCGCGACCGGGCCAGAGTGCTGCACTCGGCGGCCCTGCGTCGCCTCGCCGACAAGACTCAGGTCATGGGTCCGCGCGATGGTGACACTCCGCGTACCCGGCTCACCCATTCGATCGAGGTCGCCCAGATCGGCCGCAGCATTGCCGACGGTCTCGGGTGTGATGCCGACCTGGTCGATCTGGCCGGGCTGGCGCACGACATCGGGCACCCGCCGTACGGGCACAACGGCGAGAAAGCCCTTGATGTCTTCGCCGACGCGCACGGTGGTTTCGAAGGCAACGCGCAGAACCTGCGCATTCTCACCCGTCTCGAACCCAAGGTGCTCGACGCCGACGGGGCGAGCGCCGGTCTCAACCTGACTCGTGCCGCGCTCGACGCCGCTCTTAAATACCCATGGGGCAGAACAGGTCCCGGCACCAAGTTCGGCGCTTACGACATCGATACCGATCGGCTGGACTGGGTACGTAAAGGCGCGCCGGAGCGCCGCCGCAGCCTGGAATGCCAGATCATGGATTGGTCCGACGACGTCGCGTATTCCGTGCACGACGTCGAGGACGGTGTGATCGCAGGCCGTATCGATCTGCGCGCGCTGGCCGACCCGATCGAGCAGGAGGCGCTGGCCAGCCTCGGTCGGCACAAGCATTACTCGCTGTCCGTGGACGAGCTCGTCGCTGCGGCGCAGCGGCTTTCCGAGCTGCCAGTCGTTGCTGCGGTTACCGATTACGACGGCACGCTCGCCAGTTCGGTTGCGCTCAAACGACTCACCAGTGAACTGGTCGGGCGGTTCGCCACCGCCGCCATCTCTGCCACTCGGGAGACCGCCGGCAGTGCCGCCCTCTCCCGGTACGGTGCGGACCTCGAGGTTCCGCAGGTGGTCGCCGCCGAGGTGGCCGTATTGAAAACCGTCGCGCTTCGCTACGTCATGTCCGACCCAGATCACCGACTTCGCCAAGAAGCTCAGCGCGAGCGCATCCAAGCGGTCGCCGAGGGGCTGCTCCGCGAAGCGCCGCGCAGCCTCGAACCGCTGTTGCTGCCATGGTGGGAGGCAGCCGCTGACGACACTGCGCGGGTCCGGGTGATCGTGGATCAGATCGCGTCCTACACGGAGAGCAGGCTGGAGCGGGTGGCGGCGTCGCTGCGTCAGTGATCGGCGTCATCGGTTACGGAGAGCAGACTCGAGCGGGTGGCGGCGTCGGTCAGGATCCGGTGCTCGCGGCGCGCGTACCCGTCAGCGATCGGTGCCATCGGTCAGTGCGATGAGGATGGTGCACCTCGCGGGAGACGGCTCGGTTCTTCGAGATGCCGCTGGTGTCCTCAGTCACTGCGTCGTGCCGAGCGCGCGGCCTGCCCTGCCTCGGTCGGTGTGACGAGCATGACCTGGCGCTCGGCGGAGGAGCAGGAACTCGCGCCGCCGCGTCGGCCCAGTTCGGGTGCTACTGCCATCTTCTGCCAGGTCGCATCGTCGGAGCGACTGTCGAGCCGGAGCCAAGGGTGAAGAAGGCGCCCCTCTGCGGGTACGCTCACTGCCGTGGCCGGACGACTCCCAGATCGCGATATCGCGGCGATACGTGACCGCGTCCGCATCGAAGACATTGTGGGGGAATACGTCGCGCTGAAGCGCGCGGGCGCGGACTCCATGAAGGGGTTGTGCCCGTTCCACGACGAGAAGTCGCCGTCGTTTCACGTGCGCCCCAATCATGGCCTCTTCCACTGCTTCGGCTGCGGTGAGGGCGGTGACGTCTTCGCGTTCCTGCAGAAGATCGACCATGTCGGCTTCGTCGAAGCGGTCGAGCAGATGGCCGACCGGATCGGCTACCAGATCAATTACGAAGGTGGCGGCACCTCGGTGCAGCGCGACCGGGGCACCCGTTCCCGGTTGGTCGCCGCCAATGCCGCCGCGCACGAGTTCTACATGGCCCAGCTGCGCGAGCCGGAAGCCGAGACGGCGCGCAAGTTCCTCACCGACCGCAATTTCGATGCCGCCGCGGCCCAGCAGTTCGGCTGTGGTTACGCGCCCGCGGGCTGGGACACGCTGACCAAACATCTGCTGCGCAAGGGTTTCGAGTTCAAGGAGCTGGAGGGTGCGGGCCTGTCGAGGCAGGGCCAGCGCGGCCCGATCGACCGGTTCCACCGTCGGCTGCTCTGGCCGATCCGCAACCTCGGCGGCGACGTCATCGGTTTCGGCGCGCGCAAGCTCTTCGACGACGACACCATGCCGGGCAAATACATCAACACCCCGGAAACGATCCTGTACAAGAAGTCCCAGGTGCTGTTCGGCCTCGATCTCGCCAAGCGCGACATCGCCAAGGGACATCAGGCCGTCGTGGTCGAGGGCTACACCGACGTGATGGCCATGCACCTGGCCGGCGTGAAAACCGCCGTCGCCTCCTGCGGTACCGCCTTCGGTGACGAGCACCTCGCGCTGCTGCGCAGGCTGCTGCTCGACGACAACTTCTGGCGCGGCGAGATCATCTACACCTTCGACGGTGACGCGGCGGGCCAGGCGGCGGCGCTGAAAGCCTTTGCGGGCGACCAGAAGCTGGCCGGGCAGACCTACATCGCGGTGGCGCCCGACGGGCAGGACCCGTGCGAGCTACGTCAGCAATCCGGTGACGGTGCCGTCCGCGACCTGGTTGCGCGGCGTACTCCGTTGTACGAGTTCGTGATTCGCGGGCTGCTCGCCGACCACAACCTGGACACCGCCGAGGGCCAGGTGGAGGCGTTGCGCCGGGCGATCCCGGTGGTCGCGCAGATCAAGGACAACGCGTTGCGCAAGGCGTACGCGACGAAGTTGGCCGGGTGGATCGGCTGGGACGACATCCAGACTGTGGTCCGCCGGGTCGGTGACGAAGCCAAGCGCAACCGCACCGGGGGCGGTAGCGCCGGCGGGCGACAGATGCCGCCCGCGCGGCAGGCCGAGGTGGTCGCCGAACATCCTGCGGCACGGCCCAATCCGAACGATCCGACGCTGATGCCGCAGCGGCAGGTGCTCGCCGCGGCGTTGCAGTATCCGGCGATGGCCGGGTCGGTGTTCGACTCGCTGGAGGCCGACGCCTTCACCCATCCCGCCTATGCGGCGGTTCGGCAGCTGATCGCCGAAGTGGGTGGCACCTCGACCGGGCTCGGTGGTGCGGAGTGGGTCAACGCGGTTGCGGACCGCACCGACGATCTGACGATGCGCGCGCTGCTGTCCGAACTGGCCAATGAGCCGCTGCCGGTGAAGAACGCGGCCGGTATCCCACGGTTCGTCGCCGGTGTGCTGGCGCGCACGCAGGAGGCGTGGGTGGGGCGGCAGATCGCCGAGCTGAAGTCGAAGTTGCAGCGGGTGTCGTCTACCGAGCAGCCGGATGCGTACATGGCGCTGTTCGGGGATCTGGTGGCGCTGGAGCAGTACCGCAAGAGCCTGTTGACGCAGGCGATGGGCAACCACGCCGACTTCGCTACCGGGGCCTAGTAACCAACCCCGGGATCCTCAGCATCGGTGGCGACGGATCGGCTCACCCGATCGATCCGTCGTCAACGGCGCAGCTGATCCTGCGGCACGAGGATGGTGGTGCGCTCGTCCAGCGGCTCCATCGGTTCCAGCCGCGGTTTCGTGCTGAGCTTGTCCGACAGCTTTTGCCTGCCGACGAGGACCAGCTTGCGGGTCACCGGGCTCTCCGAGAGCGCCCGGGTCGCCGCGCTGATCTGCTCGTAGCGAGCCCGCCCGGCCTTGCTGCCGAGTACATACCCGGCCGCCACGCCGATGATCAACCGCAGCATCTCGATGTGCTCCTCCCAGTTGCCTGTTCGCGGCTCTATCCTGCCCGACGGCCGGTGGCCCTGTCGATCCGGCTAGGACTGGGAGGGCAGATGCTCAGGCGGCGAGTTCCTCTCGCTTGGCCCGATGCTCGTCACACAGCTGGCGCTGGCCGCGGCGGATGTGCGCCGGATCCAGCAGTTCTCGGAAGGTCAGATTCTCGCGACGCCAGCAATCGCCGCATGCGAATTCGTTCATGACGGCCACCTCGTTCCTCTGCTCAGCGGGGTTGCCAAGGAGTTCCCAATTCACCACGCGCTCAGCGCTTTGTGTTCATTCTCGCCCCTGATAGCGGCCGTACCGTTACTTCCAGGTGAGAACGGTGGAACGCGAACCGGTTTCATGAACCTCTCATCTGCCGCGTCCATCGTTGCCGGTATGCCGCACGGAACCTTTCGAGACATCACCCTCGCGTCGGCCGCCGCACTGCTCGCCGCACTGCTGGTGGCCCCTCGACTACTGCCCGAGACCGGCGGGTTTCGCCAGCTCGTCGGTAGTTTCCTGCCCTGGCTGATCGTCCCGACGCTGCTGCTCGCCCTCGTCGCCCTCTGCGCGGCCTCCAAAGTGGGCCTCGTCGCCGTCACAGCACCGATCCTGGCTTGGGTAGTGGTTTTCGTCCCCGAACTCGTCGACCGCCCGCACGGCGAGCCGTCCGCCGACGCATTGCGTGTCGCCACCCAGAACCTCGGTGCAGACGGCACAGCAGACGAATTGACCGACGCCGCAGTGATTTCGGTACAGGAACTCACCGACCGCAACCGAACAGCCGTAGCGGCGGCCCTGGACCCACACCACCCCCACGTCGCTACCGTCGGCACCGTCGGCCTCTGGAGCCGCTACCCGCTGTCCGACGTCGAACGCCTCGACCTAGGCCAAGGCTGGGCCCGCGCCCTACGCGCCACCCTCGAAACCCCCACCGGCGACGTCACCGTCTACGCCGTACACCTCGGCTCCATCCGCTTCAACGACACCGACGCACGCAACCGCACCCTGCGCACCCTCACCGACCTCGTCCACCGCGACCCCGCCGACCGACTCCTCGTCCTCGGCGACCTCAACACCGCCTCCACCGACCCCGAACTCTCCGCCCTCGCCTTGCACGACGTCCGCAGCGGCCTCGGCTTCACCTGGCCCGCCGACTTCCCCCTCACCCGCCCCGACCACATCCTCACCCGCGGCTTCACCCCCCGCGCCGCCACCGTCCGCCACACCCCCGGCAGCGACCACCGCGCCGCCACCGCCACCCTCGACCCCACCCCACATGTCAGCAGGTAGCGACGCGATTTGGGCGGGCGCCCGCCCATACGCTAAAGTTTCTCCTCGGCCCGCCTAGCACAGACGGACCGAGGATAGTCCCCTATAGCTCAATTGGCAGAGCAGCCGACTGTTAATCGGCAGGTTTCTGGTTCGAGTCCAGATGGGGGAGCCTGAACCGACCCCTGACCAGGGAATCACCGGAACTGGTCAGGGGTCGAATTCGTTTCCAGACCCCGAACCGCTCCACTAACGCTCCCAAAAGTCGTACCTCGTCCCTCCGCGTCACGATCATCGTCATCCTGACCGAGTCCGATCATGACCATCTTGTGGACCACCGCCGCCACACCCATGATGCACCCGCCCGCGCTCCATGTACTTGCGCTGAGTCATTGCCGGATCGGCATGCTGGAGCACATCAGCGGTCACCCGAGCCGAGAGGCCCTCGTCATCGAGGAGACCCGCCACCAATTTGCGCGGGGAGTACGGGACCACATCATCGGGCAACCCCAACGCCTCACGAACACGCTGCCACTGATTCACATTCACGGATCCCGCAGCGTCCACTAGAACGACGGGAAGATCAGGTCCACGTCGTAGTCGGCCGACGGCGCCCGACACGCAACCCGATCGTCTACGAATCTTGTTGCCGCCTGGTCGGCCGCAACCTCCGCAACTGACCAGGCGGAACATGAACGCTACGGCTCGATAACCCAGCCTTGCGCTACATCGGCAAGGTTCCACCACGAAACATGCTGCGTATCTTGCGATTCCAGCACCCATCGCTCTCCGAGACGGTCGAAAAAGGCATCATCGCCAGTCTTCCCGCCTTTAGGCTCACCGATGAAGACCAGTCGACTACCGCCCCGCGATTCGAATTCCTGCAGTGCCCGCGATGCCATCGGCTCGCCCCACCCAGGCGGCCAGCAGAGGAACAGCACAGTGTCACCGTTGAGTTCCGCCTCGAACTTTTCCAGTCCTCCGACCGCGTGCCACACGTCCAACTGCCCCGCCGCGCCCGGAAATGACGCATTTGTAGTGCTGTCCGGTGGCTCTACGTCGAAGGCAGCGACGTCTACGCCTCGAGAGGTCAGTTGCCCAGCCCAATACCCACGCCCCGCACCAAGTTCGAGCACCCGTTTCCCCGCACTGAACCGCGCCATCCAGTCAATCGTTTCCGGCGACGGAACCGCATAGGCGTACGCCGCTTGCAGGATCGTCTGCGCAAACGCCAACCGTGCACTTCCCTTCGTCCTGCCGCCGTTGACGACTCGCCGGCCATCAGCGACGCCGACAGACGGTCCGACGATGTCCCAGTACGGATTCCCTGACTCCGACTCGTCACCAGTCATGTAATGCACAAGCCGCAGATCGAACGCCGCATCCGCAGCAGCGTCCTCCGTCCCCGGCAGCATCGGAGCAGTATCGAGATAATCCGCAACCTTCGGATACTCCAGTCGAAGCCGCTGCTCATCCTCCAGCAGGGCAGCAAGTTCCGTGCGTCGCTCAGTCGTCAGCGTCAGCCCAGTCATGGGCTCGATTCTCCTGGGTCTTCACCACCTTTGGGCTTCGTTGTCGTTTTCCGGCCAACCGCCGATAAGCGGGCCCCACTGGGCCTCGATAGGGTTCACCAGGCCCGGCTAGCTTCTACGTAGTGATCCGCCAACGCTGCCATGTACGGACCGTCTGCAATCACGGTGCCCTTGAACCCCTGATAGTCCGCGTACTCATCCAGCGACGGCGCCAACACCACCGCTGGGCGAACGTTCCGAACAGTGAGATCTACTGCCGCGCAGGATCCGCACGTCAGCGTAAGACGTTCTGCATCAGTTGCCTGTGCTGATCAGCAAGGGCGAGTGAGCGATGATGGCCGCATACCGAAGCCGTGGAGCGCACCGTGCCAGCAGTGGCGCAACCACTTCAGCGTGAAATCGTCGCGTCAGCTCTACCCCGGACAGTGGGTCGTTACTCATACCAGCAGCCTCACCATCGAAGGCCACGATCCGACCAATCCTTTCTCCGACTCACCAAACGAGTTCGGTCGCCGCGTACATCCGTACATGCCGAATTACCGGACTGGCAAGGTCAAGCCGAAGTATTCGAGCGAACGTCCTCAATTGCTTGGGAGTTCGGGCCGACGGCTGGGTTCGATCGTTAGTGCCACATACAGCGGTGCGTCGATCGTGTCCGTTGGCGCGCCTCGGGTGATGTCGCCGAGGTCGATCCATCCTTGCCCGGGGTTGTTGACGATGCTGACCTGACCAGCCTGCCCGTGTACTACTCCGGACAGTTCAGTCCGTTTGCCGAGCAGCGTGAGCCGCGAATCCGATAGATCGACTGTCAGTCGATCGCCGCGTCCGGGCACCACAGGCCCGAACATGGCCGCCGGTCCGATGAGATCAACCGTTCGGGAGGCCCGCTCGAGCCCGTCGCGGTACTCGATGAAGGCCTCGGCTGATGGTTCCTCGCATGACCGTAACCGGACCCCCATCAGCGCACCGCACACGTTTCGCACCGGGGCGCCGATTGTCTGTTCCCCTTCGAGTGCGGAAGTGTCCGGGAACCGTTCGACGGCAGCAATTCTCGTGTATTCCATGGTGTTGCACAGTGGGATCAGGGCCCGGGCGGAAAGCTGATACAGCACCGACTTCTGGTACACGGTGACGACGTCTGCCACGATCGCCGGAATCACTGAGCCCTGATTGTGCCACGACACGGCCAGCCGGAGCGGCAGCCCACGAGGGTCCCCGTACCTCGGGTCCCACCGAGCGGAGAAGTTGGTGAATCGCACCAACTCCAAGTCAGGAGCCCAGTCCCGTATGGACGGCGCGGGAAACTGCCCACCCGCCTCGTCCGGCAACGCCGTTACACCCGCGCGAAGCGAACCGCCTTCGGCGGGGACTTCTCCACAGCAGCCGTACTCCCACGACTCGACCGAGACGTAGATCAATTCCGCAGCAGCGGATTTCGCGAACATCATCGACATCGGGAGATAGACGACGCGACGCGACGGTCGCGGATCCCAATGCACCCCAAGCCAATCGTGGTGCGCCTCCGGTCCGAGGCTTCAGCTGCGTGCCTAGGCCAGGTGGGTTCGTATAGGTTCAGCTGATGGATCGGCACTTGTCCATGATGCTGTCTCGAGATCAGGAATCCATCGCCCCGATCGTCGGTGACTGGTCGGGAAGGGCTTTGGCACCCCGAACATGCACATCGTCCTCGGCGCCGTCCGGGGTGTCGTACTCCAGGATGACATGATCACCGGCCGAGCGCAGCTGCTCATCGCCTTGGACCTCATAGGTGATAGTTATCGGCTTGTCGCCTGCCTGAATGCGCACTCTCACGTAGTGAATCCAACGGCACAGCGCGAATGCACTCTTCTGCCGTCCACAGCGCGGTTCCGAACGTACGCAGCTGCGGCAACCAGCGCGGTGTGAAGTGGACAGCGCGGGTCTGCGGAAGATCAACGGCCACAGTTCATCTCAGCGTCGGCAACGCACCGATATGCCGACTTCCACGCACTGGACGCCGCGGTGGCATGCGAGGCACTTCGTGTCTGGTTCGGCCTCGCCGGAGCGAAGCCTGTGGGGCCGATGACCCTGATTCTTTTCTGAGAATGCGCGCGGTGTGGGAACTGGGCGATTGTGCGAGCCGTTGGCGGGGAGGCACATCGGGTGGGTTCAATGGTGGGAAGGATGCTGGCCTCATGCGGGTAGGCACGGTCGGGCAGGTGCGTT